>CAYWPM010000002.1:85422-539215 GCA_964460235.1 uncultured Sediminibacterium sp. | reverse complement strand
AGCATAGAAGTGGTATCAGATACCTTCAAACGATTCAACAACATTGAAGCCGTATCGGAATATTGTACAGAGCGACCTGTTTTCGCATAGCCACTTAACATTGATGTCGTATCAGCATATTTAACAGATTGGCCATTCTTCGCATAACCACTCAACATAGCAGTTGTATCAGACAGCTTCAAACGATTCAACAGCATGAAAGCTGTATCGGAATACTGTACAGATCGGCCAACTTTCGCGTAGCCGCTTAACATTGATGTCGTATCAGCATACTGTACAGATTGACCGGTTTTCGCGTAACCGCTCAACATCGAAGTAGTATCAGCATATTTCACAGCGTGTCCCGTTCTGGCATAACCGGACAACATAGATGCCGTATCACCCAAGCTCAATTTTCCCCGGATCTTTTTATTCAGGCTCACTGTATCGCTGGTGTTCAGTTTGGTATTGATCTGGGCCGTAAGACCGGATGTGGTCTCTTCCAGATGTACTTTCAACGATTGCTGTGCTGCAAATATCCGGTTGCTCAATGATACTGTATCAGCTGCATCCAGCTTACGGTCGATCCTGCTGTTCAACAAAACCGTATCCAGGTATGGCAGCCATTGGCCATTATCTGCCAGGTAACGGCCGCTGACCGTACCAGGTGCGGGAACCAGTCCATTGATACCCCTTGTAAAAACAACATTCTTGTTATCTGCATACGGTTTCAGCATGGCAGCCGTATCTGCTATGTTCAGTTTCTTGTCCATCCCCTCAGCCTTGGCCGCATATAAGGCATAGGGAACCGCCCAGAAAGGAGAAGTACCCAGGTCTGCATAATTCTGCGATGGATCCCAGCCAATGGCGGAAGATGACGGCGATACCGCAGCTTTTACGCTGAAAAAATAGGGTCCGGCAGACCAGTCAATATCGGCAATGGAGGCCGCTCCCGAAATACGGGTACCCTGACCAACCACGATGGTCACCAATCCCTGTTCCGATGCGGTTACCTGGAAAGTTTCACTGTACACCACTTTTCCGTTCGGTGTTTTTTGCACAATAGCGTCCTGGATGTACACTTTCCTGCCGGAAGCCGAGTTCCCTTTACCATCCGTAATGGATGCCTGGAACAAAATACCTTTCGGGGTTTGTACGATCTGTGCAACAACTTTACCACCCACGAATACCAAAACAAACAACAATAGTGCTATACGGCCTACCCTTTTCATCATCTTACAAAGCTTTTAGAATCTTGAATGACTGTATCTGTTCCTTATTTGCGTACAACGTAACCATGTAATAGCCCAACGGGAATCCGCGTACATCAACCACAAGTCCGCGGTTGATCGATGCCAGATCGGTTCTTACTGATTTGACGGGATTACCCATTAGATCAGTAAAGGAGACCGTGTACTGCACCAGGCCTTTTTCCGGGAAATTCACCAGCGAACGGATCGTAAGCTGGTGGATGGCCGGATTAGGGTATGCATATACCTGCAGCTCGATCTTAGGTGGCACTTCGTTACAGGTAATGGCAAAGGGACCCGGTTTGGGAGCTATGAATTTGGGCACCCCATTGGTGATCTCAAAACATTTACTGTACTGGATGATTACCGGTTCGCTGAGTTTGACAGATGTGTCGCCGGTTGCCCCGATAAAGCCAAAATGATAATGGGCTCTGATCTGGGCAACAACAGGAAAATTCAGCAGTAAACAAGTAATCAGTACATAACATGCACGTTTACTTGTTGGAGACATATTCGAACCGGATTATTTTATCTGCGTTGGTCGTGGTCAGCCGTAACCGGCCCTGGTCCAAACGCTCTATACGGAAATGATTGGTAAAATAAGGTGCATCGGGGTTCACACTGGAACGGGTACTCTCGATCAACGAATCCCTGGAATACAGGGTCCAGTAACCGGTGAACCCAAGATCATCCACAAAGGTTCCGTCCGGACGGTATACTTTCCGCGCTCCTTTTGCTGAAGTATCAGCTGCATTGTTTACGAGGATGGTGTTGAGGACCCAATTCACAGAACCGGGTTGACCGGTCAGAATGGCGATCCTGTCGCTTAACAGATTTCCGGGATCATACCCTTTGGTACAACTGGTGAAGATGGCCACGGTCACAAGAAGGGTCAAGGCCGCCTTACGAAAACCCGGGGAGAAGTTTTTGTTCATAGTCTTAGGAAATTTGTTTGCAGATAGTTCATACCAACAAACTTCCTGGGTACTTCGGAGAGTTTGTGATATTGGATTTTGCTTACACAAGTATACCCTCGAATCGATATATAAAAATTCACCCGGAAAATTTCCGGTGAAATCTGAAGTAAGGTGATCTAAGACACAGATACACAAGTGTTATGCTCGCTACTTAGTTCCGTAGAATTTTCTTCACAGATTTCTGAATACCTACTACCCGGGCATGAAAAAGAGAGAATTTCAGGAACACCTATCCCAATGAAATACTGGCTGAATGCGATTTATCAGCAACCGAAGAAGACCTTCCCGGTTTTGCCCTGCGTCTATAAAATGTAGTAATATCAGCCTCAATCATGTGGGTAAATAATAGTTTTTCGTCAAATTTTTCAATGACTAACCCTACTCTAAAGACATAATATCACTACAACCCGGCGTTCTTTTTCCCGGAGCAAAAACGGTGATAAAACATTGATAAAAAAGCCTTTTTACATAATAAAAAAGCCAAAAAAGAGTTGGTTATTCACAACGCGTGGATAATTAAACGGGAAAAAATGCCTGTTTATCAGGGAAAAAACAGGTTTTACGGAAAATGGCAAGCTCCCCTGAAAGTGAACCCATCACTTCCAGATATGAAAATTGAGCCGTAACTTCTTTTGCTCCAATAACACACGCCAGTCGATAAACAGGGGAACGAAGATGATCAGCACCCCGGGCAAAAGGGTGAGCAGACTTTTCCAGGTGAGCAAGCCGGCAAAAATGGCCTTCGAATTCTGCACCACATAATCGCCCGCCAGTACCATCACCATATCACTGATGAACTTACCTACAAAAAAAGCAGGAATGATCTTGATGGGCGGGATCCTTGCCATACCCGCTGCAGTAAACACAGGTGTGGACGACATGGGAGTTAACGTATATACGAGCACAAATAATTGTATCTGCCAGCCCCTTTGGGAAAGTCTCTGGCCTATGAACTTGAGGTCCTCATTTTTGTCAGCCTTGATGTAACGATCAGACAACCAGGGCATGTATTGGCTGAGCGCAAAACGCCCCAGGGTAGAACCGATAACACCCGTTATCAGAACGAGCCAGATATTGAGCCCGAACTGCATCTGACAAAAGACCATGACCGTCCAGGCAGGTGGCCCGATGAACGGTACCAGGTCTACCAAAAAAGTAGCTACGAACACCAATAGGTAAATCCACATATCAACTGCAAGATAACCCTTGAACGTCACTAGATAAAATCGGCTTACAGGTCCGTGTTTCCCCCTCTTATCGATACGTTATTTGATACGCTTAACGCTGATCCCTTTCTGGTCTGTAACCTTTGTTACAGAGCCAGCGAAATTGTCTGTGTAACTTTGCCGAAAACCGGCATATGAACTCTTACCTGCTGAACGTAGAAAATGTAAAATGCATGGGTTGTGTAAACAATATCCGTGAAAACCTTTTACAAATGGAAGGGGTGGTTTCCGTTGACGCGGATATCAAAACACAAAAGGTATCTGTCAGCGGTATTGCCATCGACAGGGATGCCATTGCCGTTAAATTGGCACAATTGGGTTATCCCGAAAAAGGAAGGAACAGTTTCCTGGATAAGGCAAAAACCTATATCAGCTGTAAAATCCAGGAATTGACCCAAAAACAAGATTGATCTTTGTTCACTATTTCCCAAGTTCTCCCCTTATGAAAAAATGGATCCTGATAAATAAGCTCTATCTTATCGGTGCAGTGGCAGGTGCCATTGCAGGTTATGTATACTGGCAACAGGTCGGTTGCAGCTCAGGCACCTGTATGATCACGTCAAAACCCCTTAACAGTACTTTATATGGTGCCATGATGGGAGCACTCAGCTTCGGGTTATTCAAAAAATGATCGGCTGGAACAGGACCTATTTCTCTGCGGTAAATGAAATAGTGACCTCCCTTGCATTCACAAAGTAGCTAAGCGACAATTCCGTGCGGGTCAGTTTGGTGATACGGTATTGCTGAACGGCATAAGAACCGGATTGGGTATTGGTCACTACTTCGCGCAATGAGTCCTTGGTTACCAGGCTCCACTTACCGCGCACCCCATCTCCATCCTCAAAACTCCCATTGAGCTGATATAATTTATAATAATCCTTATTGATCGTGTTCGCAGGCTGGGTAACCTGTTCGATCAAGATCTTGTTCAAACGCCATCTGGAATAAGCGCCTTCACTTCCCGTTAACGCGATAATATTAGTGGCCAAAGGGTCGGGGGTGATGGTATAAGATTTACTGCAGGAAACCAGTGCCATCAAAACAATTGCCGGCAAATACCATTGTCTGAGCCGGGCCATGGAAGAAAACGAATACATATTATCTGAACACTTCATTTTACACAAATCGTGGTCGATAATAACGAGAACCGAAGAGGTTCAGATATACATATAGGGTAATTTAATCCACTTTTAAGAAACACTCCCGCATATAAGGGGCAAAACTGCAGTTTCCCCATAACAAACCGCCTGTTTTGGCTCTTGCTCCTTCCATCACAATCCCGTTATTTTTTTCCGGAATGATACGAGGTTTAAGTACTTTAGACTTCCTCAATTACTACTTATGAAAAGACCCTTACATCCTGTTTTTTACAGTCTGCTTGTTTTGCTCTCCCTGTCCTCTGCAAAAGCGCAGACACCGATACGGCCGCCGGCCGTTGAGAAGGAATTCCGCGCTGCCTGGATAGCTACCGTTGCCAATATCAACTGGCCCAGCAAACCCGGATTAAGCACAGCAGAACAACAGAAAGAAGCGATCGCACAACTCGACTTCTTAAAAGAGCATCATTTCAATGCAGTCATCTTCCAGGTGCGCCCCATGGCTGACGCTTTGTACGACAGCAAACTGGAGCCCTGGTCCTATTATCTTACCGGCGAACAGGGCAAGGCTCCCGACCCTTATTACGATCCCCTGCAGTTCTGGACTGAAGCCGCACACGACCGTGGCCTGGAAATGCATGTCTGGCTGAACCCCTATCGCGCCTATCATCCTACCAGTAAGAATATCAGTGACCATTCCATCGTAAAAACAAATCCCGAACTGGTGGTGAAACTGAAACAGAATTATTACTGGATGGACCCGGCCAAAAAAGAAACGCAGGATAAAACTGCCGCTGTGGTGCGTGACCTGGTGAAACGTTATGACATTGATGGTGTACACCTGGACGATTATTTTTATCCTTACCCTGAGTACAATGGCGGAGATGATTTTCCGGACCAGGAAAGCTGGGCTGTTTACCAGCAAAAAGGCGGCACCCTTTCCCGGGGCGACTGGCGCCGGGCAGCCGTGAATACACTGATTGAACGGTTATACAAAGAGATCAAAGCCGAAAAGAAATACGTGAAGTTCGGCATCAGTCCATTCGGTACCTGGCGCCCGGGCTACCCCTCCATTGTAGAGGGTTTTGACCAGTACAACACCCTTTATGCCGATGCCAAACTCTGGCTCAACAAAGGCTGGGTGGATTATTTTACGCCGCAACTATACTGGCCCATTAACCGGATGCCCCTGAGTTTCCCGATACTGCTGGGCTGGTGGGAAAACGAGAATACAAAAAAACGCCACTTATGGCCTGGTATGAATGTAGGAGACAGCAGCATAAAGGGAACCACTGAAACATTGAGCCAGATCATGATCACCCGGGGTATGCTGCCCAACAGCGCCGGAGCCGTACACTGGAGCCTCTCTTCCGTGATCCGCAGCAACAATCTTTCCAAAGCCCTGCTGGAAGGACCGTATAAGAAGGATGCACTGGTACCTGCCTCTCCCTGGCTGGGCAAGAAACAACCGGAGGTTCCTGCTGTGCAAACCAGTAAAACCAGCGATGGCATACAGGTTGGATTTACGCACCCGCATGCCGACAAAGTATTTCGCTGGGTGGTCTATAAACAATATGGCAACAGCTGGACCTACCAGATACTGAACCGGAATGAACATGCCGTTACTATCGCCACCTCTATTAAAGACAGGAACAACAAAGATGTCAACCTGGTAAAGATCGCTGTCACTGCTGTTGACCGTTTAGGGAACGAGAGCGAAAGAATAGAAACAGAGATCACCCAATAGATCATAGATCTTTTTCAACTGCGCCCTGGAATCCTTGCCAATAACTCATGATGCAAGGACTTCAGGGCGTAGTTATTTTATAAACTTCCCGCTAAACAGTTCCGAATAAAAAAGCCCACCCCGGTTAAGGGATGGGCCAAACCTACACCTACTCTCTATACCCGGTCAGGGAACTGCGCTTACCCATCCCGGTTCGGGGGGAGTGTATAGAAAGTCTCTTTATTGCAATATGCTGTCAGGTCACATGATACTGGGACGCAGGTGAAGCATGCCGGCAAAGAAGGTTGATGATAAGCAGAGAATCGTTAAGCAAATTTCCTGAAACAGGATTTTACAGTGTGTAACATTTGTTACATACCTACTTATATTTTTAACACATATATGATTATTTCATCATCAGTCAACAAAAAAGCCCATCCCAACCCGGGATGGGCCCAAACCTACACCTACACTTTATGAATGCAAGCAGATCATGGCAACTGCGCGTAACCATTACGGAGTTTCCATAGAAAATATTTTTCGAGCAACACTTTACCAAAGTCCCAGATCACGTTGGGCACCATAATGGCAATGCTGCGAGGCTTGAACAGGTGATTGGATAAGATGATCACTTCTTTTTTCCCGGCATCCATGATACATACGCCAGGGATCTCTCCCCATGTTTTTTCTTTCAGTTTGGTCTCACCTTTGATGGTACGCACAATGTTCTCGGCAACGATCTTACCGGTTTCGTCGCTGGGGTAACCTGTTTTCGGAACAGCAAAAGGCACAGTACCCTTTTCAAAAGGCGGGGCAACCTGAACCGCTAATCCGGCCACCCATACGTTGGGATATTTTTTGTGACGGTAGCTTGGCAACACATCAATGAATCCATTGGGCAGTGCTTCCAGCTTGGGTGAATTGGTAACGAAATCAACACCGCGGAATGGCGGCATCAGCATTTTGAACTTACTGGCAATGAACTCTCCATTGCTCAGGTACACGCCATCTTTCGTTACTTCCTTGATGGCAACATTGGTGCGGTAATGAATATGGAACATCTTCATGAACCCTTTCAGCATAGACTCGCCCAAAGGCATCCCATCAATACCGAAGTGGCCAAGATACGTTTCGGGGGTCACCCAGTACAGGTCTACTTTTTTCCGGATATCCTGCTCACGCAGCCATTTTTCCATATTGAAGAGAAACTCATAGGCAGCACCCATACAACCGGCTTCCTGTGTGGCACCGATCACGATCGGTCCGGGATCCTTTTTGAACTCCTCCAGTTTTTCACGTGCGTCCATGGCTCCGGTAGGGGTACCAATATAACAGGCATGTTCACGTACACCAGGGGCAACATCAAAATTCACTTTCGGGCCGGTGGCGATCACCAGCTCGTCATAGGGCATCTCCCCTTTTTCGGTGTACACGATCTTTTCATCGGGATCTACACGAAGAGCAACGGTCTGAACGAACTTCACCCCTTTCCGGTCAAGTACGTTCCGCCTGTCAACACTGATCTCATTCACCTCCCGGCGTTTGAAGGGCACCCAGATCAGGGATGGAACGAACAGGAATTTTTCGTTTCTGTCTATTAAGGTTACTTCAGCGTTTTCTTTGAGTTTGTTCTTGAGGAGGATCGCCGCGGTAAAGCCTGCGAAATTACCCCCGACAACGAGGATTTTCATACATGTGGTGTTTGTTTGTACCTCAAAGTTGGTACAGCTTAATTCACCCCAGTGTAACATATGTTACGTATCCTGTATGCCTGGAATTAATTACTGTTTTATCAGGAACGGCCTGATCTTTTTATACCAGATATCATATCCCTCCTGCTTCATGTGCAGTTTATCCTCCCGGAACAGTTCCGGCTGCATATTGCCTTTTCTATCAAGCATCAGCGGGTAGATATCAATAAAGGCGGTCCCGCTTTGCGTGGCGAGATAATCCCTGATGAGTTCATTGGCCCTGATCGCAACCGGAAGGAATTGCGCCCGGGAAGGGCTGGGTTTAATGGAGATATAGGCAACCGGAACATCCGGCAATACAGCACGGATATGCTGGAACAGTTTCTGGAACGCCACAAAAACGGTATCGCCATTCGGGGCCTTCAGGATATCGTTCTCCCCTATGTACAATACGATCTGCCGTGGTTTATACGGCAGTATGATATCCTCTACATAACGGTCGATATCACGGGTCACCGCACCTCCGATACCCCTGTTCAGAACGGTGTACCCCCGAAACTGCTCCGCCAGCTTGCCCCAAAGGCGGATAGAAGAGCTCCCCGTGAACAGGATGGGATCTTTAGGCGGTGCATAGATCTTATCATATTGCTTGATCACCTGTACATCATTCCAGAAATCAGGGTGGGTTTGGGCATCTGCACGGGCAGACAGGAATACCAATAAGAACAATACAGAAAGGAAACGCATAGACAAATCAGATTGAACGGCAAATTACGGATTATGCACACATACTACCCGGCAGAAATTGATAAAAACTTAACACCGGTTCCCTGTTTTCCTGAATAACTTTAAGAAACTCTATCCAGCCATCTTTCAAAACTGTTCTATGGAACAAAATCAAATTCTCGTCATCAGCATTACCGCGTTAGTGGTTCTGGCGCTGGTGCTTTTCCTGGTTCGGCAAAACAAAAAAGACAGGGAAGAGATGCATCCCGATGAAGCCGATTCTGTAAAAGAAGTGCATACGAACCAGGAAAGGAAACGCAACAAGATCTGATCCAGCAAAACGCATCGGCGTTTCGAAACCCGATTTTCAGTAACTTGTTTGTCTCAAGTTCACTGAACATTGTCCATAACCGCTGTTGCCATATTAGAGAACCCCAGAGCGGGCAAAGGAAGATCTGCAGCCCTATCTGTCTGGCTGCATCATGAACTGGAGAAAAGGCAGATCCCATCTACTACCTACAAAGATGAATGGCCTGCTGAATTTGATGGTTTTTCAGACATCTGGCTGATCGGTGGTGATGGCACCATCAACTATTTCATCAATCGATATCCTGATTGTAACAAAACACTGGCCCTTTTTAAAAGCGGCACGGGCAATGATTTTGCCTGGAAATTATATGGGAACAAGACCGATGCCGAACAACTGGAACAGGTATTGCAAGCCACGCCAAAGTACATAGATGCCGGCAGGTTCAATGACCACCTCTTCATCAACTGTCTGGGATTGGGCTTTGATGGTGAGATCGTCCGCTCCATGCGGTCCATACGGATGCTGGGAGGCAAACTCGGCTACCTGCTAGCGGTGGTTACAAAGATCTTTCGATTCAGGGAAAAAAGATTCAGCGTACAGGCTGGTGCCGAAGAATGGCAGGGACCTTATTTGCTGGTGATGGTGGTCAATTCCTCCCGAGCCGGAGGTGGTTTTTTTGTGGCGCCGGAAGCATCCATAGAAGATGGCAGCTTGGACATGCTGCTCTGCAAACCCCTGCCACTGTTCAAACGGCTGCGATACCTGCCCGTGATCCAGAAAGGAAAACACCTGCATCTCCCATTTGTAACGCACCGCCAGGGAAGCAAATTCCAGATCAGCTGTCACGAAACTGTGGACATTCAAGCAGACGGCGACCTGTACAGGGCAAAAGATTTGATAATAGAAGTGCTTCCCGGAAAATTCCGGTTCCGCTATTAATTCAACACCGCCTGTTTATTGTATTTGTTGCGATATTCTATCGGCGTCAGGCCAGTGATCTTCTTAAAAACGGTCCGGAACGCTTTGGTATCCGTATATCCCACATCGTACATCACTTCGTTGATGTTTTTGCGGCTGCTTTCAAAACTGCGTTTGGCCGCTTCTATCTTTATCCGCTGCATATATTCCACTACCGTATTGCTGGTGGCTTTCTTGAACCGCCGTTCAAAACTGCGGCGACCCATGGCATAACGGTCGGCCAGCTCATCTACCGTGATGCGCCCCTGGAAATTCTCTTCGATGAAAAGCTGCGCCTGCAGGATGGCTGTATCGGCATGTTCCTTTTGCCCACGGAACATCATGAAACTGCGCTGGCTCTCGCGGTCTATATCCACTGCAAAATATTTGGAAGCCAGGATGGCAGTATCCCTATCTGTATATTTTTCCACGAGGTACAATAACAGTCTCCAGTAAGAATTGGCCCCTCCACTGGAATAGATCCTTTGTTCTTCGGTGATGATACTGCCATCGACCAGTTCCACTTCAGGGAACATATTCCTGAACTCGTTGGCCGCATTCCAATGTGTGGAGCATTTTTTCCCGTTCAGCAAACCCGTAGAAGCCAGTAAAAACGCACCAATGCACAGGGAAGCCACTTCAGCGCCGGAACGGTATTGTGCCACGATCCAGGGGATCATTTCCTTATTCAGCTCCAGTGCCGTAGCAATATCACCACTGATGGCAGGGATGAAGATCAGATCCGTCTTGTCCACTTCATCCAACAGCTTATCCGTATGCACAGAATAGAGACTGTTGTCCAGCCTGACTTCCCTCGTTAATCCCACCAGTTGCACCTGGAATAAAGGTTCCCTGCCGGAGGCTACCAGGAACTGATTAACGGCTTTGAACATGTAATTGGGATCTGCAACGGCTTCAATAATGGCTGTTTCAGGGACAAGGATGGATACGTTTTTCATGGGCTAAATGTAGAAAAAAGCTTTGTCGTAATCAACCCTGTTATTGTCTTCATCGCACCTTGCACGGATCAAAAACAAATAACAGTTTTGTACCGGATACGAATAAGCGTAGCAAAACGGCATGACACAACTACAATCTTATTTAAGTTTTAACGGTAACTGCCTGGAAGCCATGCAATTTTATCAGCAGGCGCTGGGAGGCCAGCTGACCTTGCAAACCCTGGGCGATTCACCCATGACGGAAGGTTTGCCTGAGAGAATGAAAACCTGTATCCTGCAGGCAGCATTGATCAAAGATGGATGGGCCTTACTGGGATCGGATATGGTAAGTGAAGAAGGACTGATCCATGGCAACGCGATCGCTATTTGCCTGAACTGCAGCAGCGAAGAAGAGATCCGGATCAGTTATGCCAGGCTGGCTGATGGCGGCCAGGCCACACACCCGCTGGAAAATACCCACTGGGGCACGTTATTTGGAGGATTAACCGATAAATTCGGTAACCATTGGTTATTACAATACGATCAAACCAAACATTGGCAACCCATATGCGAAAATTAAAATTACAGATGCAGTTGAGTATTGACGGTTTTGTGGCCGGGCCCAACGGTGAAATGGACTGGATGGAATGGAACTGGGACGATGGCATCAAAGAATTCGTGAACCAACTTACTGAACCCGTTGACACGATCGTCTTAGGCAAGAACCTGGCCATGGGCTTTATTCCCCATTGGACCGCCGCGCTGGAAAACCCGGACACGAATGATGCTTTTGCCCAGAAAATGGTCAATACACCGAAAGTCGTGTTCACCCATACCCTGGAACAAAACCCATGGGCCAATACACGTTTAGCCAAGGGAAGACTGAAAGAAGAGATCCTGGCGATCAAACAACAGGAGGGCCAGGACATCATCACCTATGGCGGAGCTTCACTGGCCGCGGCATTGATACAGGAACAACTGATCGATGACCTTTATCTCTTCATCAACCCCACGGCCATTGGTAACGGTATGCGCATATTCACTGACAGAACAACGCTGGTATTACAGCGGTCTGTTGCCTTTACCTGCGGCATCGTTGTTCACCATTATTCACACAAACACTGAAAATATGAAAGCTACCAACCTCATCTACTGGATCTGTACCGCACTGATCTTTTTGTTTGAAGGCGTTATGCCCGCACTCACTTCACATACCCAGCTGGCCATCGACGGTATCCGGCACCTGGGTTATCCTGATTATTTCCGGGTGATGCTGACCGTTTTTAAAGTATGCGGCACACTCGTACTTATCATACCGGTCTTCCCGCCAAGATTGAAAGAATGGGCCTATGCAGGATTGAGTTTCACGTTCATCTCGGCGTTTGTTTCGCATTGGGCAACAGATGGATTCAGTGGTCTCACCCTGTTCCCCATAGCCGTATGGGCAGTATTGATTGCGTCTTATGTCACTTATCACAAAAGGTTACAGGCAGCCGGAGTCAAGTGAGGTTCACATTCCCAACTGTTCCAAAGCATCGGCAGTGATGTCGTAAAGATGTTTGTTATCGGCCTGTATTTTCAAGCGCCCTTCGGGTCCTGATGGGCCATGTACATAATATTTCTTGATGGCTACCACCCGGCCGGAGTAAAAGCTGGTACCTTCCAATGTTTCGTAACTTCTAAGAAGAACAGGAAGGAAGTCAGGGTTCCTGGTATCGCGGAACAGGTGCAGCGACCTTTGTTTACCATCGGGCAGTTGTATCATTTCATGGTAATAATGCGCGTATTCAACTTCCTGGTATAACCTTTTGTTCAGTTTTTCTATGTAGACAGATCCGGAATCTACTACCACGATCCTGATTTCTCCCATCGTTATTGAATTTCGCTTACAATAATAGCCAAAGAAGTGCATTACGCAAACTGAGAATGCTGCAAAAGCAACCGGAAATACGGTCCAACAAGATCAGGCATTGGCCAATGCCCGGTCCAGATGCACATATCCCCCATCCACGTGGATCAATTGACCGGTGGTATGGCTTGACATCGGCGACAACAGGAAGGCAACCGTATTAGCGATCTCTTCCGGGGTTGTCATGCGGTTCTCCAGTGGTATCCTGGAATATATTTCTGCGAGTTTCTTCTCTGGGTCCTGTAAAGTTTTGATCCAGGTCTCATATGCCGGCGTCCAGCTTTCGGCCACTACCACAGCGTTCACCCGGATTCCGTATTTGAGCAATTCAACGGCCCATTCACGGGTCAGTGCGTTTCTCCCTCCATTGGCAGCAGCATACGCCGATGTGTTCCCCTGGCCCGTTTCCGCTGTTTTGGATGTGATATTCACGATAGCACCTCTGGACCTGATCAATTCAGGCAAAGCAGTTTGTGCCACCAGGTAATAATGCACCAGGTTCTTATGCAGGCTCTCCATGAAACGGTCATAACTGCCATGCTCCAGTCCCACCCCGTCATTCACACCTGCATTGTTCACAACGCCATCTATTCTGCCAAACTGCAACAACGCGGTCCTCACGGCATTTCCGGCGGCAATGGGATCGGCCAGTTCCGCAACTACCTGTCCTGCCTGGCAACCATTGGCCAGCAGTTCATTCACCAGTTTTTGGTTATCTTCTTCATTTCTTCCAATGATCACCGGAATGGCTCCCTCTTTGGCGAGCACCCGTACAATAGCTTCCCCGATACCGCGTGCACCGCCGGTCACCAGGATCACTTTATTCTGTAATTGGAGGTCCATCTTCAGGAATTATACATGATAAAAAGCAGCTGCATTGCCACCAAACAAAGCGGCCCGTTCGGCAGCAGAAAAGTTACTATAATATTCTTTCACTGGTTCCATCATTCTTTCATACGATGCTGCCAGCAAACAAACCGGCCAGTCAGAACCGTACAGCAATCGGTCGGTTCCAAAAGCGCCTGTTACCATATCGAGGTAGGGATGCAGGTCCTCATTTTTCCAACACGCCCAGTTGGCTTCGGTAACCATGCCACTGATCTTGCAATACAGGTTGGGGAAAGCCGCTATTGCCTGGATGTTCTTTACCCAATCCTCCATGATGCTCTTGCTGATATCCGGTTTAGCAAGGTGATCGATCACAAAACGCTGGTCAGGAAATTGCTGCACCAGTTGTTGCACTGCGGGCAAGTGATGGGGATAGACCAGTATATCGTAAGCAAAACCATATTCCTGCAATGCACCGATGCCCCGTAAAAATTCAGGCTTCAGCATGAACGCAGGATCTTCCGCCTGCAGGATATGGCGAAATCCCTTCACTACCGGCACCTGGCTATAATATTGCAACCGTTCCCTGATGTTCTCAGCACAAAGATCCACCCAGCCCACGACCCCTTTGATCCAATCATTCCCATCGGCAAGCGATACCAGAAAATCGGTTTCTGCTTCCGACTGGTCGGCCTGAACGGCAATACATCCATCAATCCCCTGTTTTTTCAGTATGGAGGCAAGATCTGCGGGCAGGAAATCCCTCCGGATCACTGCCATCTCCTCACTGATCCAGCGATGTGTGTCAGGATGGTATTTCCAGAAATGCTGGTGTGCATCAATCACGGGCATAGGCGACCAGGTTTTGACGGGAACTGCCCAATCCATCGATCCCCAGCTCCACCACGTCGCCAGGTTTCAGGTATACAGGCGGCGTAAAACCGAGTCCCACACCCGCCGGTGTTCCGGTAGACACGATATCGCCCGGCAGCAGGGTCATGAAGCGACTGATATAAGCTACCAGTTGCGGAATGGAAAAAATGAGATCGTCGGTATTCCCATCCTGCATCATCACCCCATTCACGCTTAACCATAACCGCAGGTTGTGCGGATCGGGGATCTCGTCCTTGGTCACCATCCACGGGCCCAGTGGAGCGAAAGTGTCGCAGCCCTTGCCTTTATCCCAGGTGCCGCCACGTTCCAGCTGGAATTCACGTTCGCTCACATCATTGTGCAAACAATAGCCGGCCACATAATCCATGGCTTCCGATTCCTCTACATAACTTGCTTTTTTACCGATCACAAATGCCAGTTCCACTTCCCAATCCGTCTTAACAGAATCCTTCGGAATGACAATGGGATCATTGGGGCCACTCACGGAACTGGTAGCTTTCATAAAAAGGATAGGTTCCTTCGGTATAGGGGCATTGGTCTCTTTTGCATGTTTGGCATAATTCAATCCAATGCACAATATCTTGGAGGGTCTGGCTACCGGGCAACCCAAACGGATTCCTTCCGGCAATGGCGTCAGTTCCGTTCGTTTCGATAACAGGGCCGATAGTCGGCCGAACCCGTCGTTCGCAAAAAAAGCTTCATCGTAGTCATTCACAAAGCCAGACAGATCATAATTCTTTCCATCGACAAACACACCCGGCTTCTCCTCACCGGGTTCTCCAAAGCGGATCAGTTTCATGTTCGTATTTATTGAAGGGTTAATTCCAGTATCGTATCTACCGCATCTAAGCTGAGATTATCAAGGTATACAAACAGGCCTTCGGGCTGCTGTTTGAAGCGGATATTTTTTTTATCGGCAAAAGTACTGGCTTTAGCGACCGTTGCCGTAACACCCGGCAGGAACAGGTAATTCTGTTCCACCTCCTTTTTGTTCAGGATATGCACATACAGGGTTTTGTTTTTGGCAGTAACGGTTCCCCATTCCTGTTCCGGTATCAGATTACCGCGCGTTCCATAAATACTTGCGCCGTTGGTCCGCATCCAGTTACCGATCTGTGCCAGGGTATCGGTAAATTCTGACTGGATCTGCCCGTTAGGTTTGGGGCCTACATTGAGCAGGAAATTGGCATTCCGGCCCGCGGCTTTCACCAGGTAATGGATCAGGGCAGGCACTGTTTTGAATTTCCGGTCGGTCATATTGTATCCCCAGGCATCGTTCATGGTCTCACAGGTTTCGAGAGGCAGTTGCGAAATGCTGGCGCCGCCAAATCCCGTGGTATTATTACCGGGCAGGTCTTTCTCGAATGCCTGGAAGTCTTCGCCGGGTATGGGTGAAAGATGATGGTTATTGCTGATCAGGCATTTCGGCTGCAGTCGGTGGATCAGCGGGTAGATCTCATCATAATGCCAGTTCACTTTGGATTGCAGGGTCTTATCATGATCATTATCCAGCTGGTCCCAGTGTCCATCAAACCAGATGCCTGCGATCTCTCCATAATTGGTGAGCAATTCGGTCAGCTGCCCCTTCATGAAATTGATATAACTGGGCCAGTTACTTTTCTGGGTCCTGCCGGTGCCTTTTCCTGTCTTACCTGTCTCGTACTGGTAATCGGAACGGTACCAGTCGAGCAGCGAATAATACAGGAAAAGCTGGATACCCTGTTTATGACACTCATCTGCCAGTAACTTCAAAGCATCTTTCCCATATGGGGTATTGGTGATCTTCCAGTCTGAGAGTTGGGTATCCCAATTACTGAAACCATCGTGGTGACGGGTAATGAAGGTGATGTACTGCATGCCTGCATTTTTGGCCGTGGTCACCCAGGCCTTGGGATCAAAATCCACCGGGTTGAATACACGCTGTAAGGTTTGGTATTCATTCACACGGATATTACGGTTATTCATCACCCATTCACCGCTACCCAGTACACTGGAAGCACCCCAATGGATGAACATACCGAACTTCCTGTCCTGGAACTCTTTTCTTGCGGCGAGATTTTCGGGGCTGGGAGTATACGACTGTGCCTGTGTCATTGCAACAGTCAGTATACCGATCAAAAACAACAGGGATTTTTTCATGTGCAAGCATTTAACGTAAGCAGCAACTCTTTTGTGGCTTACAATGATAAAACTAAAATGCTTTGGCCGTGATTCTATGCAGTATTTAATTTCCACAAAACGGTGTTTGCAGAAGCATAGCAGCCGAAATTCAATATTGCGGAATCAAATTCAACCAAAACGGGCCGTACTATTGATCAGCCCCAGGAGCTGGCGCCTTTTTATCCTCCCGTTTGGTACCGGCATACATTTCGTACTCCAGCAAACGGCAGTCGATGGTGGCATTGAAGAACTCGATCCTGCGGGATGGTTTCAACCGTATCTTTTTGGCAAGGTCAAGGTTCCCTGTGAACACATAACCCGTGTATCCCTTGCAGGAGTTTTTCAGGAAATCGCCCATTCGCGCATAAGTGGCATTCAGTTCTATCTCATCACCCAGTCGTTCCCCGTATTCAGGATTGAACATGATCACACCTCCGGCGTCCTGCGGAACGCTGGTCTTTTCAAAGTCGCAGACCTGGAATACGATCAGTTGTTCCACTCCTGCTGCGGCCGCATTGGTTTTGGCGATGGATACGGCCAGCTCACTCCGGTCCGAAGCGATCACCTGTAAACCCGGCACCTCCTGTACCTGTTTTTGCAACGCCGCCATTTCCTGCTGGTACACAGCAGCATCATAGCCCAGGAAATGCATGAATGCATAATTCTTGCGCAACAGGCCCGGCCGGCGGTTGGTGGCGATCAACGCGGCTTCAATGGCCAGCGTGCCCGAACCACACATGGGATTGATAAAAGGCGAGCGACCGTCCCATTTGGTGGATAAGATGGTAGCAGCGGCCAGTGCCTCCAGCATGGGCGCCTTACCCGGTAATTTCCGGTATCCATGTTTGGCCAGCGTTTCGCCGGAAGTGTCCAAAAAGATCTCTGCCTCCTCCTGTTTCCAGAACAGGTACACTACAGCACCCGATAATTCTGAGCCTGTGGATGGGCGTTTACCCGTTTTATTCCGCATCCGGTCCACTATCGCATCTTTCACACGCAGGTTGGCAAACAGGTTGGTCTGTATAGTAGGATGAAATACATTACTGGTCACAGAAAAATAACCATCGGGACGGATCAACGTTTCCCAGGATATACCTGCCAGTTGCCTGTACAAGTCATCCGGGTGATCACAATGAAATGATCTGAGCGAATACATGACCTGGCTGGCACAACGAAGGTTCAGGTTCAGCCGGATACAATCGTTCAGGGTGCCATTCAGCTCCACACCTGTTGGAAATGTCCGTACGATCGGGAAACCCAGGGCCGTTACTTCGCGTTGTAAGGCGGGTGAAAGCCATTTATGACAGGTTATGATGATACGGCTGGTACTGGTGAAGACTTGCATAACCGCAAACTTACTGTTTTCTTGGCTGGCGGCTTCGGCTACCGGTAACGGCATCCGATTTTATTTATGTATTTTCGATCCTCATCCAAGCCTATGTCTCATCCCTTGCTTAACCCCGATCGCTGGATCAACGACTATGCGGACGCGTTATACAGTTACACGCTCCCCCGGGTAAACGATGCAGCGCTGGCCGAAGACCTGGTACAGGAAACCTTTCTCAGTGCCTGGAAAGCCCGTAACAGTTTTAAGGGCGAAGCTTCTGAAAAAAGCTGGCTCTTCACCATTTGCAAGAACAAGATCATCGATCATTACCGTAAAAAAGCCAGGGATATCACCCAATCCCTGCCGGAGTTAGCCCCCACTGATGGTTTGTTTGATGAATCGGAGCACTGGCTTCCCGAAAGCCAACCCGGCCATTGGGACATGCAGCAACAACCAACAGACAGCAAAGAGTTCTATGCGATACTGGAAAAATGCCGGAAAAAACTGCAGGAGATGCAACAGGCCGTTTTTTCCATGAAATACCTGGAAGACCTTGACGCAGCAGAGATCTGTAAGGTACTGAACATTACATCGTCTAATTATTGGGTTCTGATACACCGGGCCAAACTGCAATTACGCGGCTGCCTGGAAAAAAACTGGATCCACGCAAAATAACGCTGATGAAATTCCTGATGATCAGTTGCAAAAAAGCCACATGGCTCGTTTCCAAAAAAGAGGAGAAACGATTGTCCTGGCGCGAAAAATGGCAACTGCGCGCACATATGGCCGTCTGCAGCATGTGCCGGAGGTTTGAAGAACAGAGTGGTTTTATCGGTCGCATGGCCAGGCAGATCCATGTGCATGAAACCCTGTCCGACGCCAGTAAGGAAAAAATGCAGCAGGCACTGGTTCGCGAGCATTGAGGTCCCGCATCAAAACTGTAAAGTAAACACAGAGCCCTTCCCTTCCACCGACTGAACCGAGATATTGCCCTTGTGCAACATCATGATCTGCTTACACAGGCTCAGGCCAATACCACTGCCGTTCTTTTTGGTGCTGAAAAAAGGTATGAAGATATTGTTCATCACATCCTCGCTCATTCCATAACCGTTATCCGACACTTTGACGGCCAGTTTGTGGCTGGAAGATTGTACCGCCGAGAGCACGATCCTTGGCTGTTCACTTTCCTTCACTGCTTCAATGGCGTTCACAATGAGATTGATCAATACCTGTTCGATCAGGTTGGGATCCACTTCAATGGCCAGGTCCGGATCTTTGAGTATCACTTCCATTTCAATACCCTTCTGGTTAAGCGTAGGCTGCATCAGGTTATGCATGTTCTCGAACAGGTCACGCACGAACACATGTTTCAGGGTTGGATTGGTGATCTTGTTCAGGTTCCGGTATACTTCTGCGAATTTCAGCAGTCCCTCGCTGCGGCGTTTGATGGTATTGATGCCCACTTCCAGGTCTTCCACCACCCCATTGCTGTTATCCAGGAACTGAACCGATTCCTGCAGGCGGTTCTTGAGCGTGTCGGCCAGGGAAGAGATGGGTGCCACTGAATTCATGATCTCATGGGTCATCACGCTCAACAGTTTTTTCCAGGCCTGCGATTCGGTGGCATCCAGGGCTTCGTTGATATTCTGAAAAGCCACCAATTGGAATTTTTTTCCTTCCGTTTGAAAAGCCGTGGCAGACAGCAGTATCTTGAACATGTTCTTATCCTGGTGAACCGTGGCCACATGGCTGTTACCGGGTTGCAGGCGGATGACCTGTTCGTACAGCAGCGCATCCCTTTTTTGCAGGGAATGGATACTCTTGAGATACGGCAACAGCAGCATACGTTTCAAAGATTCGTTCATCCATACCACTTCCCCCGTCTCCGTTTCGTAGGAAATGATCCCTGTATCAACCAGTTCCAGGATCTTCTGCAGGTACTGGTACTGCGTCTCCTTTTCTTTTGAGATCAGTTTGAAAGCCGAATTGATCTCGTTAAAACCGCGACGGAGCTCTTTCAGGTCATCCGGCGCCTGTGTCACGTTGAAATTTCTGGAGAAATCCCGGTAATGGATCGACTCTACAAACTGTTCCACTTCCCGTTGCGCCTGTTTGTGGTAGCTGTAAAAATCAAATACCTGGTAGATGATCACAGGCAATACCAGTATCTCGTATACATACCACTGTTGCACCAGCAGGAAAGCTGCAGCACAAAGGGTAAGCAGCAATAATAGTACGCGGGTCAGAATATCCCACTGGATCCTTCTATATGTCATATTTGCTAAGTCTTCTGTATAATGCGGTTCTGGTCAGCCCCAGCTCCCTGGCAGCTTTACTGATATTACCATTGTGTTTATCGATCACTTTCATGATCGTGTTCTTCTCCATCGTGCTCAGTTTAAGCACTTCATCCTCCTGCGATTCCGTTACCGAGGATTCAATGGGAGAAAACAAGAGGTCTGCCGCACTGATGGTATCACTGTCGGCCATGATCATGGCGCGTTCAATGGTATACTGCAGCTCACGCACATTTCCCGGGAACGGATAATGCTGCAGTTTCTCCAGCGCCGATGCATGGAACTGGATATTCGGCTTCAGGTATTTGTTTGCATAGATCTTGGCAAAATGATTGGCCAGCAGCAGGATATCATCCTTGCGTTTACGAAGTGGTGGCACCGTTATCTCAACGGTATTGATCCGGTAGATCAGGTCTTTCCGGAAACGGTTTTCGTTGGCCAGTTCGCTCAGCGGAATATTGGTGGCACAGATCAGCCGGATATCGATCGGAACCGGCTGGTTGGCACCCAAACGCGTTACCTGCCGGTTCTGCAGAACCGTGAGCAGTTTGGCCTGCTGCTGTAAAGAGATGTTTCCGATCTCATCCAGGAAGAGCGTACCGCCATTCGCCGATTCAAAACGACCCATCCGGTCCTCCCGTGCATCCGTGAACGCACCTTTCTTATGGCCGAACAGTTCGCTCTCAAAAAGACTTTCGGTCAGGGCCCCTACGTCCACTTTCACAAATGGTTTATCTGCACGCAGCGATTGTTCATGAATAGCTGTAGCGATCAGGTCCTTACCCGTTCCGTTCTCTCCCAGTATCAGGATATTGGCATCCGTGGGTGCTATCTTATCGATCTTGTAAAAGATATCCTGCATTACGTCACTCTCGCCGATCAGTGTATTGTTACCCAATCCCACCTGTATCTTTTTACCCGATTGGCTGTTCTTGGGAAGTTCCCGGTTACGCAATATTCCCTGCAGGGTTGACAGCAGTTTCTCGTTATGCCAGGGTTTCACCACAAAATCCGCTGCTCCCTCTTTCAGGGATCTAACCGCCAGGTCAATATCGCCGTAGGCGGTGATCATGATCACAGACACATCGGGCTGCAGCTGTTTGATCCTTTGCAGCCAGTAGATGCCTTCATTGCCGGTGTTGATGGAAGCATTGAAATTCATGTCCAGCAATACCAGGTCAAATTTGTCCTTACTCAGTAAAAACGGGATCTGTTCGGGATTTTTTTCTGTTACCACTTCTTTCACTTCTGTGCGGAGCAGCAACCGGACCGCCGTTAGCACGTCGGTATCATCATCTATCACCAGGATACTGGCTTTCTTCAAACTCATGCAGGATCGGTTTTTCGGATATCGTTAGGGTTTATGATAGGGTTGATTTGTTAGCGGGCCGATCGGTCAATGAAGGCTGTTGTGCAAACAGTGATCCATCAATGAATTGACCCGCAAACAAATGAGCCATAAATATACCAGTTAGCTAATAATTTGAGAAAGAACTATTTAGAAAAAAGAGCCAACGGGGTAGTGTATCAAAACCGGACAGTTTCTGTAACGGATGCGTACAGTTTTTCAATTGCCGAAAAAGTAAAGCATTGATTATCAATGAGCACAAATTCTGGCACAATCGTTTCTTAGTATATACCATAAATCACCCTGTATGAAAACAACCATCCGGCAACAACCCCGATTCATAGCCCTCCTGCTGGCAGCAGGAACGATAGGCCTGGTGCTACTGGTGTTTGTAACATCTTCCCACAAACAACGTTCAGCAAGGGAAGGATCTGAGATCGGCTTAATCAAACTCATATAAGTTCAACCAAAAACCAACAGCTGTGGACAGAGTCATTCAAAAAAAGAAATGGAACAACAAACGGATCCTTACCATTGTGGCGGCTATAGGCATCCTAGCATTGATCGGCGGCAGTTTTTACCTTACTTCGGGTAAAGCCAAACTGAATGTGGATACCGAAAGGATCACCATCAGTGAAGTGACCAAAGGACCGTATAAGGATGCCATCCCCGTAAATGGTATTGTACTGCCTGTCACCTCCATCTACCTGGATGCCACCGAGGGCGGACGTGTAGAAGAGAAATACGTGGAAGACGGTGCCATCATGAAAAAAGGGCAACCCATCCTTAAATTATCCAACACGAACCTGCAACTGAGCCTGGTAAACCAGGAGACTTCTGTATACAACCTGCTGACACAAATGCAGATCTCACGCAACGCCGCATTACAGAATACGGTGAACAAGCTGAACCAGATGACCGATGTGGAAAGCCAGTTGACAGAAGCGGAGCGTTTGTATAAGCTGAACAAGACCCTATACGAGCAAAAAGCCATCGGGTTACAGGAATTCAAGACCTCGGAGAACAACTATAATTACCTGCTGCGCAAAAAACGACTCACCAACCAGATCCTGCAGCAGGACTCCATCTCCAACAAACAACAGCTGGAACAGGCCAAACAGTCTTACGAAGGCTCACAGAACGCTTTAACGGTCATGCGTAAGAAAGTAGGCGACCTGGTGGTGCGTGCACCGATCGATGGACAGCTCACTTCGCTTGATGCAGAGATTGGCCAGAATAAGAGAGAAGGTGAGCGACTGGGGCAGATCGACGTACTCAGCGGCTTTAAAGCGCGTGTGGACGTGGATGAACACTATATCTCCAGGATCTTCACCGGCCTTACCGGAGATTACACTTCCGGCAACAAGACCTACAAACTCAAGATTACCAAGGTATTTACCCAGGTTACCAATGGACGGTTCCAGGTAGACATGCAGTTCGTGGGTGAAATACCCCAGGGCATCCGCCGTGGTCAGACCTTACAGATCCTGCTGGCGCTGAGCGATGAAACGACCGCCATACTGGTACCCAAAGGAGGTTTCTATCAGCAGACCGGCGGTAACTGGATATTTAAAGTGAACGAGAACGGAACCATGGCTTACAAAGTGGATATACAGCTGGGACGCCAGAACCCTGATTACTATGAAGTATTGCAGGGACTGAAACCTGGTGATAAAGTAGTGACATCCAGTTATGAGAACTATGGAAATATGCAGGAACTGGTGTTGAAGAAGCAGTAGATACTGTTTTGGGGCTACTTGATACTGGATACTGGATACTGGATACCGGTGATTGGTCGAGCTAGCTGAAACAGGCAGATGAACGGGCCAATCAACAAATAGAACAAAGGGCATTACAACTTTCGAATAAAAACAACTCATACACATAACAAAAACCAAACCATGATAAAAATCACTGATCTAGAGAAGATCTACCGTACGGACGAAGTAGAAACCATTGCACTGAACCGGCTGTCAATGGAGATCAAACCAGGAGAATTTGTTGCTGTAATGGGACCTTCCGGATGCGGCAAGTCCACCCTGCTGAACATCCTTGGCCTGCTGGATGATCCGGATAACGGCAGTTTTATTTTTAACGGTACAGAGATCGCCAAATTCAATGAGCGTCAGCGTGCCGACCTGCGTAAACACAATATCGGGTTCGTATTCCAGAGTTTTAACCTGATAGATGAGCTGACCGTATTCGAGAACGTGGAACTACCACTGATCTATACCGGTGTGAAAGCGGCAGACCGGAAAAAGAAAGTGGATGAAGTGCTGGAGAAAGTACAGATCATGCATCGTCGCAATCACTATCCCCAGCAGTTATCTGGTGGTCAGCAGCAGCGTGTGGCAGTGGCACGTGCCGTGGTCAACAACCCCAAACTGATCCTGGCGGATGAGCCTACCGGTAACCTGGACTCATCGAACGGTAATGAAGTAATGGAACTGCTTACCAACCTGAACGAACAGGGCACCACCATCATCATGGTTACCCACTCAGAGCACGATGCCAGGTACAGTCACCGCATCATCCGTATGCTCGATGGACAAACAGTGACCGAAAACATACTGGTATAATCCATTCAAATGCTGTAACCCTGTTAACCACGAACCATTACCAAAGCCATCCGATACCATGTTCAGGAACTATCTGAAAATAGCCGTAAGGAATCTTTTAAAGAACAAAGGATTTTCTTTCATCAACATACTGGGTCTGTCCGTAGGCATGGCCAGTGCCATCCTGATCCTCTTATGGATCAACCATGAAATGAGCTACGACCAGTTTCATGAAAAGAAAGACCGTATTTATGAAGCCTGGAACAAAGACACATTCAGCGGCAAACTGCAATGCTGGAATACCACTCCGAAGATCTTCGCCCGTACGGTAGAACGTGATTTCCCGGAAGTGGAGATGGCCACCCGTGTGAACTGGCCCAGTAACTACCTCTTCTCCATCGGCGAAAAAAGGCTTACGGTGGCAGGTAATATCGTAGACTCGAATTTCCTGAATGTATTCAGCTTCCCCTTACTGAAAGGAGATCCGAACACAGTATTGAAGGACATGTATTCGATCGTACTCACAGAAACCACAGCCAAAAATTTCTTTGGTGATGCTGACCCTATGGGAAAACAGGTCCGCATCGACGACAAGGATAATTTTACGGTGACCGGCATATTAAAAGACCTTCCCAATAACACCCGTTTCAAATTCAACTACCTGCTGCCCTGGGCCTACCTGCGCAAACAGGGCGAGGATGATGCCAACTGGGGCAACAATTCCACCCGGAACTATGTGTTGCTGAAACCCAATGCCACACTGGCTTCCATTGCACCGAAACTGAAAACGCTCAAACGCAAATACGACAATTCGGAGCTGACCAATGAAATGTTCCTCTATCCCATCCAACGCTGGCGCCTGTATTCCAGTTTTACCAACGGTGTGGAAGATGGCGGACTGATCGATTTTGTGAAAATGTTTGCCGTCATCGCAGCTTTCATCCTCCTCATCGCCTGTATCAACTTCATGAACCTGAGTACCGCGCGCAGTGAAAAAAGGGCTAAAGAAGTGGGTATCCGGAAAGTGGTAGGCGCCAACAAAGGTTCACTGGTAGGACAGTTCCTTGGAGAATCCATCCTGATCTCATTGATAGCAGGACTGGCAGCCTTACTGATCGTTCAGCTTGCGTTACCGGCTTTCGGAACACTTACCGACAAGAAGCTCTTCATCGACTACGGCAACCTCTACTTCTGGCTCATCTTTATCGGTTTCATACTTTTCACAGGTGTGATCGCAGGAAGTTACCCCGCATTCTACCTGTCAGCCTTCCAGCCGGTAAAAGTGCTGAAGGGTACTTTCCTGAAATCAGACAAAGTGGTCACTCCACGGAAAGTACTGGTGGTGTTGCAGTTCACTTTTGCCATCATCCTGATCATCTGTACCGCCATCGTAAAAGAACAGATCCAACATGCCCGTAACCGGGAAATGGGCTACGATAAGAACAACCTCATCTTTCATTTCCTCACCGGCGATCTTGAAAAGAATTATGCACTGGTCAAGAACGAACTGCTCGGATCCGGCGCCGCTACTTCTGTTACCAAAACCAGCGCCCCCATTACACAGGGATGGAGCGATACCTGGGGCATTGAATGGAAAGGAAAAGCTCCGGATGACAAAACAGATTTCGACCGCTTCTCTGCCGATGAGGATTTGGGCACTACCGTAGGGCTTCAATTTGTAAAAGGCCGTGATTTTAACCTGAAACAATATATCACCGACTCTTCGGCCATGATCCTGAATGAATCTTCCGTAAAAGCGATGGGGCTGAAAAACCCTATCGGTGAAATCGTCAAAGACAATGGACGCGAATGGCATGTGGTAGGTGTGATCAAAGATTTTATCCTGCAGTCTCCCTACCATCCTACCAAACCCATGATCATTGAAGGGGCCAAAGGCTGGATGAACATCATACATATTAAACTCAACAGCAAGAACACGACTGCAGCCAATCTAAAAAAAGCAGAGACCATCTTCAAAAAATACAATCCCGAATACCCATTCGAATACAAGTTCGTAGATGAAGATTACGCTGCCAAGTTCAAATCGGAACAACGCACCGGAACCCTCGCGGGCTTATTTGCAGGGCTTACCATTTTTATTTCCTGCCTCGGTTTGTTTGGCCTGGCAGCCTATATGGCAGAGAGCCGGATCAAGGAAATAGGTGTCAGGAAAGTATTGGGCGCCTCTGTAACAGGTATTGCCACTCTTTTATCCAAGGATTTCATCGGGCTGGTAGTGATCTCCTTCATACTGGCATCCCCTGTGGCCTGGTGGTTCATGCACAACTGGTTGCAGAACTATCCTTACCGGATATCTATCCAGTGGTGGGTCTTTGCTTTTGCCGCCGGGCTCAGTATCCTGATCGCAGTAGTAACGGTCAGTTATCATGCCATCAAAGCGGCCAATGCCAACCCGGTAAAAAGTCTGCGTACAGAATAAAAAAGATCATACGAACGGATCAGCACATGAGAAACAGTTGCATCCTTTCACAACTTAAAACAAACCAATGCTAAAGAATCATTTGATTGTCGCGTGGCGAAACCTGGTAAGGAACAGCTCGTTCTCCATCATCAACCTGTTGGGACTCACGATTGGCATGGCGGCCACAATGCTCATCCTGCTGTGGGTGTACACGGAAAAATCATGGAACAAGCATAATGAGAAATATGCCAATACCTATCATGTCATGTCTAACCGAAATTTCAACGGAGAGATCAATACCGGTCCCGACATGATGTTCCCGCTGCCGGCAGCAGCCAAAGCGGCTTATCCCGAAGTGGAAAACGCAGCTGTTGTTTCGTTTGGCGAGAAAACGATCTTTACGGTTGGTGACAAGATCCTGACCAAAAACACCCTCACCACCACAACTGATTTTTTCAAGATATTCAGCTTTGACTTTATAGAGGGAGATGCATCCGTGATCAACGACCCGGATGCCGTGACCCTGACCCAATCTACCGCCAGGTCACTGTTCGGCAACGGCAATGCTTATGGCCGCACCGTAAAGATCAACAATGACAGGAACGCTGTGGTAAAAGCGGTCGTTAAGGATCTTCCCGCGGGCTCTACCATACAGTTCGACGCACTGATCCCTTTTAACCCATCTTCCCCGCAGGTGATTGCCGATCAGAATGAATGGGTGAACTGTGGAAACCGCGTATTCCTGACCACCCGGCCCGGAACCAACATACCCGCACTGGAAAAGAAATTGCTGGACCTGATCAGATCAAAGACGCAGGGCGACAATCCCACCACAAGGGGTAGCCTGATCCTGCATCCCATGTCCAAATGGCGCCTGTTTGAAGAATTCAAGGACGGGAAAAACACCGGTGGGCGAATCCAGTACGTATCTCTTTTTATCTGGATCGCACTGATCATCCTGGCCATCGCCTGCGTCAATTTCATGAACCTGTCTACCGCACGCTCTGAAAAGAGAGCCAAGGAAGTGGGTATCCGTAAAACACTGGGTTCAGGAAGAGGCCAGTTACTGGTCCAATTCATCACTGAGTCGATACTGTTGTCCGTAACTGCGGTGATTCTGGCAACCGGATTGGTGTACCTGCTTCTCCCCGCTTTCAGCGGGTTGCTGAATGAGCCCATCCGTATTCCATATGAAGAACCCATGTTATGGTTGATACTGGCCGGTATTGCATTGATCACCGGTTTACTGGCAGGCAGTTACCCGGCATTTTACCTGTCTGGCTTTCAGCCGGTAAAAGTGCTCAAAGGCAGTTTCATGCCTGCCCGTGGCGTGTTATTGCCCAGGAAGATACTGGTGACCGCACAGTTCATCGTATCCATCGTACTGGTATCCGCCACTTTCATTATATACCAGCAACTGCAGTATGTCAAAACACGCGATATCGGCTTTTCCACTAACAAGCTGGTTACGGTAAATGCATCGAACCAGACAGACAAAAGTTTTGATGCATTGCGAAACGACCTGTTGCAAACAGGGCTCATTGCATCAGTGAACCGCGCTTCCAGTCCGCCTTCTACCATCTTTGGATTCACTTCAGGTGTAAAAGCGATCAACGCACCTGTCAGCGATAACCTGATCATCGGTTTCATGTTCACAGATGTAGACCTCACCAAAACCCTGCAGGCCAGGATCACCGAGGGACGTGATTTCAGAAGAGGTGACAGCCTGGGTGTGATCTTCAACAAGGAAGCCATTAAACTGATGGGACTGAAAAACCCCATTGGTGCTGCTGTGAACTGGGCGGGAAGAAATATGGAGATCGTAGGCGTGGTAGACAATATGATCATGGGCTCCCCCTACGAATCAGCGGCCCCGCTGATGTTCCGTTATGAGGACAGGTGGTCCCGCTACATCAATATCCGCATCAACGAAAAGGCCGATATACGTAAGACCATGGCCGCTATTGAATCCATCTATAAAAAATACAGCCCTGCCTTCCCTTTCGAATTCAGCTTCGCCGATGACGAATTCAACCAGAAATTCAAGACAGAACAGCTGATCGGCCGCTTGTCGGTGATCTTTGCCGGCCTGGGTATTTTTATCTGTTGCCTCGGTTTGTTCGGGCTGGTGTCTTCATCGATAGAGAGAAGGAAAAAAGAGATCGGTATCCGGAAAGTACTGGGAGCCTCATTACAGCAACTGTTGCTACTGCTGTCGAAAGAATTCCTGTACCTGGTAGCCATCGCTTTCCTGATTGCCATACCCACAGCCTGGTGGGGCATGCATCGCTGGCTGGAGAATTTCAGTTACCGCGTAGTGGTCTCTATCTGGGTCTTTTTTGCGGTAGGCCTATTGATGCTGGTGATCGCATTGCTGACAGTGAGTATGAATGCCACCAAAGCAGCATTGACCAACCCGGTAAAAACATTGAGGAGCGAATAAAAAAGAGCACCTGTTAACCCAACCGCACTGTTATATGCTAATCAACTATTTCAAGACCGCCACCAGGAACCTGAGACATAACAAGGTTTTTTCCCTGATAAATGTATTGGGACTTTCTATCGGTATCAGTGCCGCTCTGGTGATATTCCTGATCGTACAATATGATTTCAGTTTCGATACCTTTCTGGCCAAGCGGGAACGCATTTACCGTGTCACTTCCGTGTTTACCTTTTCAGGCGAGACCTACAAAAACCCCGGCATCGCTTTTCCAGTGGGCAATACCATCGGAAAAGAGGTAACCGGCCTGGAGATCGTTGCCCCCATCAAAACATGGAACGAAAACCAGAAAATAACGATCCCGGCCCAGAATGGCAGCAGCGAGATAAAACTCAAAAAACAAGCGCCCCCCGTTTTCGTGGATGATAACTATTTTAAGTTGGTGCCGTATGAATGGGTCGCAGGTGCAGCCACCGTATCGCTGCAGGAACCTTACCAGGTGGTATTGACCGAAAAAGCCGCCGGTTTGTATTTTCCCAGATTGGCTCCCGGAGAGATTATCGGCAAAGAGATCCTGTTTGACGATACCGTAAAGACCAAAGTAACAGGTATTGTAAAAGACCTGACAAAAAATACGGACCTGGGATATACCACTTTTGTGTCAAGGATCACGCTTGATAAAACCAGTTTACGGCCCAGAGACTGGGAAAACTGGGGTAATACTACGGATGCTTCCCAGCTATGGCTCCAGTTATCACCCGACACCCGTCCTGAGAAAGTGGAGAAAATGGTCAATGCGCTATTAGAGAAATACAAGAAAAAAGACAAAGATGATCACAGTACCCAGTCATTTAAGTTACAGCCACTGGCCGACCTCCATTTCAATGCAGACCTTGGAAACTATAGCGGAAGAACCGCCCATAAGCCAACCTTGTACGGATTGTTAGCTGTAGCAGCATTTTTGCTGGTTCTGGGTTGTATCAATTTCATCAACCTGACCACAGCACAGGCCTCACATCGCGCCAAAGAGATCGGGATCCGCAAAACCATGGGAGGATCAAGGAAACAATTATTGCTGCAATTCATGAGTGAGACTTTCGTGATCACGCTGCTATCGACCGTGGTATCAATCGTCTTCACCCCTTTTTTATTAAAAATATTCAGCGATTTTATCCCGCCCCAGCTTCACTTCAGCCTGTTAGATCAACCGGTGATGATCGGTTTTCTGGCACTACTCGTCATCTGCGTCAGCGTTTTATCCGGTTTCTACCCGGCCATGGTGCTCTCCTCTCTTAAGCCAGTGAATGTCTTGAAGAACCAGAATGTCCTTAACGCAGGCAAAAGTCGAAAGAACTGGATCAGGAAAAGCCTTACCGTATCACAATTCACCATTGCACAGTTTTTGATCCTGGCAACACTGGTGGTGAGCAATCAGATCCATTTCACCCTCAATAAGGATCTTGGCTTCCACAAAGAAGCGCTCCTGTTTTTCCGTACCAACTATCGAGATACTTCCTATGCCAAAAAAATGAACCTGGCACAACAGCTGAGATCCATTCCGGATGTAGTCAATGTGGGGCTTTCTACTGGTACACCCGCTTCACCTGACGCATGGAGCAGTACCATCAGCTACCACAACGGTAAAAAGGAGATCACGTCCGATGTGGAAATGAAATTCGGGGATACCGGCTACGTACGCCAGTTCGGTATGAAACTGCTGGCAGGAAGGAATTATGCAGCTTCAGATACGGCTCGTGAATTCCTGATCAACCATACTTACGCAAAAGCACTGGGCTTCAACAGGCCTGAAGATGCTGTGGGCATTTACCTGACCTGGGATAATAAGAAAATGGCTGTTGCCGGGGTACTGGCAGACTTTCACCAGAAATCGCTTCATCAGCAGATCAAACCATTGGTATTAGGGAGTTGGGACCGGATCAACAACGTATTCACCGTAACCCTGCCACCCAAGAACGCAGATGGAAGTAATTGGAAGGCAGCCATTGCCAAAGTAGAAAAAGCCTGGAAAAAGGTCTACCCTGAAGACGATTTCGACTACCACTTTCTGGATGAGTCCATTGCACAGAATTACCGTGCTGAACAAAATATTGCCAGTTTACTGAAATGGGCAACAGGCCTGGCCGTTCTCATCAGTTGCCTGGGTTTGCTGGGATTGGTCATGTTCACCACCAACCAGCGCACCAAGGAAATAGGGGTAAGAAGGGTTTTGGGGGCATCCGTTGTACAGATAGTGACCATTCTCAGCAAGGACTTTTTATGGCTTGTATTGGTTGCATTTGTCTTGGCAACACCGGTGGCCTGGTATGCCCTGCATCAATGGCTGCAAAATTTTGCATACCGAACCCCCATCCATCTCTGGTTATTCCTGCTGGCTGGGATCTTGATGTTCCTGGCTGCATTGCTTACCATCAGTCTGCAAACCTTTAAGGCAGCATCCGCAAATCCTGCCGATAGTTTACGGGCAGAATAAAATAAAACATGACACGTAAACCCTATTTATGATACAGAACTACCTGAAAATGGCCTGGCGCAACCTGATGAAACATCGGTTCATCTCGTTCATCAATCTCTTTGGGCTGACCATGGGATTGGCCTGTTGCCTGCTCATCAGCATTTATATCATACACGAGACCAGTTTCGACAGGTACCACAGCAAAGCCGATCGCATTTACCGGGTAACCCGGAATTTCAATAATCCGGATGGTACGGTAACACTCAGGCTCAGCACCATTGCACCGCCTTTTGGGCCGCTGCTAAAAAATGATTTTCCGGATATCCAGCAAGTGACGAGGCTGCTACCCAGCGGAAAAACGCCGGTCAAATACGGGGAGAAACTTTTCAGCGAAACACAATTATTTTTTGCCGACGAGCACCTGTTTGACGTATTTGACGTGAATGTGACCAAGGGTAACCCAGGAAAAGCCTTACAGGATCCATTCACCGTAATGGTTTCCGAGAAGATCGCCAGAAAGTATTTCGGCAATGAAGAGGCAATGAACAAAATCATCAAGATCAACAACCAGTTCAACCTGAAAGTAACGGGCGTATTCCGGTCTTTCCCATCCAACTCGCATATTCACCCAGAGATCATGGTATCTTTTAATACCCTGAAAGATTCCGCGGTATATGGAGAGAACCAGTTACGGACAAACTACGGCAACAATTCCTTCTTCACTTATTTCCTGGTTCCCGAAAATTATCCTGTTAAAAACATCGAAGCACAGTTCCCGGCGTTCATTGACAAACACATGTTCTTTCCTGGAGCGCCCCCTACCATGAAGTTCTCTAAGCTTACCAGCCTGGGTGTACAGAAACTGACCAATATCCATCTCTATTCACATACAGATTATGAAGCTGAGGAGAATGGAGATATTACCCGGGTATACATTTTCTCTGTGATCGCCCTCATCATCCTGCTGATCGCCTGTATCAATTATATGAACCTCGCCACAGCCCGTTCTGCACTCAGGGCAAAAGAGATCGGGATCCGAAAAGTAGCAGGAGCCGGAAAAGGTGAACTGATCGCACAATTCCTTAGCGAGTCTGTATTGATCGCCTGGATAGCCATGACACTGGCCATATTGATCGCCTGGATAACTTTACCCTGGATCAACCGTTTATCGGGCCTGGAATTGACAGGCCGTATGCTTCTGAACTGGAAATACATGGGTCCGGTGATCCTGGTCCCTTTTATCGTAGGTATTACATCGGGCATCTACCCTGCCCTGTTCATGTCTTCTTTTCAACCCGTTAAAACGCTGAAAGGTCTATTCAGGGCCGGTGGCCGTAGTCTTTCATTCCGCCAGGCGCTGGTGGTGACACAGTTTGGCATTTCCATCGTACTGATCATCACAACAGCCATCGTGTTCCAGCAACTCCGGTACATGCAGCAGGCCAAACTGGGATATCACAAGGAACAGGTGCTTGCGCTGCCCTACTATTTTACCAGTAACAGTCAGTATGAAGCTTTCAGGAATGAGCTGCTTGGGCAAAATCATATACAAACCATCGGGCGTTCCTCAAGGATCCCTACGGGCCGCCTGCTCGACTCGCAGAATGCCGCCGCCGAGTCCGGCGACTCCTTACAGCCCGTGAATGCGGAACTGAAATACCTTGCCATAGACCAGGATTTTATCCCATCCTACGGCATTGGCATGGCAGCTGGAAGAAATTTCTCCAAAGCGATCGTTACAGACACGGCCAATTTCCTGTTGAATGAGACCGCAGTAAAAGTGCTGGGCTGGCCTTCAGCAGAAAAAGCGATCGGGCGCAACTTCTCCTATGGGGGAACCCGCGGTAAAGTGATCGGGGTTGTTCAGGATTTCCATTTCGAATCACTGCGCCAGCGCATCGCTCCGATGGTTTTGTCGATGCCCAACCCGGCACTTCCTAATTTTTACAATGCCCTCTCTGTCAAGATAGCCGGTAACAACACCAAAGAAGCTGTGGCCTCCATCGAGCAAATATGGAAAACGTATTTACCGGAGATCCCCTTTGAATTCTCATTCGTTGATGACAGTTACAACAAGCTGTACCAGGCTGAACAGAGGCAGGGTCGGTTGTTCACCATCTTCGCAGGTATTGCCATATTGATAGCCTGCCTGGGTCTGCTGGGTCTCTCCTCCTTTGCCATTACACAAAGGATCAAAGAGATCGGCGTACGCAAAGTGCTGGGAGCAGGAACAGGCAGCATTGTGTTCCTGTTATCCAAAGACTTCATGAAACTGGTATTACTGGCAGCATTGATCGCTTTCCCGGTTGCCTGGTACGCCATGAGTCAATGGCTGGCAGATTTCGCCTACCGTATTCCGGTAAGCTGGTGGATCTTTGTTGCAGCAGGCAGCATAGCCGCCGCCATTGCCCTGCTTACCGTCAGCATACTGGCCATCCGTGCAGCCACAGCCAACCCTGTAAAAAGTTTACGAACAGAATGATCCACGTGAGTCGTGAATCGTGAGTTGTGAGTAGGTAGTACACATTCTCAATTCACGACTCACGACTCTCGATTCACAATTCACAATTCACCATTCACAACTATGATCCGAAATTATCTCAAAACCGCCCTCAGAAGTTTTCAGAAGAACCGATTCTTCACCTTCATCAACCTTGTGGGACTCACCATAGGTTTCACCTGTTGCATACTGATGGGCTTGTATATACAGAATGAACTGAGCTATGACCGTTTTCAGCAAAAAGGGAACCGCATAGCCCGCGTCATCATGTCCTACAGTTTTGGTGAAAAAATGAACAAGGGCAACTACACCAGTACAAAAGTAGCCCCCGTTTTCAAACGTAATTTTCCCGAAGTGGAATCAGCGGTTCGTATGTACCAGTCTGGCCGGATCGTAAAATTCGAGGAGAAGGTATTCAATGAAAAGAAATTCATGTACGCAGATTCCACTTTCTTTGACCTGTTCTCCTTCCGGTTACGCCAGGGAAACACCAGCACTGCGCTGGCTGGCCCCAACAAAATACTCCTTACCGAAACAACAGCACGCAGGTATTTCGGCAATACCAATCCGGTTGGCAAAACGCTGCTGATCAGTGCTTCGCAAACGCCCTACCTCATCACAGGTATCATACAGGATTGCCCGGAAAGTTCACAGATAAAATTCGATTTCCTGGCATCCTTCTCTTCTACGGGGGAAATCCAGGAAACAACTTACTGGAACGCGAACTACACTACCTACCTGCTGCTGAAAGATGAGAACAGTTTCATCTCCCTGCAGAACAAGATACCCGGGTTCATGAAAAAAGAAATGGCTGACCAGCCCAATACCTATGTTTCATTTGAACTGGAGCCTTTTACCAAAATACATTTATACTCACCTTATCCAGGCTTTGAACCCAACAACAGCATCACCTATATCTATATTATCTGTGCAGTAGCCTTGCTGATCTTATTTATCGCCTGTTTCACCTATATCAATCTCGGTACTGCCAGCTCTATTGAAAGAGCCAAGGAAGTAGGTGTCCGCAAAGTACTGGGTGCCGATAAATGGCAGGTGTTCTGGCAACACATCGGCGAATCCATACTGCTATGCCTGATCTCACTGGTGATAAGCCTGATCCTGGTAGCCATGGCACTTCCCTGGTTTAACGGACTCGCAGATAAGCATATCAGTTATTCGGCACTATTCACGCCGGTGAACCTGTCTTTCCTCCTGTCTGTATGGATCATCGTCAGTTTTGCAGGGGGAAGTTATCCAGCAGTGGTCTTGTCGGGTTTTCAGCCGATCAAAGTATTGAAAGGGCTGTTCCGCAACAGCAGTTCGGGGCTGCTGGTCAGGAAGTCGCTCATCGTTTTCCAATTCATGATCTCTGTATTCCTGATCGTTGCCACCCTGGTCATACAGCAGCAGATGAAATACATCCGCAGCAAGAACCTGGGATATGATCGGGAGCATGTATTGCTATTACCACTCGATCAGAAAATGCTGGAGAACTACCCCACCCTCAAAACCGAATTGAAAAAGAAAACTGGCATCCTTGCTGTATCCAGGGCCGTGAGCAACCCCACCCTGATAGAAGGCGGATACCATATGCGGAGTGATGCGATGCCGCCGGATGGAATGGTTTCCGTAACGGCTTCGCCTGTTGACGAGGAATACGTGAGAACCACCGGCTTACAGCTGGTAGCCGGAAACGATCTGACACAACAGGACATGGAAAACGCAGACGAATTGAAACACTCCGAAAACCCGGCCTATCAATTCATACTGAACGAGTCTGCTGCCAGGGAGCTGGGCTGGTCGGCACAGGCCGCCATCGGTAAAAAGATGTTTCTTGGCGATGACAGGCCCGGTTATGTGAAAGCCGTGATTAAAGATTTTCATTTCAGGTCGCTGCACGATAAAATCGACCCATTGGTACTCTTCCCATCCTCCAGGAGCTCACAGATGCTGGTGAAACTGGATGGCAACAACCTGCCATTGGCGATCACCGGCATGGGAGAACTATGGAAAAAAATGGTTCCGCACAGGCCTTTTGAATACCGGTTCATGGACGATGCATTCAATGAACTTTACGAAAGCGAGAACCGGTTGGCGAAGGTACTGTCGGTATTTGCCGGCATCGCCATATTGCTGGCCTGTTTGGGATTATTGGGCTTGTCGTCCTTTGCCGCACAGCAAAGGATCAAAGAGATCGGTATCCGAAAAGTACTGGGAGCCTCCCTGTTCCAGATCGTGACCATCCTGTCCAAAGAGTTCATCCTGCTGGCATTGCTCGCATTTCTGCTGGCCTTCCCCATTGGCTGGTGGGCAGTGAACCGCTGGTTGCAGGACTTCTCATACCGGATCACGGTCCATTGGAGTGTATTTGCGATAACGGGCATCTCTACCATCACCCTGGCTTTGCTTACGGTGGCTTTCCGCGCGGTCAAAGCTGCACGGAGCAACCCGGTGAACAGTTTACGAACAGAATGACCCTGTACGAAGGCAGACAGTAACTGTCCGTTTTCGTACACCTCCCGATAGCTCTATTTCACAAAACCCTTACCAGACAAGGGTTTGTAAAGATGGCACAAACTTTGACTATCGTCCATAACGATACAACCGACTATGATCCAGTTAGAAAAGATCTACAAATGGCATAACAACGGTAACAACCGGGTGTTCATCCTGAAAGACATCAACCTTAGTATTGAGGAAGGCGCCTTCCTTTCCATCATGGGCCCTTCAGGATCGGGTAAATCCAGCCTGCTGAATATTATCGGCATGTTGGATGAAGCTTCCGAAGGCAATTACCGCTTTTTAGGACAGGATGTGTTCCAGATCAAAGAGAAACAACGTTCTGACCTGTACAAACAGAATATCGGTTTTGTCTTTCAGGCATACCACCTCATTGATGAGCTGACCGTTTACGAGAATATTGAAACACCCCTGCTCTATCAGAAGATCAAAACAGCGGAACGGCAATCCATGGTAGCGGATATGCTCGACCGGTTCAACATAGTGGGTAAAAAGGATCTCTTCCCGTCCCAGTTATCCGGTGGTCAGCAGCAGTTGGTGGGGATTGCCAGGGCACTGATCGCCAAACCCAAACTATTACTGGCAGACGAACCTACCGGCAACCTCAATTCCAAACAGGGCGAAGAGATCATGGAACTTTTCAAAAAGATCAACGAGGAAGAGGGCGTTACCATCATTCAGGTGACGCATTCAGAGAAAAATGCCGCATACGGCAAACAGATCATCAACCTGCTCGACGGCAGGATCGAAAAAAATTAAATGGCATAGCGCATATGAAAAAAAGACTACTGACGGGCCTCACATGGGTAGGTTGTTTACTGTTAAGCATCGGAAGCAGTGCACAGAACACGGATACGAACAACGGCGTACTCACACTGAAACAATGTATTGAGATGGCCATCCAGAACAACCTGCAGGTAAGGCAGGCCGAATACCAGGCACAGACCGATAAAGTGAACTATCGCCAGGCCAAAGCCAGCCAGTTACCCTTCATCTCAGGGGTAGTGAACCATGGCATCAATCAGGGCCGCAGCATCGATCCTTTTACCAACACTTATGCCAACCAGCAGATCAATTTCGCCAACTACAACATCAATACCAGCGTCACACTCTGGAACGGTTCGGCCATCCAGAATACGATCAGGCAGAACGAACTTGCTGCCAAAGCCAGTGAGATGGACTGGCAGCAGGCCAAAGACAATATCACCATCAACGTGATACTGGCTTACCTGCAGGTACTGAGTGCACAGGAACAACTCTCCATCGCCCGCAACCAGGTAGAAGTTACCAAGGTCCAGGTGGCCAGGCTCGAAACGCTGAATGCCAGCGGTGCCATCGCCCCGGCCGTACTGTACGACCTGAAAGGTCAGCTTGCATCCGACCAGTTGGGTGTGATCAATGTGAAGAACCAACTGGAGACCGCACGCATCAACCTGTCGCAGATGATGAACGTGCCCTACCAGTCATCCCTGCAACTGGAGACGCTCAGCTCTCCCGTCACACCCATCTTATACGATGGTACCGCCGATAATATTTACCAGGCAGCTACACAGCAGCTTGCGCTGGTAAAAGCGGCCGAATACCGCAAACAGAGCGCGCAGAAAAGATACCTATCGGCCAAAGCGCAGTTATTGCCAACGCTTAGTTTTAATGGAGGTTTTGGCACCAATTATTCTAGCGTGGCCACCCGGCAGGAACTGATCAGCACTACCGATATGCCCACCAATCAGTACGTAGACCTGAGCGGCAGCAAACTCCCTGTATTTGCACCGCAAAGCAATTACCAGAGCCATAAGATCACGTATGGAGACCAATGGACCAATAACCTGAACTCTTCATTGAGCATCGGCCTGCAGATCCCGATCCTGAACGGATTACGTGCCCGAAGCAATATGAACCAGGCTAAGATCGCTGAGAAAAGGACCAGCTTTGAGGCTCAGACGGTCAAAACACAGCTGCGTCAATCGGTTGACCAGGCCTATATCAATATGAATACCGCTTTTGAACGTTACCAGACCCTGGCACGTCAACTGGAGGATTTTACCATTTCCTTCAAAGCGGCTGAAGTCCGTTTCAATGCAGGTGTGAACACTTCCGTAGAATACATGATCGCGAAGAACAATGTGGACAGAAGCAATGCCAATTTCATTGCAGCCAAATATGATTACCTGCTACGGGTAAAAGTGCTCGACTTTTACCAGGGCAAGCCATTGTGGTAAAGAGCTTTCTCATGTGTACATATCTGTTATGTCACAGGCCCTGTATTCTTACAGGGCTTTTTTGATCAACTGCATCTGCCCCATATGATAGGCATCGTGTTGCAGACATCCCATCAGCAATTGATAATAGGTCTGCCCTTTCATGGGCGATGCCTTATCAAGTGATGACGCATCAAAACCTTCGATCATCTGGTGCAGTTGGCGGTAAACCTCTTCAAAATGTGCCAGTGTGGTTTGCCAGGAAGTGTCATCCGGTTGATCAGGCAGGTACATGTCGGGCATGGGAGGCTGTGCATTCTTTCCCTGTAAACGGATCATCACCGTTTTTCGCCAGTAAATGATGTGGTTAACGAGCTGCCAGATACAGTTACCTTTCTCATGCAGTTTCTGAACTGCGGTGCTGTTGGATACACCCTCCAATACCTGCTGCATATTCAGTCCTACCCAGCAATCACCCTGCTGCAGATCGTCAAATAATTGACATATTTTCTCTGTTTCCCGCATAATTTTGAATTGAATGGTAAACATAGCAGAATTTAGCACTCAGTAAAAGACTCTTACATGAATGGATATAACAAACAGATCGAGATCAGGTGGAGCGATATTGACCCGAATTTTCATTTGCGTCATTCTGTATATTACGATTTCGGCGCTTTTGTCCGGGTAGCGTTCATGACAGAGCACGGACTCACTCCTTTTGTGATGCAACAGAACCAGATAGGGCCCATCCTGTTCCGCGAGGAATGTGTGTTCAAAAGGGAGATCCATTTCAGCGACAAAGTGGAGATATCTTTGAAAATGGTGAAAAGCACCCATGACATGAGTCGCTGGACCATGATACACGAAATCTGGAAGAACGGTAATACACTCAGTGCCATCATCACCATCGACGGAGCCTGGATCGATACCGCTACCCGTAAACTGGCCGTACCGCCCGAATCCTTCCGGCAGGTATTTGACAGTATGCCCCGGTCAGCGGATTTCAGCTGGACCGAAAAGAAGACCGTATGAACATTCAACAGATAGACAAGTCGAAGGCAGCAGAACTTTCCGCGCTGGCTAAAGCCATTTATGTGGAGCATTACCTGCATTTATGGTATCCCGGCGGTGCAGAATGGTATATGAATGAACATGCCTATCCCGAAGCCAAATTGCAGGCAGAACTGGCCGATCCCAACAACCTGCATTACATCGTATACGACGACAACGGTTTGCCGGAAGGTTATCTCAAACTAAAACTGCGGTCCGTATGTGATGCTTGTGACAACCAAACCGGTCTGGAGATCGAAAGGATCTACCTGCACAAGGCTTTTACGGGGAAAGGGGTCGGCAGGCAGTTAATGGAGTTAAGTGAAGCTGTGGCCCGGCAGAACCACCAGCAACTTATTTTTCTGAAAGCCATGGACACCAGTATTGAGGCCATCGGTTTTTATGCAAAGATGGGATATACAGAATGCGGCAGGTTGGTGCTCCCCTTTGAAAATATGAAAGAACAGTACCGGGGTATGGTGATACTCTGTAAACAGCTATAAATGAAGAAGCCCCTTTGCAGGGGCTTCCGATTATTTACCCGGTACCGATTGCTATGCCACCGAGTTGTAACCTTTAACAGGATAAAACTACTTTCGATCATCAGCAAAAAGCCGATTATTCGGGCGTTGAAGGCTTATTATCGGTGAACCGTTCGATTTTCAGAAAACAGATCCTGTATCTCACGTAAACAGGGGGCTTTTCAGCCAGGGAGCAGCAAGATCGCTGTTACAGGAACAGGCGGCATGCCACACGCGTGGTTTTCATACCACGGCGCAGTTTCCACATATCAACAGCACCAAAACGGTGATTGACCTTTTTACGATTTACCGGAAGTACACCCGTTGCAACGGTCTCTTTTACTTCACTTACCAGTTGTTTCAATTCATTTGCCTCGATCTGGACAATAGAGGGCATGACATTATTCTTCATAATATTTCTATTTTTTACTGTTATGTTTTATACCGAGCAGAAAGGGGGAAAGAACCAGTTCAATCGTTAGAAGAAACTCCAGATAACATCACCCATGAGAGTCTTTAATAATACGTTCTCGGTTTCAGGGTGCAAATGTACAGCTTTTCAACATAATGGAAAAATAAAACTGTAAATACTATGTTAATGTATATAAATAAGCTTCTATACAACAAGCGGGCAACTGCATCAGCAAGTTTGGTTATCTTGGTTAAAACTATACGCTTATGTTCAGGAAGTTCTTTCTTGTGCTGTTACTGACCAGCTGTGTAACAGGCAGTGCCCTGGCACAACAAAAAAAGACATTGCCCGTAGACGATTACGGCAAATGGCAAAGCATTGGTGCCAACGACCTCTCACCCAATGGTGAATGGGTAGCTTACCAGCTACTGGTACAGGAGGGTAATGACACGCTCTTCGTTACCAACCGAAGCACCGGTAAATCCTACAAACTGGAATTCGCCAGCGCACCGGAGTTCTCTAAAGACAACCAATGGCTGGCCTACCGTATTGGTTTGCCGTTTAAAGAAGCAGAGAGACTTCGCGACCAGGGTAAACCCATTGAATACAAGATGGGGCTGCTGAACCTGGAAACGGGTAAAAAGGAAACCGTGCAGAACATATCCCGGTTCGGGTTTTCACGCAATGGAAAGTTCCTGGCCGTATACCTGTCCCCTCCGAAAGAGAATAAGGACAAAGGCAGTGTACTGTTGCTGAAGAACCTGGCGGATAATTCAACCCGAACCATTGGCAATGTCACCGACTATGCCTTCAACAAAAAAAGTGATTTCCTTGCCTATATCACAGAATCGGCCAATATCGCCGGAAACTCTGTGGAGCTGTTCAACCTGAACCACTATACTTTGAAAGTGGTGGCCAGCGACACAACCCGTTTCTCAAAACTTACCTGGCAGAAAGAGGGCGATGGGTTCGGCTTCTTCAAGACCTTTAAGAAGGACACACACGAGGAAGAGAACGCCATGGTATACAGTTACACGGCTATATATAAGAACGCCACATTACAGGTCTTTGACCCAACCACTGCCGCAGGTTTTCCGAAAAACATGCGGATCTATAACGGTTCTGCACTCAGGCTCAGTGATGACATGAGTGCCGTTTTCTTTGGCCTGAAGACCTGGACCCTGAAATCCAAAAAAGAGGACAAAAAGAATACAGACAGCAGCAAAACCCGATCAGACAGCACAAAAATGCTGGTAGCCAAGCAACCTGCCGTTGATGAAAAATTACCCGCAGTGGATATCTGGCATTGGAAGGACCCAGAAGTGCAACCACGACAGAAAGTAATGTTCCCACAGGACAAGGAAGCCAGTTACCTGTCTGTATGGAACCTGGGCAACGGACAGTTCTACCAGCTGGCGAAAGAGAACACCCCCGATGCATTACTGACCGGCAACCAGAAATTTGCCATCACTTCCACCAACAAAAAATACAAACCTGCATTCAAAGAAGACTATGCGGATTTTTACCTGGTGAATACGCAAACCGGCGAAGAGAAATTATTGTATGAAAAATCGCTGGCAGGTGCCTACACCGGTCCCCGCCCCTCTCCCGACGGCAAATACCTGTATTATTTCAGAGACAAACATTGGTGGGTATATGATATCGCTGCTGCCAGGAACACCAACATTACCCAAAGCATAAAAACGGATTTCCAGGATATACGCGACGATCATCCTGCTACCAGGCCTCCGGTGGGTGTTGGAGGATGGACCAAATCCGACAAGGAACTCTTATTGTATGACGAGTACAATATCTGGGCAGTGAAGCCCGATGGCAGCGGGGGAAGAAAATTGACGCAGGGAGAAAAGGAAGAGATCATGTTCCGCGTATATCGGACCGATTTTGAAGAAACTTACCTGGACGATAGCAAAGCGATCTATTTTTCCGCCTATGGCGATAAAAGTAAAAAGTATGGTTATTACAAATGGGAGAACGGGCAAACCGACAAACTCATTTTCGAAGACCTCTCCATCAGTCGTCTGACAAAAGCCAAAGATGCCAACAGCTTCCTGTATGTGAAACAGGATTTCCATCTATCTCCCGAACTATATGCCGGTGATAATTTTACCAATGATAAAAAGATCACAGGTACCAATCCGCAGCAGGATAACTACTATTGGGGTAAGAGCCGCCTGATCAGTTATACCAATACCAAAGGCAAAAAAATGCAGGGTGCCCTGTTCTACCCCGCCAACTATGAGCCAGGGAAACAATACCCCATGATCGTGTATATCTACGAGTTGCTGTCGAACACCGTGCATGCTTACACCAACCCATCGGCCCGAAGTGCCTACAATACCACCAACTTTACCACCAATGGCTATTTTGTATTCAGGCCCGACATCGTATATGAGACCAACGAACCCGGCACCAGCGCTGTGAACTGTGTAGTGCCTGCTGTAAAAGAGGTCTTAAAAACAGGCATGATCGACAAAGATAAAGTAGGTCTGATGGGACATAGCTGGGGTGCTTACCAGACCTCTTTTATCATCACACAGACAGACATCTTCAAAGCTGCCTGCGCAGGAGCTCCGCTCACAGACCTGATCAGTATGTCTATGAGCATTTACTGGAACAGCGGCACACCCGATCAGAAGATCTTCGAAACCAGCCAGGGCAGGTTTGATGGCCCCTGGTATGAAAGGACAGATGCGCATATCCGCAACTCACCCATGTTCAATGCCAGTAAGATCAAAGCGCCTTTACTGGTGGCTTTTGGGGATAAGGATGGGGCGGTGGACTGGCACCAGGGCATCGAAATGTATGGCACCATGCGCCGGATGGAAAAACCGCATGTGATGCTGGTATATGCAGATGAGAACCATGGTCTCGCTAAAAAAGAGAACCAGATCGATTACCAGAAAAAACAAAGGGAATGGTTCGATCATTACCTGCTGGGCAAACCCGCAGAAAAATGGATCAGCAACGGGGTCTCCTATCTCGATAAAATGAAAGAACGCGAAAAACCCTCCCCCGCCGCTGCCAACTAACCCATTATCATAATCTCATCACATAAAACCTGCCCCAAAATGGAGCAGGTTTTATAATTTTAACCCGATCGATCATTCTCTCATCCACTCATTCACTCATTACTCCCTATGTCTCCCATTAAAACAGCCCTACTTTCCTTCGGTATGTCGGGAAGGGTCTTCCATGCCCCTTTCATCGATCTGCACAAAGGTTTTGAACTCACAGGTATCTGGGAAAGAAGCCGGTCTGCATCAGCCGAATTTTATCCGAAGGCCAGGATCTACCGTTCACTGGAAGAAATACTGACCGATCCATCCATTGAACTGGTGGTGGTCAATACACCCACCGGAACCCATTATGATTTTACCAAACAAGTATTGCGGTCGGGCAAACATGCCGTGGTAGAAAAAGCGTTTACCACAACCGTAGCCGAAGCCATTGAACTGAACGCATTGGCAGAGCAGCAACAACTCGTATTATCCGTATTCCAGAACCGGAGGTGGGACAGTGACTTTAGAACCGTTGAGCAGATCGTTCAGGAAGGCTGGCTGGGCGAGATCATGGAAGCAGAGATCCATTTCGACCGTTTCAAGGATGAGCTGAGCCCCAAACTACATAAAGAGACAGCGGCACCCGGAGCAGGCATTGTGAGCGACCTGGGACCACACCTGATAGACCAGGCCCTCCATTTGTTCGGTATGCCGCAAGCGGTTTTTGCGGATATTCGTATTACGCGGCCGGGTTCACAGGTAGATGATTATTTTGAGATACTGCTCTATTATCCCCTGTTGCGTGTGCGGTTAAAATCAGGCTACCAGGTGCGAGAAGCCTTTCCTTCCTATGTGATCCATGGACGTAAAGGATCTTTTTTGAAGACACGTGCAGATGTACAGGAAGCCCGGTTGCTGGCCAATGAGAAACCCAACCTCACAGATTGGGGAACAGAGCCCATATCGGAACAGGGATTGTTGCATACTGAAAGAAACGGCCAGGTAATTCGTGAAAAAGCACCCACCCTGCAGGGAAATTATTACGGATATTATGAAGGCATCTATCAATCGTTGCGCCACGGAAAGCCGGTTCCGGTATCAGCCACAGATGGCATTCATGTGATGCAGATCATTGAAGCGGCCAGGGAAAGCAGCCGGGAAAGGAAAGTAATCGACTTGCAATAGTCAATAAGAGAAAACCCACCATTCGGTGGGTTTTCTTATCAATAGTGTATTCGTTGGTATTACATTTTCTTAGCGTCTTCCAGGAATTTAGCCAGGCCGATATCTGTTAACGGATGTTTCAGCAAGCCAAGGATAGAGTCCAGCGGACAGGTACACACATCAGCACCCAGTTCAGCGGCTTTGATGATGTGCAGCGGGTTGCGGATAGAGGCAGCCAGGATCTCTGTTTTGTAGTTCTGTACGTCAAAAATATGACGGATCTGACCGATCAGCTCCATTCCATCCCAGCCACTATCATCGATACGGCCAATGAATGGAGAAACATAGGAAGCACCCGCTTTGGCAGCCAGTATGGCCTGCCCGGCCGAGAATACCAGCGTACAGTTGGTACGGATACCATTATCGGTAAACCACTTAATGGCTTTGATACCATCTTTGATCATAGGGACTTTTACCACGATATTGGGGTGAATGGCAGCCAGTTTCTTACCTTCTTCCACCATGGAGGCGAAATCGGTAGAGAGCACTTCTGCACTGATATCACCATCCACCAGTTCGCAAATGGCTTTGTAATGCTGTGCAATGGCTTCCTCGCCCTTAACACCTTCTTTGGCCATTAAACTAGGATTGGTGGTCACACCATCCAGGATCCCTAAATCATTGGCTTCCTTGATCTGGGCCAGGTTACCCGTGTCGATAAAAAATTTCATATTGGTATTGAGGATTACGAATTAACGGATCAGGGTCTTGTCGGATTGGCAGATCTTCTCATTCCGGTCATCCATCAGCCAATTCGCGAATAGAAGAAAAAAAAATGGCAGGCTACTCGCATCGCACCGCTCAACCGCATATCCTTGCTGCATTCCTGCCCTGGGGAGGTTCAGCAGGAGCTGGTCGTGCGAGACCTGCCGGCGCAAAAATAAGGGTTGACAGGCTAATTCGATTATTTTTTTGAAGGATTCTGGCTGAAATAAATATCACCAAGAAATTTAGGCTTAATAAACCGGCCGCTCATTACGCGAATTCACTGAACGGATGCCCACCAGCTCATCATGCCGGCTGCTGAAAGAACGGTAATAAAACAGGATGGTATACTCATTCTCCGTTTCCCAGTAATTGCCTTCCGTTAAGGTGGGTTCAGCTTTCTCTTCCGGATGTTTATCGCTTTTGGTCACATACGCATAACTGTAATAACCCTGTTTCAGCAAAACGGTCTTGGTATACACCCCCCGGGCCGCATCATAGTCCATCCTGGAAGTATCCCCTATCTGGTTACCGGTAAAGGATCCCAGCAGGTACACCGATCTTCCGGCAAAAGGCTGCCTGTTGGCAGGTGCGAAGGTGAAGTGCACATAGGCATAATCCGTTTGCCACCAGGGATTCAGCGATTCGGTGGTATTGATCTCATCCCAGCCATTTCTGTCGCGGAAAAACAGATAACGGAGGTTATTTCTTTCCAGATCAGGTTTCAGGTATACATCAACCGGCTCCCTGCCTTTGTCTACCCGGTCCATCCTGTCGCTCAGGAAACGGAAACTCTGCAGATCGGCCCAGCGGTATTCTTTCCCTGCGGGGAAGATGCAGTCCTGTTCTGCATTGTATTCCATCATCTTACCGCGGATAAACGTGGGCTGTATATCCCTGATCGCATCGTCCCAGCGGTTGTTCTGCAGGATCACAAGTTTGGTCTGCTGCGGGCTCAGTATATTCAGCTGCTGCGTATTCACCGCCACCTGTATCTTCTGGTGGGTACGCAGGATCTCATTATCAAAAGGCTGCTGTACCTGTGCGCCCACACTTGCCCGGTTGTCGACCACCAGCATCCGTTTGGTAAAAGCCAGCCGGGAGGTATCCGCATCCAGGTAAACCTTTAACAGGTAGTTGCCGCTCTTGGATGGCATGCAGTTCCGATCAGGCAACAATGCCTGGTAGTGTATATAACGATCGGTGGTGACCGTAGATGCCCGGTACTGGCTGAGCCGGTTCTGTGGGAATCCCCTGATATAATCGAACGGACTCACATCGGCCGGCGTCCAGTCGGCATTGCACAGAACATAGGTATAGTAGTAATTCTTAGGAACCCCGCTCAGATCGTCGAAATGCAGTTCCAGCAGGTCTGAAGAATTCAGCGTGATCAGGGCCATACTTTGCTGGTTATTCTGCTGAAACAGCCTGGGGGTGCGTATATCCGGCATATAAACATGGTCGGGTAATCTTTGCGCAGTTGCCTTGCCCATACCTGCTATCAATAGTACCCAAAAGAAAAGGTTTCGCATACGTGCCATTCAGGTTTAAACATACAACATTTCTGTAACCAATTGCTTTTGGGGCATTGCCTGCAGCTGTGTAGTTTTGGTGCAACCAAAATCGTGCCGTTGAACCTGGCTTTTCATATTGCCAAAAGAATCGCATTTAACCGACAGAAGACCTTCTCACGGTTCATCATCCGGTTATCCATTACCGCAACGGCACTGAGCGTTATGGCAATGATCATCACGCTTTCTTTTGTGAACGGGTTCCAGCGAACGGTTTCAGAGAAAGTGTTCAGTTTCTGGGGACATGTACGCGTACAGAAATACGAACCCAACAAATCACTGGTGGCCGAAGAAACCGCCATCAATAAGGATGCATCCATTGAGGCATTGATCAAACAGGACCCGGATGTGCTGCAACTGCAAAGTTTTGCCACCAAATCGGCCGTACTGGAAAAGAACAAGGAAATAGAAGGCGTATTGCTCAAAGGCATTGAACGGGATTATGACAGCAGCCGTTTACATCCTTACCTGTCAGCGGGCAGATGGATCCGTTTTGATACGGCCGGTTACAGCAAAGAGATCCTGCTGTCGCAGCAACTGGCAGCCCAGTTAAAGATCGATCTGTTAGACACCATTACCGTCTATTTCATTTCCGGGAGCGACGGTGCCAGAACCTACCGGAAACTGTCAGTGGTAGGTATCTACAAGACAGGCATTGAAGAATACGACAAACTTTTTGTGTTGGGCGACCTTGACCTGATCCGCCGGGTGAACGACTGGGCGCCCGACCAGACAGGCGGTTACGAGATCTTCCTGAAAGAACACCGCAGCATCGACAGCGTGAGCAACCGTTTGTCCGATGCCTTACCCGCAGCCTGGATGAGCCGCAGTATCCGTGAAGTGTATCCCAATATCTTCGACTGGCTGAGCATACAGGATATGAACCGCGATGTGATCTTTATCGTGATGTCGGTAGTGGCCATCATCAACCTCATCACCTGTTTGCTCATACTGATACTGGAACGCACCCGTATGGTGGGCATCCTGAAAGCCCTGGGGGCCGAAGACGGACTGATCCGGAAAGTATTCCTCTACCATGCCACAGTGATCACGTTCACCGGTATCGGCGCAGGTTTCATAATGGGTATAGGCCTCTGTTTACTGCAACAGGCCACTGGTTTTATTACACTGGATGAAGCCTCCTATTATGTATCCACCGCTCCCGTACATATTATCTGGTGGCAGATCGTATTGATATGCGTGGCCACGGCCGTGGTCTGTTACCTGGCCCTGATCATTCCTACCTGGCTCATCAAAAAGATAGAGCCGGTAAAAGCGATCCAGTTCCGGTAATGTACTTACGGATCATTTTACGCGGGTAAGATGCGATACGATGATGCCGGTGGCCACAGCCGCATTCAGGGATTCGGCCCCACCGATCCTGGGAATGGTGATGGGATGCGAAATGAATGGCAGCAGTTCCGGCGAAATGCCCTTGGATTCATTCCCGATCAATAACAGCCCCTCTTTCAGCGGAGCTTCTTCGTACAGGTTCTTACCCGTTAACAAAGCACCATACACTGGCAGTTTCACCAGCTGCAGAAAGGTCGGCAAAGGCGTATACCAGACCTGTACCCTGGCAAAACTACCCATGGTGCTCTGGATCACTTTGGGATTATAGAGTTCAACGGTATCCGGACTGGCAACGATCTGCCGGATCCCAAACCAGTCGGCAATGCGGATGATGGTACCCAGGTTACCGGGATCCTGTATATTATCCAGCACCAGGGTGAGCTGGTTCTCCAGTTCCGGTCCGGCAGCCTGTTCTGGCTGCACCACCACCGCCAGCACCTGGTTAGGGGTTTGCAGATTGCTGATCCTTTCCAGTTCCTGTTCGGTGATAACGGTCAGATTCGGCAAATGGCTGTGTTTCTCCGCCCAGGCAGGCAAGGCATATATGCCTTTCACCTCATATTGGGTAAGCAACAGCTCTTCAACCAGCTTGGCGCCCTCCACAATAAACAGCCGTTCTTCCTGCCTTTGTTTTTTCTGGCACAAAGATTGGATATATTTGAGCTCATTCTTGCTTAACATTCTGTATGGGTTTGACCTTTCATAATATACATATTCGTTCTTTTCTCTGTTTTTCTCTCCTGCTGGTGCTCTTCAGTTCCTGTTCGATCGTGAATTTCACCACCGTCAAAAATCCGCCCGCCAACAAAGCCTTCGTATTCGACAACAAGATCGAACTCAAAGGAAATATTTCCAAAGATGAGAAAAAACGTTTGTCCGAAGAACTGGTCAATTACTGGGACGACAGCCTGAAAGTACCAAAGATCCAGCAGTTCGGGGTGTTTTATAAGATCAAGAATCCGCCGGTATTCGATTCCGCCAATATCACCCGCACGGTAGCATTGATGAATGCCTACCTGAACTCGCAGGGATATTATTACGCCACTTACGCAGATTCCGTAAAGATCGATACCGTAAAGGAGCAGATCCGTGCCAAAATCAACATGCGCATCCAGGTAGGCAAGAACATCACCATTGACTCTGTTTCCTTTGCGCTGGGCGATAGCACCCTGCAACAGCTCACCAAAGAAAAAGAAAACAACACCCTGCTGAAGAAAGGGGTACCTTATACCAAAGGGCTGATCAGCTCAGAGCTGGACCGCCTGGTGGGCCTGTACCGGCAAAACGGGTATTTCCTGTTTACCCGCGATGATATTTTTGCTGAGGCCGATACAACAGATCCCCGCCTGCTGGAGTTGACACTGGACCCTTTCAAACAGGCCCAATTGATCGCAGAAGCGGCCAAAGCAAGAAGAGAGAACCCCACCTGGGACATTACCATCTTCAACAGGCCCATCACCGATTCGAACCGGCTGAAACGTTACTACATCGGACAGCTGTATTACTATCCGGAGACCAAAATGTCCGATATCCCCGACAGCCTGCTGAAACGGACCGATTTCCTGGAGACCCATCGCAGGAATATGACCATCCGTTACAAAAAAGGGCTTTTCAATTACCGCCCGCTGCGCGAACATACTTTTCTGCGCAACGGTTCCCTGTACAACGAGAACGATTATTTCAAATCCATCAACACGCTTGGACAGATCGGCGCCTGGCAACAGGTGGATGCCAGGCCGGTGATCCGGGGCAAAGACAGCCTGGATATCTATTTTTTCCTGGCACCCGCCATCAAACAGAATTTCACCGTAGATCTGGAAGGCAGCCGCAACACGGCTGACTTCGGCCTGGGTAACCTTTGGGGGATCTCCACCAATTTTGCCTACAACAACAAAAATGTCTGGAAAAGCGCGGTGCAGTCGCTCACCACTTTACGCACGGGTGTAGAGCTGAACCTGCTTACCAGCGACAAAAGCCGTTTGTTGCAGACCTTCCTGGTGAACGTGGGGCACACATACGCATTTCCCAAACTGATCGTTCCTTTCAAGAACTGGCGGGCATTGAACAGGCTCGACAATAAAAAAACACTGTTCTCTATCAACGGTTCTTATGTGGACAGAAGGGATTTTTATAAACTGCGTTCCCTCGTGACCAGTTGGGGATACGAATGGAAAAAAGGCAACAATACCTGGCTGTATAAACCACTGAACGTGGAACTGTATTCGATAGATACGCTGGATGGCTTACGACGTTTGTTCGACAGTATCCCATTCTTACGATCTTCCTTCAACTCAGGAAGGGTGATCAGTCAGAGTCTTTCACTGGTCAGGAACTTCATCAACAGCAACAACCCAAACCGGAGCCATTATATGCGCATCGGACTGGAAGAAGCAGGTGGCCTGTTCAGCATATTCGGCGGCATCCGCAACCAGATCTATCGGTATGTGAAACTGGAAGCCGAGTATCGCGAGTCCATCAAAATGCGCAAGACCGAACTGGCTTTCCGGGCTTTTGCGGGAGTGGGATATAATTATGGGAACGATACCCTTCGCGACAGAACCCTCCCCTTCTTCAAACAATTCTCAGCCGGCGGACCTTACAGCATGCGGGCCTGGGGATTGCGGCAACTGGGGCTGGGCAGTTCGAAACAAAGTGAGGCAAGTGCCAGCGCCAACAGTTACCGAGACCGTTTTGGCGACTTCCAGCTGGAAGCCAATATTGAATATCGTTACCCGCTGGCAACCATTGCGGGCGTTAAGATAGGCAGTGCTCTGTTTGCAGATATCGGAAATATCTGGAACCTTAAGAGCAACACTGTCGATCCTGAAGCAAAGTTCTCATTTAAGAACCTGGGACGCGATCTGGCGATCGGCGTGGGTACCGGGGTGCGGGTGGATTTCTCCTACTTCCTCATCCGTCTTGATCTGGCTTATAAAGTGAAGGACCCTGCAAGGCAATACAACAATGGCTGGATGGATAAGTTTCAGTGGACCGAGAACAGGGCCAATGGATTAAAGATCTCCAACTACGCTTTACAGTTAGGCATCGGCCTGCCCTTCTGATGCAACAGCCAATTGCCTGATCTCCTGTTCGAAATCATCAATGCTCTGCGCATCTTCCACTTTGAAGATGCCGATACGGGTCCTGCGTAAACTACTCATGTACCCGCCCACACCCAGGGCCGCACCAAAATCATGTGCCAGGCTCCTGATATAAGTACCGGTGGAACAGACCACGCGGAAATGCACAACAGGCAATGCTATTTTTTCTATCGTAAAAGAATAAATGGTGACCGGCCGGGGTTCCAGTTTTACATCCACCCCTTTCCTTGCGGCCAAGTACACAGGTTTACCTTCCTGTTTGATGGCGGAATGAATGGGCGGCACCTGCATGATCTCCCCGGTAAATAGCTGGGTAGCCTGGTGGATGGCTTGCTCAGTCAGATGATGATACTCTTTGTGATCACGGGGTTCACTCTCCAGATCGTACGTAGGAGTAACGGCACCAAGCGTAAAGGTTCCGGTATACTCTTTCTCCATCCCCATATATTCATTGATCTTCTTGGTGAACTTACCGGTGCAGACAATGAGTAAACCCGTGGCCAGCGGGTCCAGCGTGCCCGCATGCCCTACCTTCATCACCCTTGTCAGGTTCCGTATCTTACGGACCATGTCGAAAGAGGTCCAGCGGAGTGGCTTATCAAACAACAAGACCTTACCATCGAGGTAAGGCTGCATATAATCCGGGAGCGGTTTCTGTTTCATGAAAATAAAACACAATTATGAGACGGAACAACAGATGATCAGGCAAACAAGGAACAGATGAGCGTGAGTCATTTTCGTTCAACACCTGTCTGCCGTCAGGCAGGTTCATCTGTTCTTTGTTCATCTGTTCAATATGCTAATATGCTCTGGCAAATAAAACCCTTTGTGCAGAAGGTTTGCCGGTTAAAATACATTTTCCTTCTTCCTGCGGGTTATCCAATGGGATACAGCGTATCGTAGCTTTGCAGAGTTCCTTGATCTTATCTTCTGTTTCAGGTGTGCCATCCCAGTGGGCTGATACAAATCCGCCTTTGTTATCCAGCAACTGCACAAACTCGTCCCAGTTGTCCGTACGGGTAATGTGTTCATCACGGAACTGTTTGGCCCTGTTGAACAGGTTGGTCTGTATCTCTTCCAGCAGCTGGCTGATATAGGTTTCTATACCGTCCATGCTCACTGTGTTCTTCTCCTTGGTGTCTCTCCTGGCTACTTCCACCACATTGTTCTCCAGGTCACGGGCACCAATGGCTATGCGTACCGGAACCCCTTTCATTTCGTATTCGGCAAATTTCCATCCGGGTCTTGCATTGTCTGCATCATCGTATTTCACAGAAATGCCCATCGCTTTCAGGTTCTTCACCACCACGTTCACCTTTTCATCGATCAATGCTTTCTGTTCATCTCCCTTGTAAATGGGGACGATCACCACCTGCACCGGTGCGATCTTTGGAGGCAGTATCAATCCGTCATCATCACTATGCGCCATTACCAGGGCACCGATTAACCGGGTACTCACGCCCCAGCTGGTGGCCCATACATAATCCAGTTTATTATCCCTGTCAGTGAATTTCACATCAAACGCTTTGGCAAAATTCTGCCCCAGAAAATGTGAAGTACCGGCCTGGAGCGCTTTACCATCCTGCATCAAAGCTTCGATACAATAGGTATCTTCTGCACCGGCAAAACGCTCATTCGGACTTTTCACTCCTTTGATCACCGGCAATGCCATCCAGTTCTCTACAAAATCGGCATATACATCCAGCATCTTTTTGGTTTCCACCACGGCTTCTTCTGCTGTGGCATGGGCCGTATGTCCCTCCTGCCAAAGGAACTCCGCTGTACGCAGGAACAAACGGGTACGCATTTCCCAACGAACCACATTGGCCCATTGGTTCACGAGGATGGGCAGGTCGCGGTACGACTGGATCCATCCCTTATACGTATTCCAGATGATGGCTTCACTGGTAGGACGCACCACCAGCTCTTCTTCCAGCCTGGCTTCGGGGTCAACAATGAGTTTTCCTTTGTTATTCGGATCGGACGTAAGCCGGTAATGGGTCACCACGGCACATTCCTTGGCAAAACCTTCCGCATTCTTTTCCTCAGCCTCGAACAGGCTCTTGGGAACGAACAGGGGGAAATACGCATTCTGGTGACCGGTTTCCTTGAACATCCTGTCCAGCACATCCCGCATATTCTCCCACAACGCAAAACCATACGGTTTGATCACCATACAACCCCTGACAGCGCTATAATCTGCAAGACTTCCCTTGATCACCAGGTCATTATACCATTGTGAATAATCCTGCGCTCTTGATGTAATTTCCTTTCCCATATTTATTTAACATTCTTTTAACATATATAAAGACTTACAATTGTTAGTTGGCAAAGGATTTGTCACATAATTGTAAGAAGCCATACCGGCTGCGCAAATGTAGGTAACTTAGCTTTATCTAACCCTAATCCTGCTTATATGAAACAGGTTTTACTACTATCGCTACTTGCTGTAACTGTACTCTCCAGTTGTTCTACTGCCTTTAAAAACGGGCAGACACCTGATGATGTGTATTATTCACCCGGCCGCGAACTGGAAGAGGAAGTGCTGAGCCAGAAAGATCAGCAAAAGCAAAAAGAAGCCTACGAGGCCTATGTCAGCAGCATGGACGACAGGTACCTGCGCATGAAAGTAGCCAACCGCTACCGTTGGGGCGGGATCGACAATTTTGACTATTGGTACGATAGCCGCTACGACTTCGGCACATACAATTATCAATATTACAGCAGCCTGAACCCTTATGCCTATTGGAGTCCCGGATTTGGATTGGGTATGGGCTATGGTAATTACTACCCCGGCAGGTATGGCTGGGGATGGAGCAGCCCTGTGTACACGGTGGTTCATTATTACTCACTGGTACCCAGTAACCCCGGTGGTTATACTTTCGGCAGCAACATCACTGCCTATCGTAATAAAAGTTACGACAACAGCAACTATGGTTACAAAGACCCCAAAACAGGTGCTTTTGTGCCCAGTGGCAGTAACAGTAACTTCGGTAGCCTGTTAAAAAGAGTGTTCTCCGGCTCATCGGAGGGCAGCAGCTACAGTTACGACAGGCCGGTAAGGACCTTTAACTCACCTTCCAATAATCCAACCTATACGCCACCTCCTACCAGCAGCAGTGCGGGTGGTAACAGCGGCGGATTCAAGAGCACCGGCAGCAGTACCAGCACCGGCCGTGGAGGACGAGGATAAACTTTTCCCATTCATCATTATCCCATTATCAAAACACCTGGTCAGGTTTTCACGGTTCATCGTGTACCCAAAAACGCTTGTATGAAAAAATATCTACTAGTTATATTTTCCATAGCCAGTACCACCCTTTTTGCCCAAAACCCCGATGACGCACTACGTACGGCCTGGTTTACCCAGAACGGTACGGGTCGCAACATGGCCACCGGAGGTGTGATGGGTTCCCTGGGCGGCGATATCACTGCCAACCATGTAAACCCTGCGGGGATCGGCCTTTTCAAAACAAACGAATTCGTTTTGAGTCCGGGCTTTGGTCTGAACAGGAATAAGTTCAACTACCGTGGTACCGACACCATCAGTAACCGGAACAATTTTAATTATGGAGCTTCCGGATTTATCCTGAGTTCATCCAGCAAAGGCAGGGAACGCAAATGGACCAGCAGCGCTGTTGCCATTTCGGTGAACCAGGTAGCCAATTACAATAACCATGTTCAGTTCAAAGGATTCAACAACATGAGTTCTTTCACTGAGCAATACCTGGAAGAACTTACCCGCGACCGTGCCGATACCAATGCGGCTTTGAGCAATTATATCTTTGGCTCTTCTCTCGCGTTCCGTACGTTCCTGATCGATACCCTGAGCGGTCCCGGCGGATCTGTGGAAGGTTATCAAAGCCTGGTGCCCATCTCCAGCGGAGTGAACCAGTCATACGATGCCAGCACCTTTGGTGGCTATCACGAGATCGCACTGGGCCTTGCAGGTAACCTGGAAGATAAAATGTATGTAGGTGGCAGCCTCACCATCCCGGTGATCAGTTACCGGCGCAATCTGACATATAGTGAAACAGATGCCACCAGCCGTACCGATAACCAGTTCAAATCATTTGAGTATACCGAGAACTTTTCCTCACAGGGCATCGGCGTAGGCGTAAAACTGGGAACCATCTATAAACCCAAAGAATACTGGCGCATCGGTTTTGCCTTTCACAGTCCGCAACTGATGGGCTTTACCGACAAGATCAGTTCTTCCATCACCGCCAACACGGAAAGTTATGCCGGCATCCGTACGGCCAGCAGCAACGCGCTGAACAGCGGCCGCTCCGGCGAACGTAAATACAATATGATCACGCCCTGGAGGGCCATCATCAGTGCCAGTTATGTATTCCGTGAGATCAGCGATACCCGCAGGCAGCGCGCGTTCATCAGTGCCGACCTTGAATATGTGAATTACCGGGGTGCCCGTTTTTCCGCAGCGGATAAATCAGACCAGGCCCTGAGGGATTATTACAGCATCGTGAATGAAGGCATCAAAGACACTTACAAGGGAAATATCAACCTGCGCCTGGGTGGTGAACTGAAACTGCACACCATCATGTTCCGGATCGGCGGAGCCTATTATGGAAGCCCTTATGCCGATGCGGCGCTGAAAGCCAACCGTATCCTGGCATCCGGCGGAGTGGGTTACCGCGATCACGGTATTTTTATCGATCTTACCTACTCACATATGTTCACGAAAGATGCACAGTTCGCTTACCGCCTGAACGATAAACCCAACACATTCGCCACACAAACCGGCGGCCGGGGCACCATCATGATGACCTTCGGATGTAAATTCTGATAAAAGTTACCATCATAAAGAAGAAGGCCAGTTGAATCAACTGGCCTTCTTCTTTGCGTAACTAATTACCTATTTGATATCATCCAAAGTCAACCCCTGGTTCACTTTGGTCTCAGAGATCTCGGTATTGATCTTGAACTGACCGGTATCCATCACCAGTTTCACAGGAAGTTTCACACCCTGAAAGGTCTTGTATTCTGTATTGGTGACACTGATCGTCACTTTGCCGCCCGGTGTTTCCTGGGTGCGGACTTCCTTCACACGCAACCCAGTAGCCACATCATAAAAGAAGTTAATGGTTCTTCCTTTAGGCGATCTGATCTCCAGGTTATAGGCATCTTTCCCTTCTACCTGCTCAATCCCTTTTACAGTATAGCTGTACCCGCCTTTTTTCTGCATATACAGTTCTGGTATCAGCGAAGCGGCTTCATCCAGTTCTTCCTTATCCTCGTCTTTCAATTGCTGTTCCATGCCCTGCTGTGCCACCAGGTAGGTACCATTTTTTGTCATCTGTTTGGCTACAGCAATCCCGCCCATACTGATGTGCTGCAGATAACCCGAAGGAAGCACATACTGCGCTGTAAAATCAAGGCTCTGTCCCATCACACTGGCCGTTCCCTTCATGGATACGTCCTTTAATGCTGCGATGGCCGCTTCTCCGCCCTGCGCCTCAATTGCTTTGTTCAGTACGCTGGACGGTGTAATATCTGCACCCGCCTTTTTCTCTACAGGCGCTGCCTTTTCATTGCCATACACATCAAAATACCTCACTTCACCATATTTTTCCAACCCGGGTGCGATCTGTTTTGCGTTACCCACGATCACCACATGCATCTTTCCGGGTGCCACATACTTGTTAGCCATGGACTGTACGGCACTGTTATCTACAAGTGACAGATTTTTCAGGTAGTTCTGGTAATAATCCTTGGGCAACCCATAACGTGCCACATTCAATGCAAAATTGGCGATGGTGGCAGGGCTTTCCAGCGAACGGGCAAAACTGCCGCTCATTTCATTTTTAGACCGGCCCAGGTCCTCATTGCTGACCGCTTCATTACGTATGCGGTTCAGTTCCACAAAGAACTGACCAATGGCGCTGTCTGTTTTTTCATTACGCACAGAAGCACTGGCTGTAAAATTACCAACCAGTTTATCTGCCTGCAGCGATGAGTATGCGCCGTAGGTAAACCCGTGTTTCTCACGCAGGTTCTTATACAGTCTGCCGGAAGACCCATTGCCCAACAGGTTGTTCATCACAGAAGCAGCGATCGCATCAGGTGCACCGGGTTTCAATGGTACCGGTGTAACCAGGTTGATCACACTCTGTACGGAACTGGGCCTGTCTACGATAGCAATATAGGTCTTGGCAGGAGCCACCGGCATCGCAAAATCCTGTGCAGGCAATTCGCCCTTCTGCCAGCTGCCGAAATGTGTCTCTGCCAGTTTCCGGGCTTCTTCCGGTGTAATATCCCCCACAAAGATCAGGTAGGCGATATTCGGTTTCCAGTAAGTGGTATAATAAGAGCGGATATCTTCTGCCGTAACCCTTTTCACGGTCTCTTCGGTCTCTATTTCACCGTAGGGATGGTCTTTCCCATATACCAGTCGGCTTACCACATTCTCTGCAATGGCATTGGCATCTTCCTTGGCCTGTGCCAGCCCGGATAATTCCTGGCGGCGGATCTTCTCCAACTCATCGGCAGGAAAAGAAGGGCGAAGGGCGATATCGGCCATCAGCGCAAACAGTTTACTGAAATTGTTCTTGAGCGATCCGCCACTGACACTGCGTGCCGAAGTATTGATGTTGGCTCCCAGGAAATCGATCTCTTCATCCAACACGGCTTTTTTCATGCTGGTGGTTCCCCGGCGGAATAACTGTCCGGCCATACTGACCAGGCCGGCTTTGTCGCCCTCCCGGATCGCTTCGCGATCAATGGTGAGTGTGGCCGACACCCTCGGCAGTTTGGTATTCTGCACCACGAATACACGTAAGCCGTTGGCCAGTGTAAAAGAGGCTGGCTCCCCTACCTTGATGACGGGTGCGGGTCCCGGTTTCGGGGCCTGGGTTCTGTTGATCTTCACCTGTGCCATCACGGCCATAGGTGTAACTATCAGGAAGTATAGGAATATCTTTTTCATGTTCTTGCGTTTAGTTTGTTGGGTCAGCGAAACACGGTTTATTTCTTGGATCCTTTGGGTACATAGTACAGTGTTACCCGGTTCTCCTTATTCAGGTATTTCTGTGCCACTTTCATCAGATCCTCACGGGTAACTTTGTTGTAGCGGTTGATCTCCGTATTGATCAGGTTGGCATCGCCAAAATAAACCTGGTAATTGGCCAGCGACTCGGCGATCCCTGCCATGGATGCATTCCTGTTGACAAAATCCGTAGTGATCTTGTTCCTTACTTTTTCAAACTCGCGCTCATCCACAAGTTTTTCCTTCACGCCATCCACCACTACCTGTATCTCTTTTTCCAGGTCTTCGGGTTTCACGTTCATATTGGCGATACCGAAAGTGATGAAGAGGCCCGCATCTTCCAGCGCATAGTTGAAAGCACCAGCCTGCACGGCCAGTTGTTTTTCATCCACGATGGCTTTGTTCATGCGGGAGGAGTTACCGCCCGAAAGCAGTGAAGAGAGTACATTGAACGCATAATATTCCTCACTGCCCTGCCTGGGGGAACGATAGGCCTGCACCACGGCAGGCAGCTGGATATTATCCTCGATCACATCCCGCACTTCTCCACCCAACGGTGGTTCCGTAATGGCGGGCCTGGGTATGGGCTCAGCGCCTTTGGGGATCGGTCCGAAATAGGCGCTGATCTGCTGTTTCAACTGCGGTATATCAATATCACCCGCAATGCTCAGCACGCAGTTATTGGGTACATAAAACGTTTTGTAGAACTGGATGAAATCAGAAAGTTTCGCCCTGCTCAGGTGCTCCAGCGAACCGATCGGCTGCCATTTATAGGGATGCTCCCTAAATGCCCTCTTGAAGATCTCTCCGATGATGGTTCCGTAAGGCTGGTTATCGATCCTTTGACGTTTTTCTTCTTTCACCACTTCTTTCTGCGTATTCACACCAACCTCTTCGATCTTGGCATGTAACATACGCTCACTCTCCAACCAAAGACCCAATGCCACCTGGTTGCTGGGAAAGAGTTCAAAATAATAGGTCCTGTCCTGGGTGGTATTGGCGTTGTTATATCCACCCGCGTTTGAGGTATATTTATCAAAATCCCCCCTTTTGATGTTCTCACTTCCTTCGAACATAAGGTGTTCAAAAAAATGCGCAAAACCGGTACGTGCCGTATCCTCGTTCTTCGACCCTACATGGTACAGGGCCGACACCGCCACTACCGGCGCCGTTTTATCCTGGTGCAGGATCACCGTTAAGCCGTTGGGCAATGTGTACTTCTCAAAAGTGATTTTGGGTGCCTGCGCCTGTGTACCGTTGATAAACAACAGAACAGCCGGCAGGGTCATGAGCCATTTTCGCATAGTTATGTTTTTGATAGGTTTCCGTATCGAATACCTGTAAGATAAACGAATCAATATTATTTGTAATAATAAAGGGGCGATTATTACAGAACAGCTAACATTTTTTTAACCTTTTACCAGCGCCACCACCTGCTGCAAGGCAGCTGCCGAAGGCTCGTACCATTGAAACGCCGGATCCTTCCGGAACCAGGTAAGCTGTCGTTTAGCGTAATGACGGGTATTCGCCTTGATATGGTTCACGGCTTCTTCGAGACTGCAGTGACCATCCAGGTGTTCGAATAACTCCCGGTATCCCACCGTTTGCAGCGCATTATGTGACCGGTAGGGCGTTAATGATCTCACTTCTTCCAGTAATCCCTCCTGCATCATCTGGTCAACCCTCCGGTGAATCCGTTCCTGTAACTGCTCTTTGGGAATGTTCAATCCGATCTTGATCACACGGAAAGGGCGTTCTGCTTTTTTAGCCGTCCGGAATGCCAGGATGGATTGTCCCGTGGCATTGAATACCTCCAATGCGCGCATCAAACGCTGCGGATTCTGTTTTTCGGCCACTGCCCAGAAGGCAGGATCCTTTGTTTGCAATTCTTTCTGCAGCCAGATCAATCCTTTCTGCTCATACCCTTTGATCACATCCTGACGCACGGCATCCGGTACTTCCGGCATGGGGTCGATCCCTTCACAAAAGGCCTTGATGTACAAACCGGTGCCACCCACCATCACCGCCACAGGATGGTGTTGAAAAATAGCTTCAGCAGCCGCCAGCGCATATTTTTCGAAACTTCCCGCATTCAGATCCTCCGTTACCGAATGCGAAGCGATAAAATGATGCTTCACCGCTGCCAGTTCCTGCCCCGTAGGCCTGGCAACACCGATCCGCATTTCGCGGTAACACTGACGCGAATCGGCAGAAATGATCTCCGTTTGAAAATGTTTCGCCACTTCAATGGCAAAGGCAGTTTTACCAACAGCAGTGGGTCCGGCAATGATGATGATGGTTGGCTGCATGGGGTGGGAAGGTTGAAGAGGTTAGAGAAGGTTAGAGGGGTTAAAAGGGTTAAAGAGGTTAAAATAGTTAAATGAAGAGTAGGAATGGGTGGTGCGTGTTGATAAAACAGTGAATAGCTAACGGTTATGCTGGGTCATCGGGATGGTACGCTGCAAAATACTTCTGCATCCCCCCATTTAACCCCCTTTAACCCCTTTAACCCTTTTAACGATTTTAACCCTCCCCCTAAAAATCATCCTCCTGCCCCGTACTATCATCAGCGGCTTCCTCTTCATCGGCCTCGGTATCGCCTTCATCCCCTTCCGTGCCAAAACCTTCGGCGGCTTCGGCGAGATCGTATTTTTCTTCTATGTCGGTGAACTTATCTCCCAGCAGGCTCTTGGTCCCGTATTGTTGCGGGCCGATACCTTCTACGCGGGTAACAGCAGGATAACTGAGTTTGCTGCTTTCTTCCTTGCTTACATTGATCAGTTCCACCAGGAACACCCAGTGCTTTTCAAAATCATATTCGTAGATGAACTTCTGATTGGTATCACGGATCTCAGAACCAATGGTCACTTCCGCCATCAGCAGCGGCTCCACCACGTAGGGTTTGTCGTACCGCTCAAAACTGATCTCCCTTCCCCGCTGCCAGTTATCGTTGCTTCGGTAAAAAGTGGCTTTGTGTTTTGAATCGAACTCATACGATTTCAATATGGCGAAATGCAATTCCTGAAAGTTCTGTGTGTGTTTGATCACCACATCCCTGTATACTGCATCATCTTCTTCCAGGTAGATCCGGAATTTTAATATAGCCATTCGGTTGTTTTATTGGTTTATCTAACTAAAGGGCTCACCACTGACAACTCACTACTCACGATTGCCCATTCACAAAACTACAATTTATTCCACCGCCGACAAGTTCAGCTCGGCCGCTTTTTGCAGCATGAAAGCATGGGCCGCTTCAAAATCGTTGGGGATCAGTCCATCAAGGATCGCTTCCCGGATGGCATCTTTGATGACACCAACGGTTTTACCGGGACTGAGCCCGAATTTGGCCATGATCATCTCTCCCGAGATAGGTGGTTGCCAGTTACGGATCTTATCACTTTCCTCTACTTCCTGCAGACGTTTGCGCACCATTTCGAAATTCTTCAGGAAACGTTTCACCTTATTGGGATTCTTGCTGGTAATATCCGCCTCGCACAACATCATGAGATGGTCGATATCTTCACCCGCATCGAACAACAATCTGCGGATGGCGCTATCGGTGATATTCTCTTTGGTGAGACTGATGGGACGCAGGTGCAATAACACCAGTTTCTGTACCATCCGCATCTTTTCGTTCAGCGGAAGTTTGAGACGCGTGAAGATCTTTGGCACCATCCTCGCCCCTACCACTTCGTGACCATGAAAGGTCCAGCCATGTCCCTCCTCGAATTTTTTGGTAGGTGGTTTACCGATATCGTGCAGTAACGCGGCCCAGCGTATCCAGAGGTCTCCTGTATTTTCTGAAATATTATCCAGTACCTGCAGGGTATGGTAAAAGTTATCCTTATGTCCTTTACCATCCACATATTCTGCGCCATGCAGGTCCACCATTTGCGGAAAAATGATCTGCAACAGACCCGAACGGAACAAGAGGTCCCAGCCAACAGAGGGTTTGCGGCTCAGCATGATCTTGTTCAGCTCATCCGTGATGCGTTCCTGCGACACGATCCTGATCCGATGCGTATTATCCTGGATGGCCCGGAAAGTCTCTTCAGCGATCACGAAACCCAACTGTGAGGCAAAACGGATGGCACGCATCATGCGCAGCGGATCATCACTGAAGGTCTGAAGGGGCGCCAGCGGTGTCTGTAAGATCTTCCGTTCAATATCCTTCAACCCGTTAAAGGGATCCACGAGTGTACCGAAATCCGCTTGATTCAGGCTGATAGCAAGGGCATTGATGGTAAAATCACGCCGGTTCTGGTCGTCTTCCAGTGTTCCGGGCAGCACTTCCGGCTTGCGGCTGTTCTGGCTGTAACTTTCTTTTCGGGCGCCCACAAATTCTATCTCAAAATCGTCGAGTTTGATCTGGGCGGTACCGAATGTCTTAAAATAAGCCACCGTTGGTTTGGGATGAAATGCCGCAGCTACGGCATGCGCCAATTCAATTCCGTCTCCCATACAAACAATATCCGCATCTTTCGTAGGGCGGCCGATGATCTTGTCGCGCACAAAACCACCGATCAGGTAACAGGGAACATCCAGCTGTTGCGCTGCTGCAGCTATCTTTTCAAAAATGCCCAACTCCCTATCTGTACATACAATATCCATGTGCTGCAAATGTAAGGTGACGAGACCAATTGCATCATTTTGGCAGAACGGCCAGTAATTGCGGTGTGGTGATCAGCCTGGCGCAGTTAAAATGGGTCTGCGGACAGGATCTTTTGCCATGCAGCCCGCAGGGCCGGCAAGACAGGGGTTCTGCCACTTCTACCACGTGACTGTTGTCGGATAAGGGCCCGAAACCAAAGGCCGGAATGGTGGAACAATACACCGCGGTCACCGGCGCATTCACTGCGGAGGCAAAATGCATGGGTGCAGAATCGTTCACATAATTCATCACCGCGTCCTGTTGCAGGGCAGCCGATTCCAGGAAACGTAGTTTACCGGCCAGGTTCACCACGCTGCGCCCAACACAGGCCGTAACGATCTCTTCGCAAAGGGGCTGGTCGCCGGGAGCCCCCAGCAGGTATACCTGCAACGATGCTGGCAAAGCCTGTACCAGCTGGATCCATTGTTCTTTGGGGAATTGTTTGGTGAACCAGACCGAAGCGGGTGCGATGCACACATAAGGCCGGGTCTTCCATGCGGCCACGGCCGACAGATCCGCTACTGAAGGATATAACCGGGGTTTGGCTGCTTTATCATCGGTAAAGGAACGGATGAGTTCATGGTTACGTTCGATCTCATGCATGGTGCGATCGCCTTCACTGATCACATGCCTCACCACATCCGAGAACAGGAAACTGAACGGATTCTTATCGAAACCGATCGTTTGTTTACCACCGGAGAAAGCCGTCAGGATCCCCGTAGCAGCAAACCGCTGCACATTGATCACCAGGTCGTATTTACTGCGACGGATCTGTTTCAACACAGCGAACAGGTTCGCATACTTGGATCCTTTTTTATCCCATACAAGTACTTTGTGCAGGAACGGATGCCCTGTGAACAGGGACTCATTGCCTTTGCGCACCAATATCTCGATATCGGCATCCGGAAAATGTGCATGCAGTTTTTCGAGGATGCCGGTAGCCAGTACCACATCGCCGATAAAAGCCGTTTGTATCACAAGCATTTTCTGCATGTTGCAAAACTATATAAGATGCGGGAGTTGACCGGAAAAGATTTGTATGCACCCTACTCATACTCCAGCTCATTGCTGAAGAATTCCCAATCGAACAACAGGAAACTCGAAGAGATCCTTTTCAGGGAATGATTCTGCCTGACCTGCCTGATAAAGGGTTTGCGCAGTCTTTTGGATTGGATGGTATGCGAAGACAGTCCCAGCCCAAGTATCGCTTTGAGAAAAGGTTGCATTTTATCGTTGGGTACATCTAGGATTACTCTGGTCATGGCTTCTATTGCGTATAGAAATATACTTCGATTTATTGAGGAATGCAAGCAATTGTCCGTTTATATTCCCGGGAATTAAAATAGCCTTAACAAAAGGATCATCCTAAGCAATTCTGGGCCAGCAAATTAACAGGAAACCCTTTTTACACACAGGGTTTTGCACATTTCAGGGGCGTATGATGCTGAGCGTACCGTCTTTTTCCCATTTAACGATCGACGAGGGTTTTCGGTATTCTGTCTCCTCCTGCCGGTAGCTAACCACATAATCCACCCCATTGATGATGGCAGGTTCGATTTCTTTGAAACACAATGGCGACGGATAACCGCTGATATTGGCAGAAGTACTTACAATGGGTTTTCGGAAACGTTTGATCAGGTGTTTACAGAAAGGGTCTTCGCAGATACGGATGGCCACCGAACCGTCTTCAGCCAGCAGGTTGTCGGCCAGTCCTACCGCTCCCTCATAGATCACCGTAGTAGGACGGCTCACACCTTTGATGTAATCGAATATCTGAAGTTCCGGCTGGGTCACATAGGTGAGGATGTCACGCTCATCTGCCACCAGAACGATCATTGACTTACTGTCGGCCCGTTTTTTTAACTGATAGATCTTCTCAACGGCTTCCGGGTTGGTGGCATCGCAGCCAATGCCCCAGACCGTATCTGTGGGATACAGGATCAGGCCACCTGCATGCAGTTTCTCGAGGCAATATTCAATATCGTTGCTAAATGGCAGCATAAGATTGTCAGGCAGCGTGTTTTCCAGGCACCAAATTACTAATTGTGACAGAACAATTACCTAACAAAGTTCCCATAAAGTTTTCATACTGTATGTTTGCAAAAAATTAACGCATGTCCTTACAAGCTCAGATCCAGGAAGCCTGGAGCAACCGCGAACTTTTGAAAGATGCTGTTTATACAGATGCGGTAAAAGCCGTAATTGAAGAGGTAGACAAAGGCCGCCTGCGGGTGGCTGCCCCCACCGAACAAGGTTGGGTGGTGAACGAATGGGTGAAACAGGCCATCCTGATGTATTTCGGCATCCAGCAGATGCAGACATGGGAACTGCCTCCCTTCGAATTCTATGACAAGATGCTGTTGAAAAGCAATTACAAAGAGTTGGGTGTACGTGCCGTACCGCATGCGGTGGCCCGTTATGGTGCCTATATCGCCAAGAATGTGGTACTGATGCCCAGTTATGTGAATATCGGCGCTTATGTGGACGAGGGCACCATGGTGGATACCTGGGCTACCGTAGGCAGCTGTGCACAGATCGGCAAAGGGGTGCACCTGAGTGGTGGTGTGGGCATCGGTGGTGTACTGGAGCCCCTGCAGGCCAGCCCGGTGATCATTGAAGATGGCTGTTTCATCGGCAGCCGCTGTATCGTGGTGGAAGGTGTGGTGGTTGAAAAAGAAGCCGTGCTGGGCGCCAACGTGGTACTGACCCAGTCCACCAAGATCATTGATGTGAGCGGTTCTGAACCGGTTGAATACAAAGGACGTGTTCCGGCCCGCAGTGTGGTGATACCCGGCAGCTACAGCAAAAAATTCAATGCCGGTGAATACAGTGTCAGCTGCGCCCTCATCATAGGCCAGCGGAAAGCCAGTACCGATCTCAAGACCAGCCTGAACGACGCTCTGCGCGATTTCAACGTGAGCGCTTAACTTCTCTTCCCATGACCATGGCCCATAGTCCATGGTCATGGTTTTATTTACTATGGCCATCCAATAGGGCTATGGACAAAAAGATCACCCTTGCCGGTTTTTTGATCACCCTGCTGGGAGCGATCTTTTTTTCCACCAAAGCCATCTTTGTAAAACTGGCATTCCAGGCCACTCAGGTGGACGCTATCACCCTCTTGAGCCTTCGCATGCTCTTCTCACTGCCTTTTTACCTGGTTGCCGCCTGGATAGCATCCAGGAAAGAAAATAAAAGCCCACTGAGCCGCCGCGACTGGCTGCTGATCCTTGTAATGGGCATACTGGGCTATTACCTGAGCAGCCTGTTCGACTTTATCGGTCTCCAATACGTTTCGGCCGGACTGGAAAGGCTGATCCTCTTCCTCTACCCCACTTTTGCGGTACTCATCAATACCTTCTATTTCAAGACAAAGCTGAGCCGGGTTCAATTGGTGGCATTGGTGCTGACCTACCTTGGTATCGGCATCGCCTATTTTGGCGAATTGAAACTGGATACATCGAACCCGCACTTCTATTATGGGTCTTTCATGATCTTTCTATGTGCCATCACCTATTCCTTTTACCTGGTGGGCACGGGCAGGATGGTACAGAGAGTGGGTGTAACCCGGTACACGGCCTATGCCATGCTGGCCGCCACCGCAGGCATTTTCATCAATTTTCTGGTAACACACCGGGTACAGGACATCCCCCTGTCTGCCTCGCTGGCCTGGTACGGCATTGCACTGGCCGTGATCGCTACCGTATTACCTTCCTTCATGATGAGCAATGGCATGAAACGTATCGGCAGCAACAATGTATCCATCATCACCAGCGTCGGCCCGGTCTCAACCATCCTGCAGGCGCACTGGTTTCTTGGCGAACACATTATTCCCGCACAGATCATCGGTACCGCGCTGGTGATCGCCGGCGTGATCCTGATCGGCTGGCAGTCGCAGTATGCCGGTGAGAAATAAACCCGTTTTTTTACCGAAGCTTTCCTGCCGTTTACCGGCGATTTCCGTTTAACAGCCTAAAGTCCATTGACCCGGGGATACCCCTTCCCTAGTTTTGCTGTATAAATATTCTCCATCATGGAAAACGAAAGCAGAAGACCCAAATTAATAAATGAAAAACACGACCGATTCTGGACAGGTTTCGCCCTCCTGCTGGTTGGTGCGGCCCTGTTGCTGCAGAAAATGGGAGCCGGCCTTCCCGATTGGTTATTCACCTGGCCCATGATCCTCATCATTGCAGGTGTAGTAACCGGTCTGAAACACCGGTTCACCAATGCTTCCTGGTTGATCATGATCGCCATCGGCGTATTTTTTCTCTGGGATGAAATGATGATTGACCTTGACCTGAAACGGTATTTCTGGCCAGTCATCATCATCGGCGTTGGCCTGATCTTCATGTTCCGCCCCAGAAAAAAATGGTACCGTGAGCGTGAAAAATGGGATATCCCGGATGAGAACCTGAGTTTCGGCACAGGTTTTTCCTCACAATCATCAGAAGACGTGATCAACAGCACTTCCATCTTCGGTGGGGTAAAAAAAGTGATCACTTCGAAAGATTTCAAAGGCGGTGAGATCGTCTGCTTCATGGGCGGCGCAGAATACAACCTGAGCCAGGCCGATATCACAGGACCCGTCAGCATCGAGATCATCCAGGTATTCGGCGGCACCAAACTGGTGGTTCCCCCGCATTGGGAGATCCGTTCTGAAGCTGTGGCCATTTTTGCAGGCATCGAAGACAAACGTCCTGTACAACCCGGCAGCTTCGACCCCAATAAAGTGCTGATCCTGAAAGGGACCACCGTATTCGGCGGCATAGAGATCAAAAGCTATTGATCAGTCAGTGACCTATCTACACCCAAACCAAAACCACAATTCCCATGCAATGGTATCTGGCCAAACTGGTATACCGCATCATCTGCGGCCCCGGCAACCACACTGCCCAGTTTGACGAACAACTGAGGCTGATCTGTGCAGACGATGCCCTACATGCATTCAACAAAGCACAACTGCTGGGGCAGCGGGAACAGGACTGCTTCAACAACCACCAGCAATTGCCTGTTCACTGGAAATTCATCAATGTTACCGAGCTGCACCAGCTGGAAACACTCTCTGACGGTGCAGAAGTATATTCACGCATTCATGAAGATGATGACGGCGACAAATACCAGCATACCATACAGGTAAAATCAAGATATTTGTCGGAACACTGTACCGAACAATTCATTCAGTCATTGTAAGTCCATGATCAACCCTGTCACCAACGGCTCCCGGTTCCGTATCTCGTTTACCAGTTGGTGGCTGGTATGGGCATTGGTACAGGTGATGGTGGTAAACAGTTATGGGGCCAGTTTACAACAAAGCATCATTGACAGCCTGCTTTGCAACCTCTTACTGGCGGCCAGTTGCCTGCTCATCACCAATAACATGAAATATTACCTCCCGCAAAAAGAGCGGTATTGGTATGTTTTGCTGATGAGTGTGGTGCTCAGCGCCGTATGGTTATGGCTGGTAAGGACCCTGCTAAAACTGATACTGGGTGGCGACACCAGCTATCTTGCCTTCCTCGATAAATCGATCTATATCCGTTACGTGATCGGTGTGCTGATGATCGGGTGTATGGGCATCCTGAGCCTGCTCTGGTACACTTTGCAGGAGCAGCAGGAAGCCAACCGTCGCAAAGAGGAGGCAGAGAAGATGACCAAGGATGCGGAGCTCCTGAAACTGCGGCAACAGTTGCAACCGCATTTTTTATTCAACAGCCTGAACTCCATCAGCGCTCTGGCAGGTACACAACCTGAGAAAGCCAGGCATATGATACACCAGTTGTCCGATTTCCTGCGGGGTACCTTGAAAAGAGATGATCACCAATGGGTTTCCCTGGAAGAGGAACTGAGGCACCTGGCATTGTATCTCGACATTGAAAAAGTTAGGTTTGGCCAGCGATTGCAGACGGCTGTAACGATAGCCGAAGATGCCAGGTCCATGCAGATCCCTTCGCTCCTGTTACAACCGATCGTGGAGAATGCGATCAAGTTCGGCTTATACGATACCACCGGTGAGGTACTGATCACCATCGACGCCCAGGCCGACCGTGGACAATTACAGATCACCATCACCAATCCATACGATGAAGAGACCGCCGTAAGCACGCAGGGAACCGGCTTCGGGCTTGCCTCCATACAAAGGCGTTTATTCTTATTGTTTGCCCGGCACGACCTGCTGCAGACCAGCAAGTCCGGTACTTTGTTCACCACCCATATCCTGATACCACAATACAATTATGAAAGTAATCATCATTGACGACGAAATACTGGCCCGCAGCATCGTAAAAGAATACCTGCAATCGTATCCTGACATGGAAGTGGTGCAGGAATGCAATGACGGGTTTGAGGGCATCAAAGCCATCCAGCAACACCAGCCCGATCTGGTCTTTCTCGACATTCAGATGCCCAAGATCAATGGATTTGAGATGCTGGAACTGATCGAGAACCCGCCTGCGGTGATCTTCACCACCGCATTTGAAGAATATGCGATCAAAGCTTTTGAAACACATGCGGTGGATTACCTGCTGAAACCCTTCAGCAAAGAGCGTTTTGACAAAGCCATACAGAAATGGCAGTTACAGAACAAACAGGAAAGGAGAACCGGAACCGAAGCATTGCTTACCACACAGGCTTTGAACCCAGTACAGCAGAACCGGGTGGTGGTGAAAGACAACGGGAAAGTGAAGATCATCCCAACCTCCCATATCCGTTACCTGGAAGCGGCCGATGATTATGTGAAGATCCATACGGCAGATGGTGTATTTCTCAAGAACAAAACAATGGGCTTTTTTGAAGAGACGCTGGAAGCGCAGAATTTTATCCGGATCCACCGTTCCTATATCATCAACGTACAGTTGATCACCCGCATTGATCCTTATGAAAAGGAGAACCACCTGGCGGTATTGAGTATCGGGGTAAAACTACCGGTAAGTAAAGCGGGATATGCGAAACTGAAACAGGTGTTGGGGATCTGAAGGCAACGAATACGTCTTAGCCCTGTACGAGGTTACGGTCTTTCACCTGCTCCACAATGGAAGGGATCATCAGGAAATCGCGGGACTTGTCCAGGAAATAATCCGCACCCAAACGCATGCATTCATCACGGTAGCCGGCAAAAGTGTTATTGGTAAGCATGATGACAACCGGCTTGATCATCTGGCGAAGACTTAATCTGCGCAGCATTTCAATACCGCTCATTCCAGGCATATTGATATCCAGCACCATCACATCCGGCTGATAGCCCTCCATCAATACCAGGGCTTCTTCCGCACTGGTAACCGATTCGGTTCGGGACACATCCTTCACATCAGACAGGATCGATTTGAGATGCTGCAGTACCATGACCGTATCATCAATCAATAACACCTTAAGTCCTTTCTTTTCCATTTGCATAAAATAGCAGGAACCGAAGATAGAGCTGCTTCTAAATAGCGATTGTAGCAGAGAATACAAAGCTATTGTAGTCGTTACACTACCAATGAAGCGTACATCTTGCCTGGGAGCTTACAAAACCGGGACCCGAGAGGGCATCTATCCTGAATTTACCGGTTATGCTAAAAGAAAAACCCCACAACAAAGAATGTTACGGGGTTCTTCAGTTTTCTGTCCCATGGTTTTTCTAGGAGAAAATATTCTGTGCAAATGCATTACAATGGCAAGCAACCGGTAAGCATGCTGGGAATTTCCAAGGATAATGAATTATAAGGATATCGATTATACAGAGGTAAGATGTTCCATGCAAGAAACTTCATTTCCTGTTTGGTAAAGGAAATGATAAAAATCGTCACGTAAAATAGTATATTCTTTCATTTTTGTAGTAAAATTACTACAAAACAATATCTACACTAAATTATATTGTTCATGATCGCGTACTTAACCAGGTCGGCATTGCTCTGCAGATGCATTTTTTCCATGATCCTGGAACGATAGGTGCTGATGGTATTCACGTTGAGTGACAATATTTCGCCGATGGCGGAGATACTTTTCCCGGAAACGATCATTTTGAACACTTCGAATTCCCTGTCGGACAACTGTTCATGAGGCGCTTGCGTGTTGTTTTGTTCAATGGAGCCGGCGAGAACTTCGGCCACTTCGCTGGTGATGTATTTGCGGCCGCTGAGGATCTGTTGTACTGCTTTTACCAGTTCGTATGGGGCACTTTCTTTTGTGAGATAGCCAGAGGCACCGGCTTTCAGCGAACGGACAGCATATTGTTCGGGGGCATGCATGCTCAACATCAATACGGGAGTCAGCGGAGCATTCTCTTTGATCTGTTTTAAAATCTCAATACCGGAATAGCCGGGCATACTGATATCAGAGATAATGATATCCCATTTTTCCTGAATGGCTTTTTTCAAAAGGTCGGCTGAATCAGACACATCATGTATATCCGCAAACGGGAACGACTCCACCAGTATCTTTCTCAAACCTTCCCGGATCAGTGTATGATCATCTGCAATCAATATTCTCATTGGTGCTACTCTTTTATTTCGATTTAGATGTTGATTTTACAGCCCTATGTCTTCAAAATTACTACATTTCATTGATCATTTTTCTGCAAAAAGCAGCAATTTCATGCTGATTCCGGCAGAAAAAACTTAGCCCTATTTCTATAAAAATCTCATTATCATTTAGTTACAAAAATACAGTGCCGAGCCTGTAATTATACTATCTTATCTAAAAATGATACAACAATGACAATTGCAGTCTGGGTAGCTGTCATGCTTTACCTAGGGCAATTTACTGAATCCAACTACCAGTACCTAGCGATAATCACCCTAATCATTTGTGAAAAACACGGAAATATTTGTCACAGGTCTTTTCATTTTTGTAGCGTGTATCCCGGACCCTTCCGATGATCGGCAGGAATGTATGAGTGGGTATCCCGCCCGGAAACTCCCGGGCAGGCCCAATAAAAAAGCTCCGCGATTGCGAAGCTTTGTGCCCAGAACTGGATTCGAACCAGCACACCCTTGCGAGCGCTGCGACCTGAACACAGTGCGTCTACCAATTTCGCCATCTGGGCAGAGTCTAATTAATAATTAAGAATTAAAAATTGATAATTATTAATTGTGTTTCAGGGGTGCAAATATAGGAGGAATTGAATAAATACCAAGCAAATTTTTTCTGTAAAAAATTCCTTGCCGACACAGCACTGGAATCGCCTTTTTAATCAGAACTGATGAATGGGTAATGATCAATTGGTCATTACACAACGAGTTGGCTGCAACCCCTGATATCACTGTTATCCAGGCGGCCCCATACCTCAAAACTGCCATCTTCGAATACCTGCCCCACATCCTCTGTTGCAATGAAAGCAACGCTGTGCCGGTTGGCAAGATCGATCACCTGCAGGATCCCTCTCCCTGTTTCTTTTACCACGAAAGGGTCTTCCTCATCCCGCACCAGCACTTTCATCCAGGGTGGACAAATGAAACGCCCCTCCCCTTTCGAATATGCCTGGCTTAACAGTTCCGTCATACCGTATTCAGAATGTATGGATGTCACCCCCAGGCCTTCCGTGAGCAAGCGGTGTACTTCTGTCCGGGTAAGTTCTTTACGGCGGCCTTTCATACCGCCTGTTTCCATCATCACCGTATGCCTCAGCTGTTGCGGATGAGCCGCAGCAAAATCAAGCAGGGCGAATGTGACCCCGATGAGTAATGTTCTCTGCCCCTTGGTTTCCTGCTGCTGCAGCACATCGGATAACTGCTGGTGATCATACAGGTAAAAACCACTGTCGGGATGACCACTGGCACGGATCAACTCATCTACCATCATCACCAGCGATGAATGCTGTCGCTCCAGGTAAGATGGCAACAAACCCAGCACACACCATTCTGTCACATCGCCATAAAAAAGACGAAATGCTTCCAGAAAACTTCGCCGGTACAGGGCCACGTCCTTCACCAGGTGCCGGCTGGTCAGCTGTTGCGTGGTTCCGCTGCTTTCAAAAACAACCTCAGGCTGAAACTGTCCGGAGACCACTTCCCTGCTTTTAAAGAATGAGATGGGCAACGCAGGTATCGAATCCAGCGTCTTGCATTTGGCGGGATCAACTCCTGTAAGCTGGCACCATTCGCGGTATACCGGGTTTTCCTGATACTGCCAATGAAAAGTCTGCAGGCTGGCTTCCAGGAAAGCAGCCGGATCGCCGGAAAGAGAGAAAATATTGTTAACATCAAATGAGCCCACAGCTATCTATTGTAATGTTTTAATTAAATTTGAAACGAAAGTGACCCGAATGAAGACAAAATTATTGATACTATTGGCAATACCGTTCCTATTTTATGCCTGTAAAAAGAATACCTATACCACCAAACCCCAGATCAGCATCAAAAACATCAACGCAACAACCCTGAACCAGGGCGACCTGCTGTTTTTTGAACTGGAGTTCACCGATAAGGAAGGTGATATACAAGATACTTTATGGGTTCAGAAGATCTCCAGGACCTGTCCGGGTACACCCGGTGCCCAGTTCATCAGCAAGAACAAAGTGCCGAATTTCACAGCCACTTCTAACCTGAAGGGTACACTTGAATTCGGCTATGCCTATAATGCCAATGTTCAGGGCTACAGTACCATTACCGGTTGCGGCACCAAAAACGATACGGCCTATTTCAAATTCTGGCTGAAAGACAAGGCCCAGAACGTCAGTGACACCCTTACCAGCGGCAATATTGTCTTACTTAAATAAAAACGGTTGAATGGTTTAACCCGGTTACTCTTTTTCGGAAACTACTTTTATGGTTTCTGTGCAGTGGCTTTGTCAATAGAGGCCAACCTGCAACAGCATATCCCGTTGAACAGTCTTACCTATTATTTATTCGTATTCGCCGCTACAGTGCTGTATTACACACACGCCTATATTGCGGAACCCGCAAGTATCCCGGAACACAAGAATAAAAGAGCCGCCTGGTATGCGAGGAACCGGACCATGATCTCCTGGTCGCAACTGCTGCTGACCATCATCTGTCTTTCTACGGGCAGTTACCTGCTGAAAGAGAACTGGAACAATCTCCTTGCCCTGAAAAGCTGGCAATGGCTGCTGATACTGATTTTCCCGGTAGTGGCCGCGTTGTATTATGGCAGCCTGTCGCCGGGTGCCAGCAAACAAAGCCTGCGGAACAATGGCTGGATCAAACCATTTGTGATCGGTTTTGTGTGGGCCGGCGCCGTAACCGTATACCCGGTTGTATTCAGCGACCTGGAACACCAGCGGCTTGACAGGCCGAACCTCTTCATGATCCTGCTTACACTGAAAAACCTGATGTATATCTCGCTGCTTTGCATCCTGTTCGACATAAAGGATTACGCAACGGATTACAACAAACAGTTACAGACATTCGTGGTGAGGTATGGCCTGCGGTTCACCCTGTTTTCCATCATCATTCCCCTGAGCCTGGCGGGACTGGGTGTATTCCTGGTGTTCACCACATTACGTGGTTTTCCGCTGGAGACCATCTTGATTAACATGATCCCTTTCCTATTGTTGATAACTGTTGCCTATTCGATGCACCGGCGTAAAAGCATTCTCTATTATCTTGCAATCATAGACGGATTAATGCTCGTTAAAGCAATCTGCGGAATCGCAGGAATGATCTTCATAAAATAAACTGTATGGCAAAAGCGAAATCTTCCCCCAGATCAAAGACCAGGTCGATCCTTACGGACCAGTCCATGGCATTTTTAAAGAACTATATCAATACGCCCTCTCCTGTTGGTTTTGAAAGCGGGGGACAGAAAATATGGCTCAATTACGTAAAACAATACGTAGACACTCATTTTCACGACCCATACGGAACAGCGGTGGGCGTGATCAATCCAGACGCTCCGTTTAAAGTAGTGATAGAGGCCCATGCCGATGAGATCAGCTGGTTTGTGAACTACATCAATGACCAGGGACTGATCTACCTGAAAAGGAATGGCGGCGTGGACCACCAGGTGGCTCCTGCCAAACGTGTGTGGATCCATGGTAAAAAAGGGCCTGTGAAAGCCGTGTTCGGCTGGCCGGCCATTCATACCCGCTTAAGCAATCCCGACCAGAAGGAACCACAACCCAAAGTAGATAACCTTACCCTTGACTGCGGTGCACGCAGCAAAAAAGAAGTGGAAGCCCTGGGCATCCATATCGGATCGGTAGTGACCTATGAAGAGGGGTTTGACGAGCTGGCCTATGATTATTTCATCGGTCGAGCCTTCGATAACCGGGTTGGAGGTTTCATGATCGCCGAAGTGGCCCGTTTGCTGAAAGAGAATAAGAAAAAACTTCCTTTTGGGCTGTATGTGGTGAATGCCGTGCAGGAAGAGATCGGTTTGCGTGGAGCAGAAATGATCGCGCGCCGAATTAAACCTGATGTAGCCATCATTACGGACGTGACGCACGACACCAACACCCCGCTGATCAGTAAAGCGATCGAAGGTGACATCCTCTGTGGCAAAGGTCCCTCGCTGGCCTATGCACCAGCCATCCATAACAAATTATTGAAACTGGTTCAGGATGTGGCGGAAAAGAATAAGATCCCCGTACAGTACAGGACCCTTAGCCGCAGTACCGGAACCGACACCGACAGTTTTGCCTATGCCAATGATGGCTGTCCCTCTGTACTGATCTCCATTCCGTTGCGATATATGCACACCACCGTGGAGATGCTGCATAAAAAAGACATTGAAGAGACCATCCAGCTGATGTACCATACCTTACTGGCATTGACACCCAAAACCAACCTGAGTTACCTGTAAAGATCCCAAGTTTGGGGCCACCCGGCCCCAAACTCAAATATCCCTACTTTCGCGGCGTATGAATGCAACAGAGAAAAAATATGTGCGGGTTGCCATCCTTGATCTCTATGAGGGGCAGGCCAACCAGGGAATGCGCTGTATCAGGGATATTTTATTACAGTGGGAGACCGCCAACCAGGTAGAACTGATCTGCCAGGAATTTGATGTACGCCTGAAACTGGAAGTGCCCGACACTTCTTTCGACATTTATATTTCCAGCGGTGGCCCCGGTTCTCCGCTGGAATCGGTGGGCAGTGAATGGGAAAAAAGATACTTCAGTTGGTTAGAACAGATAGAACAATACAACCTCCATGCTGATGAAGCAGATAAGAAACACGTATTCTTTATCTGCCATAGTTTTCAGCTGGCCTGCCGGCATTATGGTATCGGGAACGTGTGCAAGCGGAGATCCACCGCGTTTGGCGTATTCCCGGTACATATGCTGGAAGACGGCAAAAAAGAACCGGTATTTGAGGGTTTAAGGGATCCATTTTACAGTGTGGACAGCCGCGATTACCAGGTGATAGAACCCAATCACGCCCGCTTACGCGAGATGGGTGGTAAAATACTGGCCATAGAAAAGGACCGGCCGCATGTGCCTTACGAAAGGGCCATCATGTCTGTCCGCTTCAACGATCATTTCCTGGGTACGCAGTTCCACCCCGAAGCGGATGCCGAGGGCATGCACATGTACCTGCTTCGTGAGGACAAAAAGAAGACAGTGATTGAGAACCATGGTGAAGCCAAATGGCAAAGTATGGTGGAACAGCTGCAGGACCCTGAAAAGATCATGTGGACCTATCGGCACGTATTACCCAATTTCCTCAATATGGCGCTGGCAGAATCCATAACAGTGCAATGACCGCATATTTGTTGATCACTGCCCCAGCTGTGCCTCAGGCAAAAAATCTTTCCGCCATTGAAAAGGATTTTTTACTTTAGGCAGAAGCTAAACTCCCATACATGGTACCCGCTGTGAGAAAACAGTACAACGAGCATTTTACTACTGAGAAATACGAAGCTTTCCTGAAAGAACTGCACAGCAAACATCCCGGAGCCATTGAATTCCGTGTGGCAGAGACCCCTGTATTCATCGACAGGGCATTCCGGAACAAGCTACTCTCTGCCTGCGAAAGCATCGTGGATGTGATCACGCAACCCGGGTTCATCAACAGCAGTGCTGCCGCTATTCCTGAAGAAGTGAAAGTACCCAACGAAAATGCACATACCCATTTCATCGCCTTCGATTTCGGCATCTGCAAGAATGAACAGGGAGAACTGGAACCGCAGCTGATCGAAATGCAGGGGTTCCCTACCCTGTTCGCCTACCAGGTATGGCATGAAGAAGTGACCCGCAGGAACTTTGGTATACCCGACAATTATCACACTTATCTCAACGGATTCACAGCCGAATCGTACAAACAACTGCTGAAAGAGATCATCCTGGGCAAACACGCAGCAGAGAATGTAATACTGCTGGAGTTATTGCCACACCAGCAGAAGACCAGGATCGATTTTTACTGTACCACCGATTATGTGGGCATACCTGTGGTTTGCCTGACGGAACTGGTTCAGGAAGGCAGAAAACTGTTCTACCTGAAGAATGGCAGGAAGATCCCCGTTGCCCGCATTTACAACCGGATCATCTTTGATGACCTGCAACAACAAACACCCGAAGTGCAGGAAAAAGGGAAAGTATTGTTGGCAGACCTTGATGTAGAATGGGTACCGCACCCCAATTGGTTCTATCGCATCAGCAAATACACACTGCCGTTCATCGATCATCCTTATGTTCCCAAAACATGGTTCCTGAACCAGTTACCGGAGATCCCTTCAGACCTGCAGAACTATGTATTGAAACCATTATTCTCTTTTGCAGGGCAGGGCGTAGTGATCGATGTAACACGTGCGGATATAGACCAGATCACAGATCCGCAGAACTGGATATTGCAACGGAAGGTAACGTATGCCGATGTGATACCCACCCCGGATATCCCGGCAAAAGTAGAGATCCGTATCTTTTATTTCTGGAAAGAGGGGGAAACCAGGCCCATTGCCACCAATAACCTGGCCCGCCTGAGCAAAGGCAAGATGATCGGCGTGCGATACAATCAGGACAAAGAATGGGTAGGCGGAAGCCTCGCCTATTTTGAAGACTGAGCCTGCAATAGCCTTTGCCATTTTTCAGTAACTTTACCAGGATGAATTCTTTCTGGACCAGGATCATAACACGCACCGTTCTCCACGCTAAAAACGATGATGGCGATACCGATTATTCCCGTTATGAACTGGCCAAAGGGTATCGGGAGCTGAAGATCAATTTCCTGCGCTTATTGAGGGACATCTTCTTCATGCTGGTGGGTATCTTATCTGCCTCTTTTGGTCTCGAAGGTTTTCTGTTACCCAATGACTTTATCGATGGCGGCGCCACAGGTATCTCACTGCTGATCTCAGAACTGTCCAATGTTCCTCTTTATATACTGCTGATCGTTGTCAACATCCCCTTTGTGTATCTGGGATACAAGGTTCTGGGTAAGAACTTCGCTATCAAGACAGCTGTCGCGATCACTGGCCTTGCCATTACGGTCGCCTTTGTGCATTTTCCCGAAGTGACACGTGACAAATTACTGGTTTCCATATTTGGCGGGTTCTTTCTGGGTGCCGGTATCGGTTTATCGGTAAGGGGTGGCGCCGTGATCGATGGTACTGAAGTATTGGCCATCTTTCTCAGCAAAAAACTGGGTACCACCATTGGCGACATCATCATCATGTTCAACATCGTGATCTTTTCTGCGGCGGCCTACCTGCTTTCCATAGAGACCGCACTGTATTCCATGATCACCTACCTGGTGGCATCCAAGGCACTCGATTTTGTGATAGAGGGTATTGAAGAATATACCGGTGTCACCATCGTATCGCCCCACAGTGAGGAAATCCGGATGATGATCATGGAGAAGATCGGGCGCGGACTTACCGTGTATAAAGGAAAACGGGGGTTTGGCAGTCATGGAGAAAGAAATGATATCGATATCATCTACACCGTAGTGACCCGCCTGGAACTGAACAAACTGAACACGGAGATCGAAAAGATCGACCCACATGCTTTCGTGGTCATGAACAGCGTAAAGGATACCCGTGGCGGCATGATCAAAAAAAGGGCGTTGAAAGGCCATTAAACATCATCCGTGACCTAATTCACGAAATTCCACCAGAGACCGAAACGTATCCACAAGGCTGTGCCGGGGTAATTGGTAGCCATGAAATTGGGCTTGTCAAACGTGAAACCCTTCTTTACATTCAGGGTATTGAGATTCTCCAATCGAAGGAACCCTTTAAAACTCTTGATCCGGAAGTGCAGAAAGGCTGTAATATCCGGCCGGTTGCTGATGGTGTTGGCCTGTTGCACAAAGTACTGCCCCAGCATAGGCGAATAACCATCCGCTTTGTATGCGGTGTTATACCGGAGTTCAAGTCCGGTGGATAAGAAAAGATTGGTAGCAAAGTTACCCTCGAATGCGATCCTGTTTCTGGTTAACAGGAAGGGGATATTTACCGGTGGCTGCCCCGTGGTTTGCTGCACATGGATCTCTGTATACCAGTTCCAGTAACGGGATAAACGGAATTTCTTTTCAGCGTTCAGGTGCAACACATTGAACAGGCTTCCGTATTGCCTGGCCGTGAAGAAACTGTCAAAATAGAGGTAGTTGTTCACTGCAAAATATTCAGCTCCCAGTTTCCAGCCGTTACGCGGGTTCTCGTATAAACCAAAAAGGCGGATGATGTTTTCCTTACCGTAGGCACTCCTGTTGGACACAGGAAAACTGCTCAAGGGATTCAGTATGAATGAAGGTGACCGGTTCACGTTCTGAAACCCGATATTCAGGTATCCCAGTTTCTTGCCCAGCATACGTTTCATGCTGATGTAGGCAGCATAATCACCCGCATGGAACCCATTCAGGTATAACTGCCCCGTAGCTTCCAGGTCCCATACCTGGTTGCGGGTACGGTTACGGTATTCACCCAGTACGGAAAGGTTGTACATAGAGATGGTAGCCACCGAATCATTGAACGTTCCCTTCAGGTTCTGCAATGCTATCCCGGCTTTCAGGAACTGTGCCAGATTGTTCTTATCGGGAAAAGAGATCAGGCTGAATTCATTATTCAGATCGCTCCAGGCATCTTTGAAACTGAGCGGAACATTGCTGGGGGTGGTATAATGGAAGTATTTCTGGTAACGTGCGGAATCAACGAACTTATCCAGGAAATTATAATTGCTTCCCGTATAGCGGAAGGTATGCTCTATCCTGAAACGCGGATAAAACAGCTGGTAGGTCACAGAATCGGTGACCAGCGAATCCCTGGAACCGATATCATAATGATGCCGGTACAGGAAGGTGCTGTTCTTATAGATATTACCCGTGTTGACCGCTGTGTTAAAGGGATTACGTCCTGCGGCCCCTGCCCTTCCCATCCTTGTTTCCAGTTCATAAGGATCATTGAGCGCGAGACTATCCAGTTTGCTCACATCCTGCAAACCGCCGTTTTCTGAAGAGGCGCTTTTGTTGGAGATGAAAACAAAAAAGTTCTCATACTTCTTATTCAGCGTCTGGTAATGCGCGGCAAAGCGGAAATTATTCTGGCTGGCATTCTGGTTTTTCAGGTTACCCGGCGCATTATTAAACCGATACTCGACTGAAAAATTGAGGTTACTGTTCCGATTCTGCGTATGCAATACACTCAATAGCTGTTCCGCCTTACTGCCCAACACATATGAGAGCTCAGTATAAGGGCGGGTGGTTTGGAACAAACGTGTTCCCTCCAATGTATAGGCATATACATCGTACTGGTGGAAACCCGCATCAAAACCCGGTTTCATGATCGGATTGAAGAAAAAGGATTGCGACGCGGTAGAATAGTTCCCCAACGTATGGTAATAGTATGGAAGCGGGAAACGTGTGGTGAAATCGTTGATAGAGGAATCGATCGTACGCAACCTGCTGGAGTCGAAGAACTTATAATAGATGGTGATGGAATCCGCATTCCTGTCACGCCGCTGCAAAGAATCGTTACCCGTATTCTTTTTCATCATCCGTCCCTGGCTATCGTAGGTGATATTGCCGGTATTGCTCTGCAGATTACCCAACTGCCCAAAACGGGTCTGCGCCTGCAAAATGCCGTTACCGGACAACAGCAACAACAGCCCAACCAATATGTTCCGGACGAATGGTAAACGCATGCTTACAAATGTGCAATAAATTATGGGTAAAGCTACTAAGGATCACGTTAAAAGTAGGGAGCTGAAGCCGTATCACCTGGCTTTTGCCAACGCCCGCTACCCTTACAGGCTTTTCACCAACTCCGTAAACAGGACCGTTAATTTGGGTTCTGCTGCATGGGCAGCCGCCAGCACTTCCTCGTGTGTAATGGTATTGTCTTCCTCGCGGATGCCCAGATCGGTGATGACACTCACTGCAAAAACCTTTATACCGCAATGCACCGCAGCAATGGTCTCCTGCACAGTGCTCATTCCTACGGCATCACCTCCCAGGATATGGATCAGTTTATATTCTGCCCTTGTTTCAAAAGTAGGACCGGTAACACCTGTGTACACTCCCTGGTGAACTTTGATCTGGTGCTGGCCCGCAATATCGCATACCTTTTTGATCAGTTCCTTGCTGTAGGGCTCACTCATGTCGGGGAAACGGGTTCCCAAAGCATCTTCATTTTTACCCAATAACGGGTTCTCGGTGAAAAAACTGATATGGTCTTTGATGATCATCAGGTCGCCGATCTCGAAATCTGGATTGACCCCGCCGGCTGCATTGGATAACAGCAGGGTTTCTACACCCAGCAAACGCATCACCCGAACAGGAAAACAAACCTGTTGCGCCGTATACCCCTCATAATAATGAAAACGGCCGGCCATGACCCATACTTTTTTACCACCCAGTTCGCCAAAGATCAAACGGCCTTTATGTCCCTGCACGGTACTAACCGGGAAATTGGGGATCTCTGTATAGGGTATCTCTTTCTCCGCTACGATCACGTTGGCAAGGTTACCAAGCCCACTACCTAAAATAATTCCGGCAGTAGCCTGGCCTGGCACCTGTTTCCGGATAAAATTCACTGTTTCCTGCAACTGCTGCATGATATCTGACATATGCTAAAAATTAGTTGGCAAAGATAACGATAAGCCGGTTACCGTACAGAACTGAGCCTCGTATAGTTATACAGCTTTTCGGGGTAAAGCGACGGTCCCTAGCAGCCCTGTCGCCAATAAAAAGGCCACTACGCTTTGCGTAGTGGCCTATGATAGGTTAAGAAAGTTCAGAGTTAACTTAAACGCTTAACGTTAACGGCATTCAAGCCTTTACGTCCTTCCTGTACATCAAAAATGACTTTGTCATTTGCTTCGATCTGATCGATCAGGCCATTGGCATGTACGAAAGTTTCTTTGCTGGAGTTATCATGCTTAATAAATCCAAAACCTTTTTCTTCGTTAAAGAACTTTACAGTTCCTGTGATTTGTGTGTCCATTTGTAAAATTGTAAATAATTAATGGCGGCGAAGGTAACCCTAAATAGCATCGCAGCCTAATAAATATGGTCCAGAACTGTTAAATAACAGCCAATACGCTGTTTTACAGCCTGATAACCCTACTCAACGCAGATTCATCCGTTCATATAACAATCATACAGGTGAAAGGCAAAATGCAAGGGCTGACTTATCTTAGCAAGCCATGTAACCCACTTATACTAACCTGTAAACCGAATCGATCTGATATGTTTGGCATCTCCTATTTAGACATTTCCGGTGCACTCGGACTCTGTGCCACAGCACTGCTGAGCTTCAATTTTCTGCTGGGCATGTTACTGAGTACCGCTTACAAGCGTTCTCTGTATTGGAAAAAAATGCCCTCCTTCATACAACAGATCAGCATAGATCGTTTGCATAACTGGACGGCATACATCGCTTTGTTCTTTGTGGTATTACATCCTTTGTTCCTGCTGCTGGATCAAGAACAGGCTTTTACGTTACGCGATATACTCTGGCCCGTTGCAGCCCCCAAACAAGCCAATATCGTCATGCTGGGCACGATCAGCTTTTATGCGTTACTGATCGTGATCATTACCACGCAGAAAATGGTCAAAAAGAAACTGGGGTTCCGATTATGGAAGAACATTCACCTGGTATCGTATGCCACGGCCTTGTTGTTCCTGTTCCATGGATTACTGATGGACCCCTTATTGAAAGACAGGCCCACGGACTGGCTGGATGCTGAAAAGTTCTTTTCTGAATTCTGCCTCCTGCTGATCCTGGCTGCCATGATCCTGCGCATCAGGTATCATTTTACAGCAAAAGAAAATACCTGAGCTCATCTCACGATTCAGCCTCAGGATACGATTTATTTTGCATGGTCTTTCCGAAGCGCAATATAGGCCCAGATGGCACTGGCCAGCATAAATACTGCACCCAATAAAAAGGATGCCCCTGGAAAATAAACGGGCGCTTCCTTATGTGTGAAATATGCGAAGAGATTGGTCATCATCAGTGGCCCTACGATTGATGTTGCACTCATGAGACTGGTCAACGCCCCTTGTAATTCCCCCTGTTCATTCGGAGGCACATGCCCGGAAATGATAGACTGCAGAGCCGGTCCTGCTATGCCCCCCAGGCAATACGGTATCAGGAACACGAACATCATCCAGCTTTGTGAGGCAAATGCGAACAACAGCAATCCCAGTGCATACAATCCCAGCCCTATGTACACGCTCCTTTCATTACCCAAACGGGGATTCACTACGCGTACCAGTCCACCCTGTACCGCACCCACCAGCACCCCGATCACTCCCAGGGAGATCCCGATCATCTTGGGCGTCCATTGGAATCTTTCAATATTAAAAAAGCTCCAGTTGCTTTGTACGGCATGTGCGGCAAGGTAGATCAGCACAAAGGAACCGATCAACCCACCCACGGCCGGGTATTTGCGCAATTGTAACAGCGAGCCCAGCGGGTTGGCCCTTTTCCAGTCAAAGGGTCTGCGATGTTCCTTATCAAGCGACTCCGGCAATACAAAATAGCCATATAACCAGTTCATCAAAGCCAGGCAGGCAGCCACCATGAAGGGAACACGGGGTCCCAGCTCACCCAGCAAACCACCCAGGAGCGGACCGATAATGAAACCCAGACCGAAAGCCGCACCGATCATCCCGAAATTCTGTGCGCGGTTCTCCGGGGTACTGATATCGGCTATGTATGCAGATGCAGTGGTAAAACTGGCACCGGTAACACCGGCGATCAAACGTCCCAGGAATAACCAGGCAATGGTAGGGGCAAAAGAAAGCAGCAGGTAATCGATACCGAAACCAAAGAGTGAAAATAACAGTACAGGGCGTCTTCCATACTTATCACTCAGGTTACCCAGCACCGGGGCAAAAAGAAACTGCATAAAGGCATAGGCGAATGTGAGCCATCCGCCATATTGTGAAGCTTTGCTTATGTCATCCACACCCAGCAACTGTTCAATCAGCTTGGGCATTACCGGGATGATGACACCAAAACCGGTAACATCTATCAGCAGTGTGATAAAAATAAAACCCATTGCCGCTTTCCGGTTCATTGCCATGTATCTAAAATTAAAGTGCTTGTAAAATAAAAGGCGACAAATATAAGAAAATTCACACCTGTTCCCTAGTTACGCCCGGGACTTCCAGAATCAGATCGGCACCATAGGCCCCGGCAGGTGTCTGATAACCTATTTTCAGGTTTCCGGCCAGCACTTTCCGTACGATCAGCAGGCTACTGATAGCGGTCAATGTATACCCTTCCGGACAACGCATACGAACGGTCCGGGTCTCACCGGCAGCGTTCCTGGCTTCACCCCAGACCAGGCTCACCGCTTTGGCACGCATGGCATCGGAAGGGCCAGCCGGCTGTTTTTTGATCCTCTTTTTTGCCAGGTTACGGGCAAAGGAACTGCGCAGTATCCAATTATAGAGTGATTGCCACTTCAGCAGTTGGAATGTTTTTGGCGGTACCGCTGTGTACGTTTCAATATTAGGGATACCTGTGGTGCTGTATGCCGTTGAAACATCACCCCAGGGTATTGCCATCACGAACAGTTTCTTTTCACCAAAATCGATCCATTCACCCTTGTGTCCCAAAGGTTTTCGGACGATCCTTCCATTCTCCCTCACAGCCCCTCCTTCACCCAGTCCTTCCGCCATGGTAGTAGCAGTTCCGTGCGAGAGTTTACCCCCCAGTGTGGCAAAAGCCAGTTTTAGCTGCGTGGCATCAGGCAATTGGTTCTTAACATACAAGGCTGTGCAATCCGTAGGCACCACATCGAACCCTACGCCGGGCATCAACATGACACCTGCATCTTTTGCCCGGGCATCCAGTTGTTTGGCCATTTCGAACACAGCGATCTCACCGGTGATGTCCAGATAATGGGTATGTGTGGCCAGGCAGGCTTCCATCATTTTACGGGACGTAAACTGAAAAGGGCCGGCAGCATGCAATACAACCGGCACTTCCTGCAAGGACCTTTGTAACGCAGCTGTGTCTGCCAGATCGATCACCTGGTAAGGATAACCCAGCTCTTCTGATAATTGCTGTAAGGCTTCCTGATTACGCCCCGCAAGAACAGGGGAAAGTCCGTAACTGGCGGCCAGTCGGGCTATCAGCCTGCCGGTATATCCATTGGCCCCATACAAAAGGAAAGTATTGTTTTGCATAAGGTAATGTACAAAGAATCCTGCGCATAAAAAAGGGGAGCCTCGCGGCTCCCCTATGGGTTGTTTGCTTATCTTATTTTCTGAGTGTGATGATACCTACAGAGGTCTCACCTGTTGTTTTGACACTGATGTTGTTGATCGTTGTATCAATGTAACCATTAGAGGCGTTCACATACAGGGAGTAGTTGCCTGCTTTCAGGCCACGCATCTTAAAGTAACCTTCTTTGTTTGGCAGCGCGTAAGCGGTATCTGTCTGGTTAAATAAGGTCAACACCGGATAGGCTTCTTTTGGCCCAACCCTGCCTGCCACGCTTGCGGAATTGTTCACCACAAAGAAATGGAACACGGGTTTCAGGATGAATCGGTTATTGTCCTGTACGATGGAGCGACTCACATCAAAATCAAGCCAGAGGCGTTTTTTGCCGGGAGCATGTTCTTCACACTCATTTCCTCTTAACTTGATGAGAACATACCCTTTATCGTTAGGAGGTACTGCCAACGGGTAGGTCACACTATCCTTTACCACCGAGTTGTTGGTACCGAGCTCTATCTTGATCAGGCGGATAGAACCTTTGGTGATACCGGCATTTGCCAGGATGGTATCGGCACCATTACGGAACTTCAGGATATCGTACACGCCGGGAGCTATTCCGAGGTCTTCCCAAACAAAAGAGGAATCTTTTCTTCGGTCATCCTCTCCTCTCCTGTCCCAATCGTCGTTATCATGCCTGCGGGTATCACTGCTGGTATCCACCAGCACTTTTACCGAGCGGATATCAATGTATACATTGTCAAAGAAGCCGGGGCCATCCGTCAGGTACAGGGATAACTGTTCCTTGCCTCTCATGTTTACCTCCGAAGAAGTGCTTTTGTTACAGGCTGTCATCAGGAGCGATGCAGCAACAACCACCATAGCGGCTGCGAAGATGTGTTTTTTCATGTGCTTGGATTTTAAAGTAACATTCGCGCATAGATTGGTGACCGTTTGGATACCGGGAAACCTCACAACAACCATACTAGGCTGCGTCAACAATTTGTTAAAGAAATTTTTCATACTCCTATGCCTATTTTCTGTTTTTGATATGACAAGTACTTGACATACAAGCGTTTGTTTTTCAAAAAATTGCCAGTTTTTGACCAAAGCCAGCCGATCGCAGGCATTTGTTACTTAACTTGGCAGAAATCAAAGAGTGTTCATGAGAAAGATACCAGCCCTTGTTCTGGCGTTGCTTCTGTGTAATCAAATTTTTTCACAGCCCCTTTCCGACGCCGAAAAAAAAATCATCCGTTATATTGACCTGCACATGCCTGATGCAGAAAAATTACTGGCTGATGTGGTGAACATCAACAGCGGTACTTTGAACAAGGCAGGCGTGCGACAGGTAGGCGATGTTTTTGCAAAAGAGTTTGCCAAAGCCGGTTTCAGCACCGAATGGATCAACTTGCCCGACTCACTGAAAAGAGCGGGACACCTGGTTGCTACCCGCAAAGGAAACAAGGGAAAGAAGATTTTCCTGATCGGTCACCTGGATACTGTTTTTGAACCCGACATGCCATTTTCTCCCTACCAGCGTTTAAATGATTCTACTGCGACCGGCCAGGGTGTAAATGACATGAAAGGAGGAGATGTGGTGGTAGTGATGGCCTTACAGGCTTTACAATCCATGGGACTACTGGACGACACACAGATCATCGTGTATTTTACGGGCGATGAAGAAAGATCGGGGCAACCAACCAGTGTTAGCCGGAAGGATTTTATAGAACGTGCCAAAACCTGTGATGTGGCACTGGCTTTTGAAGGTGCCAACGGACTGAATTCCATTGCCACAGCCCGCAGGGGTAGCAGCGGCTGGAAACTGCATGTGACCGGCAAAACAGGTCATTCCTCCGGTGTATTCAGCAACGGGGCCGGTTATGGGGCCATTTATGAAGCCGCCCGCATCCTGAACAGTTTCCGCGAGGAACTGAGTACGGAAAAATACCTCACGTTCAATCCCGGACTCATACTGGGCGGATCCGAAATGGTGTACGAGGAAGCCAAAGCACGCGGGGAAGCACTGGGTAAAACCAATATCATCTCTCCGGAGACCGTCGTTACCGGCGACCTCCGTTTCCTGACCGAGGCACAGAAAGAGGCGGCACGCAATAAAATGCGTCAGATCGTTGCCAGGAACCTGAATGGCGCTAAAGCGGAGATCCGTTTCCAGGATGGCATCCCGGCCATGGAACCTACTGAAGACAATGCCAGGTTACTGGATATTGTCAGCGGTGTTACCAAAGCCATGGGGGTGGGACCCACCAAAGCCGGCGACCCGGGTTCAAGAGGCGCCGGAGATATTTCATATGTAGCCAGGTATATGAAAGGAAGTATCGATGGACTGGGCGCTTCGGGTCGCGGAGCGCATGCACCCGGAGAAACCATCAACCTGAAAGAGTTTCCCCAACTGATACAAAGGGCCGCTTTGCTGATCTACCGTTTAACCCATACTGATTAATCCAATAAACATCAAAACACATGAAAAAGACCATTATCCTTCTACTGCTCATCACTGGCATGTTCCAGGAAAATGTATCAGCACAAAAGCCCAAGGCAGACCAAAGGGATTATTATGAGATCAAACTTTACCGCCTTGCCAGCAATGAACAGGTGCAGCAGGTAGATGCTTTTTTAAAAAATGCTTATTTACCGGCCTTACACAGGGCGGGCGTAAAGAAAGTAGGTGTATACCACCCCATCGGGAATGATACGGCCACAGAGAAAAGGATCATTGTATTCATTCCGCTGCCCTCACTGAAACATGCGAGTACGGTGGAAGACCTGCTGGCGAAAGACGCACAATTGCAAAAAGATGGTGACACCTACTGGAATGCCGCACACAACGCAGTGTTGTACAACCGCATTGAAACCATTCTGCTGAAAGCTTTCCCCCTGATGACCACCTATCAGGAACCTACACTCAGCGGCAATAAAACGGACCGGGTTTACGAACTGCGGAGTTATGAGGGTGGCACAGAAAGATTGTACCGCCAGAAAGTAAAAATGTTCAATGAGGGCGGAGAAATAGCCCTGTTCAAAAGACTGAATTTCAATGGAGTGTTTTATGCAGAAGTGATCGCAGGCAGCCGTATGCCCAACCTGATGTACATGACGAGCTTTAACAACATGGCCGACAGGAACGAACACTGGAAAGCATTTGGTTCTTCGCCGGAATGGACCAAACTGGTGGTAATGCCAGAGTACCTGAATACGGTTTCCAGAAACGAGACGATCCTGATGAATCCTGCTGAATTCTCTGAGCTCTGACCTGATACGGTCGACATCTCTGATCATACAAAAGAAAGGCATCCTTTACGGGATGCCTTTTGCTGTTACTGACCTTCTCATGCAGTTATCAGCTATCCTGTTATTTACAGGCATTGTATTGTTCTACCAGTTTGGACAGGCTGTTAAAATCGAATGTCTTGTTCTTTACTGCATCAAGCACCACAGAACAACCCGCAAACAGGTTGGTTACGGTTGTTTCAAAATCCTTCTGGGTAATGCGTACCCACTTGCTGTCTGCCTGCAGCTGGATATAATAGTCGCCCGCTTTGCCTTCTGCCGTGGTAACACTGATCACTTCTGCGCCATTGTACAGCATTTTTCCGCTGTTATCCGTTACCCGCTGGTATAAACCGGCCTTTCCCGGCGCCACCAGTACTTTGTAAAAATCACTGGCATAAGAGATATAACTGCTGCCATTCAAGGTAAAGCCTGCGATCTCAGCCGGCGAGTACACGGTCTTCTTTCCGGCTGCTGATTGAAAAAGGATAGTGCCTTTTTTAGCGGTCTGGTCGCGGATGGCTCCATCCAGCACTTCCTGATTGGCCTTCTGTACGGTTCCTTTCTGGAATTCGGGTGCCGACTGTGCCGTTGCACCCAAGGGCAGTCCTACAGTCACTAATAAGAGAGATACGATCATTTGTTTCATGGTATGTGTTTTTAGCGGTTTGATAGTTACTTACTAATAAGTAAGTTTTTAGGTTAAAAAAAATCAGCCCTTGACCTGTCTGAGCAGGGCCTTGCGTATCTGTACATAATCCTGTTTACCGGATATCCTTGCCAGTTGCACACCGGCGGCAAGGTTGGTCATGATCAGGAGTGCCTGCGTTCTGGCCGACTCAGTGAACTGGAATTCCCCCTTCTTCTTTCCCTCCTGCAGGGTCTTTTCAACCATACTCAGCACCAGTTCGATCAGTTCGATGACCCGGGTCTTAACCGACTCAGGCAATGTATTGTAATCAGAGGCCACAGAGCCTATAATGCAGATGCAGTTAGCGTCTACCAGTACAGAATAGCGCTCAATGAACTTATCCAGTTTCTGTAAGGCAGTGATGCGTGAAGCCTGTAGTTGTTTTCCCAGCTGAACATAATCATCCAGATACTGATCGAGTATACCCGCCAGCAGATCTTCCTTTCCACGGAAATGATAGTGAACGGCGGCATTCTTCATTTGCAGGGCCTTCGAAATATCAGCGTAGCTAAAGGCGTTATAACCATAGCGTTTGATCAGGTCCATCCCGATCCTGAGTATTTCCTGTTTGGTATCCTGTTTTCTGGGAGCCACAGCCTGAAATTAAGGAAAACTTACTATTTAGTAAGTTTTGAGGGAGTTTTTTTATCCCGAGATATCAGAAGCCTCCCCGGTCCTTTTCTGCCTTATGGCTGCGGATCATGGCCACGAAATCCTGTTTTCGGACCATGGCATTGACCACCTGGGCAATACGTTTGGCAACAGCCGGTTCTGATTTCACGCCTCCGATCCATTTGATGAAATAATTGCGGTGTGAAGGTTTCAGCTGTTCAAAGAAGGCCCGGGCTTCGGGTTCATCTGACAGACATTCCAGGAGTTCGGCCGGGACCACGAGTTCCTGTTTATCAACAGATAAGCTTGCAGTAAGCTGGGCTCCCTTTTTCTTCCGGAGGGCTTTTCGCATCGGCGCATTCAATGGAAGGATGAAGCTTCCACCTCCCATGGGCAGCAATGCAACACCAGAAATGGCATACGCATCCAGTTTACCTTTTACCCGGAATGACCTGCGGTTACCGGGATGCAATTGTTCTGCAATATCTACAGGAATGGCAATGTAGGTCCAGCCGGTCTTTTCACCCTGCTCTCCGAATTGTTGTATAATGGCTGTGAACTGTACCATATTTCCGTTCAATTTCGGGCATCCCTGCAAATCCTGCAAATATGTCCCCATTCATTTGATAACCGGCCAATCAGGGCCCAGTATCGGCGGGTCAGGTTGTTCAACTGCTCCGTTTTTGCTAACTTTGGATTATTGAAAAGGCTGATCGCTATATCGTTCCTTTCCATTTACCTGTTTTCCACAACAGAAATGTACCAGTTGGTTAAACTACCGCTGCTGGTGGAGCATTTTATCGAACACAAACAGAAAAAAAGCGATCTGACCCTTTGGGAGTTTCTCTGCCTACATTATACCCCAACCACAGAGAAAGACTCGGATTATGCAAAGGACATGAAATTACCGTTCAAAAGCCATGATGGCTGTATCAATGCGGTAATTGGTGCATTCGTGCCCAACAACCAATCTACGGAGATCCACAAACCTGTTACCAGTAACTCCAGACATTTTCCTTTGTTAGATGAGACATTTACGGGCTCCTCATTCTTGTCCACTATCTGGCAACCCCCCAAAAGCTGTTGATCTGAACACTGGTAATGGTATCAGGCGAACACTACTATGTGTGTTTGCGATACCCTTTATGCAATTAGGCTAATAAAAACGATCAACAAAAATTATGCTAACCAATATAATCGGGTTCTCGATTCGTAATAAACTCATCATCGGGCTCTTCGTGCTGACGCTGGTGGGTTTCGGTATCTATGAAACCACCAAACTACCCATTGATGCTGTACCGGACATTACCAATAACCAGGTGCAGGTGATCACAGTGGCCCCTTCGTTCGGGGCTACCGACATTGAGAGACTGGTCACATTCCCTATAGAACAGGCCAACAGCAATATCAAAGGCATGCTGGAGATACGAAGTTTCTCCCGTTTCGGCCTCTCACTGGTCACCATCGTATTTGATGATGAAACAGATATCTACTGGGCCAGGCAACAGGTAGCTGAACGCCTGCAGAAAATACAGGGCTTGATCCCTCCGGGCATCGGCACACCTGAACTGGGCCCCATCAGTACCGGACTGGGCGAGATCTACCAATACGTGGTACGGCCAGAAGAAGGCTATGAAAGCAAATATGATGCGACCCAGTTACGAACCATCCAGGACTGGATCGTTCGACGCCAGTTGCTGGGAGTAAAAGGTGTGGCCGAAGTAAGCAGCTTTGGCGGAAAACTGAAACAATACGAGATCGCGGTCAACCCCAACAAACTGCAATCTTACCAACTCAATATCCGGGACATATTCACTGCACTGGAAAAAAACAACCAGAATACCGGTGGTGCTTATATAGAGAGAGGGGCCACCGTACTGTTTATCCGAAGCGAAGGTCTGATCGGCACTCCCGAAGACCTGGGTAATATCGCCGTCAAAGCCACTTCTACCGGGACCCCGCTGTTCCTGCGCGACATAGCGGAGATCAAAACCGGTTATGCCACGCGGTACGGCGCCATGTGTTACAACGACAAGGGCGAAGTTGCCGGTGCCGTGGTCATGATGTTGAAAGGCGCCAACAGCAGCCAGGTCATCAAAAACGTAAAAGAGCGGGTGGCGCAGATACAAAAGACCATGCCCAAAGGTGTGGTGATCGAGCCCTTCCTTGACCGTACCAAGATGGTAAACCATGCCATTGGTACCGTAACCCGGAACCTGATGGAAGGAGCCCTGATCGTGGTGTTCATTCTGGTATTGTTCCTTGGTAATATCCGTGCGGGTCTGCTGGTGGCTTCCGTCATCCCCTTATCCATGCTGGTAGCCATCATATTAATGAACCTGTTTGGGGTGAGCGGTAACCTGATGAGCCTCGGAGCCCTTGATTTTGGATTGATCGTAGACGGGGCCGTGATCATCGTGGAAGCAGTGATGCACCAGCTTACGCACAGTAAGAAATTTGCCAGCATTACGAAGCTATCGCAAAAAGATATGGATGACCAGGTGAACCAGTCAGCCGGAAAAATGATGAACAGCGCCGTGTTCGGACAGATCATTATCCTGATCGTATACCTGCCCATCTTCACATTACAGGGCATCGAGGGAAAAATGTTCAAACCCATGGCCCAAACTGTGGCGTTTGCCCTGTTCGGCGCATTCATCCTGTCGCTCACTTATATACCGATGATGAGTTCACTGGTGCTGAGCAAAAACATCTCGCACAAAGCCAACCTGTCCGATAAGCTGATGTTCCGGCTGGAACGAATTTACCAGCATGCACTGGCCCGGTTGCTCCGCATTCCTAAAACCATCCTGACCATCGTTGTAAGCCTATTTATACTGGCCATCTTTACCCTGACCCGCATGGGCGGTGAATTTATTCCGGCCCTGGAAGAAGGCGATTTTGCGGTTGAGACCAGGGTACTTACGGGAAGTAACCTGACCACTACCATTGAAAGCACACAAAAAGCAGCACATATCTTAAAATCGAGATTTCCGGAAGTAGAGAAAGTGGTGACCAAGATCGGTAGCGGAGAGATCCCCACCGACCCGATGCCTATGGAAGCCAGTGACCTGATGGTGATCCTGAAAGACAAGGAAGAATGGACTTCTGCCAAAACATTCAAGGAGATGTCGCAGAAAATGAGCGAAGCCTTACAGGAAGTTCCTGGCATCACCACGGGTTTCCAGTTCCCGGTACAAATGCGTTTCAATGAATTGATGACAGGTGCCAGGCAGGATGTGGTATGCAAGATCTTCGGAGAGAACCTGGACACACTGGCGCATTATGCGGCACAACTGGGAAAGATCGTGAACACGGTACAGGGAAGTCAGAGTTTATTCATAGAACCTGTTACAGGTATGCCACAGATCATCATTGAATACAACAGGCCATTGATCGCACAGTACCAGCTGAATATTGCCGATGTGAACCAGATCATCAACACAGCATTTGCGGGACAATCAGCCGGAATGGTATTTGAAGAAGAAAAACGCTTCAGCCTGGTGGTACGCCTGGATACGGATAAACGCAGAAACCTGGAAGATGTACAGAATCTGCTGGTACCTACTCCCCAGGGCACACAGATCCCCTTGTCGCAACTGGCAACCGTAGCCATCAAGGATGGTCCCAACCAGATACAACGAGAAGATGCCAAAAGAAGGATCGTGGTCGGTTTTAACGTGAAGGACCGTGATGTGGAATCGATCGTTACAGAGCTGCAACAGAAAGCGGAAAAACAGATCAAACTGCCGGAAGGGTATTATATCACTTATGGCGGCGCTTTTGAGAACCTGAACGAAGCCAAGAAAAGGCTGAGCATCGCCGTACCGGTATCACTTTTCATGATCCTGGTATTGCTGCATTTTGCGTTCAACTCACTCAAGCATGGCCTGCTGATCTATACGGCCATTCCCTTATCGGCGATCGGAGGTATCTTTTTTCTCGCCTTAAGGGGTATGCCATTCAGCATCAGTGCGGGTGTTGGGTTCATTGCGCTGTTTGGCGTGGCGGTATTAAATGGTATTGTATTGATTGCAGAATTCAACCGCCTGAAAAAAGAAGGATTGACCAACCTGCAGAATATTGTACTGATGGGTACCAAAGTACGGTTGAGACCGGTTCTGATGACGGCACTCGTAGCATCACTCGGTTTCCTGCCCATGGCCATCAGTAACGGTGCGGGTGCTGAAGTACAGAGACCACTGGCCACCGTAGTGATCGGTGGATTGCTGATAGCTACATTCCTGACCCTATTCGTTTTACCTATCATGTATATCCTCTTTGAAAGATCCGGTACCCGGAAAAAGAAAAAAAGAAATGGCCATACCCATGCTGCCATGCTGATCGGATTACTGTTATTCTCGGCAGCAGGCTTACAGGCACAGCAACGCATCAGCCTGGGAGAAGCCATTGACACTGCAGTAAAAAACAACCTGACAGTTAAAAACGAGAAACTGAAAGCTTTGTGGCAACAACAGCTGATACAGACAGCGGCCAACATACCCAAAGCCAATATTGCAGCAGAAGCCGGCCAGATCAACAGCGGTTATACGGACACCAAATTCGGCATTTCGCAATCGTTCAGTTTCCCAACGGTGTACACAAAGCAGAAAAACCTGCTCACAGAGGAATGGAAATCATCCTTACTGAATGTTGCCGTAAGGGAAGCCGAACTGAAACGTTCTGTAACACAGGTATTTTACTCCATACTGTTACTGAAGGAAAAAAAGAACCTGTTGGTAAGAGCAGACAGCAATTATGCCGAGTTTCTCCGGAAAGCAACCCTTCGGTTGGAAAAAGGGGAAGCCAATATCCTGGAAAAGACCACGGCAGAAACACAACGTGGCAATATTTTCCTGCAACTGAAAGCCTTACAGGAAGAAATGGAACTGTTGCAGATCCAACTCCGCTTATTACTGAATACCACGGAGATGCTTGAGCCACAAGCAAATTCGCTGAAGGTGCCGGTTCCGCCGGGGATGGACAGCAGCAACCTGTCTGGTCACCCATTACTGACCATATTGCAGCAGCAAAAGATAGCGGCTATGGCCAACACGGAATTGGAAAAAGCCCGGCTGCTACCCGATCTCAACATCGGTTATTCCAACGCAAGTATCCGCGGAGTAGGCGCCGACAATATCGTGTACGGAAGCGGAACCCGTTTCAGTTCAGCTTTGATCGGCATCGGCATTCCCATTTTTGCAGGCTCGCAGAAAGCCAGGATCAATTCTTCCAGGGCATATGAAAGGGTTGCCGAAACCAATTACCAGCTACAGTTACAATCACTGGAAAGCCAATACAAGACAGCTGTTACACAATATATGGCGGGTCTCCAGTCTGTGGCCTATTTCGAGAAAACTGCATTGCCCAATGCAAGCCTGATCACCCAGACAGCCAATAAGCAGTTCTTAAACGGGGAGATCAACTACCTGGAATGGGTAATGCTGAGCAACCAGAGTATTATGATCGAAAACAACTACCTGGATGCTTTGAAATTACTGAACGAGAGCCTGATCCACATTACTTACCTATTATCAAAATAATCTTATATGAAGCACGTATTATATATCCTCTTCCTGTCCATCATCCTATCGGCCTGTGGCAGTAAAAAACAGGAAGAACCTGCAACGCCCAAACCAGAAGTGGCCAACCTGGTGACCTTAACAGCAGCACAACTGGCTTCTTCCAAAATAGAGACCGGCAAAGTGGAAGAGAAAAGTATATCCGCCATTATCAAAGTGAATGGCAAAATAGATGTACCGCCACAGAATATGATCTCGGTCAGTATGCCATTGGGAGGTTTTCTACGCTCTACCAAACTGTTACCAGGCATGCACATCAGCAAAGGAGAAGTGATCGGCGTAATGGAGGACCAGCAATACGTTCAGTTACAGCAGGATTATTTAACAACCAAATCGAAACTGGCATACCTGGAAGCTGAGTTCCTGCGCCAGAAAGAGCTAAACCAGAGTAAAGCCACCAGTGACAAAATTTTCCAGCAAACACAGATGGACTATCAAACACAAAAGATCAACCTGGGTGCACTTGCTGAAAAACTGAAATTGATCCATATCAATCCGCAGCAGGTATCGGAGAACAATATCTCCAGGAGCGTCAATATCTACTCTCCTATCACCGGGTTTGTTTCAAGCGTAAAGGTCAATACAGGCAAATATGTGAATCCTGCTGACATCCTGTTTGAACTTGTCAATCCCGATGATATACACCTGAACCTGCAGATATTTGAAAGAGACCTGCCCAAACTGGCCATCGGGCAAAAACTGTTGGCATACACCAATAACAATCCAGGTAAAAAATATCCCTGTGAGATCAGCATCATCAGCCACGACCTTTCACCAGAACGAACTGCAGATGTACATTGCCACTTTGAGAATTATGACAAAAACCTTTTCCCGGGTACCTATATGAATGCCGAAATAAAACTGAAAAGTCAGCAATCGCCTGCATTACCCGAAGAAGCCATCGTGGCTTATGAAGGTGTCAACTATGTGTTCATACAAAAAGCACCCGCTCAGTTCCTGATGACAGCCATAGAAACCGGCACCAAAGAGAATGGATTTATCGAGATCATGAACAGCAGCAGTTTTGATGGTAAGACCATTGTAACCAAAGGTGCATATACCCTGCTGATGGCGCTTAAGAACAAACCAGAGGAATAAACGAAATCCCCGGGTCATATTCACAAGAGGCAGGTATTCATCATACCTGCCTCTTGATTTTCTGCGCCAATGCCATTTAATTAAAACGGTCAGTTCCCTTGACCACACGATAGGGTTGCTTCAGAAATTGATCAACCGTACTGTTGAAGACATCCTTATGTACAACCGGTGTACTATGCCCCGCATTCGGAAGTATCCACAAATATGCTTTGGGGATATTTTTATATATCTGCATGGTATGTTCTTCCCTGATCACATCATGATCCCCTCCAATCACCAATGTGGGGCATTCTATCTTATGTAAAGCCTCAACCGGAATATGCGGTTGTTCCACCAGCAAACGCATCAGTTTCCATTCTGCCTTTTCGGCTGGCGTCTTAACAGGTTTCTTTTGCAAACGAGCGTATGTAGGTGTCACCAGGTCCCATACTTCCTGGTATACGGCGTTGGTATCCGGCTGCAGGTTGGCACCCGTAATGGCCAGCTTCTTTACTTTACCTGGATGACGCAGGGCCAGCAATAATCCGTTAATGCCCCCGTCACTCCAGCCGATCACATAGGCGGAGGGTATCTTTAATGCATCCAGCAAAGCGGCATAATCATCCGCCATCATTTCGTAACTCAGTGAATCGCCCGTATCAGTTGATCTACCCTGCCCCCTGCTGTCAGCGATAATGGTCTTATAGTTTCTGGAAAAATAAGGGATGTTCTCTTTGAAGTTGGATATATCGCCGCCGTTCCCATGAATGATCAGCAAAGGCTCTCCCTCTCCATACACTTCACAATACATGTTGAACCCACGGATCGGATAATATTTTCCCGCAGCAGGATTACTACCATAAACAGGCTTCTTTTGAGCAGCCGGTTGCGAACAGGCAGTGGTTGCCATCAGCAGGAAAGCGATCAGTAAGGATGATACATTTCTCATGTCAATGATTTAGTAACAAAAGATACTAAATCATTCCTGATTTCGCCTGAACCCGATCCTTTGACGGGCAGGCTGCGGAGGATTGATCAGTTGTTTGAGATAATGAAAGATGGTCTGGATCTGTTCATCATGACCAGAAAGACGTTGTTCTATCTTTTCCAGTTGCAGCAATATGTCCTTATGCGTCAACAACGTTTCCCGCATCCGCGAAAATATCCGTATCAGCTGAATATTCACTTTGATGGCCCTTTCACTGCTCAGGATACAGGATAACATAGTGGCTCCCTGTTCCGTAAAACAGTAGGGCAAATGCCTGAGCCCCATTTTAAGAGAATTGGAGGACGCAAATTGCGGCCTCCAATTCTCAAATTCGGCCTTACTCATCTGAAACATAAAATCTTCAGGGAATCTTGCCAGATTTCTCCTTACAGCTTCCTTCAGCCGTTTGGTCTCAACCCCGTACAACTGTGCCAAATCCCTGTCGATCATTACTTTACAACCTCTTACCACATATATCTTGCTCATAATTGCTTCATCGGCAACCATAACCTGGTTCGTTTGCATAGCTGTTTTTTATATTCCATTCTGCTATTGGAGGACGCATTTTGCGTCCTCCAATAGCAGAATTACAGCAACAAATCTACCCATACATCCCCATCCGGCATAGCGTATTTACCGCGATCGAATCCTGTCAAAACACCCAAAAAAAGGCCGGAGTATCCCTACCCCGGCCTGAAACCTATATGTCAACCCATCTTTATTCTTCGTTCCTGAACACCACTACCCCATCGAACACATCTACCAGTACGGGTTTTGTTTTATCGATATCGCCTGCCAGGATCCTTTTACTCAATGCGTTAATGATCTGTTTCTGGATCAGCCTTTTCAGCGGCCTGGCACCAAATTGCGGATCATATCCCTGTTCAGACAGGAACTCAAGCAAATACTTGCTGAAATTCAGTTCGATACCATTCTCGGCTACCAGTTGTTTCAAACCTTCCAGCTGGATCTTCACAATGCCCAGGATCTGCTTTTTCATCAGCGGACTGAACATGATGATCTCATCCACCCTGTTCAGGAACTCGGGCCTGATGGTCTGACGCAGCAGGTTCATCACTTCAACCTTGGCTGTTTCTGTTACTTCCTCAACATTGTCCTCATTCACTTTCTCAAATGCATCCTGGATCAGGTGACTGCCGATATTGCTGGTCATGATGATGATGGTGTTCTTAAAGTTCACCACACGTCCCTTATTATCGGTCAGACGGCCATCATCCAGCACCTGCAGTAATACGTTCCATACATCCGGGTGTGCTTTTTCGATCTCATCCAGTAATACCACGCTGTAAGGTTTTCGGCGTACAGCTTCGGTCAGCTGACCGCCCTCATCGTACCCTACATATCCCGGAGGAGCACCCACCAATCTTGATACGGTATGTTTCTCCTGGTATTCACTCATGTCAATACGCGTCATCATGCTTTCGTCATCGAACAGGTATTCCGCCAACGCTTTGGCCAACTCTGTCTTACCCACCCCGGTGGTTCCCAGGAAGATGAATGAGCCGATCGGCTTTTTGGGATCCTGTAAACCGGCACGGCTTCTGCGGATAGCATCCGCCACTGCTGTAATGGCTTCTTCCTGTCCCACCACACGATGGTGCAGTTCGTCCTCCAGGTGCAGCAATTTTTCCCTTTCGCTCTGCAGCATTTTGGCTACCGGGATACCGGTTGCTTTGGCCACATTGGCCGCAATATCCTCAGCATCCACTTCTTCTTTCAGTAACCGTTTATCGGTCGAGCTTTCGATCTGTGTGGTGATCTCGGCAATCAGGGCTTCCTGTTCCTTGATCTTACCATACCGGATCTCAGCTACTTTTCCATATTCACCGTTACGCTCCGCCTGTTCGGCCTGCTGTTTCAGTTCTTCTATTTTGGCTTTCGCGTTCTGGACCTTCTCTACCAGTTCTTTTTCCTGTTTCCATTTCGACTTCAGGGTATCCCGCTCCACCATCAGGGTACTGATCTCAACATTCAGTTCTTTCAGTTTGGACTCATCATTCTCCCGTTTGATGGCTTCGCGCTCAATTTCCAGCTGGCGTATCTGGCGCTCCAGTTTATCCAGTTCTTCCGGCATTGAATTCATTTCCAAGCGCAGTTTGGCCGCACTTTCGTCGATCAGGTCAATAGCTTTGTCCGGCAGGAACCGGTCGGTCATATAACGGCTCGACAGTTCCACCGCCGCAATTATGGCTTCATCCTTAATGCGTACATGGTGGTGGGTCTCATACCTGTCTTTAAGACCACGCAGAATGGAGATCGCATCCTCCATAGAGGGTTCATCGATCATCACTTTCTGGAAACGGCGTTCGAGCGCCTTATCTTTCTCAAAATATTTCTGGTACTCATTCAGGGTGGTGGCACCGATGGCTCTCAATTCTCCACGGGCCAGTGCCGGCTTCAGGATATTGGCTGCATCCATCGCACCGTCACCACCGCCTGCACCGATCAGGGTATGGATCTCATCAATGAAAAGGATGATCTCGCCATCGCTGGTAGACACTTCCTTTACCACGCCCTTCAAACGTTCTTCAAATTCACCTTTGTATTTGGCACCGGCGATCAGTTGTCCCATATCCAGTGCGAAAATGGTTTTGGAACGCAGGTTATCAGGCACATCCCCATTGATGATACGCATGGCCAACCCCTCCACGATAGCGGTTTTACCTACACCGGGCTCACCTACCAGTATCGGGTTGTTCTTACTTCTTCGGGTAAGTATGTGCAGGGTTCTGCGGATCTCTTCATCCCTGCCGATCACGGGATCCAGCTTGCCCTGCCTTGCCATCTCATTCAGGTTCTTGGCATATTTGTTCAGGGTATTCAACTGGGTTTCCTGGGTCTGTGATTGAATGGTATCGCCCTTACGGAGGTCCTTGATGGCTGTGATCAGGCCTTTTTCTGTAAGACCTACCGCTTTCAGGGTCTTGGCGGTATCATCGTTCACCTGCAACAGGGCAAGTAACAGGTGCTCCGTACTGATGAATTCATCCTTGAATTCTTTCAGTGTACCGTTGGCTTTCAGGAAAACGGTATTCAGGTCTCGGCTGATACTCTGGGCAGGTTCACCGGTTTGAATTTTGGGTAATTTGCTGATACTCTCATCCACTTTTGTTTCGGTGAATGCCACGTTCACATTGTTCCGCTTCAGCAAGAATTCTACCGGGCTGTCCTTATCTGCCAGCAAGGCTTTCAACAGGTGATTGGTCTCAATATTGGGGTTACCGTTATTGAAAGCTACCTGCTGTGCCGCCTGGATGGTTTCCTGGGCCTTGATGGTATAATTGTTCAGGTTCATATAGGGGTTTTATCGTTTAATGATTGCAGATTTGCATGGGGTTAATTGACTGATAGGTAGTCTTTATCCGGCTGCAGTTGGCGCTTGCGCTTTTCTTGCGTCGCACACGGGTACTTTCGGTACTTGGGGCAACAGCCCCGTTGAAAAAAAGCGCTTCGCAGCCAGACCACCGATTTCTATCGGAACTACCTATTTTTCAAATAACTTTAAACCTTATTACAAATCACAATCCAAGTGATAAATCCGGAAATTATGTCTGTAAAAACAAGAGAAATCTGCGGTAAAGTCAGTGCTGTATTCATTTTCCTGTTATTCTTTCAGGTAAGCATGGCCCAGCCTGATTTTTCAGAGCTTGACCGTAAACTGGAGGCCTCCAAAAAAGAGCTGGGCGGACAGGTAGTAGCCCTGATCTATAAAGATGGCAAGATCGTCTACCAAAAAGCGATCGGGAACGATTTTAACCTGAAAACCCAGGCACCCATTGCCAGTTGCAGTAAATGGCTGACGGCGGCATTGGTCATGAGTTTTGTGGACCAGGGTAAACTATCCCTTGATGACAAGGTCAGCAAATACCTTCCCATTTTCACCAAGTATTCGAAAGGTTATATCACCATCAAGGATTGCCTGGCACATTTAACCGGTATCCAATCGGAGCCCATACGCCTGCTCAGTATCTTAGGTCGCAAAAAATATGCTTCACTGGAAGAAGAAGTGAATGATTTTGCCTCCAAACAGGAGATCGAATCGAACCCGGGACTGGCTTTCCGTTACAGCAATATCGGGCTGAATATTGCCGGCCGTGTGCTTGAAGTGTTGACCCGCAGAAGTTTTGAACAGCTCATGCAGGAGCGCATTACCCGCCCGCTCATGATGCGTAACACCAGTTTTTCCAGTTTTTCAGCCGTAAACCCCTCCGGCGGAGCCATCTCCACTGCCGGCGATTATATGAACTTCCTGTCCATGATCCTGAATAAGGGAATGTTCAATGGCAAAAGGATACTCAGCGAAAAAGCGATCGCAGATATGCAGACCGTACGAACCACTCCTGCCATGATCAAATATGCACCCAAAGCAGCCGAAGGATATAATTATGGTTTTGGCGAATGGATACTGGAAGCTGATGAGAACGGACAGGGAACCGTAGTGGCCAGTCCGGGATTATTTGGTACCTGGCCCATGGTAGATCATTGCCGGGGTTATGCCTGTATCTTTTTCACAAAAGGGCTATTGGGCGAAGAAAGAAAAGAGATCTACATGGATATGAAACGTTCTATTGATGCGCAACTGGCATCCAACTGTAAATAACCAACACCTTGAGCGTTCTGCAGAAACATACCCACATGGTGAAAGATGCTGCCCGACAGCTGGGATTCTCGTATTGTGGTATTGCCAGGGCGGAACAACTGGATGAAGATGCCCGGCGTCTGGAAGCCTGGTTGCGGCAAGGTATGCATGGAAGCATGCAATACATGGAGAACCATTTTGATCTCCGCATAGATCCGCGTAAACTGGTACCCGGTGCCAGATCTGTGATAACCCTGCTGCAGAACTATTACCCGGAACAAAAACAGCAGACCGGTATACCCAAGATTGCCAAATATGCGTATGGACAGGACTACCATGATGTGATCAGGGCCAAACTACATAGTTTTCTGGCTCAGATCAACGGATCCATCGGGGAGATCCAGGGCCGGGGTTTTGTGGATTCAGCTCCCGTACTGGAAAGGACCTGGGCCGTGAAAAGCGGTGCGGGTTGGATCGGTCGGAACGGGAATCTCATCAACAAACAAACCGGTTCCTTTTATTTTATCGCCACACTCATCGTGGATATAGAACTAGAGTACGATGATCCCCTTGCCAAAGATTTCTGCGGCAGTTGCCGGAAATGCATCGACGCCTGCCCTACCGACGCCATCGGTAACAACAAAGTGATCGACGGCAGCAAATGCATCAGTTATTTCACCATCGAATTAAAAGATGCACTGATCCCGAAGCAGATGAAAGGGAAATTCGACAACTGGTTATTCGGCTGCGATGTTTGCCAGGATATATGCCCATGGAATCGTTTCAGTAAAGCACATTCGGAACCGGCATTCAGCCCCATTCCCGAAATACTGAACCTGGGCACCCGGGAATGGGAAACACTCAGTGAAGAAGCATTCGCCCGGATTTTCAAGGGCTCTCCCATCAAAAGAGCCAAATACAAAGGCATCAAACGAAACCTTTCCTTTATCAATTCTGCCGAATAAAAGACGGGGATACCTCCTCCCGAGATATTCCCTTTACCTTACCAACCCAAGACCTATCTTTTATTGTTACGACCGAGCACTACCCTTGCTTTCAGTACGGAACGAAACAGGTGCTGGTTCCCATTCACTGTACTTTGATAGGGAGTTGTTACAAACCAACTCCACTCAGGTCCTATATAGACTAACGGATCCTTACCCAACCCCAGCTCAATACTGCTGAAGAAATTCCATTGAAAGCAATTCAATAAAGCATTGTCAGTATACAGGATACCGGCCGTTGCATCGTAATGCAGGGCATTGCTTTTGAGCAATACAGCGGCGGCCGCACCTACATTCCATCTTACCTGCATTTTGGCAGAGATTGGATACTGCAGGTAACCGGAGATACCAGCCTGCAAAAAATGAAAATGATTCAGGTAAGCAGCACTATCTGTGCTCAGGTAATAGGCGCCATTGCCAGATCTGGGTCCGGCTGCGGTGGCTTGCACACTGCTGTCAATTTTCCTCCCCACCCCTGTTTGGGTTCGGTACAACTGATAACCCACGAGTAAGCTCATGCCAGCGTGCTTACGTAAGGGTTTGGAGAATTCAGCATTCAAGCCAAAAGAACCGGCATCCAACAAAGAAGGTGTTCGCCAGGAACCTGCTGCTCCCGGAAAAGCAGGTATATTGGCCGATAATACCACAGGATACTCAGGCATTTTGCCAATACCTGTTCGCATACCAGACCTGCCGCCACTGATCGCCAAAGACAACTGCCAGCGACTGGTAACGGATTTCCCGACCGGCTTCTGTGCATCCGTGTTATCGCCTTCTTGCCCATTTATTGTTCTAGTGGTATCAGCCGCATGAGGATCGGTAAAACTGCTATCCTTTGGGAGTATCGTAGAGGGCAAAATAGCAGACATTCCATTTTCCTGCTGCTTGTCTATGGCAAGCGAGGGTATGTCCTGAACTGCTTTGTTTTCTTCGGTCTTTTCCCGATCCTCCCTTTGCGGGTTTTCGGATGCCTGTATGCCTGCTATGTGCATTTCTTTTCCCGGAACGGCAGTTGGCCTTTTTTTGCCTGAACCTGTTTCTTTTTCTCCAGCAACATTACCTGCCTGAAGGCCTTTCAATACCTGAATTGGAACATCGGCAGGTACTGCCATTTCCAGCTCGGTTTTCCCTGGTTTTGTTTGCAGGGTGTTGGAGGGTACACTTATTTCCGGTTTGGGAGTGCTTGACAGATCGGTTCGCGCAAGAAAGTACCAGGTAGTTGACAGGCACAGACAGCCCATTCCGGCAAAGAACAGCCAGAATACCCAACGTTTCTTCTTTTTTTGTTCAAGCGCTGCTTCCAGGTGTTGCCAAACACCTTCTTCGGGTTTGATGCGAAGACCTTCCATCTCTTCCCGGACCAACTTCTCAAAAGATCTACCCGCCATAACTGTCTTTTTTAATGTTACCTGATATATTTTCAAGCCAGCTGATCAGCAAGGCCCTTGCACGGGCATACTGCGAGCGACTGGTAGCTTCCTTAATGCCCAGCATACGCCCGATCTCTGCATGACTGTATCCTTCAATTGCGAATAAATTAAAAATGGTCTGGTAACCGCTGGGCAGCTGTGTGATCAGGTGCAAAAGGTCCTTGGTATTTACGGCGATATCCGGGCCATCCCTTTCAACCGGATGCAGGTAGGTATCCTCAAATGCGAGGTCAAGCTGGTATTGTGGCTGCCGTTTCAGATAATTGATGGCCGAAGTGACCATGATCCGGCGGATCCAGGCCCCCAATTCGCCATCCTGTCTATACTGGTGCAAATTCCGGAATACCTTGATGAAACCTATCTGCAGCACTTCCTGAGCATCATTCAGGTTTTTGGTATAACGGTAACAGACACCCAGCATGGCTTCGCAAAACAGTTCATATAACTGTTTCTGGGCGATCAGTTTATTCTTCAGACAATCTCTTACCAATTGTTGCTCGTTCACCATAACCTGTGTTCCCTCTCCTGACACATGGCGGAGGCCGTTCGTTGCACCTTTTAAAAATCTTTTGACTCATTTTTTAACGTATTGCCAATTACATTTGCCTCATGAGTTTAACCGAAAGAGACCAGCAGGTAATCTGGCATCCCTTCACCCAGCAAAAGAATATGGTTGCCCCAGTACCCATCACAAGTGCGGCCGGAACCCTTTTATATGCCGAAGATGGCAGCATCTATATTGACGCGATCAGTAGCTGGTGGGTAAACCTGCATGGCCACGCGCACCCTTATATCGCAGAAAAGATCTACCGCCAGGCATTACAACTGGAGCAGGTCATATTCGCGGGATTCACACACGAACCAGCGGTCAGGTTAGCGGAAAGACTGCTACCATTGTTACCGGGTAATATGAGCCGTATTTTTTATAGTGACAACGGGTCCACCTCCACAGAAGTAGCTTTGAAGATATCCATACAATACTGGTGGAACCGTGGCGAGACCAACCGGAAAAAAATACTGGCATTCCGGAATTCATACCATGGAGACACATTTGGTGCCATGAGTGTAAGCGACCGAAGTGTATTTACCCTGGCTTTTCACGACCTGTTATTTGAAGTGATCTTTATTGATACACCTACCCCGGAAAATATAGACGCCACCATTCAACTCCTGCAACAACAGGGAGAAGAGATCGCCGCTTTCATCTATGAACCGCTGGTTCAGGGCGCAGGCGGAATCAAGATGTATGACGCAGCATTGATGAACCGGTTACTGGCAGTGGTCAAACAATCCCGGATCATTTGTATTGCGGATGAAGTGATGACAGGTTTTGGCAGAACCGGTAAACTGTTCGCCAGTGAATACCTGGCCGAACAGCCAGACATCATCTGCCTGAGCAAAGGCCTGACCGGTGGCACCATGGCACTGGGTGTTACCTCCTGTAACCGGCATATTTACGAAGCATTCGTAAACGATGACACCTACAAGACTTTTTTCCATGGCCACTCTTTTACAGCGAACCCACTTGCCTGTACAGCCGCATTGGCCAGCCTGGACCTGTTGGAAAAAGAAGGCTGCCGGCAGAAGATCGAATGGCTCTGCCGATCAAACACAAGCTTCGCCGAAACACTGGCAGAAGGTTTCCCTGTAAAAGACGTTCGTGTATGCGGTACTATCCTTGCTTTTGAGATCACTCAGGGAACAGACGGGTACCTCAATTCACTCAGCAGTTTCATTACGCAGAAAGCAATGCAAGAAGGTGTATATCTCCGGCCGTTGGGCAACACGGTTTACCTGATGCCCCCCTATTGTATTACGGAAGAGGAATTAAACAAAGTATACCAGGTAATAACCGGTATACTGAGGCAACTGAGCAAGTGATCAGTGCTGCTCTGCCAGTTTCTTGAGATGGTTGAGGTTTCTTTCCATCATGGTGCCCAGTATCTTATCGTTCATCATCGAACCCAGCCTTTCCCAAGGATACCAGGGCAATTGCTGTTCGAACTGCCACTGAACAATCACCTGGTTCTGAGCATTGTTGCCTATGATGCGAACCGTACTGGTTTGCCTGATCCCCTTTTTTGGGGTCCAGATGGATACCACCGATGAATCTGTGATGTTGGTGATCACCACTTCTGTACCGGCAAGATCTGCTTTCACTGGAGAATGGATGGTAACCGAAGCCTGCTCCATTCCCTCCATCCAGTTCTTCCATTGTTGAATATCAGCAATATAAGGTTTGACGAAATCTTTGGCAGCCACAATATCCACAGCCCTTGAGACCAGCACATGCGAGGGCAGTAAAATGCCTATGAATGAGGCCACCACGAACAACGACAGTACACTAAAAAAAATCAGTTTGATCAGTTTCATACACTATTCCCACTTAAAAGTTTTAAAAGCAACAGCATAGACCACCACGGTCCAGATACCCAATATCCCCAGCTCTTTCCAGCAACTGAGCAGACTGGCTCCTTCAAATGCAATATTGCGCATGGCCGTGTTGAAATGTGTCAATGGTAATATTTTACAGATCGGTTGCAGCCAGGCAGGGAAGGCTTCTATGGAAAAGAAAGTTCCCGCCAGCAGGAACTGTGGAAGTGTAATCAGGTTGGCGAACGGAGGAATGGTGCTTTCACTCTTAGCTACACTGCTCACAATAAAACCAAAACCCATGAACAGGATCAGTGCTATGAAACTCAGTACCATGATCTCGAGAAAAGTCTGCAATCCATGCACCAACGTAAACTGGAACAGGAAATGACCTACCCCGATCACAATCACAGAAGTAAGCATCTGGAACAATACACGGCTGATGGCTTCGCCCAGTACGATATAGGATCGTTTGATAGGCGTTGCATAGAACCGCTTCAGTACCAGTTGCTGCCGCAGGTTAAAAAACAGGAAAGCCACACCAAAAACACCGGAGCTCAACAAAGAGAAGCCCAACTGTCCGGGAAGAATAAAATCGATGGTACGGTAAATCCTGCCCGGGATTTTTTGTACTGTATTACTCACCATCGCAATGGTAGGTGCATTGGCATAGGTCTTTTGATTGAGTCCTGCGATAACAGCATCCAGGATCGACCGGAGCACCTGCAGATTCTGCGGGCTTACCGCTTCAGAACTCAACAGGCTGATTTTATAAGGTGGATTAGACAACCCGGATTTCTCAATATTGATCACGGCAGTGATCCTGCCCTTTTCCAGGTCTTCCTGGATCTCAATGTCCGGCTTGCTGACTATTTTGATGCCTGCCACCCCTTTGATAGCTGCATATACCGGATTGGCCGTATCTGTATGTTTATCAAATGCCACATTCAGGGATACTTTGCCCCCATTGCCAATAAACCCAAACACCAGGATGAACACCAATGGGAAAGCAATACTGAATATGACCGCCGAGGGACTACGGAAAATAGCCCGTAAACTACCCCGGGTAATGGCCAGCATTGCCTGGTACTGGCTGTAGCTACCTTTCATAATGAACACATTATACAAACAAATCTATCCCATTATTTGCCTATTGAGAAAAAAAGAGCAGGAAAACCAAAATATCCGCCAAAAGTCGTACCATTGTACGACAATTGACGGATATGGCAAAAATGCAGAAATATACGACTCCGAAGGGTAAAACAGCCCGGGTAGAAGACCCTGCCATGGCATATCCATCGGCAAAGAAGCCCTTGCAGGTAGCTGATTATACCTATAAAAAAATGAAAAAAGTGGCCGACCTGGTACCTTTTACCCAGGCAGAATGGGCCAATATGCTGCATCTCTCCGAAAGAACACTGCAGCGTTATGCCAAAAACAACTCTTCCTTTGAAGGCATTTATACTGACCGGATACTGTTATTGCAGGAAATGATACAGCTGGGGCTGGAGACGTTTACCGATGCAGATGCTTTCTACCGCTGGTTAAAAAAGGAGAAATCGGTGATGGGGCACACACTCAATTTTACGTCCCTGTATTCAGATCGGGGCATCCAGGAGATCATTGATCAGCTGATCCGTATCCAACAAGGTGTTTACGCATGATCCTTTTCCGTTTTGCACACAGGAAGTTTGCACAGGATCTCTCCGGTACGGGTGCACGCCTGAAAGGGGGCAGATGGAACCCTCCGGGCATTCCCGTGATCTATACCAGCGAAAGCATTTCCCTGGCATTGCTGGAGATACTGGCCAATGCCCAGACCCTGGAAGACCTTCAATTGGTACAACTCATGGAAATAGAAGTACCGGATACGATGGTCTATCACGAAATCCGGTTACAGGCTTTGAAGAAGAACTGGCAACACGATTTTGACTACACCCAATGGATGGGAAAAGAGGTCCTGCAATCGCAGCAGAACCTATTATGCCGATGCCCATCGGCCATCGTCCACCGGGAGCATAACTACCTCATCAATCCGCTACATCCCGATTTTAAAAAAGTGAAACTGGGCAATACTGCTGATTTTTATTTTGATGAACGTCTGTTCAAACAGCAGGCCGTTTAACGGACCGTAACGGAGAACGGCAGCCTTGCCTGCGGTGTACCCACCATCGCCTTCACCTTCCTGAGTTCCTGCAGGATCTTTACCTGTTCCTCTCCCACTTCCTCTTTCAACAGGTGGGTCTTGATCGACCTTTTATAGCTGCTCATGATCTGCTCGAGTAGCGTTTTTTTCTCAGGATATTCTTTGATCCGGTATTCCTCCAGTTTTGCCATACGTGCTGCAGAAACAATTGCATCCTGCAGCGTGCCGATCCTGTCCACCAACCCCACATCAATACCCCGTTTACCGGTCCAGACCCTTCCCTGCGCAATACTGTCAATATAACCGATATCTTTCTTGCGACCTTCCGCAACCCTGCTTTTGAATGTGTGGTATATAGAATCGGTAGCGGCCTGGAAGAATCTTTTCTCCGTTTCAGTCAGAGGCCTGTCCAACCCACCTGCATCGGCGAACGGAGCGGTCTTTACCCCGTCAAAAGTGATCCCCAGTTTGTTTTTAAAGAAGGACTGGAAATTGGGAACGATACTGAATACCCCGATAGACCCTGTGATGGTATTGGCGTTGGCGAAAACAGAATCGGCATTACAGGCAATGTAATAGCCCCCTGATGCCGCCATATCGCCCATGCTCACCACCACGGGTTTCTCTTTCCGGGCCAGTGTGATCTCATGCCAGATCACATCACTCGCCAACGAGCTGCCCCCTGGCGAATTGATACGGAAAACGATCGCTTTTACGTCATTATCCAGCCTTGCTTTGCGGATCAAACCACGGAACACATCGCTTCCTACCTGGTCCTGATCGCCATTACCGGAAACAATGTCTCCATCGGCATAGATCAATGCAATTTTTTTATTGCTGTAAGACTCCTTGAACTCAACTGCTTTGCTATAGTCACTGAACGTAACGAAATTGATCTTCTCACGTGGGCTGAGTTTCAGTTTATCCTGCATCTCCCTTTTCACCTCATCATCGTATTTCAACCCATCCACCAGTTGATGCGTAACTGCATCCTGTGCTGTTTGTATGGCTCCCTGCACCGCCAGGCTGCGTAACCTGGCTGTATCCAGTTTTCGGGAAGTGGCGGTCACGGCAAGCAGGTCGTTGTACAGATCACCCAGCCAAACAGCTGTCTGCAGGCGGTTGGCGTCCGTCATCTTTGTTTCGCGCAGCGGTTCTGTGGCGCTCTTGAACTTACCGGCATAAAAGATCTGTGGCTGTATTTCCAGTTTATCAAGCATCCCTTTCAGGAAGATCAGGCTGGAGGAATACCCGAACCACTCTACGCCACCCTGCGGATGACAGTAGATCCTGTCGGCCGCACTTCCTATATAATAACCTTTCTGTGAGATCGCTTCTCCATAGGCCAGCATGAATTTTTTACTGGTCTTGAAATCGACCAGTGCCTTCCGCAACTCTTCACTGGCAGCGAAACCGTTCCGGTTATTGCCACAAAGAACATAAATTCCTTTGATGGCGGAATCCGATTTGGCATAACGGATCATACGCACCATATCATACAGGGAGGGCGCTTCGTTCTCAATGCCATTCACAAGGGCATCCAATGGATTATCTTTCGACTGTTCTTTGAACTCGCTGGAAAGATCCAGTACCAGCACCGCATCCCTGCCTACAACCGGCTTATCAGCGGTAGTGGCGCTGGCGATGATACCCAACAGGATAAATACCCCGATCACCGTAAAAATGATCAACGCAAGTAAGGATGCAAAGAATGTTTTAAAAAAGCCCTGCATAATTTTCAATTAAGTAGTAATGAATTTAAAGATATTTGCCTCTGCAAAACCTTTACCAATTATGAATACAGCTTATTTGCTGATAGGCGGCAATCTTGGCGACCGGTCTGCTTATCTGCAGAAAGCGATTCATCATATCCAACAATCCTGCGGCAATATCGTTCTTTCTTCGGCTATTTACGAAACTGCTGCCTGGGGATTGACGGATCAGCCCAGTTTTTACAACCAGGCCCTTGCCATTGCCACCCCTCTCCCCCCCGAAGAACTGATGAAAACACTGTTGTCCATCGAAGAATCCATGGGTCGCAAAAGAACCGTTAAGCTCGGGCCCAGGATCATAGACCTGGATATTTTACTGATCGATGACCTCATATTATCGACCGGGTTATTAACATTACCGCATCCGGCCCTTCCCCTCCGAAGATTCGCATTACTGCCTTTATCCGAGATCGCTCCGGGTTTGTTACACCCTGTTTTGCACAAAACCATCGCACAATTACTGAACGAATGCACCGATCCGCTCGATGTGCAAAAAAAATCTGTCACCACTACCTGATGGCGGTTAATTTTGGCCATCATCGAGCTGCGATTACATGAAGCATCATTTTATCACTGTTGAGGGAAATATCGGCGTGGGCAAGACCACGCTGACCCATCTATTGGCCAAACACTTCAACGCAAGGCTGATACTGGAAGAGTTCGCCGATAACCCTTTCCTTCCCAAATTTTACGAGAATCCGGACCAATATGCTTTTCCGCTGGAGCTGTTCTTTATGGCCGAGCGCTATAAGCAACTGAAAGAAATGGTACATACCAAGGACCTTTTTCAGACCGTGACCATTTCCGACTACCTGTTCACCAAATGCCTGCTGTTTGCCAAGGTGAACCTGCCGGAAGAGGAATTTCGCCTGTACCAGAAACTATTCGACATCATTCACCAGCAACTGGTCTTCCCTGACATACTCATTTACCTGCATGCACCTGTTCAGAAACTGCAATCCAATATCCGCAAAAGGAACCGCAGTTATGAGCAAAGTATACCCGATGAATACCTGTTCAACCTCCAGGAAACCTATACCAGCTATATCAAACAGCACAATATCAAGACCATTTTTATTGATGCCAGCAATGCCGATTTCCTGGGTAATGAAAAACATCTCCAGATCGTGATCGATGCGTTGGATAAGGATTATGAAGAAGGACAGCATTATTTCAGCTTACCTTAGCATGACCTCAACGAATATTACCCATTCACCACTGATCCATGACCCATATTCAACAGAAACATGACCCCTTTGCCGCCATGCGGATACCGGAATACCGGCACCTGATGTTCGGACGTTTCCTGTTCATCATGGGACTTCGGATGATGGGAACCCTGGTGGGCTGGTGGATCTACGAACTTACCAATGAACCTTTTGCCATTGGCCTGATCGGTCTATCGGAAGTGATCCCTGCCGTATCCCTTTCCCTGTACGCTGGCCACGTGATCGATATCAGTGAGAAAAGGAAACTATTATTGAGAGGGGTTTCATTATATCTCTGCTGCGCCCTGCTACTGCTGGGATTATCTACCCGGTACACAGCTTCGCAGATCAGTAATCACTGGATCGCATTCAGTATCTACGTCATCATCTTTTTCACGGGTATATTCAGGGCATTCACGGGTCCCACATTCGGAACCATGTTAGCTTCCATCGTTCCCAAGAACATCCTGCAGAATGCCACTACCTGGAACCAGGGCATCTGGCTGTCTGCTTCTGTAACGGGACATGCCACAGTAGGTTTCCTGATCGCCGGCCTCGGTAATACAGGCTCACTGGCCATCATTTGCCTGCTGGTGACATTGGGACTAGGTTTCATGTACCTGCTACACCCCAAACCACCCCTGAACGAACCCGGTGAAAAGAAAACATTGGACAGTGTTAAGGAAGGATTGAATTTTGTGTTCCGCACCAAAGAGGTTTTGGGGGCACTCTCGCTTGACCTGTTTGCGGTACTATTCGGGGGAGCCGTAGCCATGATCCCGGTTTTTGCCAAAGACGTATTGAAAACAGGGCCCATCGGTTTTGGCTGGCTGAATGCGGCCTCTGATATCGGATCCATCCTGATCATCGTAACCCTGACCATTGCTCCCATGCGAAGCGGACAGGGCAAAAAGCTATTGCTGGCAGTGGGTGGCTTCGGATTGTGCATCATCATATTCGCCCTCTCCAAGATATTCTGGCTCTCTTTTGCCGTATTGCTGCTGAGCGGTATACTCGATGGGATCAGCGTAGTAATCAGGGGCACCATCCTGCAACTGAAAACACCCGATCATATGCGCGGCCGAGTCATGAGTGTGAACTCCATGTTCATCAACAGCAGTAATGAGCTGGGCCAGTTCGAAAGCGGCGTGGCCGCCAAACTGATGGGGGTCATCCCTTCCGTGGTTTTCGGAGGTTGCATGACCTTACTGGTAGTGGCCACTACCTGGTTCAAAGCCCCCAGCCTGCGGAAAATGGAATACTAAATTTGTCTATCTTAGTAACCCGTCCTCAACTTAAACCAATACTCATGAAACGTCGTTCATTCCTGCGCAATACAGGACTCACCGCCGGTTTACTAGCACTATCCTCTCAGGACCTTTTGGCTGGTTTACTACAACAACCTGCGTATAAAATCAAAATGCTCCGTGGCGATGTAGGCATATTCACCGAAAGGGGCGGCACTATCGGTTTTTACCAGTCAGAAGACGGATTTGTTGTGGTAGACTCACAATTCCCCGATCCTGCCAGGCACGTGATAGAAGAATTGAAGAAACGCAAAGAATTGCCATTCAGGTTCCTGATCAACACCCACCATCACGGCGATCATACAGGTGGTAATATTTCATTCAAAGACATCGCTGAACACGTGGTTGGCCATGAGAACTGTTTAGCCAACTACCAACGCGTTGCGGAACAGGCAAAGACCACCGACAAGCAATTGTTCCAGGACATCACTTTCAACAAAGGATGGAAACAGAAAATAGGCAAAGAAAGGATACGCGCTTACTATTTTGGTGCCGCCCACACGAATGGCGACGCCATCATCCATTTTGAGCAGGCCAATATTGCGCATATGGGCGACCTGCTGTTCAACCAGCTCTCCCCATTCATCGACCGGTCTGCAGGTGCCAACATACAAAGCTGGATAGAAGTGATGCAGAAAGCACAGAAGACATTCGACAAGGACACCCTGTTCGTATTCGGACACGCAGGCGACCCGGAAAAGATCACGGGTTCCCTGGACGACCTGGCGGCTTTTGAGGACTACCTGAAAAAACTGCTGGATTTTGTAGACAGCCAGATCAAAGCCGGCAAAAGCAAAGAAGAGATCATCAAAGCCAAAGAAGTACCCGGCATCAGCTGGAAGAACAGCGGTGCGGAAAGAAGCCTGACAGCCGCTTACGAAGAACTTACTTCAAAGTAGCCATCAGTTTTTCCAGCACAAAATAGACTGCCGGACAAAAAGTGGAATTCTTCAAAGTGATCGCAGGCCGTTTCAGCAATACGTCCTCATCGGTATAGGGAAAACGCTGGCAGTCAGACGGCCTGGCGTCGTAGATGGAGCAATAATTATCTGCCCCCAGAAAAGGGCAGGGTTTGCTTTTGGTCACGTAATCACCCTCATCATCCAGGAAAAGGTAGGTCTCGATAAAATCACCTTCCTTCATACCCAGGTATTTGCTGATGCGTTTGATATCCGGTGTTTTGAACCTGGGAGAATAATTCTTGCAGCAATTGGCACAGGTCAGACAATCGACTTCCTCGAAAGCAGCTTCGTGCAGGTCGGGCAGCAGTTTCAGCACCTGATTCTTATTGGCCCGCTGCAGGAACTGCTTGTACTGTTTCTGGTGCTCCCCGCTCCTTTTTTCCCAGTTGTCCATGATAACTTCACTCATACTTTGCCGGATAGAACCACAAGATTAGCAGGAATTACCGGTTTTTCCGAAAAATCCTCTCACACACCATCCAGCACTGTTTACACAATCCACCCCCTATCCCCAAGTTCAACAAAAGCTTTATTATCCTCTTTTATCATCTTACCTTTGCGGCGATTTACTTCTTTGCCTGCTTTCGGGGCCCCCTGAAAAGCGACAAAATCACCTCAAACTACAGACGCACTATGAATCTATTCGAACAGCAATCCACAGAATTCCAGGGCAGGCACATCGGACCCAACAGCGCAGACACAAAACAGATGTTAGCCACGATCGGGGCCGGCTCACTGGACGAACTGATCAGCAAGACCGTTCCCGACTCGATCCGCATCAAAGGCGACATGAAGATACCTGCCGCCATTAGTGAATTTGAGTACCTCAGCGAATTGAAAAAAACAGCGTCAAAAAACAAATTATATAAAAATTATATAGGACAGGGTTATTACGGCACCATTACGCCTAGTGTGATCCTCCGGAATATTTTTGAAAATCCAGGATGGTACACCCAGTATACCCCTTACCAGGCGGAGATCTCTCAGGGACGACTGGAGAGCCTGCTGAATTTCCAGACCATGGTGTCTGACCTGACAGCTTTACCCATTGCCAATGCCTCATTACTGGACGAAGCCACTGCTGCCGCAGAAGCCATGGCCATGATCTTCCACCATGTGAATAAGACAGACGTGATCAGCAAACCCAAACTGTTTGTTGACAATGCTGTTTTCCCGCAAACCAAAGATGTATTGGTTACCCGCGCGCAGCCCATTGGCGTGGAGCTGGTATACGGTGATTACAAGACGGCCCAACTGGATAACACCTATTTTGGTGCACTGATCCAATACCCGAACGATAATGGCTCTGTAGAGGATTACCGTGGTTTCATCGCCAATGTTCACGCCTTGGACGGACTGGTGATCATGGCAACAGACCTGCTGGCACTTACCGTGCTCACTGCACCCGGAGAACTGGGGGCAGATGTGGCCATTGGTTCTGCACAACGTTTCGGTGTTCCAATGGGTTTTGGCGGCCCCCATGCCGCTTTTTTTGCCACAAAAGATGATTTTAAACGGGGTATGCCTGGCCGTTTGATCGGTGTAAGTATTGATGCCCAGGGCAACCGTGCTTTACGCATGGCGTTGCAGACCCGTGAACAACACATCAAACGGGAAAAAGCCACTTCCAATATCTGTACCGCACAGGCATTACTGGCCAATATGGCTGCCATGTATGCCGTATATCATGGACCGGAAGGATTGAAGAATATCGCTACCCGCATACACTTACTGGCCCAGGCCGTTGCCAACGGACTGGGCAAACTGGGTATCAGGCAAAACAATACCGCATTCTTCGACACCTTACAGGTCAGCGGTTTACAGGCAGAAGCCGTGAAAGCCATGGCCGAGAAATACCATACCAATTTCCGCTATTTCGCCAATGGTCATATCGGTATCAGCCTGGATGAGACCAGCACCCTGGAAGATGCCAATACCATCCTGAAAATATTTGAAGCCCTAACAGAAAAAAGTACCGGACATCAACTGGCGGCCAAAGACCTTTCCGCTGTTACCTATCAGTTCCCGGCAGATCTTCAGCGAAGCTCGGCGTATCTCACACACCCCGTATTCAATACACACCGCAGCGAGAGCCAGATGATGCGTTACATCAAATCGCTCGAAAACAAAGATCTCTCGCTGAACACCAGCATGATCAGCCTCGGAAGCTGCACCATGAAACTGAACGCAGCTACAGAAATGATCCCTGTAAGCTGGCCTGAATTCGGCGGGCTGCATCCTTTTGTACCAGCTAACCAGACAGAAGGTTACCAACAGATCATTGACGAGCTGAACAGCTACCTATGCGAGATCACCGGTTTTACCGCCTGCAGCCTGCAACCCAACAGCGGTGCCCAGGGAGAATATGCCGGCCTGCTTACCATACGCTCCTATCACGCAGCCAGAAAGGAAAGTCACCGGAATGTGGTGCTGATCCCCATCAGTGCGCACGGAACCAACCCCGCAAGCGCTGTCATGTGCGGTTTCCATGTAGTAGTAGTGAAATGCGACGAGGCCGGTAATATCGACGTAGCCGACCTGAAAGCAAAAGCCGAACAATACAAAGACACACTCGGAGCACTGATGGTGACCTACCCATCCACCCACGGTGTATTTGAAGAGACCATCCGCAACATCTGCCAGATCATCCACGACAATGGTGGATTGGTATACATGGATGGTGCCAATATGAATGCGCAGGTTGGTCTCACCAGCCCCGGAATGATCGGAGCCGATGTATGTCACCTGAACCTGCACAAGACCTTCGCCATCCCGCACGGTGGTGGCGGTCCCGGAATGGGGCCCATCTGTGTGAACGATAAACTGGCGCCTTATTTGCCGGGCCATCCTGCCCTGCAAAGCACGGGTTCCGTTAGCGCCGCACCGTATGGTTCTGCCAGCATCCTGCTGATCAGTTACGGATACATTAAAATGCTGGGAGCGATCGGCTTACGCCAGTCTACCGAATACGCGATCCTGAACGCCAACTATATGAAAGCCCGGTTAGAGAAATATTACAAGATCCTCTACACCGGATCCAATGGAACCTGTGCACACGAATTCATCGTAGACCTGCGCCCATTCAAACAATCGGTTGGGATCGAGGCGGAAGATGTGGCCAAACGTCTGATCGACTACGGTTTCCATGCCCCAACCCTGAGTTTCCCGGTAGCAGGCACCATCATGATCGAACCGACCGAGAGTGAGGACAAGGGCGAACTGGACCGCTTCTGCGATGCCCTGATCTCCATCTACGAAGAGATCAAAGCCATTGAAGAAGGTAAATCAGACAAGACCGACAACCCATTGAAGAATGCGCCGCATACACAGGCCGTAGCTTGTGGCGATGAGTGGAAACACGCTTACAGCCGCAAACAGGCTGCCTTCCCGCTGTACTATGTTACCCAGAACAAGTTCTGGCCAAGTGTGGCAAGGGTAAACAATACCCATGGCGATCGTAACCTGATCTGTACCTGCGAACCCGTTTCTTCTTATCTGGAAAATGCGTAGGGCATATTGAATAAAGAATAGGGAATGCTGAATGTTGAATGACTTTGGTCAATGATTTCAATATTCAGCATTCCTTTTTATTGGATAGTGTATGTTACCGGACTCTTTTGTATGCCGACTGGCTTAACCGACGCAATTCCTCTTCCAGTAAACCGATGATCTTGTCTTTATCGGTCAGCATCGTTTCCATCCGCTCCAATTGCCTGTTCAGCAGCCTGATCACATCATCTTTGGAAGCAAAATAGGTCTGCTGTTCCTCATTCAACTCTGTAATAGGCGGATGTTTGCCCAACGAAGCATTGATGGGTGCCGACAATAACATTTTTCCTTTACCCGTCACCAGCCAGATCAGGCTCAGGTCGGGATACTGTTCCTTGATCTTTTCGAGAATATCCGAACCCACAGATCCCTTCCCTTTCAGTTGTTTACCCAGGTACCCATTCGACAGATCACAGCTACGCTCAAAAGCATATGCTGAAATATTACTGTAAACCAAGTAGTCCTGCAGTCTTTCGATTAATCGCATCAGGTATAAATACGTTAGAAAATAGGTGATGAAACGATATGGGATTCATCGACTAAATGGTAATATTGTATCTCAGATAGCCATTACGAAATAAGTCGAAACACCTAAACCTCGCAATGTGGTTTATACCTGATCTGCCTGTTTTTTTCACGGAGCTAGAGATCCCGGAAGGCAGATACAACCAATCATTTCTGTGTCGTAAGGCAGGCTCCACCAATACCTGGCATCAACATGGCACAGAAACAACTAACTGCATCACAATTACTTAGCAGTAAAGAGATCACAGATCCCCAACTGGTGATCGATGAATTATTCGATTTTGCCCACCTGCCCGAAATCCGGGAACTGCTGTGGGAATGGCTGAAAGTGACCGTTACAGGCACTTACCACAAGGAATTGAATGCATCAGAGCGCTCCACCATTCTGACACTGTACGAGAAACTCAGCAAGTTGGTTGAAGCTGTCCATATCCTGCATACTACACCGAAAAGAAAAAAGGGAAACAAAATTGCTCCTAAATAAAACTGCCATATGGTCGGGTATCGTAGCCGCCAGCCTGCTTGCGCTACCCGCTTTTCTGTTTATATTAGTACCCAAAGCCTTATCATGGATCAGCGTATCATCAACCTGTACGACGAGTACACCCATCAACCGTTAAGCAGAGAAGTATTTTTAAAAAGGCTGGCTGCCATCACCGGAAGTATGGCCCTGGCTTTATCTATTACCCCGCTTCTCGAATCCAATCACGCCAAAGCCGCAACCATTCCGGAAGACGATGAGGAACTGGATACGGAAATGATCTCCTACGAGGTCAACGATATGGTCATGTTCGCTTACACGGCCAAACCCAAAAAGAAAATGAATATGGGAGCGGTCATGGTGATACATGAGAACCGGGGGCTGAACGACCATATCAAAGATGTGACCCGGCGCCTGGCCAAAGCAGGTTACCTGGCCATGGCACCTGATGCACTTTCAGAAGCAGGCGGCACACCGGCCAACGAAGATGAAGCACGCAAATTATTCACCACACTGGATGCCAGGAAAAACCTCGACAACTTTGTAAAATCCGTTGAGTTCCTGCGGGCACGCAAAGAGACCAACCGAAAAGTAGGCTGTGTGGGCTTTTGCTGGGGTGGCGCATTGGCCAACCAGATCGCGGTCAACTCGCCCAAACTGAACGCTGCCGTGTCTTTTTACGGAAGACAGCCAGATCCTGCTGATGTACCCAAGATCAAAGCCCCGCTGCAATTGCACTATGCCGGACTGGATGAACGCGTTAACGCCGGCATTCCTGCTTTTGAAGAGGCTTTGAAGAAAGCAGGCACCCGGTATGAACTCTACCTCTACCCCGGTGTGAACCACGCTTTCCATAACGACACATCCGAAGCACGCTACAACGCCGACGCAGCCCTCCACGCCTGGAAACGAACCCTAGACTTCTTTGAAGCCAACCTCAAATAATAAGTAGCAAATAGCCAGCCTCCCAAACTATTAACTATTAACTATTAACTATTAACTATTAACTCTTAACTCTTAACTATTAATTACTAATTACTAACTATCTCCCTCCCATGTCCATCAGCAAAACCGTCACGCTAATCATACTCCTCACCAGCCTGTTCTCCAGGGCTACCGCACAGGAGAAGACAGATGAGTGGCTCCTGCAATTGCTCAGAACGCAGGGATCCCCGCTTTTACAACATGTGCTCAATCATCCGGACAGTTTTCAATACCAGATCATCTACACAGAGATCAACAGGGATAAGAACAATAAAGCTTTTTTCAAGAATCATTATGTACGGGTTGACCGTAACCGGTATTATAATCCGGCCTCAACAGTAAAGCTTCCGACCGCATTGATCGCGTTGGAAAAACTGAATAAACTTCGCAAACCCGGACTGAGTATTTTTTCCGGTATGCTTACAGACAGTTCCTATAGTGCACAGACCGCTGTCAAAAATGACACATCCGCGGCTGATGGTTTACCCTCTATCGCCAACTACATCAAGAAAATATTCCTGGTCAGTGATAACGATGCCTACAACCGCTTGTACGAATTCGATGGACAGGACGAGCTTAACGCAGTTCTGCACCGGAAAGGCTATCAAGATGTTCGTATTGTTAGGCGGTTTGTTACCATGACCGAAGAAGAGAACCGGCATACCAATGCCATCAGTTTCCTGAACAAAGGCGATACCGTTTTACGGTTACCTCCCCGTTACAGCAGGATGGATTTTGATTACAGCAAGCAGGTACTGGTTGGAAAGGCTCACTACAACCGGTACGATTCATTGATCAACGCACCATTTGATTTTACCCGGCATAACAACCTACCCCTTGAAGACCTGAGGCAGATGTTACAATCGGCGCTGTTTCCTGCTTCGGTTGCAAGCGGCCAACGATTTACTATCAGCAAAGAAGACAGGGACTTCCTGTTACAATACATGTCGGAATACCCTTCCGAAAGTGCACATCCAAAATATTACACCACCGAATTCTTCGACAGCTACTGTAAATTCTTTTTGTATAAATCAGGCAGGCAGAGGCCTCCGGCAAATATCCGCATATTCAATAAACCAGGATGGAGTTACGGCTACCTGACCGATGCCGCCTATATCATTGATTTTGATACACAGACCGAACTGATGCTCAGCGCCGTCATTTATACCAACCGTGATGGGGTACTGAACGATGATAAATACGAGTATACAGAAATTGGATACCCCTTCTTTAAGGAGATCGGTGAGATACTGTTGAACTATGACAGGAACCGGCAGCGCAAAACAAAGCCCAACCTGGATGAATTCAGGTTCGTTTACCGGTAAAACATCACGGTAAGATTTATTCCTCTTCAACCAGGTCTTTATCGGCTTTCAGGTATTCGATGAACCCTTGTTTTGTCCAGGATTTCTTTTCTTCTATCCAGAGACAAACATGGTTATCGACTTTAGACAGTATCTGCCAGGCCTGCAGGGAGAGCTGCGCGTCTTTGGGTGATTTCTTGAAAGTGGCTGAAACATCCTCACCCAGTTTGGCGATGATCTTGCCATTCTTTTTGCGGAAAGTATCGTTGAAGAATTTGCCTGCCGGGCCTGTTTGTTTGCCAAAAACGCAATTACCCAGGATCAGACCAATTACTTTTTCCCGGGTAAGGTCGAGGATCATGTTCTGGTACAAATAAGCGATCGTTTCTCCGTTCTTATTAACTATGCTTGTCATAGGGGCTGTTACTAATCAGACCACAAGGTAATTCTAACAAAATTGATAAGGAAGGAATGACAAAAAAATAACGGAAACATAATATTGGAACTGTTTCCCGGCACGTCTTTCCGGCAATGCATATATTTGCAAAAAGTAAAATAATATGGGTGTAGCAGAACAATTGGCACAACTGAAAGCTGAAAAATCAGCCGCCAACCTGAAAGCGGGACAGGATTTCCTCGCTAAAAACAAAGAAAGGGCAGAAGTAACGGAATTGCCCAGTGGTTTACAATACGAAATATTGGTAAGCGGTGCAGGCGAAAAACCTCTGGCACATAACGAAGTTACCTGTCATTACCACGGAACCCTGATCGATGGTACCATTTTTGACAGTTCCGTGCAAAGAGGAAAGCCGGCTTCCTTCCCTTTGAACATGGTCATCAAGGGCTGGACAGAAGGATTACAGCTGATGCCGACCGGAAGCAAGTTCCGTTTCTTTATTCCTCCTCACCTCGGCTACGGCGACCGCCAGGTAAGCGCCCAGATCGGCCCCAACAGCACGCTGATCTTCGATGTGGAACTGATCAGTTTCATTTAATAAAAATTGAGGGAAATTTTACCAGTTTTCAGCAGTAAAATTTCCCTCAATCAACTATTAACTATTAACTTCTAACTGTTAACTGCTCTTCACCCTCCCATCTCACTCAATTCCAGCCAACGCAATTCTTTTTCCCCCAGTAACCGATCTATCTCCAGTATCCGCCCGCTCAGTTTATTTAGGTCCTCGAAAGACAAGCTACCCGATCCCATCTGTTCCGTGATCTGTTTCTTTTCGGCCTCCAGTTCAGGCAATTCCTTCTCCAACTGTTCAAACTCACGTTTTTCCTTAAAGCTCAGCTTCTTTTTCACCAGGGGCTCTTTATTTACCGCAACAGGAGTTTCATGGCCGGCAACGGCAGATTCCGTGCTCTCACCTTTGCTCTTGCGCTCTTCCAGCACATCCCACTTATTCTCTTTCTTCTCATTGTCCTTCATCCACAATCGGTACTGCGTATAGTTTCCAGGGAAATCACGCACTTCACCACCACCTTCGAATACGAACAGATGATCTACCAGACGATCCATAAAATACCTGTCGTGACTAACGATCAGTACACAGCCCTGGTAATCGCTCAAAAAGTTCTCCAATACGGCCAGCGTGGGCAGATCCAGGTCATTGGTCGGTTCATCCAGGATCAGAAAGTTCGGGTTGGTGAACAGCACGGTCAATAACTGTAACCGTTTCTTCTCTCCCCCGCTCAGGGCATTCAGGTAGGTATATTGTTTGTCGGGCGTGAACAGGAACAGTTCCAGGAACTGCGCCGCACTTAAACTTCCGCCATTGGCCAATGGAAAATTCTCCGCGAATGTCTTCACATATTCGATCACACGCATGTTCTCTTTGATCACCAGACCCTGCTGTGAAAAGTTCCCGAACACAACCGTATCACCGATATTGATCTTACCGCTATCCGCAGGTTCGATCTGCTGCAGCATATTCAGGAAAGTGGATTTGCCCACTCCGTTCTTACCGATGATGCCGATCCTCTCTCCTTTACTGAACGTATAATCAAACCCTTTCAATATGGGGAGTTCTCCATAACTCTTGTACACTTTTTTCATCTCTACCACCTTACCGCCCAGGCGGCTCATTTTCATCTGCAGTTGCAGCTGGGCATCTTCTATCCGTTGTTTTGCACGGGCCTCTACTTCATAAAAATTATCCTGCCGGCTCTTGCTCTTGGTGGTACGGGCCTTGGGTTGCTTGCGCATCCATTCCAGTTCCTTCCGGTATTCGTTCCTGGCTTTGTCGATACTCGCCTGCTCACTCTCGATCCTGGCCGCTTTCTTCTCGATGTAATTCTCGTAGTCGCCATGATACACATACATATTTTCCCTTTCCAGCTCCCAGATCTCCTCACTTACCGCATCCAGAAAATAACGGTCGTGGGTCACCAGCAACAAGGTCACATTTTCCTGATTCAGGTAGTTCTCCAGCCATTCGATCATTTCCACATCGAGGTGGTTCGTGGGCTCATCCATCATCAGCAGCGTATGCTTATGGTCGAAACCGATATCGATCAGTGTCTTGGCCAGGGCCACCCTTTTCCTTTGCCCGCCGCTCAGATCACGCACCGGCTGTTCCAGGTGGTGGATATTCAGTTTGGTCAGGATCTGTTTCACCTTCACCTCAAAATCCCAGGCATTCAGGTCGTCCATTTTGCCGAACAGTTCACTCAGAGCCACACCATCCTCGGTCTCACTGGCCACTTCGTAGGCGCGTATCACATTCATCACCGGGTGATCGGTGTGAAAGATATTCTCCAATACCGTCTTGCTTTCATCAAACCTGGGCTCCTGTTCGAACAGAGCTACGGTCACATCCTTATGGATGAACAGTTTGCCCTCATCCGGGGTTTCATCGCCGTTCAGGATCCGCAACAGGGTTGATTTACCCACCCCGTTACGGGCGATCAGGGCTATTTTATCGCCCTCGTTGATATGAAAGGAAATATTTTTGAACAGGGGATTGATCCCATAACTCTTCGTCAGCCCTTCCGCAGAAACATAATGCATGCGGCAAAACTACGGTAATGTCAGGTAAGAACCTCCCCCCTACATTCATCATTCATCATTCCTTGATCAACATTCATCATTCCCTCCCCCCCTATTTTCGCGACTTTCCCTGTTTTCGTGTTTTCATTATACGTATTTTTGTGATATCTATGAAGAAGATAGAACTGGAAATCGTGGCACTGTCGCACAGCATCACCCAAACCCATTCTTATGCAGTGGTATTGGGAGAGGTCAATGGTTTGCGCCGTTTGCCCATTGTGATCGGAGGTTTTGAAGCACAGGCCATTGCTGTTGCCCTGGAACATATGCAGCCCAGCAGACCGCTTACACACGACCTGATGAAGAACTTCATGAATGCCTTTAACGTAGAACTGCAGGAAATCATCATCAGTGACCTGCAGGAAGGAATATTTTACTCCAAACTGGTCTGTTTCACCGAACACGATACCGTTGAGATCGATAGCCGGACCAGTGATGCACTCGCGCTGGCCGTACGGTTCGGATGTCCTATCTACACCTACGAACATATTCTTGAAAATGCGGGGATCCTGATGGAGGATGGCACACCCAAGAAAAACAAAGGCGAGGCCGTGGGTGTTGAAGAAACTGCCGGTGGCGGAAGTCATGAAGACCTGAGCAGCATGAACCTCGAACAATTACAGACCTTACTAAATGATGTCCTGGAGCAGGAAGACTATATCCGCGCCATCTCTATCCGGGATGAGATCAATAAACGAAAATGATTCCGGTGAATAGGTAGTAGTGAGCAGTGAATAGGCAATGATACATTCACTACTCATACCCACTCACCACTCACCATTCACCACTCACCAATGGTCCTCTTCCCCAACTGCAAGATCAATCTCGGCCTGCATATCATCCGTAAAAGGGAGGATGGTTACCACGACCTGGAGACCGTTTTCTACCCCATAGCCCTCAGGGATGCACTGGAAGCGATCCGGACGGAAAAACCGGGAATCCAGTTCACCAGTTCGGGACTACCCGTTGCCGGTAACCCGCACGATAACCTTTGTGTAAAAGCCTACCACCTCCTGCAAAAAGATTTTCCGGAACTGCCGGGTTTACAGGTGCACCTGCACAAACACATTCCCATGGGGGCCGGATTGGGCGGCGGTAGTGCCGACGGCGCCTTCATGCTACAGCTCATCAACCGGCTCTGTAACCTGGAACTGGAACAGGAACAGTTGATCCGCTATGCCCTGCAGCTTGGCAGCGACTGTCCTTTTTTCATCCTGAACCGGCCCTGTTTTGCCGAGGGACGGGGTGAACGGATGCAGCCCATCCCGCTGGACCTCTCCGGTTACCGTTTTGTACTCATCAATCCGGGCATCCATGTTTCCACAGCCCAGGCTTTCGCGGGCATCAGTCCCCAAAAACCAGCGCAGCCCATCACCACGATCACTTCTCTCCCTGTAACCGAATGGAGAAACAGGCTGGTGAATGATTTCGAAGCACACGTAACGGACCTGCATCCCGCCATCGGTATCGCCAAAGCCGAACTATATGCGCAGGGAGCCTTGTATGCTGCTATGACCGGCAGCGGAAGTACGGTATATGGCCTGTTCCCTAAAAATGCCACCCCCCGGATACAGGCCAGAGAAGGTTGGCAGGTATTTGAAACAGAATAACAATCGTTAGTATGCAGAATTGATAATATTCAATATTTATCTGATTTAATTGAATATTATCAACCTATCTGGATAATTTATTTACATAATCTTTCGTAAAGACGATTTTTTTGCATAAATTCACACCACGATTGCCTGCCATTTTATTTCCTGAACATTAATTCGATTGTACATGCTTGTTTCCAGACAAAGCGAGGGACTTTACGACCCGTCGTTTGAACATGATGCCTGTGGCATTGGTTTCGTGGCTAATATCAAAGGCAACAAATCGCACCAGCATATTGCAGATGCTTTGACCGTATTGGAAAATATGGAGCATCGTGGCGCCTGCGGTTGCGAAGCGAATACCGGCGACGGAGCCGGCATCATGCTGCAGATCCCGCACGAGTTCTTTTTTGATGAGTGTTTGAAACTCGGCGTCCATTTGCCCGCTTATGGCAAATATGGCGTAGGGGTCGTATTCTTCCCGAAAGAGATCCGGCTGCGGGAGGAATGCCGGGACATCTTCAACCGTTCCGCCGAAAAATTGGGACTCGAAGTACTGGCCTACCGGAAAGTACCTGTAAACAAGGATGGCATCGGCAATACCGCCCTTTCCGTGGAACCCTGTATGGAACATGTGTTCATCGCCTGTCCGGACAGCATCACCAACCCTGATGAATTCGAACGGAAACTTTTTGTGTTACGCAATTATGCATCACACACCATCAGCAATACGGTGAAAAAAGACGAGATCGGATTTTACCTTGCATCCCTCTCCTATAAAACGATCATCTATAAAGGCCAGCTCACCAGCAACCAGGTAAGGAACTATTTCCCCGACCTGAGCGACAAACGCGTGGTATCGGCATTCGGACTGGTACACTCCCGTTTTGCCACCAACACTTTTCCTTCCTGGAAACTGGCTCAACCCTTCCGCTACATCGCCCACAACGGGGAGATCAATACCCTTCAGGGAAACCTGAACTGGTTACGCACCAGCGAAAAAGGATTCACTTCTCCTTACTTCAGCAAGGAAGAGATGGAAATGCTGCTGCCGATCGTTACCGCGAACCAGTCGGATTCCGCCTGTCTCGACAACATGATCGAATTGCTGACGCTGACCGGCAGATCTTTGCCGCATGTGATGATGATGCTGATACCCGAAGCCTGGGACGGCAACGACCAGATGGACCCTGTAAAAAAAGCCTTTTACGAATACCACGCCTGCATGATGGAACCCTGGGATGGTCCGGCTTCCATCTCTTTCACCGATGGGAAGATCATCGGGGCCACGCTTGACAGGAACGGCTTACGCCCATCCCGCTACGCTGTTACACATGATGACCGCGTGATCATGGCATCGGAAACCGGCGTACTGCCCATCGACCCGGCCCTGATCAAGGAAAAAGGAAGGTTACAGCCCGGCAAAATGTTCGTGGTGGATATGGAACAGGGACGCATCATCAGTGATGAGGAACTGAAACAATCCATCTGTTCACAGAAACCCTATGCAGAATGGCTGAATAAATACAAGATCCGCCTGGAAGAATTGCCCGAACCCCGTGTCATGTTCACCCACCTGGAACATGAACAGGTATTCAAATACCAGAAAGTGTTCGGCTATTCAACAGAGGACCTGGATACCATCATCGCCCCAATGGCCATCGATGGCAAAGAACCCATCGGCTCTATGGGAACCGATGTGCCACTGGCGATCCTGAGCGAACAGCCGCAGCACCTGAGCAGTTATTTCAAACAACTGTTTGCACAGGTAACCAATCCGCCGATCGATCCCATACGGGAAAGAATGGTGATGTCGCTCGCCACTTTTGCCGGAAGCAATGGCAACCTGCTGGTAGAGGACCCACTGGCCTGTCACAGCGTAGCACTGAAACACCCGGTCCTCAACAACCATGAACTGGAAAAGATACGCAGTATCGATACCGGTATCTTCCAGGCAAAAACATTACAGACCTATTTCCGCGCCGATGGAAAAGCCGGATCACTGAAAAAAGGCCTTGACCGCTTATGCCGTTATGCAGTAGATGCGGTGGAAGATGGCTTTGAAGTGATCATCCTCACCGATAGGGCCATCGATTCGGACCACGCCCCCATCCCTTCATTGCTGGCCACTGCTGCTGTGCACCACCACCTCATCCGCAAAGGCTATCGTGGACAGGTAGGCATCATCGTGGAAGCGGGCGATGTATGGGAAGTGCATCATTTCGCATGCCTGCTGGGTTTTGGCGCCACTGCCATCAATCCCTACCTCGCGCTCTCTTCGATCAGGGACATGAAACTGAACAACAAACTCCAGACAGAACTGGATACAGAATACCTGAAGAAGAACTATGTAAAAGCCGTGAACGAAGGACTGCTGAAAGTGTTCTCCAAAATGGGGATCTCCACATTACAGTCATACCAGGGCGCACAGATCTTTGAGATCATCGGCCTGAACAAAACCGTGGTGGAGCAATACTTCACAGGCGCCACTTCCCGGATCCAGGGAATGGGATTGGATGAGATCGCCAAAGAAGTGCTGGCAAAACACTATTTCGCATTCAGCAAAAAAGATATCCCGGTAGACCGCCTGCCTGTTGGCGGCATCTATCAATGGAAACGCAAAGGTGAATTCCACCTGTTCAATCCGCAGACCATTCACCTGCTGCAGCAGGCAACACGCAGCAATGACTATGCAACGTTCAAGAAATATTCGAAACTGGTGAACGACCAGACAGAAAAAGCCTGTACGTTACGCAGCCAGTTCCAGTTCAAACGCAACCGGCCTTCTATTTCGATAGACGAGGTAGAACCCGCCGAAAACATCTTCAAACGTTTTGCTACAGGCGCTATGTCGTTCGGCTCCATTTCATGGGAGGCCCACACTACGCTGGCCATTGCCATGAACCGCCTGGGCGGCAAAAGCAATACCGGTGAAGGCGGCGAAGATGAAATTCGTTACGAACGTTTGCCCAATGGCGATTCCATGCGTTCTGCCATCAAACAGGTAGCTTCTGCCCGTTTCGGCGTGACCAGCTACTATCTTACCGAAGCGGATGAGCTGCAGATCAAAATGGCGCAGGGAGCCAAACCCGGTGAAGGTGGTCAGTTACCCGGGCATAAAGTAGATGATTGGATCGGTAAGACCCGTCACTCAACACCCGGGGTAGGCCTGATCTCACCACCCCCCCACCACGACATCTATTCCATCGAAGACCTGGCACAATTGATCTTCGACCTGAAGAATGCCAACCGTGCAGCACGCATCAACGTGAAACTCGTTTCCAAAGCAGGTGTAGGAACCATTGCCGCAGGTGTGGCCAAAGCCAAAGCCGATGTGGTACTGATCGCCGGTTTTGATGGCGGCACAGGCGCCTCCCCGATCAGTTCCATCAAACACGCGGGCCTTCCGTGGGAGTTAGGTCTTGCAGAAACACACCAAACCCTTGTTAAAAATAAATTACGCAGCCGCGTAGTGGTTCAGGCCGACGGGCAGATGAAGACCGGCCGCGATATAGCGATCGCCGCATTACTGGGTGCCGAAGAATGGGGCGTTGCCACAGCAGCACTCATCGTGGAAGGTTGCATCATGATGCGCAAATGCCACATGAATACCTGCCCCGTAGGTGTTGCCACACAGGACCCCGAACTGCGCAAACGCTTTACGGGCAACCCCGACCATGTTGTCAACTTCTTCCATTTCATCACGGAAGAATTACGCGAGATCATGGCGGAGCTGGGATTCAGGACCGTGAACGAAATGATCGGCCAGGTGGACTCACTCGAGATGCGCGAGAACATCACCCATTGGAAATACAGCACACTTGACCTCTCCGGTGTATTGTACAAGGAACCGGGATCACTGTATACAGGTTTATACAAACAGGAAGAACAGGATCATGGAATTGCGGAAGTACTCGACTGGCAATTACTCAAAGCAGCCAAACCCGCGCTGGAGAAAAAAGAACGTGTATCCGCATCCTTCCCTATTAAGAATACAGACCGGACCGCGGGAACCATCCTGTCCAATGAGATCACCAAGATCTACAAGGCAGCGGGTTTACCGGAAGACACCATACACTTCACGTTCACCGGAACAGCGGGACAGAGTTTTGGCGCTTTCAATACAAAGGGGATCACCCTGGAACTGGAAGGCGATGCCAATGATTACTTCGGCAAGGGACTGAGTGGTGCCAAACTGATCGTGTACCCTTCCAAACAGGCATCCTTCGTACCGGAAGAGAACATCATCATCGGCAACGTGGCTTTCTATGGCGCAACTGCCGGGGAAGCCTATATCCGTGGCAAAGCAGGCGAACGTTTTGCAGTAAGGAACTCAGGCGCCAGTGTGGTGGTGGAAGGTGTGGGCGATCATGGTTGCGAGTACATGACCGGCGGGACCGCCGTGATCCTGGGTAACACAGGAAGGAACTTTGCAGCCGGAATGAGTGGCGGTATCGCTTATGTATACGATGTGAGCGGACAGTTTGACCAGCTCTGCAACAAAGAAATGGTAGACCTTGATCCACTGGACCAGGCCGATGCTCAATTGCTGCAGGACATGATCACACGGCATTTTGCCTACACGGCCAGCAGTGTTGCCAGGTTCGTTCTGGACGATTTCGAGAACCAGTTGAAGAATTTTGTGAAAGTATTCCCCAGGGATTACAAAAAAGCGCTGGCCGAGAAAGGCGAAAAGTCGAAAGTAAACACACAGAAATAAATCTTTTCACTGGTACCCTGCATCATATTACCAGTAAACCAATAAACAAATAAACCCAATGGGTAAACCAACAGGATTTATAGAATTCACCAGGGAGCTGCCAGGCAAGCGCTCCCCGAAAGAGCGTGTGAACGATTATCGCGAATTCGTAGAAAGGCTGCCGGAAGAAAAACTCAACCAGCAATCCGCACGTTGCATGAATTGCGGTGTGCCTTTCTGCCATAATGGATGCCCACTGGGTAATATCATCCCAGAATTCAACGACGCCGTTTATCGTAAAAACTGGGCCGAAGCATACGATATACTGAGTGCCACCAACAATTTCCCCGAGTTCACCGGCAGGATCTGTCCCGCCCCATGCGAAAGCGCCTGTGTGCTGGGCATCAATCAACCACCTGTGACCATTGAAGAGATCGAGAAATATATTATCGAGATCGCATTCGAAAAAGGATTCGTGACGCCACGGAAACCCAATATAAGAACGGGTAAAAAAATTGCCATAGTAGGCTCCGGCCCCGCCGGACTGGCCGCGGCCGCCCAACTGAACTATGCAGGACACAGCGTAACGGTTTTTGAAAGAGACGATGCGCCCGGCGGTCTGCTGCGTTACGGTATCCCCGACTTCAAACTTGAAAAATGGGTGATCGACAGAAGGATCTCCCTGATGGAAGAGGAAGGGGTTACATTCCGCTGCAACGCCAATGTGGGTGGCAATGTCAGCATCAATGACCTGTTACGCGAATACCAGGCAGTGGTATTGGCCGGAGGTTCTACCATCCCGCGCAACCTCGACATCCCCGGAAGGGAATTGAAGGGGGTTCATTTTGCGATGGAGTTCCTGAAACAACAGAACAAACGTGTCAGCAACCGAGAGGTAGGTGCCGAAGACATACTGGCCAAAGGAAAGAATGTGGTGGTGATCGGAGGTGGTGATACCGGAAGCGACTGTGTAGGCACGTCCAACCGACAGGGGGCTGCATCAGTTACCCAGTTCGAACTGTTACCCAAACCTCCGGAGAACCGTACGGCGGCCATGCCATGGCCCACGTACCCGATGGTCCTGAAAACCACATCCTCTCACGAAGAGGGCGCCAACCGGCACTGGTCCATCGCCACCAAAGCATTCATCGGTGATGAGAAGGGCAACCTGAAAGCACTGAAAGTGGTAGATCTTGCCTGGAAGACCCCCGAAGCAGGCGGACCGGCCCGCTTTGAAGAAGTAGCAGGCAGCGAACGGGAAATGCCCTGCGAACTGGCATTACTGGCCATGGGATTCGTACATCCGCAACACGAGGGATTACTGAAACAACTGGATGTGGACCTGGACGAGAGAGGTAATGTAAAGGCTACCGAACAGGCTTTCCAGACCAATATCCAGAAGATCTTTACCGCCGGGGATATGCGCCGCGGTCAATCCCTGGTAGTATGGGCCATCAGCGAAGGCAGGGAATGCGCGCGTAAGGTTGATGAGTACCTGATGGGCGGATCCGTACTGGAATCAAAAGATAAGAGCTACCTTGTTAGCATATAATTATTTTTAATTTGTTTTAAAAAGAGCTCCTCATGAGGAGCTCTTTTTATTTACAGGCATATGATTAATTAAATAACCAGCTTATTTGGTAATATTCGATTCTCAAAGAATATATTATTTTAAATTAAATGTTAATTATTTTATAAATACTATTAGTTTTTATCACTACTTTAGATTTATAAATAATTATTATTATTTAATTTAATATTTAATCTATGTCAAAATCCACCGTCAAGCAATTCGCCCCTTTTATCCTATTATTCATGGTAGCAGTAGCTGCCCTGTTTGCCCCCTCCCTACCCAACTTCGATGACGGGGGGAAATACAACGCAGCCGACATAGCCTGGATCATTGTTGCCACCGCCCTGGTATTCCTGATGACACCCGGCCTGGCTTTTTTCTATGGCGGTATGGTACACCGCAAAAATGTGATCTCGACCATGATCAAAAGCGTAGTGGCAGCCGGAGTAGTGAGCATACTCTGGGTTTTTGTAGGCTACAGCCTCTGCTTTGGTGATACCCTGGGAGGTTTTATCGGAAACCCATCCACACACCTGTTCTTTAAGGGTGTTAACTCAGGTGCACCCTGGAGCCTGGCCCCCAGCATACCTTTATCGCTCTTCGCCCTGTTTCAGCTGATGTTCGCCATCATTACACCCGGACTGGTTGTAGGCGCGGTAGCAGAGCGGATACGTTTTACGGCCTATATCCTCTTCATAGCCCTGTTCAGTTTACTGGTATATGCACCAATTGCGCACTGGACATGGCATCCGGAAGGTTTCCTGTTCAAAATGGGTGCTCTCGATTTTGCCGGAGGCACGGTGGTCCATATCTCGGCAGGTTGTGCCGCTTTGGCCGGCGCGCTGGTATTGAAGCGCCGCAAATCACATATTGAACAACAGGAGATCCCGCCAGCCAATATCCCCTATGTACTGATCGGAACCGGTCTGCTCTGGTTCGGTTGGTTTGGGTTTAATGCAGGTTCCGCACTTGGCGCCAATGCACTGTCCGTATCCGCTTTCGGAACCACCAACACTGCAGCTGCCGCTGCGGGTCTGTCGTGGATGTTCTTCGATGTGATCCGGGGTAAAAAACCTTCCGTACTCGGTTTCTGCATAGGAGCAGTGGTAGGACTTGTGGCCATTACACCTGCCGCAGGTTTTGTGGCCATTCCGCAAAGTATCTTCATCGGTTTTGTTGCCGCCATTGTATCCAACCTGGCCGTGTATTACAAAAGCAAATCCACCCTGGATGACACACTGGACGTTTTCCCCTGTCACGGATTGGGCGGTATCGTAGGTATGCTGATGACCGGCATTTTCGCTACCAAATCGGTGAATACTGCAGGTGCCGATGGACTGTTTTACGGAAACGCCAGCTTCTTCTTTACCCAGGTGAAAGCATTGGGCATCGTAGTGGGATATAGTTTTGTTGCCTCTTTCGCGATCTTCAAGTTCATCGACCTGATCCTGCCCTTACGCGTAAGTGAGGAAGAAGAGATCCAGGGCCTGGATGCCACACAACACAACGAAAAATACGGACGGACCCCACAACTGGCCTGAACCGCCTCTGACCAGGCATAACCCCAGGTGCACTCTCCCAAAAAATAAGGTACAGCCATCTCATAAACCTCTGACCAGGTTTACAGGCTGTACCTATTTGTTAATCATAAAACCCATTGCAATGTTAAAGAAAATTTCAGCAGTATGCCTGGCATTTTTCGGGCTCGGGTCAGCACAGGCACAAACTGATTCCGTTAAAAAAGCCACCACTACCTTCACAGGATCGGTAGATGCCTATTACCGGTTCAACTTCAACGATCCACCCACAGGAACCAACAACTACACCAGTTTCACCAATTCCAAAAATTCATTCGAACTGGGCATGGCTTCCATACGGGTTGACCATACCGTTGGAAAAGTTTCCGCTACGGCCGATGTTGGTTTTGGTCGAAGGGCACAGGAATTCTCTTACAACGATATAGGCTCTACTTTAACAGCTGTTAAACAGGCTTTTGTAAGTTATGCCGCATCTGACAAGGTAAAACTGACCTTGGGTAAATGGGCCACTCATGTTGGTTACGAATTGCTGGATGCTTACGCAAACAGGAATTACAGCATGTCTTACGGCTTCTCTTACGGTCCTTTCTTCCATACCGGTATCAAGGCCGATATTTCTCTCGGCGGAAAAACGGCGCTGATGCTGGGTATTGCAAATCCTACGGATTATGTAAGTGCGCCCAACAGCGTAAAAGTGTTCATCGCTCAATTCAGTACCGGCTCCGCCAACGATAAACTGAAAGCCTACCTGAATTTCCAGGGAGGTACGGGTCTGACACAATTCAACCTGGTAGTGACCGGTGTCCTATCCGACAAATTCAATATTGCGTATGACGGCAGCCTGCAATCGACCAAACAGGGAACTGAAAACTCCAGCTGGAAAAGTCATGCCCTGTATCTTAACTACGATCCGGTGAAAAACTTCGGCCTCACATTACGCGCCGATTATTTCGACGACCGGAAACTGGCCCCGTTACTGGGCAACGCCCGCAAAGTATTTGCCGCCACCCTATCAGGCAATATCAGGATCGACAACCTCAGCATCATACCCGAACTGAGGCTCGACAATGCCAGCGGGGATACTTTCACCAAAGGGAATGGCACAGCTACCAAGCGTACAGCAGGTTTTATACTTGCCGCGGTATACAGGTTCTGATGGTCATTACTATACTATACACATGAGAAAGAAAAGAAAGAGACGCCCTTGAGCCGTCTCTTTTCTTTTGGGGAAGAATCAGACAACAGCGTTGTTTTATTTATTAAGTTCGGGGGATGAAATGGATCTTACGCCTCCTGCAATACATCTATTGCGTGTACGCCCTGCTCAGTTTCATCGTTATCATGCTGCTAATATTCCCTTTTGTACTTCTGGCTTTGCCGATGGGTAAGATAAGGGGAGGCAACCTGATCTACCGGCTTTGCCATATCTGGGCTTTTACCTGGTATTGCCTGATCGGTGTAAGGCACAAAGAGGTCTATGAGCATCCGCACAACAGGGACCAGCAGTTCATTTTTGTTGCCAACCATATCTCTTACATGGATATCCCTCCCATTGTACTGGGCATACACCAGCCCATCCGTGCACTGGGAAAATATGAAATGGTAAAAGTGCCCGTATTTGGCTGGATCTACCGGGCTGCCGTAATTCTGGTGAACCGGAGCAATGCAGAAACCCGAGCCAGAAGCGTACGCGCGCTGAAATCGGCACTAAAGCATGGCATTTCGATCTTTATCTTTCCGGAAGGCACTTTCAACGAAAATGAACAAATGCCCTTGAAGCATTTTTTCGATGGCGCATTCCGGATAGCTATCGAGACCCGGACGCCCATCAAACCCATTCTGCTGGTGGACACGCTTGACCGTCTCCATTTCAAAAGCCTATTTGCATTGACACCGGGCCTGAACCGTGTGGTATACCTGGAAGAGGTACCTGTTACCGGATTACATATCCATGATATTCCGGCCCTGAAACAAAAGGTATACGATATCATGGATGCCGGGCTTCGCAGATACCGGAACTACCCATCCGCTTAAAGCTTATTTTTGACCAAATTTCCGGATTTGTTCGTTGAAGTCATCATACCGCTCGCTTTACCCAAGAACTATACCTGGGCCGTTCCTGCACACCTGCAGGGGGCCATACAACCAGGCGTTCGGGTAGAAGTGATCTTTGGCAAAAACAAAAGATATGCGGGTATCGTAAAAAAAGTACTGGATACGAAACCGGAAGCGTTTACCCCGAAAGACATCAGCAATGTTCTGGATACAGAACCCGTGGTTCACCCGCAACAGCTTGCCTTATGGGAATGGATCTCGCAATATTATCTATGCAGTGAAGGCGAAGTGATGCAGGCTGCCATTCCTGCCAACCTGAAACTGTCCAGCGAAAGCATCCTGATCTGGGACGAAGAAAGAAGTTACGATTTCAGTGACCTCAGTGATTCCGAATTCCTGGTGGCAGAGGCACTGGAGATCAAAAAAGAGCTCAGGCTGAACGAAGTACAGCAATTACTGGATATCTCGAATGTGTATCCCGTGATCAAGAAACTGATCGAAAAAGGGGTCTGTTATGTGTGGGAGGAACTGAAGGAAAAGTACAAAACCAAGACGGAGACCTTTATCACGCTCAGTCCGGAATACCGTGATGAAGACAAACTGGCCGATCTGCTGAACAACTGGAGCAAAGCCCCGAAACAAATGGAACTGCTGCTCTCCTACCTGCACCTGAGCAAGACAGAAGGCGAAGTAACACAACCGCAATTATTAAAGAAATCAAACGCCAGTGCCGCACAACTGAAAGCGCTTTGCGATAAAGGGATCCTGCTGGCGGAAAAAAGGGCCACGGACCGGATAGCTACTTTACCGAAAGATATACAGATCGATTTTACCTTATCCGAAGCACAGGACAAGGCGCTGAGAACGATACAAGGAATATTTACCGAAAAGGAAGTATGCCTGCTGCATGGCGTAACCGCCAGCGGCAAAACAGAGATCTATACCAAACTGATCGAGACCTATATCCGTGAGGGGAAACAGGTATTGTACATGCTGCCCGAGATCGCATTGACCTCACAGATCATACGCAGGCTGCAGAAACATTTTGGCGGATACATTGCCATCTACCATTCCAAATTCAACCCGAACGAACGGGTAGAGATCTGGAACAAGGTAAAAAGCGGCGAGACCAAAGTAGTGCTGGGCGCAAGGTCTTCCCTGTTCCTGCCGTTCAGGGACCTGGGACTGGTGATCGCCGATGAGGAACATGATGCCTCCTACAAACAGCAGGACCCAGCTCCCCGCTATCATGCAAGGGATGCGGCCATCTATTATGCCGCATTATCACAGGCACATGTGCTGCTGGGTAGCGCCACCCCTTCTGTGGAAAGTTATTATAACTGCCAGCAGCATAAATACGGACTGGTAACACTGGAAGAAAGGTTCGGGCAGGTAGAGCTCCCGCAGATCAATATCGTCGATATCAAAAAAATACCTGCTAAGGAAAAAGGGAAGATCGCACTAAGCCCTCCTTTACTTGCCGCCATTGAAACATCGCTGCAGCAACAGAAACAGGTGATCCTGTTCCAGAACCGGAGAGGGTATTCACCCTACCTGATCTGCAACACCTGTGGATGGATCCCACATTGCCGGAACTGCGATGTAACGCTCACCTACCACAAAGCCAGGAATACCTTGACCTGCCATTACTGTGGTACATCCTACCCGGTGATCCATACCTGTGCGGCCTGCGGAAGTCATGGGTTCTCACAAAAGAATTTCGGCACCGAAAAAATCGAGGAGCTGGTGAACGAGGCTTTCCCCAACGCAAGGATCGCCCGCATGGACTACGACAGTGTAAAAGGCAAGAACGACCACGATGCATTGATCAAACTGTTTGAACAGCAACGGATCGATATACTGGTAGGTACACAAATGGTGGTAAAGGGGTTAGATTTTGAGCATGTGAACCTGGTGGGTGTGATCGATGCGGATGGCATCCTCAACTTCACGGATTTCAGGGTCAATGAAAGGGCTTTCCAATTAATGGAACAGGTGAGCGGAAGGGCGGGCCGGAAAGATGGCAAAGGAAGTGTACTGATACAGGTCAGCAATCCCGTGCATCCGGTACTGCAGTTCGTAAAGGAACATGCTTTCAAGAAGCTGTTCGCCTACGAGATCGCCAACCGGAAACAATTTGCCTATCCACCTTTTACCAGGCTGATACAGGTAACTTTCAAACACAGGGAGAAACACCTGGCGGAAGAAGCTGCCCATATCATGATGCAGGGACTGAAAAAGGATTTTGGTGCAGAATGCAACGGACCTGCACAGCCGGTGGTAGACAGGGTCAGGAACCAGTATCTATGGGAGATCCTGATCAAACTGCCTAAGAATGCGCAACGCATACAATTGTGCAAAAGAGAGATCCAGCAACAGACCGTCATTATCCAGAATAATAAAAGATATCGCGGTGTCACCATTTTACCTGACGTAGATCCTGTATAAACTATGCAGATACACCACCATTTTTCACTCCGTCCCTACAACAGTTTTGGCATAGAGGCCCTGGCGCGTTCCTTTGCGGGCTTCAATACTGTAGAAGAGCTGTCAGAACTGGTAAGCGAACAGTTGCAGCCTGAAAAAGACCGGATCCTGATACTGGGCGGGGGAAGCAATATCCTGTTCACCAAAGATTTTGACGGGTGGGTATTGCATAACCAGCTCAAAGGCATCAGCCTGTTACGGGAAGATGACAGTCATTTTTACGTAAAAGCCGGTGCCGGAGAAAACTGGCATGGCTTTGTACAATACTGTATCGACCACAACTATGCCGGTGCCGAGAACCTGAGCCTGATACCCGGCAGCGTAGGCGCTTCGCCCATCCAGAACATCGGAGCCTACGGCGTTGAGATCAAGGACATATTTCATGAACTGGAAGCGTTTGATCTGTTTGAACAACAGGTACGCAGTTTTCAACTCGCCGATTGCGACTTTGGCTATCGTGACAGCGTTTTCAAAAGATCTGCCAAAGGCCGTTACGTGATCCTGAATGTGACATACCGGTTGAACAAAAAGCCAGATCTCCATATTGGTTACGGAGCCATTACACAGGAACTGGAGCGGATGGGCGTGCAGGAACTCGATATCCGTACCGTATCAGAAGCAGTGATGCATATCCGCAGCAGTAAATTGCCCGACCCCGGACAGACCGGTAATGCCGGAAGTTTTTTCAAAAACCCCGTGATCAGCACTGTGCAATACACGGCCCTGGCCAATGACTATCCCCATATACCCGGTTATATCGCCGGAGAAGGTTTCACCAAGGTAGCGGCCGGCTGGCTCATAGAACAATGCGGCTGGAAGGGATACCGGAAAGGAGATGCCGGTTGTTACCCCAAACAGGCTTTGGTACTGGTGAACTATGGAAACGCCAGCGGAAAAGAGATACTGGACCTTTCGCAAGCGATCATAGACAGCGTAGAGAAGAAATTCGGGATACTGCTTGAGCGGGAAGTAAATATTGTCTGATCGCTTCCTAAGCTCCTGCAAAAAACAAAGAGGACCATCAGCAGATGGTCCTCTTTTTATGTTACTACTAATCCAATGCGATTAATAATATTTCAGTTTCATTTCCACGCGACGGTTCAGACCACGTCCTTTGGCTGTTTTGTTGTCAGCAACAGGCTTAGAAGAACCAAATCCTTCGTGAGAGATGCGGTTTGCATCGATACCACCTTTGGTGGTCAGGTAATCATACACAGACTGGGCACGTTTCTGGCTCAGTGGCAGGTTTACCTTATCGCTACCGGTATTGTCGGTATGACCTTCAATATCCAGTTTCAGTGCTGCATCTTCTTTCAGAATAGTGGCTACATCGTTCAGGGATTTGAATGATTTTGCCAGCAGTTTGCTGCTACCGGTTGCAAAGAAGATCTTCTTGGCGCTGGCAGCTACTTTTTTAACCACTTCTTCCTTGATCACCGGGCAACCATTGTTCTCCTTAACACCAGGAACGGTAGGACATTTATCTTCTTCATCGTTGATGCCATCCTTATCGGTATCAGGTACAGGGCAGCCATTGTAACGGGCTACACCAGGAACGGCAGGACATTTGTCTTCTTCATCATTGATGCCATCCTTATCGGTATCAGGTACAGGGCAGCCATTGTATTTGGCCAGGCCTTTTACAGTAGGACATTTATCATTGTCATCGTTGATGCCATCGCCATCGGTATCAGGTACAGGGCAACCGTCGTATTTGGCAACACCGGCAACGGTAGGACATTTGTCTTTGTCGTCAGTGATACCATCGCCATCTGTATCAACAGGAGCTGGTGGAGGTGGAGGAGCTACTACTACGGGAGCCGCTTTTTTCTCTTTGATAGGAGAAGCCATACCGAGAGAATAGGTCAGGTGGTTAGTGGCCAGATTAGAGATCTTGGCATTATACCCAAACTGTGTGGTAAGAAAAGTGTTCTCACCCAGATTGAACTGTAATCCCAGTGCAGTAGGCATATGCGCCATATAGTAAGTACCGGCATACATGGAAGCACCCAATCCCAGAGAGAAATAAGGCACCATGAAATACTTGTCAGTTAACAACTTGAAGTTCAGGTTAGCAGAAGCTTCCAGTAAAAACCGGGTGTTGGCAGGTGGTGTAACTCCTGATTTGTACGAAAAAGGGTATTTCACATAAGAACCACCCAGCGTACCCATGAAATCAATATGCTCGGTAAGGCCCTGGAAATAGGAAAGCCCCAATCCGGGAGCCATATCACGAATGTTGGTCCATTGTCCGTTATTCAATACGGAAGCCAAAGAACTGTGATCGATCAGATCTGCAGTCTTCATGTCTTTCAGTAAAAAATTCACAGATAAGGTAGGTCTTTTTTTATAGCTGATCGTAGCAGGCTGAGCGAATGACGCCACAGACAAGCCAACAGCTATCAGGGAAAAGAGAAATTTCTTCATAATACGAGTTTTAGTATATATAGGGACAAAAATACAGTCCGGAACTGACTTTTGAAAATTATGATACCTTTATATTATTCACTATCAATTCAGAGTCCCCTTTTTGACCGGTTCTACCTTAACCCTTGTCAGGCCACTTTTCATGAATCCCAGTTTCTGGGCTGCCACCCGGCTCAGGTCAACCACCCTACCCTTTGCCTTCATCCGGGGATGCATCCGGTCGTTGATCCGGAGTACCACCGAACGGTTATTTTTCAGGTTGGTGACCCTTACCCAGGTATTCAGCTTAAAATGGTTACTGGCCGCACTCATTTTTTTGTTCCGGTAGATCTCGCCGGTAGCGGTCTTGGTCCCGTCCAGGTTGGCACTGTAAAAACTGGCGATCCCATAATGCACCCCATCATCAGCCTTAACAGAGTCCGGCTTGCCGGCCTTTATAGAAAGGACGGAATCCTTTCCCATATCCACCTGTGTACTATCCGTTACCAACGCAGCAGTTGAATCAGGTTTTACCCATAAGATGGTCTCCACTTCCACCCGTGTCAGCCCCTTGGCCATAAAATCAAGTCGGCTGGCTGCCACCCTGCTCAGGTCGATCACCCTGCCTTTTTTCTTCATCCGGCTGTGCATGCGGTCGTTGATCCTTACTATGACAGTTTTGCCATTAGACAGGTTGGTCACTTTTACCCAGGTGTTCAATGCAAACTCATTGCTGGCCGCTGTGAACTGATTATTCCGGTAACGTTCCCCGGTTGAGGTCTTAGAACCGTCCAGGTTACTGCTGTAATAACTGGCTATGCCAACCACGGATTTGCCTTTGATCTGGTATGATGCAGTGTCTGGCGCTACCCTTGAAACAATGGTATCCTGTTTTTCAAGTGAATCTTTGGAAATATCATTAACTATTGATTTATAATTGTTTAAATCAACTTGTTCTATTTTAATTTTAGCTGAACCTGTGCGTAGAAAGCCCAAACGGCTCACGGCCGAACGACTGAGCTGAACGACCGGCGCTGTTTTCTTCTTAGAGGTACGGTCGTTGATCCGGACGAGTACGGATCTGCCATTCTTCAGGTTGGTCACCCTTGCCCAACTACCCAGGGGATAGAGATTACACGCTGCTGTTAATTGGGAATTCTTAAAAACCTCCCCACTGGAGGTCTTGCTGCCGTCTGCCCGGCTGCTGTAGGTAGCGGCAGTTCCGGTCACAGCTTTGCTGATCACCCTGACAGAATCCGCCAGGTCTTGGGGGAGGTCAGGCCTGTTTACAGAACTATCCACCTGCGCCGAGACAGAAGCAGTGATCAAAAGCCATTGTACCAGTAGTAGTATTCTTTGCATCATAGTATCTTTATCAAACAACACTCCCTCAGACCATTGGTAAAATAGGGAAAGCTGTTGTATTCAGGCAGTTTTCTTTCATTATTTTTACTACCCGTGCTGCCGCAGGAAGCCAATAACCATGCCAGTTTTCTTATTTTATGTATATTAAAAATGTAATTAAACTTTGTAATTTATTTATAATCAATATTATATATAAATTACAAGGAAGATCATATAAAGATCAGAAATCCCGGGCAATCCTTGCGGCCGCTGTCGCTTGCCTATTTTGTCTGATAGCCTTCCTTCCCGGACTGATGGCGCAGAGGGAGGTCAATATAGAGCTGAACAACCCCGTCAACAGAACCCTTATCCGGGTCAACCTGCCGGATAGCCTGCACAAAATGAACCGGTCCAAACCAGTGCTGCTGGTCTTTTACGCCCTCCCTAACGGCAACAGTATTGACTGGACCATGGGCAAGCCCCTGCAAGCAGGAGACGACTGGCACTTTGATATTCAACATATTGCAGCGCAAACACGCTTTGTGAGGCAGGTGATGAGCGACCAGCAGGTGGTGGTCGTATACCTGTGCAATGAGCTCAAAAGCTGGCCTGCCTGGAAAAAACAACAGGCGAACGGTCCGGCGGAGATCCGGCGGATAGTGGACTCGATCTCCGGCATGTTCAGCCATTACCAGGCCCAAACCGTCTTAAGCAGCCATAGCGGAGGTGGAAGTTTCCTCTTCGGCTACCTGGATGCTGTTGACCAGATACCTCAGCAGGTGACCCGTTTGGTATTTATGGACAGTGATTATGGCTACAACGATACCCTGCATACCCAGAAACTGGTACAATGGCTTAAAGGCTCAAGGAAAGCACACCTGAATGTACTGGCCTATAACGACAGCGTGGTGATCTACAACGGCAAACCGCTGGTGAGCCCCACAGGAGGCACCTGGTACAGAACCCGGCTCATGCTGCAGCAACTTTCCAAAGACTTTCGATTCGATCAAAACGAAGATTCTGCATTCCTTAATTACCATTCATTATCAAATAGAATTGATATCAGACTGAAAACCAATATCGAAGGAAAAATATACCATACTGAACAAGTGGCTCGTAATGGATTTATCCATACGTTGTTGAGTGGTACGAGGTACGAGAAATCAGCGGGATACCAATATTGGGGAGAACGTGCTTATCAGGCGCTGATCCTGCCGCAAAACAAGGATTAAGAAGCAAACTTGTCGGTCTTTTCAGCCCCGGTCATATCACCCTTGCTGCGGATCTGTATCTGCAGACTGGTGATCCATTCGGCACAACCGCGTGCCACCAGGTGCTCATTTACCTGGTGAATAACTTCCATGACCTCCGCGTAAGTACCTTCCAGCACGGTAGCAAATGGACCTACCTCATGTTTGATCCCCGATTGCTGGATAATGGCGATGGCCTCATCAACCCACTCATAGGGGTGCCTGTCTTGTACCACAGGCAATAACTGGATAGATGCATTTATTAGGTAACAGTGCATAAGGCATTATATTTCAGTCACTTCCACTACCGCGTCCAGGTTCAAAGCCCCATGGATATGCGGAAATACTTCGTTGATGGATCCTGCCAACTCAAATACGAGAGGGCGCTGCACTTTGGCTTTTTCGATCTTCAATTTGACCAGATTGGATTTTCCCTGATAATACCTGTCCAATACGCCGGCAACCTGTGCTTCGGTACTGCAATGGATAAAACCTTCGGTGGCCAGGGTGTCTGAATCGTAATGACCCAATTTCTGCGCCTCAGCCCATTGTTCGCGTGAGGTAATATGATATACGTAATCTGATTCCATGTGTTTTCTTTTAATAGTAAGTCAATCCGTATCGTTTGAAACGGGGAACGACAGCAACTTATTGTATACGGTCGGTATTTAAGGCTGTACAGGCTTTATTTTTTGGTTAAGCAGCATCAGGTCGGCCAGTACCATTGCGGTAACAGCCTCCATCACCACAGGTACCCTGAGGGCGATACAGAGATCATGACGGCCCTTGACAGAGAAAGATTCCAATTGGTTGGTCTCCCAGTTAAGGGTGGTCTGTTCTTTAGGAGTAGATGAAGTAGGCTTTATAACTATTCTGTAAACCAATTCATTACCATTCGTAATTCCTCCTACGACCCCGCCTGCGTGATTGGTACTGGTTTTACCACTGGCATCCAGGATCGGGTCATTGTGGTCTACTCCAAACATCTTGGCAGCGGCAAACCCGGCACCGAACTCCACCCCTTTTACGGCCGGGATGGCAAATACGGCATGTGCCAGCAATGACTCCACCGAATCAAAGAAGTGTTCCCCCAGGCCTACCGGTAATCCGTTCACCCTGCACTCCACGATACCTCCGATACTGTCTTTGGCAGCAATGGCTTTTTCCAGTCCTTTTTCCAGATCCATCTCTCCCCCGATCTCCAGTATGGTAGACCGGATATCGATCCCCTTCAGCAATTTTTTGGCGATCACACCGGCAGCCACCAGGCATACCGTTAACCGGCCACTGAAATGGCCACCTCCCCGGAAATCTTCAAAACCGCCATATTTGGCATGCGCGGTAAAATCGGCATGTCCCGGGCGTGGTACTTCCCTTTGTTTCTCGTAATCTCCGCTACGGGTATTCTTGTTCTCGAAAAGCAGGGTGATGGGTGCCCCGGTGGTATGGCCATTAAAGACCCCTGACTTAAAAATGGGCAGGTCATCTTCCTTACGGGGTGTGGTGCCTTTTTGTACCCCGCCCTTCCTTCGTTCAATATCTTCCAGGAAATCGGAGACAGCAAGGGGCAGACCGGCCGGACAACCGTCCAGCACCAGGCCTACGGATTCACCATGCGATTCGCCAAAAATATGTATACGGAATATGCGGCCGAAACTGTTCACTGTAGTAGGTTGTTTATGGGTTTATTCTTTCTCTTGTTTATTGGGTCACAGCAGCACCCAGTTGCTGCAGGTGCTGGTAAAAGGCCGGATAGGATTTATTGATCGCTTCCGCCTCTTCGATGGTCACCCCGCTGCTGGCTTTCAGGCCCGCTACCGCACATGCCATCGCGATCCGGTGGTCATGGCGCGAATGTGTGATCCCTCCTTTTACGCCGGTACCTCCTTTGATCAGCATCAGGTCATCCTGCAGGTTGATTTCGATACCCAATTTAGCAAACTCCTGCTGTAATGTAAGGCCACGGTTGCTTTCTTTATGGGCAAGCCGGTGTACCCCTTCGATCACCGTAGTGCCCTCGCAGTAGGCAGCCAATGCTACCAGCGGCGGAAACAGGTCCGGGCAATCATTCGCATCAAAATGAAAGGCCTGTAACGGTAAGGGTCCGATTTCGATCTCTTCAGGCCGGATAGATAACTGGCAACCGCAGGCCACCAGCGCTTCCAGCACCGCTTTATCTGCCTGTGTGGAAGCGATATCCAGTCCCTGCACCGTAATGGGGCCGGCAATGGCACCGGCTACCAGCAGAAAAGCGGCCCCGCTCCAGTCACCTTCCACCGTATACACAACGGGAACCCGGTTCGGAACCGACTCCCGGGAACGGGTGAAACGGAACGACCGGTACTGGCTATTTTCCACCTCCCAGCCAAACTGTTTCATTACCTGGAGGGTGAGGTCTATATAGGGTTTGCTCTTCAGGTCTTTTACGGTAATGGTCACATCATCGGCTCCGGCGGCGCCGAATGCCATGAGTAACCCGGTCAAGAACTGCGAACTAAGGGAACCATCTACTTCAATATCGGCAGGCCGCAATGGACCCTGGATCTGCAGGGGTAACTTCCCTTGCCGGGATATGACAGAAACACCCAGTTTTGGCAATATCTCATCAAAGAAGTCCAAGGGACGGGTGAGCAAACTTCCGGTACCGTTCAATGTAATGGGCTCACTGCTTAGTGCGGCAATGGGGGTGAACATCCGGATACCCAGGCCACTCTCGCCACAGTTCACTTCTGTCTGCCCGGGTTGAATGCCGCTTGACCGGATATGCAGGTCTCCATTTTCGGCATACGAGATCTCAGCACCCAGTTTCTGGATCACATCAATGGCAGCAAGGTCGTCGTTACTATTTCCGGGATTACGCAGAATGGTTTCGCCCACCGTCAGCAGTGCGGCGGCACAGGCCCGTTGCATGCTGCTTTTACTGGCAGCAGCCCGGATGGCTCCAGACAGTTGGGAAGGTTGTATTTGTACGATCATTATTGGATTGGCGGATGACGGATCAGGTGTCTTTCCTGTTTATTTTCCGAATTGTTTAAAGATGTCCTGGAGCTGAACAAGCAACAATGGCTGCACCACCCCTTTTCCGATCTTCTCCAGCAGGATATAATTGATGCTAACATTGTCTTTCTTCTTGTCCATCATCAGGATCTTGAAGGCTTTTTTGGTGTTGAACTGGGCCAGTGTAGGCAAGCCATATTGTTCCAGCACTTTTACCACCAGTTCGGCACCGGTGAAATGTTTGAGTTGCTGCGACATCACCGCCGCATAGGTCATACCGATGCTGATGGCCTGGCCGTGACTTAACTCATACATGTTCTCGATGGCGTGTCCCAGCGTATGTCCAAAATTCAACAGCTTACGTTCACCCTGTTCGAACTCATCGCCCTGCACTACTTTGGTTTTGATCAGTACATTCTGTTCGATGAGCGCCGACAGGAGTTTGCCGTTCTTCTGGTAGTCAGAGAGCTTGTGCTTCTGCAACTGCCGGAACATGACCGCATCCTTGATGCAGGCATGTTTGATGATCTCTGCAAAACCGTTCTGCCATTCAGCTTTGGGCAGGGTTGACAGGAACGAGGTATCGAACAGCAGGAAAGCCGGCTGCCTGATCAATCCTACCATGTTCTTATACACCCCTACATCGATCCCGTTCTTGCCACCGATGGATGCATCCACCATGGCCAGCAGGGAAGTAGGTACGAAACCGAAACGGATGCCACGCATATAGATACCGGCCACATAACCGGTAATATCGGTCACCACACCGCCGCCAACCCCGATCAGGGTGGTCTTGCGGTCGGCCCCGAGCGCGATGAGCTGGTCGATCACCACATCCACCGTTTGCTGCACTTTGTATTTTTCCCCGGCTTTCAATACAATGGTATTCCAGCCTTTGAATTTCTTCTTGTGTTTGGCAAAAACATGCTCATCTGTAACGATGACCGCATTTTCTTTCGGTGCCAGTTTCTCTACCTGCGAAAAATCGGCTTCGAAATAATAGGCAACAGTGGTATTCGAGAATGTAAAACTTCTTTTTTTCATGGAAATGACGAATTAGCGGGTCCCTGAATTTTCGGATCGGGGATTGGCGAATGCAGTGACCCGCCAATCCCGGTCCGTGAATGAACTATCAGGAATTCATGATCTTGTTCTGGTGGTTGATGCTTTCCATGTGTACCGCATCGAAGTATTTGGTCACGAACTCCTTGCTCAGACCCAGCTTGTCCCCTTTGGCGAAAGCCCGCTCGAGAATGCTGTTCCAGCGGTTGGTCTGCAGGATGGTGATATCGTTCTCTTTCTTGTATTTTCCGATACTTTCGGCCACTTTCATACGCTGTCCGAGGATCTGCATCAGTTCATCGTCCAGGTTGTTGATCTGCTGGCGGAGTTTTTCGAGTGCGGCATGGTACTCTGGCGAGGCCACATCTTCTTTTCTCCAGCGGATACTGCCGATCATCTCTCCCAGTTTCTCCGGGGTGATCTGCTGTTTGGCATCGCTCCAGGCATTGTCCGGATCGATATGGCTTTCCACGATCAGTCCGTCAAAATCAAGGTCGATCGCTGTCTGCGCCACTTCCTGTAAAATATCCCTTCTTCCGCAGATATGCGATGGATCGTTGATCATCAGCAGCTCCGGGTAACGGCGTTTCATTTCAATGGCCAGGTGCCACATGGGGGCATTCCGGTATTCTGTATTACCATAAGAGCTGAAGCCACGGTGTATCAGTCCAATATGTTTGATACCGGCTTTTGCCACACGCTCCATGGCGCCGATCCAGAGTTCCAGGTCGGGATTGATGGGGTTCTTGATCAGTACGGGCACATCCACACCACGCAGGGCATCGGCTACGTCCTGTACACTGAACGGGTTGACCGTGGTACGGGCGCCGATCCAAAGTACATCCACGCCAAAATGCAGCGCATCTTCTACCTGTTTACCGGTAGCCACTTCCACGGCCACGGGCAAACCCGATGCCTTTCTGGCAGCCTGTAACCAGGGCAGGCCCTTGGTACCAATGCCCTCAAAACTGCCGGGGCGGGTACGGGGTTTCCAGATACCTGCACGCAGGATATCTACTTTACCGGTTGCGGCCAAACGTAAGGCCGTTTGCATTACCTGCTCTTCTGTTTCGGCGCTGCAGGGACCTGAAATGATGAGTGGACGCTTCTGTAATAATGCTTCCACGGATGTTGCCTGTTCAATTACTTGCTCCATGTTGTGTTTTGTTACTGTTTGTATGTGTTATATTGTTGTTTCGGTGTCGGGTAGACCCATGTGCTGGCCGGCAATCTATCACCAGTCCACAGGTCAACCCTCACCTTCCTGTTACCCTTCTCCTCTCCTGGGACGTTTGGAATATCCTGCCGGGCCGCCACTATCCGCATCGTTCATACGGATACGTCTGCCCTTATAACTTTTACCATCCAGCGAGCGGATCATCTGCTGCGCCGCGCCTCGTTCGATCTCGATCCAGCTGTTCATATCCTTCATATCGATCTTGCCCAGTACGTCTTTTTTCAGGTCGCTCATATCCAGGATGAACTGCAGGAAACTGGCTTTGAAGAACCCATCTTTGGTTCCCAGGTTCACAAACAAACGGCTGTAACCGCCGCCCCTTGTATATTCCTTACGGCCATCTCCCCTGCCCATGTTCCTTTCGTCCCTTCTTCTGCCAAAATCTTCCCTGCTTCCGGGCTCCTTACGGTCGCGACTGCGCAGGTTCAGGTCTTCGGCGTTCTCATAGTATTTCAGGAAACGATCGAACTCCATGGCGGCCACGCGCTTCAGCACATCTTCCTTGCTCACATCGGCAAATTTCTCTGCCAGCATGGGAACATAGGTTTCATAATTGCCGTGGCTGATATCGGCCGACAGTAATTTATCCATGAAATGGAAGAACTGTTTGCGGCATACATCTTTGCCACTGGGTATGTCCAGCTTGTGAAACTGCGAATTGTTGATCCGTTCGATCTGTTTGAACTTATACATCTCTTTCGCATGTACGATAGAGATACAGATCCCCTGGTTACCGGCACGGCCGGTACGGCCACTTCTGTGTGTATACACTTCCACATCATCCGGCAATTCGTAGTTGATCACATGTGTGATGCCTGCCACATCAATTCCGCGGGCCGCCACATCGGTTGCGATCAGCAACTGCAGGCTTTTATCGCGGAACTGGCCCATTACACGGTCGCGCTGCTGTTGTGTCAGGTCGCCATGCAGGGCATCGATATCGTACCCTTCCCTTGTCAGTCTTTCAGAGATCTCCTGTGCATCGATCTTGGTACGGGTAAAAATGATACCATAGATACCCGGGTTAAAATCGATGATCCTTTTCAGCGTTTCATACCGGTGCTGTGCCGTAGTTACGTAGTATTGGTGATCGATACTTTTATTGGTAGTGTTCACCTTACCCACGGTTACTTCTTTGGGCTCCTTCATGTACTTCTTACTCACTTTGCGGATCTCCGGTGGCATGGTAGCACTGAACAACCAGGTACTTTCCCTGGCCGGTGTGTTCTTCAGGATGAATTCGATATCATCCTGGAAACCCATGTTCAGCATTTCATCTGCTTCGTCCAGTACCACATACCTGATCTGCTCCAGGTTGATCGCTTTACGCTCGATCAGGTCGATCAGGCGGCCCGGTGTTGCCACCACGATCTGTACGCCCCTTTTCAGGTCGCGGATCTGTAACCCGATAGAAGCACCACCATACACAGCCACTATCGATACCCCAGTCATGTATTTTTTAAAGAGCTCTATTTCCTTTACGATCTGCAGGCAGAGTTCCCTTGTGGGACAAACCACCAACGCCTGCGGATATTTTGCCGCAGCATCAATAATATGCAGCAAAGGCAGTCCAAATGCCGCTGTTTTGCCGGTTCCCGTTTGCGCCAGGCCTATAAAGTCCTTGGTGCCGCTCAGCAATACGGGGATTGCCTGTTCTTGTATTGCGGTCGGGTTCACATACCCCAACTCATCCGTTGCCTGAATCAATCTAGCATCAATTCCCAACGCTTCAAATGTCGTCATGTAATAAAAAATTTGGTGCAAAGGTACTTTTTATATACCTCTTTACCCTTTTTTGTTTGAAACCCAGCACCAGCGCGGATTTCAGCTTCCGTTGCGTCGCACACCTGTACTTCCTTCCCTCCCCTCTGCTGATCCGTTGTCATTTCAGGATCCGCCGGATCCCGTTCGCCTTTTCTATCAATTCTGCCAGGTATTCGTAATTATCCTTCTCCAGGCAGGATTTGAACTTACGTAACTGCGCAATATGTTCATTCAGTACATCCAACACATTGTCTTTATTCTGCATAAATATGGGCACCCACATGGCCGGATTACTTTTGGCCAAACGCACCGTACTCTCAAAACCACCACTGGCGAGTTCAAAAATGGCATCTTCTTCCCGCTCTTTCTCCAGCACCGTATTGGCCAGGGCAAAAGAAGTGATATGGGAGATATGACTTACATAGGCCACATGCACATCATGGTCTTCCGCGTTCATGTATACAATATGCATCCCCAGCAATCCATATAGTTTTTCCACCAGTGCCACTGCATCGGCATCGCTGTCTTCCTTGTTGCAGATCACCGTGGCCTTTTTCTCGAAAGCGTTTTTCACGGCCGCTTCGGGGCCGCTGTATTCGGTTCCCCACATGGGGTGGGTGGCCACAAAACGGCCGCGCTTTGGGCTTTGCGCCGCCGCCTCACAGATCGTTTTTTTGGTGGAGCCCACGTCCATCACCACCTGCCGATCCACCATTTGTAATACCAGTGGCAGCAAGGCTTCTGCCGCATTAATGGGTGTGGCCAGTATCACCAGCCCGGATTCCTGAACGGCAGCGTGTAATTCTTTCACCTCGTCTACCAGGCCCAGCGCAAGCGCTTTCTGTGCGTGCACAGGATTGGCATCCACACCGATCACTCTGGTGGCGAACCCTTTCTCCTTCAGCGTCAGGGCCATTGAGCCGCCGATCAAACCGACCCCGATGATGGTAATTGTCATGATATTTTGCAGTTAATAATTAGGAATTGGAATGGTTCATCGGCTTTGTCGGATCCTTTGTATCGCTTCCTCGAATCTTTCAATGCTTCCGCAAAGGCTTACCCGGATATATCCATCTCCGGCAGTTCCAAAAATGCCCCCGGGGGTAATGAATACATTGGCCTGGTAAAGTACTTCATCGCTCAGGTCATAACCGCTGCCGTAACGTGACGGGATCTTTGCCCAGACGAACAGCCCTACCTGGTTCCTGGAAAATTCACAGTCCAGCAGGCTCAGCAGTTCAAATACCTTTTCCCGGCGTTCGGTATATATGGCATTGATATCATCGTACCAGTCTTTCCCCAACCCCAGCGCTTTGGCCGCAGCCAGTTGCAGGGGCAGGAACATGCCGCTGTCCATATTACTTTTGAAACGGAGGATCTCCTCTACCCTTTCTTTGGCCGCGCAGATCATCCCGATCCTCCATCCGGCCATGTTCTGGCTTTTACTCAGCGAATTCAGTTCGATCACCACTTCTTTGGCGCCATTCACTGACAGCAAGCTCATGGGGGTGGGATTCAGAATGAAACTATAGGGGTTATCGTGACAGACCAGTATGTTGTGTTTCTTACCAAAAGCCACGATCTTCTCGAACAAGGACCGCGTGGGCAACTGACCAGTGGGCATATGCGGGTAATTGACCCATAACAATTTCACTTTGCTGAGATCCGTTTTCTCCAGTGCCGCAAAATCAGGCTCCCAGTTGTTCTCTTCTTTCAGTTCATAAGGCACCGGTTTGCCGCCCGCCAGTTTTACCGCACTGCTGTAAGTGGGATAACCGGGGTTGGGTATCAGGGCTTCATCTCCCTCATTCAGGTAGGTCATACAGATATGCATGATACCTTCCTTACTGCCGATCAGTGGCAACACTTCGGTCTCCGGATCCAGGGCAACACCGTACCAGGTAGCGTACCAGTCGGCAATGGCCTTGCGCAATACGGGCGATCCCTTGTAGCTCTGGTAAGCATGGGTATTGGGCTTTTCGGCCTCTTGTTCCAATACGTTGATCACATCCGGATGCGGGGGCAGGTCCGGACTGCCGATACCCAGGTTGATGATGTTCTTGCCCTGTTTGTTGAGCTGCTCTATTTCGCGCAGTTTCTGCGAAAAATAGTATTCGCCAATCCCTTCCAGCCTCTTTGAAGTAGCTACTGTCATATATTATCCTTTTACAACTTTTCCTTTTTGGTAGATCCCGAATATTTTCACGCTGTTGGTCAGCGACTCGATGGAAGCCAGCACCGCATCGAACTGTTTGCGGGAGTCGAACTCCAGGTCCGCATAAAAACCATATTTGAAATTGCTTCCCGGTATCGGCATGCTCTGTAGTTTACTCAGGTTAATGCCGCCCTTTGCGATCTGTGTCAGCACCTGTGCCAGTATGCCTTTGGAATGATTGGTCTGGAAATAGAGGGAAGCTTTGTCCGCATCCGGGATCTCCTTCACTTCGTTCTCTCTTTGCAACACCAGGAAACGGGTCACGTTATTTTTCAGGGTATGGATATTGGGAGCGATCACATCCATATCATACAATTCAGCGGCCAGTTTACTGGCAATGGCTGCGGCATGTTTGCTGTGTTTCTGGTGAATATGTTTGGCACTGAGCGCAGTATCCTCTGTTTCCACCAGTTTCCAGTCGTGTTTCTCCAGGTAATCGAGGCACTGCAGGATGGCCATGGGATGGCTGTGTACTTCCCGGATATCCTCCAGCTTCACGCCCTTGTTCACCATCAGGTTCTGGCTGATGGAGAGGTAGACCTCCCCGATCACTTTCAGTTTGCTTTTCTGCAGGAGGTTATAATTGGGAAGGATACTTCCGGCAATCGAGTTCTCGATGGCCATGATGCCGCCTGCCGATTGTTTTTTATCGGAAGAGATCCGGATCAGGTCACGGAAAGTGGCGCAGGCGATCACTTCCACCTGTTTGCCAAAAAAGGAATGGGCGGCCACCTGGTGAAAACTTCCTTCGTACCCCTGGATGCAGATACCACCGGCCGGCAACTTCTCCTGAGAGGGTGCTTTGGGGGCTGTATCATTTTGTTTCGCGTGTATCGTCATAAACAGATCCTGTTTCAGTTGACCGGCAATGCCGGAAAAAAATGATCCCGGCCTTATGAGCCGGGATCGTATCTTAATTTGTTTCGCTTTTTATGCTTTGGCAAATACTACCCGGCTCCTTTGTTTAAAGAAGTAATAAAAGAAAAAAAAGAAAGTATTTGCTGTGATGTTGTTCATGTTATGTCAAATATAAGTACGGATTGTATTCAAAAACAAGATTTATCAAAAAATATTATACTAACAAACCTTAGTTAGAATCCACAATGGGTAAGGCTTCCATGAAAACAGGACAGTGACAGGCGTAACGTTACATAAAAAAAGGCCCTCCGTGGAAACGGAGCGCCCTCTAACGATTGCTTGCCATATGAAAAAAAGTTTGAAAGCTGTTCTGACCGGCAAGCTAAGTCACTTCAGATCTTACACACGTAGCTTTACCGAAAATTACTTCTTGGTAGTGTCAGCGGCAGCGTGAGTTGTGTCAGCAGCGTGAGCAGCAGTATCAACTGGAGCTACAGCAGCAGTGTCAGCTTTTACAGTGTCAGCAGCAGGAGTTTGGTTTTCACCAGAGTTACAGGCAGCGAAAGCGCCCAGAGCCAGAACGAATAACAGCTTTTTCATGTTTGTTTGTTTTGTTGTGAGTGAATTTCTTATTAATACCCGGATGTGATAAAAGGTAACCCGGGGTAACCGGGTTTTTCAAAAAAATTATTTTCGGCCTATTTTGGGTTACTTTTACCCCCTCTACCGTATTAAATGTACAGATAGTGAAAGCCGATACTAACGAACAAGCATTACTGAAGGGACTGGCACTGAACGACTCTAAGGCCATCGAGACCATTTACCGGGACAATTTTTCGATGGTACAGGCTTTTATTCTGCAGAACAACGGCTCATACGACGACGCAAGGGATATTTTCCAGGAAGCCATGATCGCCCTGTACGAGAAGGCACAAAGCGAATCATTCGTGCTGACCTGCCAGATCAAGACCTATGTGTACTCCATCTGCCGGCGTTTGTGGCTAAAAAGGCTGCAACAGCTGGGCAGGTACGCCAACCGGGTGGATAGCCTGGAAGAAACGGTACCCGTAGAAGAGGATCTGGAGATACACGAAAAACGCAATGCCGAATTTGCGATCATGGACCGGGCACTGAATAGCCTGGGGGAACCCTGTAAGAGTTTGCTGGAAGGGTACTACCTGAAGAAAATGGGAATGCAGGAATTAGCGGCCGAGTTCGGCTATACCAATGCCGACAATGCCAAGAACCAGAAATACAAATGTTTGATGCGACTGAAGAAATTGTTCTTCTCGCAGTACAATATCGGAGATTAAGTTATGATGGACGACATTTTACTTTTGGAAGCGATCGAACGTTACCTCCACGGTGACATGGAAGCTGCAGAGCGTGACTATTTCGAGACCCTCCGGAAAAATACCCCGGAAATAGACCAGATGGTGGTGGAACATGGTATGTTCCTGCACCAGATGGACATATACGCGTTGCACCGTAACCTGCGTGCCAGCCTGCAGGCTTCTCATGCCAAATTACTGGAACGTGGCGATATCAATGAAGGTGGTGAACTGACCACCAGGGGCAAAGTGATCCAGCTCTGGAACAAATACAAGCGGGTGACCGCTATCGCAGCTTCGGTGGGCGGCATCATTGCGCTTGTGATCAGTGGCCTGGCCATCTATTTCTCACCGGTTGTCAATGGCAACCAGATAGAGCAACTGAGCAAAGCCATCGAAGTTATTAAAAAGAACCAGCAATACCAGGGCACCCTCATCAACGAGGTAAAGAGCAAGATACCGGAAAATGCCCGACTGATCAGTGGCGGCTCCGGTTTCCTGATCGACCCGAAAGGATATATCATCACCAATGCACACGTACTGAAAGGTTCCGGCGCTGTGGTGGTGAACAGCAAAGGGCAGGAATTCAATGCCACCATTGCCCATATCGACACAGACAGGGACCTGGCCATCATCAGGATCAACGACGCGGAATATACCCCGCAGAAATCCCTGCCCTATACCATCCGCAAGAACAGCTCTGACCTGGGAGAAGAGATCTTCACCCTGGGTTATCCCAGGAATGATATCGTATACGGAGAGGGTTACCTGAGTGCCAGGACCGGTTATAACAGCGATTCACTCACCTACCAGGTGCAGATCAGCGCCAACCCGGGTAATTCCGGCGGACCTGTGTTCAACAGCAACGGTGAAGTGATCGGTATTCTAAGCACCCGCCAGGCAGAGGCAGAAGGTGTTGCATTCGCTGTGAAATCCAAAAATATTTACCGCATGGTTGACGAGCTGAAAGCTTCCGACACCAATGTGGCTAAGATCAAATTACCTACCCGCTCAACCTTAAAGGGCGTGAACCGTAAACAACAGATCACCCGCCTGGAAGAGTCTGTTTTCTACGTGAAAGCCTTTAAAAAATAGTTACAGTTGATTTTGGTTTCAGATAGCCCGCCGATGCGGGCTATTTTTTTGTTCTTAGCCAATAGGAAGGTCATCATAAAAAACAAAGCGGAGAACCAAATGATCCTCCGCTTTATTTATCAGGCCAGTCTATTGTCACTTACGCCCACAAGGAGTTCGGGTATTCACCGGAAGCCACCAAGGCATTGATACTGGCCTGTACGCCAGGGGCATCTTCCTTATAGGTTACACCAAACCATTTGGCAGAAGTAGGGATCACTTTGACCACCCCCTTACCTGATTGAATATAATGTTTGGTAGCGGTAGGGATGAAGAATTCTGCTTTGGGCTCGTTCATATGTTGATCGAGGAACTCGTGGAACTGGGTCTCGCAGACATCGATGAATCCCGGGGCAAAACAGAGATAGTTCATGCTGACCAGGCTATCTTCAGACACTTCGTGCAGACCGGTCTCATCCTGGTAGGTGATCTTACCGTTCTCGCCCCTGAAAATGCTGGTACGTTCGTTGATATCAGTCAGGTTATGATCGGCATCGATATCACATACACCACGGCTAACGCTGCCATTATCGCTCAGTGTGTTCTTTAGTTCATAGCCTACAATACAATAGGTCTGCTCATTGCATTGAGTGGTCAGGAACTGATATGCCTTTACAAAAGCGTCCCTGCCATAATAGTCATCGGCATTGATCACGGCGAATGGTTCATTCACTTTGCCTTTACAGCAAAGCACTGCATGTGCCGTTCCCCAGGGTTTGGTTCTTTCTGCAGGTATGGTTCTGCCACCGGTAAAAGCGTTCAGGTGCTGGTATACATAATCGGTAGCTATACGGCCGTTCAGTTTGGGTTCGAAGATGGCTTTGAAATTCTCGGCGAACTCCTCACGGATGATAAAAACGATCTTGCCAAACCCTGCACGGATCGCATCGTAGATCGAATAATCCATGATCGTTTCACCCGAGGGGCCAAAAGACTGGATCTGCTTCATACTTCCATAACGGCTGGCCATTCCGGCAGCTAAAATCACAAGGGTTGGTTTCATGTAGAATGGTTAAGATTGTGTTGTCAAATTAATGACCTGTCGTTTAAAATGTATGCAAAATTACAAAATATCAAGGTTCAGCCATTACCCCATTTCTCATCCGGAGATGTCCAAACGGATATCCTGCGGCTTGACCTTTTGCACCCGGTTGTATCGGGTAATAAATGGTTTAAACTGAAGTATTACCTGGCAGAAGCCCTGGCCGGAAATTACCATACCCTGGCCAGTTTTGGCGGGGCCTATTCCAACCATATCGTGGCCACTGCTTTTGCAGCAAGGGAAGCCGGGTTGGCCAGTATCGGGTATATCCGGGGTGAGGAAACCACCCCTTTATCTCCTACCCTGCGCAATGCCATGGAATATGGTATGAAGCTGGAATATGTATCAAGAGAAGCGTTCAGGAATACAGAGTCGATCATGGCCGCAACCACCGACAATGGCATTTACTGGATCCGGGAAGGAGGTTTCGGAACTTTGGGCGCCAAAGGAGCTGCAGATATCCTATCGGTCACGGATACCAGCGGCTATTCCCATATTATCTGCGCCGTAGGCACCGGCACCATGCTGGCCGGCCTGGTACAGGCGGCACTGCCACACCAGCAACTGGTTGGGATCAGTGTATTGAAGAATCATTTCGGACTGGAAGGGGAAGTCCGGTCCCTGCTCCCCCAAAAAGAACCAAGGGCTTCCTTTACTATTGAGCAGGATTTTCATTTCGGAGGGTATGCCAAACATCCGCAAGACCTGATCCGGTTCATGCAAGACCTCTGGGCAAGGGAACAGCTACCCACCGATATCGTATATACCTCGAAACTGCTTTTCGCCATCAGACAATTGCTGGACCTAGCCTATTTTCCTGCCGGAAGCAGGCTCCTGCTCATCCACAGTGGTGGTTTGCAGGGAAATGCCTCGCTGCCTGCCGGTACATTACCATTTTCTTAAGTGTTCTGCTTTTATATTTGCTTCCCATGAGGCCGATGCTCCGTTCCATTTTCGTTATTGCCGTTCTATTGGCTGTCGTCCCTGTCCGTGCGCAAGGTCTGCTTCCCGATTTCTCGGTGAAAGAACTGACCAAAGGCAAGATCCAGATCAGCTGGAACAATCCCTACCGTAACTGTGTGCAGCTGGCCATTCAGCGTTCGCTGGACAGCAGCAAGAATTTTCGGACCATCTTCTCCTCACAATCACCCGAGCTGGCATCCAACGGATACGTGGACAACCGGCCCATACCCGGCGTCAAGAATTATTACCGGATCTTCTATTCGATGGATAACGGGGCGTATTTCTTTACCAGGTCCATTCCTGTAGAAACGCAGCTGCCGGCAAAATCAGCAGCGACAGTACCCCCAGCTTATGAAACTGTCAAAGAACCATCAACAAAAGACCTCAACCCTACAAAGGTTGCGCCGAAAGACCTTACCAGCATCTACCTGAAAAGGACATTGTTGTTTCAGCTGGACAAAAAAGCGTATCAACACTTCAAGGATTCCATCAACAGCCGGACCAAAGACGTTTTACGGCGATTGAATGAAAAAGCCGTGAAATGGATCCCGGCCAAAAAGGAGTTATACTTCATTTACCAATACCAGCAACTCCTGGCAGAACTGGATGCAAAAGCATACCGTACATTCAAAGACTCCATCAGGTACAGGACCAAAGACACACTCTATATCGCGGACGCGTATCATATTCAACTGAGACCCTACATTGAGCCAGCAAAAAAACTGGTATTCATTTACCGGAACGACAGCCTGTTGCAAATACTGGAACCCGCACAATACCGGCTGTTCAGGGATTCTGTCTCCACCCAGACCAAAGACACCCTGTATGTAATAGACAATGAACATGTGAAGATCCGCCCATTCCTTCCCAAATATGTATGGAAGCCCTCTGACTATGTGTTCACCAATAACAAAGGGTATGTGACCATCTTGTTACCGTTGGCGAAACAACACAAATACCAGGTGATCTTTTATGAGGAGGATGGTTCAGAACTATTCCGGATCAGGACCGTAAAGGAACCTGAACTGATCCTGGACAAAACCGATTTCATACACTCGGGCTGGTTCTATTTTGAGCTGTTCGAGGATGATAAGCTGAAGGAAAAAAACAAGTTCTTCTTACCCAAATAGGTCTCTATTCTGCATTACCTGGCTCCACCAGGCGAACCTGGAATACTTTTTCGAAATTGCTTTTGACCCTTTGTTTCACTTCTTCAAAAGGCAGTTCCCTCCCCAGCTCTTTTTGCAGGGATGTTACCTGTTTGTTCTCGATACCACAGGGAACGATATGGCCAAAATAATCCAGATCGGTATTTACATTGAATGCGAAGCCATGCATGGTGATCCAGCGGCTGCACTTGATGCCCATTGCACAGATCTTCCTTTCCTTTCCCTTGATATCCGGATCTATCCAGACACCGGTTTCACCAGCACTTCTATCGCCCTTAAGGCCATAATCGGCCATTGTAAGAATGATCACTTCTTCCAGGCTACGCAGGTACCAGCCCAGGTCGGTCTTGAATTTCTCCAGGTCCAGGATCGGGTAACCCACTAATTGTGCCGGGCCATGAAAAGTAATATCTCCCCCGCGGTTGATGTGAAAGTACTCGATGTTCTTTTGTTCCCGTTCCTCCTTACTGATCAGCACATGTTCTTCTTTCCCGTTCTTTCCAAGTGTGTACACAGGCTCGTGTTCCACAAACAACAGGCGATGAACCGTTGGCAGCAAATGTCCCGATTCTGACGGGTCTGCCGAGCGCAAAAGGGCTTTACGGTCGGTATTCTCTTTCAATAGACGTTCCTGGTAGTCCCAAACATCCTTATAATGCGGCTGACGGCCCATATCCTGGAACAATACTTCCTGTTGCATACAACGAAAGTAAGAAGAATTTGGACCAGGATCCCCTGCAGGCCGGTCAAAATACCCCGTCTGCCCCCAATCCTTTATTTTTGCCGCATGTTGGATGAACTAGACAATTCGCCGGAAGAAACATCGGAATCGCTATACGAACGAAAGACCTTCACCATTGACAAAGGGCAGGAACCCCTGCGTATTGACAAATGGTTGCAGATGCACATAGAAGGTGCCAGCCGTAACAAAGTGCAGAATGGTATTGAAGCCGGTTTCGTAACGGTGAATGGCAAGACCGTCAAAAGCAATTACAAGATCAAACCGGGTGATGAGATCCTGCTGCTGAGTCTGGTAAATCCCGAACATACCGTCTTAAAGAAAGAAAATATCCCACTGAATATCGTTTACGAAGATGACGCCCTGATGGTGATCAATAAACCCGCCAATATGGTGGTACACCCGGGTGTGGGCAATTTCAGCGGTACTTTATTGAATGGCGTCGCCTATCACCTTGAGCAGCAGAACCCGGGGATTGACGAAGATATCCTGCCAAGGTTCGGCCTGGTGCACCGGATTGATAAGAACACAACGGGACTGATCGTCCTTGCCAAGAAACCGGAGGCAGCGGCGCATCTTGCCAAACAGTTCTTTCAGCATACTGTAAAACGAAAATATGTGGCCCTGGTATGGGGCGATATGGAAGCGGATGAGGGTACCATTACCGGCCATATTGCCCGCCACCGGCAACACCGAAAAATGTTTGACGTGTATCCGGAAGGCGAAACGGGCAAACATGCCATTACCCACTATAAAGTACTGGAACGTTTCAACTATGTGACCCTGGTGGAATGTGTACTGGAGACCGGCCGTACCCACCAGATCCGTGTTCACATGAAACATATCGGACACACACTCTTCAACGACTGGGAGTACGGTGGCGATAAGATCCTGAAAGGCACCATTTATACCAAATACAAACAGTTCGTAGACAACTGTTTCGACATCTGCCCGCGCTGTGCACTGCATGCAAAAACACTGGGCTTCATACACCCTGTTACACAGAAAGAAATGCTGTTCGAATCTCCCCTGCCGGAAGACATGCAGGGTGTGATCGAAAAATGGAGGAACTACATCAGCCACAGGAACGAATAAGTTCATCCGCAGGTAATATCAGCCATCGGGTTATCAGATACCCGCTTATATTTGCTTATAAATTCGTTATTCAATGCTTACTGATATCCGAAATAACTGGACACTGGCTGAGATCAAAGATGTATACGATACCCCCTTGCTGGAATTGATCTACCGGGCTGCAACACTTCACAGAACTTATAACGATACAGCAGAAGTACAGGTTTGTACTTTATTAAGCATCAAAACAGGTGGTTGCAGCGAAGACTGCGCCTACTGTCCGCAGGCAGCCCGCTACAACACCGGTGTTGAGGTGCAGGCACTGATGCAGAAAGAGGAAGTGCTTGGTTATGCAAAGAAGGCCAAAGAAGCCGGCAGTACGCGGTTCTGCATGGGAGCCGCCTGGAGAGAAGTAAGGGATAACCGCGATTTTGACCGTGTACTGGATATGGTAAAAGGCGTGAACGAAATGGGGATGGAAGTTTGCTGTACCCTGGGTATGCTTACCGAATACCAGGCGCAAAGACTGGCAGATGCCGGCCTATACGCTTATAACCACAATCTCGACACCAGCAAGGAGCATTACGGAGATATCATTACCACCCGCACTTATGACGACCGTTTGCAAACACTCGACAATGTGCGCAAAGCAGGCGTTACCGTTTGTTGCGGCGGCATTATCGGGCTGGGAGAAACACATGAGGACCGGATCAAAATGCTGCACACACTGGCCACCATGCCCGAACACCCGGAAAGTGTACCCATCAACGCGCTGGTTCCTGTTGCGGGCACACCACTGGAGAACAATACCAAAGTGGATATCTGGGATATGGTACGCATGATCGCCACGGCAAGGATACTGATGCCGAAGACCATGGTCCGTTTGAGTGCCGGCCGGAACGATATGAGCGTTGCAGAACAGTCGCTCTGTTTTATGGCAGGAGCCAATTCTATTTTTGCAGGAGATAAATTATTAACGACCGCCAATCCGGGATTTGAAGCTGACAATGCCATGTTCCAGTTGCTGGGATTAACCCCACGAAAAGCTTTTAAAGAAGAAAAACAATATCTGCGGGAAGTTGCAGAAGCTTAACAAATTTTATTCAATACTAAATCAGCCCCATGAAAAAATTACTTGCCGCCTTTATGGTATTACTGGCAGCACAGGCCACACAGGCCCAGACAACAGACAACCTGAAACTGGTTGATTCCACAACACCCTTCAAACCCATCAATGGTGCCATTACGCGCGGCACACTGATCAAAACAAGCAACTATCATTTTTACGAGATCAATGATAAGGTCCCCCAGAAATTCAGCAACGCACAGCCGCAGCTGATGGTGTACCAGGATGGACGGAAGTTCAAGATGAAGATCGAAGGTGTGGAGAAACTGCTTACCTGTAACAAGATCCAGGAAGTGATCGAAAGCAATATCGACGGAGACTTCAAAGGATGGGATGGCAACAGCAGTTTCAGACTGGTGAACCAGCAGGAATGGAAACAGGATAGCCCAACCAGCACCGTATTCGCCAACCTCTATCGTCCGGCAGTGATCATCTACCTTACCAGTGAAGGTTATAAGATGAAGATCGAGGGATTGAATGAGGATCCGATTCTGGTGAAAAAGATCAGATAAACCATCATCGAACAATCATCACCCAGCCTGAAACAGGCGGTTGACCGATGTTCATATCTATCACATAATAATAGGTGGCAAGGGGTAAGGGATGACCATTATGGGTACCATCCCACTCTCTGCCACCTGTTTTTGTTTCAAACACTACCTGCCCGTTGCGGCTGAACACCCTCAGCGTGGCCAAAGGATAAGTATCCATATTGCGGATGACCCAGGTGTCATTGATCCCATCTCCATTGGGCGAGAACACATTCGGTATCTGCAACTTCTTATACACCCGCACAAAAGCCGCATCGGTCTCAACCGGGCAACCTGACCCGGAAACAGCTGCTAAGGTATACGTGGTATTATCTACCGGATTCACAACAGGCGTAGCTGTATTTCCGTTCCGGATATTCACGGAGGGTGTCCAGTAGATCTCCAAAGGTGTACCCAGGATGGTGCCGTTAAGGGTTACGGTATCCCCTTCAAAAATAGCTTTATCAGGGCCTGCATTCACGACCAAACGTTTGAACACGCCTACCCTGACATAACCTGAATCCCTGCATCCGTATTGATTTGATACAACTACTTTATATACGGTCGTATCTATTGGTGAAGCCAGGGGGCTGGCAGATACGCTATCAGATAATCCGTTGACCGGCCACCAACGGTAGGATGTACCACCGGAGGCAGACAACAGGGTGCTGGCCCCTTCACAGATATCCACACCGGCACTGACCGAAGCTTTTACCCCGGGGAATACCGTAATGTGAAAAGAATCAACACGGGTGCAGCCTGGCTCTGTTCTCACCAGAACTGTATACCATCCGGAATCCTGTTCAGTAACATCATAAATAAACGGGTTCCTGACCTTGGAAACGAAACCGTTGGGTCCCGACCATTCATAGGTAAACGCAGACCCGTCCACCGCTTCCAGCCTGAAATCCGAACCGATACAACCAACCTGTTTGGCATTGGCACCCAACGGAGGTAATGGATTTACATTCACAACGGTCACATTGGAAGCAATGCGGCATGACAGCGAACTGAAATTAACCGCCTCGGCCATCACAGCCCGGTAATAGTACATGCCACCTGTGGATGCTTTCCGGGTAAAGGTCAGCGATGTTTCTCCCGCAATATCTTTCCAGGTCTTGCCGGAATCCAGGCTAACTTGCCATTGTACCAATGGTTGGGCATATTCTGCAGGATAACCGGTGGTAAACAGCAGATCGGCCTGCTGGTTCTCGCACAGATCCACCACTGCCTGGGTGGTACCATTTACGCTGGAGGTAATATTGGGACCACAGGGCCGGAATGTGATATCATCCAATGCCAGGTCATTCCCACATTGGGATCCGCCGGGCGAGTTGTTGGTGATCCGCAATACGACCGTATGGATACCGGGAGGTGTTTTAAAAAAAGTGCCGTATTGTTTCCACACTTTCTGGTTCTCAAACGGTATATCACCCGTATCGAATTTTTTGAGCAAGATACCCGTGGTTGTCTCAATACGGAAAGTGAGGTTGGGTTTCACGCCTGTTCCACCACAGGAAGAGGGCTTGAGCACATTTGCCACCCAGGTAGCGAATTCGAAAGTGGTGTTGGCACATAAACCGCTTACCGTATCTACATAAAACTCACTGGGGTCGGGTGAGGCATTCACTAACATGAACCTCCCTCCTACATCACCGGTATGATCACCCACCATCAGGTGCCAACTATTACCAAAACAACCAAAAGAAGAGTTGGTGAGGGTGTAATACCCATCGTTGGGACAAGTACTTGTGGTATAATTGAGGTTGGTAACGCCTGCTTTCAGTGGCCCCCGGGGAGTTGCATCGGAGCCAAAGGTCACATTCACTACAGGATCACCCAAACTTCCGTTGCAGAGTTGCCCTTTCACCTGAGAACAGCAAATACAGAACAATAAAAGATGGAACAGCTTTTTTTTCATGATAGTTCCTGACCCCGCATGTACAGGCGAAAAGAATGAATGATTATCCGCTTAAAAATACGAATAAATACCTGTTGGATCGTAGAGCAGCAAGGGCAGTTCATAAAAAAGGGCTGCTATGTCACAGCAGCCCTTTTTATCGGGGTCAATCCTTTATTTCTTTTTCTCAGCCCTGGCCCTCAACTCGGACAAAGGCATGGCGATGATGCGCCCTTTTTGTTTTCCATCCTTATAAGTGACCACTTTCAACATAACCGCATCTTTGGGTGCGATCAGTGCTGAACTGTATACGGGATAATGATTGTCTGGAAAACTGTTATCAAAACTGTAATGAATATCCAGCGACGCCACTTCCTTACCCAGTTCGATCTTCAGTTTACCATCACTGGTGAGACTGGCTTCAAAACTGGGGTCGTATACGCTGGGGGCATATTTTTTATCGGCCACATCGTAGCGCTGAAAATGTTGCTCTACTTTACCAAAGAAATGTTCCCAGTTCTTTTTCTCTTTGGGCGACCACAGTATCTCAGAAACGGCAAATGCACGTGGCCAGGTCATGTATTGCTGATGACGCATGTTGTACACCTGCTCTGTCCATAAATTGGCTTGTCCGCCCTTGATGTATTTGGGATCCACTTCTGCCGGTGCGGGTTCAAACTCATAGGTCTTATTCAAACGGAGCGAAGCATAGATGCGTGGCTCCACAATAGGATCGCCCTGCATATAATCCAGGTAGGCATAAGTGGTCGGGCTCATCACAACTTCATGCTTCATTTGTGCAGCCTTGATGCCACCTTTCATACCCTGCCAGCTCATGACAGCAGCCCCGGGAGCCAGACCGCCCTCCAGGATCTCATCCCATCCCAGAAATTTCTTTCCCTTGGATGAAACGATCTTCTCAAGTCGCTTCTCAAAATAGCTCTGTACCTCTTCCATATGCGTAAGCCCCTCCCGTTTCATGAGCTCTTTAACGGCATCAGATTTTGCCCAGTAATTTTTAGGGCACTCATCACCACCCACATGAATATATTCAAACGGGAACAGCTGTGCCACCTGTGTCATTACCTTATCCAGAAACTCGTATACTTTTTCATTCGCCGGACAAAGGGTATTATCCACCAACGCTGTGGGTGGATTACCGTGCGACCAGTCCATGATCTCCTCCCCGGAACGAACCTGGTAAGTATTGGCTTCGGGAGTGCAGGAGAGTTCTGGATAAGATACCACTGCGGCCAGGCTATGTCCAGGTACATCAATTTCAGGAAGGATATTCACAAAGCGTTCTTTGGCATATTGCACCAGCTCTTTGATATCGTCCTGGGTATAGAATCCACCGAAATCCTTAGGCTCGTCAGGTGTGGGTTTGCTGAATGTGCCGAAATAACCTACTTTCTTTACATTCCAGGCCCCTACTTCTGTCAGTTTGGGCAATCCTTTGATCTCCAGGCGCCAGCCCTCATCATCGGTCAAATGCAGGTGCAGCAGGTTGTACTTATAGCGGACCATATCATCGATGAACTGCTTCACTTCCGCTTTGGTAAAGAAGTGGCGTGCCACATCGAACATAAGGCCTCTCCAGCCAAAACGGGGCACATCGGTGATCTCTACCACCGGGGCCTCCCATTTTACACCGGTAACTTTTGTTGCACTCTCGATCTCTTTGGGAAAGAGCTGGAGCAGTGTCTGTACACCATAAAACAAACCGGCAGGTTCATTGGCTTTGACCACCACGTTTTTAGTGGTGACAGATAGCTGATACCCTTCTTTGCCAATGGCCTTATCTTCCATCTTGTTCAGCACAAGCCGGATATCGGCACCAGACAATTGCTGGCTGACCGTGTACGAGCTGCCAGCAGTACCCGAAAAATGTTTTTTCAGTGTGGCCAATACCTGCACCAGCCCCGGATCTGAGGGGGCTTCGATACGCAGGTTGGCAGGCAGTTTAAAAACGCCCTCACCCTGTTTAACCGAAACCGGTTCAGGGATGATGGCAATGTTCTTTTTAGCAGACTGAGCAGAACCTGCCAGGCAAAAGAACAGGCAACAGATCGTTAATGTTTTTTTCATGCAACGAATTTTGTAAAGTGTTAATATAAAAAGTAAAAAATGGGTCTAAATAAATATTTTTAAGTTCTCATCCATCTTCATCAGACAATTATGCATCCGATACGTGCCATTCTATTCGACCTTGACGGTGTGATCGTGGACTCCAATCCGGCCATTGAACACTTCTGGAAAAGCATTACCGACCAGGAAGGCATCGAACTTACCGATTCCGCTATCCGAACCTGGATCCATGGCAGGAAAGTTGGCGATACGCTGTCCGGACTCTTCGGTCATCTATCTGAAGAACGGCACCAGGAAATCCGGGAAGCTGCTCACCAGTTCGATCTGAGCATTACACCGAAACCTGTGGCAGGTGTCACGGATTTTATCAGGCAACTCCGGGAACATTCATTACCCGTTGGCCTTGTCACCAGTTCGCATCATTCCCGAATGCTGAAAATGATCACAGCGCTGGATATCCATGAGCAGTTCACACATTTTGTAACGGCACACGATGTCAGCAAAGGCAAACCGGATCCTGAGCCCTACCTGGCCATGAGCAGCAAAATGGGGCTGTTGCCAGGCGACTGCCTGGTATTCGAAGATGCGATCAGCGGCATCCAGTCTGCCCAAAATGCAGGCATGCACAGCATTGGCATCGGCAAGGACTGGGCCCGGCAGGACCTTCGTCTACACGGAGCCAAAGACGTGATCAGCGATTTTTCGGAGATCCTTATCCATCAAAGAACTTTTACCACACCCAACGGAACGGCCTTTACCTCCGCTGGATGAGGGACTACTTGTATAACTTGTCAATGATATTGGCACCCACCTTTTTACCCGCTTCTGCACCCACATCCACACTATTCCGGTAGTGGATACCGCCATATACCCGGCTGATAGACGCTTCTGCAGCTGCTTCCTGGAACGAATTGAAATGCCTTTGCATACCAATATAACGCAGATCGCTGGTATCCTGGAAGGCAAACTTCTCGCCATATAAATGCGCCAGTACCACTGCAGCAGCTGCCGTGATGGTGCTATGTCCGCTGGTATATTCCGGGAATGGCGGCGTTTGCAGGAACGGTGTCCAGCCCTTGTCGATATGTTCATTGATCACAGTAACCGGCCGCACCACGTTACTTCTGTATTTCTCATCCCAGCAGGAGATAAAGGCATCATATAAAGCGATCGCTGTTAACGCGTAACCTTCCGCTGTTTTCACTGCGTCGGCTTTGGACGACTGGGCCGCAATGGCCGCAATTCCCATCCAGTGACCACCGGGTGTGATCTTTTTATTACCAAACATCATATGACCCGAGTGCTCTATCACAAAAGGATTATCATCCCAGTACTTGGCGATCGTTTTTTCCTCTTCACTAAGGTTCCGGCCAATATTGTACACTTCCATCACTTCTTTGAAGAATACACTGTTGGTATCGGTACTGTATTTGGGCGGGCGGGCGGGTTTGAACTGGGCGGCAGAATCCAATGCCATCGGTTTCATGGTATTCCAGCACCACTCTACTCCATCAAGATAATCGGGAGGTGTGGGATGCCATTGCCCGGGCTCATTGTTGCCGAGGAATTTGGGCTTGCCACGGGATATAGCATAACCGTCACTGGCTGCACGTGCCAGTACCGTTTTGGCAATGGTATCGCCGAATGCCACCGATCGCTTGAAGGTCTCTTCATCCATTGCAGTACGGAACTTATCCATTGTGCTCTTTTCGTACGCTTTCAATGAATCCAGTGAAAACACGACCTTATGAACGACTGTAAAAAATGCCTGCGTGGCCGCCAGTGCATAGTTGTAGCTCTTATTCTTCTCCGGCTCCGGCATCGGCTTGAAGCCGTTCAGCTTCGCCGTGATAGAGGGTGTTCCCGGCTTGGCAAACCGGATGGCTTCATATGAAGCGAGGGAGGAGTATACATAGATCCTGCTGCTTACCGGCGGGGTGAACACATCATAGATGATGATCTGTGTAAGCTGGTCCTGGTTATTGTGCAGCACTTCTGCCTCATCGATAGCTGTCGCTTTTTTACCTCCGCAGGCTGCAAGCAACCAGAGACCTGTTGCTATGACCATCCCTGCATACCATTGTTTTTTCATATTGTGATTCTTTACATTAATTCAATTGGATCCTTCTCATGTTCCCTTTTGTGTCTTTGACATCAAGTCCCCCGGCATTCAGGGGAACCTGCAGGAACCTGCCCGACTGTGACAGGAACGATGCTCCATAATACAACTCCTGTTTTTGTTTTCTGCCGTCTTTCATAAAAATGGTGGCGCTGATATCTGCAGGCGTTACCGGGATCAGTTTTACCGGTTGCTTTTGCCTGAATACCCGCAGCGGGCCCCTGTTCTCACTGGCAGCCACCAGAGCGGCTCCATCTTTACCGCGCAACTGCACCAATGCTTTTCCGTTACCAGGCAGGAACATGCCACTTTGCAGTATCGACAAGGCTTTGAAATTTCCCTTGCCGTCGCCTTTCAGCAACAGACCATTCAGGGCATCGTATCGCCCCACGGATACTTCGGTTCCATAATCGTTCCCATTGATGGCAACATCCAGGTTTCCGTCACCGTCGAAATCCGCCACCGACATGCCATTTAGGGCAGAGAACTGTGCCTGTTGTGGCAATGCCGTCATAGTAAAAGTTCCATTGCCTTCATTACGCAGGTACATGGACTGGAACGTATTGGCTTCCACTCTTTGCGCCTGTTTGAACTGCTCCGGTGGGAACAGCTTATCCATGGTAGCTTCCGCGTAGGTCTTGTAGTTCTGGAAACGGGTCCGCATGCTGATCATCTGTTTCACGATATCGTCACGGGTCTGCGCAGGAAACTCTTTCATCTCTCCTTTCTTATCCGGCAGGAACAAGGAAGGGAACGCATCATAACTGCCATTCTTATCAAAATCTGCAGCCGTAATATGTACCGGGTACTTTTCGCTGGCACGGTAAAAAGAATTCTGCCCCATGTTCCCAACGATATAATCGATATCACCATCATTGTCAAAATCGCCAGGCGCCAGGGTGTTCCACCAACCGGTCTGTTTCTGTACACCTGACTTATCCGTAACATTGGTAAATATCCCTTTTTCGTTCTTCAGGAATGTGACCGGCATCCATTCGCCCGCCAGTATCAAATCGGACCAACCATCGTTATCGAAGTCGGTAAACAACGCATCACATACCAAACCTATATTCTCCAATGGTTTAGCCACCTGGCTGGTGACATCCGTAAAGCGGACCTGCCCAGGGCGGGAATCGTTTCGGTAGATAAAACTGGAAACAGGCTTGGGGTAATTCCAGGGATCCACCCTTCCCGATACAAAAATATCCAGGTCGCCATCATGGTCATAATCAACTGCCTTTACGCACATTTTACTGGTCATATTGGTTGGCAGGGCCTTCATGTCGATCGTGAAATTCCCCTTCCCGTCATTCACATACAATTTGTCCTGGTAAACCAGGGTATTCCTTTCATTCTCGTAACCACCACTGGCAACATACATATCCAGGTCTCCATCCCCATCCGCGTCGAACAGGAGCATTCCTTCCTCTTCCCATCGTTTGGTATTGATGTCCGCTCCTGGCAACAACGCTTTCTGTACAAATTTCCCATCCGGCTGCTGCAGGAAGAGTTGGCCGCTATACGAGAAGGAGCCGCCTGTTACCATATCATCCAGCCCATTCCCATCTACGTCTCCTACCGCCAGTGCCGGTCCGTATTCCGAGAATTTGTGCGGGATCAGTTTCTGGATATTGAAATCAACAAAGTCTTTTTCGGGGTGTATGTACCGAATATTCACCGCAGCGGTGACATCCGTAAACAAAGCTTCGGTCACAAACGCCTGTCTGGTGAATTGATAGGACTCCTGAGCATCCCTATAGTTCACCGTAAGCCGTTGATCCGCTTTCACATTTCGGAGTCGCTGCATTTTCCCGTTCGGCCAGCGAACAATGAGCGAATCTATTGTAGTTATTTTGCCCAGCCCGAAATGTATATTGGCATCCACTGAAGACAGGTAACCACGGTACGGCGTATGCTCCAGGAATTGTTTTTTGCCGTTATCATAATACAATTCCAACCAGGTACCCAACCCTCCTTTATTCAGGCTGTCACCGTTCAACTGTATCTGAAGAAAATGATTGGCCTGTTTCTGGTCTTTTGACCGCTCCTGCGCATTGTTACGGTATAGTCCTGCTTCATCATTGATGTTATTGACCACCATATCCAGGTCGCCGTCATTATCCAGGTCTGCATACACACCGCCATTGGAGAAACTGGGCAGGTTCAATCCCCAATCCTGGGTAACATTGGTAAACTGAAGGTTCCCATTGTTCCTGAATGCATAATTATGGATCTTGACTTCCGGTATCTGGGCAAGCAATTGTTTCTTGGTGGCAACGGCATACGCTGTATTCCTGAATGCCACAAAATCATGGTCGGTCACATCCTTTGGGAAACCATTGGTGACAATAATGTCGCGGTTACCATCATTATCGAAGTCGGCCACCATCGGCGTCCAGCTCCAGTCTGTTTCTGCAATGCCTGCATAAAACGAGACATCACTGAAAACAGGATCGCCGACCGAATCGTTCTGTCCTACCCTTGGCCCCTGGTTCAGTTGCAGCATGTTCCGGACATACTGGTATTGATATCCGAAATAATCGCTGTTCTGGTAGGTCTGGTAACTGTTGGCATTCATCATCATCTTTTTCCGGTAGTTGTCTTCCGGGTTCATATCCAGGGTGATCACATCACTCAAGCCATCGTTATTGATATCCACCACATCGTTGCCCATGGCGTTTGCCGCCGTGTGTTTGAAATAGGTATTCAGCTGTTCACTGAAAGTGCCATTCCGGTTATTGATCCATAACAGGTCGTTCGACAGGTAATCATTACTCACGTACATATCCTTCCAGCCATCTTTATTGAAGTCGGCAATGGTAACTGCATGGCCGTATCCTTCCACCAGTATGCCCGCTTCTTTCGAAACATCCTTGTACACGGGATGTTTCAATGTACTGTCCCAGTCGTTCCGAAATAACTTATCAGTATTCTTGTGACTGCCATCTTTCAGGATGGGTCTGAAACGGTTGGGATAATCATTCTTGACGATCTCATTGTTGACCATGTATACATCCAGGTCTCCATCGTTATCGTAATCGAAAAAAGCGGCCATGGTTCCATGGGTGGTATCAGCAAGGCCATATTCAGCAGCCAGATTTTTGAAATGCGGTATACCTTCCCTGTCGTTTCCCTGGTTCACATACAACAGGTGTTCACGGAGTTTGGGATCTTTCAGTAGAGTGGCGCTCACATAAACATCCATCAGCCCATCATTATTGATATCCACCACAGATACGCCTCTGCACCATTTACCATCACCATTCACACCTGCTTTATCAGTAACATCCTCAAAAACAAAATCACCCTTATTGAGGTAGAGTTTATTCTGCACAAGGTTTCCCGAAAAATACAGGTCAGGCAGACCATCTTTGTTAAAATCACCGACACCAACGCCACCGCCATTGTATACGTTCTCAAAATCGAGCACGTTCACAGAATCAGTTTCCTGTATCCTGTTATTGAAATGAATCCCTGATCGGGCTGCATCGATTTTGGTAAACAGTGGCTGGTTATGTTTGCAGGAGATCAGCAGAAAAGAAAAAAAACAGAAAAGAAAAAAAGAAAAATATTTGACAGGATATTTCATTGGAAAGCAGGTTCTGGCAATAACAAAATAAGGAACTACAATATCCTTAAAAAAAATGAAAGAGGCAGTATGGAAACTGCCTCTTTCGCAAAATTTATATGATCAGAACAGTCCGTGATTAGTAGCCAGGGTTCTGCTTCAAAGCGCCCTTGCTCAGATCGATCTGCGACTGCGGGATCGGGAAGTACTCATTCTTTCCTTTGGTGAACGTGGCACTGGTCAGATAAGTACGCTTGGCTTTTTCCTTGGCGATATAGGCGTTCAGCTCAACATCTGCTGTACCATAACGTACCAGGTCGAAGAAACGGTGTCCTTCCATGGCCAGTTCCAGTTTCCTTTCAAAGCGAACGGCTTTACGGCCATAAGCCTGGTCTGGGAATGCCAGGTATAATCCAATCTGGTAGTTGGCCGCATTCGCACCGCCCGCTTGTTTAACCCAGGTGGAAGGATTGTCCTTCACCCTTGACCTTACCCTGTTAACCAGTGCTACTGCATTGGCCAGAGAACCCACTTCCACCTCACACTCAGCAGCCCATAACAGAACGTCTGCAAAACGAATGAAAGTGTAGTTGTTAGCGGTCACACCAGCGGTCCAGAATGAATTATCTGTTAACGCTCCTGCCTGACGCTTGAAGTATACGTGTTTGATAGGCGCATAAGGTCCACCGTTGTTCTGGTCACGGATCCAGTCGTTACCTGGGTGTAAGCCCCAATCCAGGTAAGGGATTCCCCTTCTACCGATGGTGAAATCCAGACGGGGATCCACCGGAGTGGTCACATCAGGAGTGAAGGGCTGTGAAGAAGTCAGTCCCTGGTCGTTCTTGAAATCAGTTGCATTCCAGGTATCCAGCAAAGGAAGGCCGGTAACAGGATCAACTTTGAAAGAGTTGGCCAGACTGATGGATGGCTGATAGAATCCGCAGCATCCGCCAGGACCACCATTGTAAGGGAAGTTCAATACATCTCCCCATCCACCGTTATCACCGCTTGAGTTATCGTTCACAGACTGCTGGCAGGAGAATACGGCTTCAGCAGAGTTCTTGGTTTCTGCATTGAAGTTGTCGAAGAAATTAAGCATCAAATCATATTTCTTACCTGAAGTGGTAACACCGTTGGCGATCACGTCCTTCAGGATCGGCAAAGCTGCCGTATAATCCTTCTTGAACATCAGCGCTTTTGCTTTCAGTGCTTTGGCTGCCCATACATTGGCGCGACCTACAGAGCTCTGTGTAGCAGGCAGGTTAGCAATGGCATAATCCAGATCGGCCAGGATATTGGGCCAGATATCTGTTGTGTTGGACACATTGTAGTTACCAGCGGCATACGTGATGGTCTCATCTACAAATGGCACGTTGTTCCACATTTTTTTGGCTTCCATGTGGTAATGCGCACGCAGAAAACGGGTCTCTGCACCAATGCGTTTTTTGTCCGCGTCGCTGATATCGCTGGCAGAAGCCATCAGGCGGAGCACGTCGTTACAACGCTGTACCGCATCGTACACAGCCTGCCATTTCTGGTTGAAATAACCGTTGGATGCGGTTGGTGAATAGGTTTCAATTGGCACGATATCGGCCTGGTCACCGGGGTCGGATCCTTTGTAAGCATCATCGGATGCCACACCACCGTACACCCAGTTGGAACCGGCACTCTGCCAGCCACCACCGGCACCACCGTAACCATCGAGCATGGAATAGGCTCCGATCAGTACCCCTTCCACACCGGCTTTGTTGGCCAATGTGTTCTGGTCTAATGAGCCGATGGGCGATTTGTCGAGGAAGTTCTTGGAACATGCGTAGAACAGCACCAACGAAGTGGTAACGCCTACCAGTAATATTTTGAATTTAGATTGTTTCATATTGCAATGTTTAAATACAATTAAATGGGTTAATTAGAAGGTTACGTTTACGCCGAAGTTGAAATTTTTCTGGTTATTGGGATAGTTACCATAATCAATTCCAAAAGCTGCGTTAGAACCGGACAATTCAGGATCTAACCCTGTGTATTTTGTAATTGTAAATAAGTTAGCAGCCTGCACATAGAACCTGAGTTTTTCAATACCCCACTTCTTAGACAAGGAAGCTGGCATATTGTAGCCCAGGATCATTGACTTACATCTCAGGTAAGAACCATTCTCCTTGTAATAAGAGTTAGGCACCTGGTTGGTACTGAAGCTGGCATCGTTCTCTGCGATAGGCACGTTGGTGTTGGTACGGGTAGGCAGCCATGATTTGTTCAAGGCATCCACACTCTTGGCACCCTGGAATGAAGGATAGAAATCAGTCCAGTAACGCACATAGTTGATCACATCGTTACCCACAGAAGCATACATGAAAGTTGAGAAATCCCAGTTCTTGTAGCTAACGCTCAGGTTCAGACCCAGTGTGTACTTAGGATTGGGGTTACCAAAATAGGTCCTGTCGGCATCTGTGATCTTACCGTCGCCGTCTGTATCTCTATATTTGAAACGACCTGGCTTGGCTCCATCCTGGGTAGCAGATTTTGACACATCTGCTGCATCCTGGAACAGGCCTACCACTTCGTATCCGTAGAAAGCACCGATGGGGTGACCTACTTCGTTCCTTACAAAGTCTCCGATACGAGATCCACCGGCAGTGAAGTAGTTACCGGGGATATTCACGATGTTACTCTTATAGGTAGTGAAGATAGCGCTGATATCGTATTTCCAGTCGCGGGAAGCAGTACCATGGTAGGTCAGTGACGCGTCCACACCTTTGTTCTGGATATCTCCGATGTTTACGTTAGGCAGGGCGGCACCACCTACTGTGGCTGGAGCCTGGTCGGTAAACAACAGACCATTGATCTTCTTCTCGTAGTACTCGATAGAGAAGTCCACTTTATTCTTGAACAACTGTGCATCGATACCGAAGTTGGTCAGGATATCTTCTTCCCATCCGGTTTTGGGGTTACCGATACGGGTTGCATAGAAACCTTGTACAGAGCTGGTGCTGGTACCGTTGATATCATAGAAAGAACCACCTGCACGGCTTCCGTACTGGCTGAAGGCGTTAGAAGGATCCACGTTGGCCTGGTTACCCATCTTACCCCAGCTTCCCCTGATCTTCAGGTCATCGATCCAGGTGATGTTCTTCATGAAGTTCTCACGGGAGATCCTCCAACCCAAAGCAAATGAAGGGAATACACCATAACGCTTTTCAGGTCCGAAACGGGAAGAACCGTCGCGACGAACTGTTACACCCAGCAGGTATTTATCGTTATAGGCATAATCCACCTTACCGAACAGAGAGAACAGTGAGTTCTGGTAAGCATAGCTATAGTTGGTAAATCCGGAAGAACCACCACTCAGTGTTCTGTAGTTGGGATTATCGGTGAAGAAACCAAGGGCTCCACCGCCTACACCGCGACCATACGCTTCAACAGCTTCCACACCAGCCAGCGCAGTCACTGCGTGTTTACCGGCAAATACGTTGCTGTACTTAATCGTGTTGGTCCAGGTCCATTGCCTGTTATAACCGGCATTCTCGCTGAATGAGTTGGAACCGTTGTTCTCTGCATTCTCATAGGTACGGAAGCCATAGTTATAATAGTAGAAGTTGCTCATGGTACCACCAAAAGAGGTTCTGGCAGTGAAGTGATCGGCAAAGTCAACTTCGGCAAACATATTGCCCTGGATATCCCAGGAGTTGCCTTTGTTGTCATTGGCTCTCATACGCATGGCAACAGGATTCTGGGCATTACCCAGGCCTTTTGCTGCAGAACCGGCGAATCCTCCATTGATATCAAATACCGGGATGATCGGTTGCTGACGGTAAGACATAGATATCTCGTTACCCTCACTTTGGTTTCCGATCTGTGGATTGTCCCTGTTAAAGATGTACAGGTTCTCTCCTACGCGGATATTCTTGCTGATATTATAGGTGGTATTAACACGGGCAGAATATCTTTTCAGGTAAGTGCCCATCAAAGTACCCTGCTGGTTGAAATAGTTCAGAGAGAACAGGTAAGTGTTCTTTTCGTTACCACCACTGGCAGTAACCGTGTGGCTCTGGATAGAAGCCGGACGGAAGATCTCATGGAACCAGTCAGTGCCTACTTTATTTGCGGCAGTGATCTGGTAGATTCCCTTATTGAAATCTGAAACATTGTACTTGGCCAGGTCGGCGGCTGAGATCGTACCAGTGATACCAGATCCGCTGGGTCCGTTCATGATATAATCAGGAATAACCGGTGTAGCCCCGCTACCATACTGAGGGTGCGTGGTAGGTTGACCTGAATTTTTCAATGCCAGCCAGGTCAGGTCGGCCATACCCTGTGTACCCAGCAGGTTGAAGGCATTGCCGCTGGCAGGTCTTTGTGTACCGATATAGGCATCGTAAGTTACGGTGGCGCGGCCTGACTTACCTTTTTTGGTAGTCACCACAATTACACCATTCGCACCCCGTACACCATAGATAGAGGCCGCACCGGCATCTTTCAATACCTGGATCGACTCGATCTCAGAAGCATTCAGGTTGCTCAAACTTCCCTGTACACCATCCACGATCACCAACGGATCTACATTACCGAAGGATGTGATACCGCGGATACGGATATTACTACCCGAACCCGGCTGACCGGAAGTGATCACGTTCAGACCGGAAGCACGGCCCTGTAACATCTGCTCGGGACTACCGGCAGGAACCGCTTTCAGATCTTTCACGTTTACCACGGAAACGGATCCCGTGATATCTTTTTTACGTTGGGCGGAATAACCTGTCACCAGGACCTCATTCAACTGACTGGTGGTTTCAACCAGTGCAAAGTTGAATTCAGATTTACCAGATACAGGCTGTTCTACGGCTTCAAAGCCCACCACAGTAACAACCAATACCGCTTTGGCGCCGGCATTGATGGTGTACACCCCTTCATTGTTGGTGAGGGAGATCACAGTGGTGCCCTTTACCTGTACGGTAGCACCCGCAATCGGCTGACCGTTTGCTTTGTTGGTAACTTTACCGGTTACAGCCTTCTGGGCAAATACATTGAAACTGAAAAAGACGAGAAACAACGCGAGGAGGTAACTCCGCACAAGCAGGTTAATTTTCGTTGGCATAGCAATTTGGGTTGTTTGTTAAAGGATTATAGCAATCTTGGATAAATTTATAACGATTTGTTAATGCCGCACTGTGTTTTTTTAACAATTTATTGTATGATTTTATCAATTATAATATGTATATTTTACACATAATAAAAAACTAACGAGTGTTTCTACCGCTCAAAATGCAATAACAGCAAAGGTTTTCAGGAAACTTGCGTTTTTTTGTACACTCCTGCATGATTCTGCAACTTTGAAAAACGATGATTTTTAAACACGTATTCACAATATTTCTAATAACCATGGTGTCCGGATCCTGCAGCAATGGATCTGCCGACCATACATCGCAAACCTTTACGGCAACAGCTCCACCAACACTATCCACCAGTGTCCACTGGATAGACAGCAGCCTGGACCTGGGCAAAATTCCGATGGGTGATTCGGTGGTATTCCATTTCAGGTTCACCAATACCGGCTCTTCCCCGCTGATCCTTGGAAATATTTATACTGGTTGCAGCTGTACTACCGCATCTCACGGAGGCACGGCGGTAGCCCCGGGCATGACAGACAGCATCAAAGCGGTCTTTGATACACGAAAATCCGTTACAGGATTTGTCAGCAAAACCATACAGGTCAAGGGAAACATGGCATCAGGCGCCAAAATTCTGCGCTATCGCGCAACGATCACCGGTCACAAAACGGGAACAGGATCCTGAGGCTAATCCTCCAGTTTTCTCCACCAGGTCCGGTGCAGGATCAGTACCACCAGCAACAGGATCCCCGCAGTGATCAGCAGCGGAAGTTTCATCCACAGCACCAGGTACATGGGCAGAATGGTGAGGCATAACTGGCCGATGATCCCCAGCACCACATTGAATATATCGCGACCAAACTGCCGGTTCGGCTGGAAGCCAGGATCTGTTTTCCTGATTTCTAAAAGCACAGGTTTCCAGAAGCCCCAGGGTTTTACAGTTACATAAAACTGCTTCAGTACGCTGCTTTCGGTCGGTGGTGCCAGGTAGGTTCCCAGGATAGAACCTGCCAATGAGATCAGGAACAGCAGGGGCCAGTTATACAATGGCTGGCCTTCAAATACATATGGAAAGATCAGTGCTGCAATGATCCCACTCATCATACCCCAGAAAAAACCACTGGCATTGAACCGCCACCAGTACCATTTGAGCATATTGGCTGCGATATATCCGCCATACAATGCTCCTACGATCCACATCAATACGCTGTTCACATTCTTTGCAAAGAATCCGAGGGTGATCCCGATGATCACGACCAGGATCCCGGCCGTGTAATTCATCCGCATCACTTTCCGGGTAGATGCCTGCGGATCCAGGTATTTGACATAGATATCATTCACGATATAAGCCTGTGCCGCATTCAGTGTTCCGGAGAAGGTTCCCATGAAAGCCCCCAGCAATCCTGTTAATGCCAGTCCCAAGATGCCCGCTGGCAGATAACCGTTGATTACGGCGGGTAATATCTTCTCAAAGTCAACCCCTGCGGGCGATGCCAGGTTCAGCTCCTGGTAATACAATAAACCCAATACCGTTAATCCGATGATCATGGTATAGCGCACCGGCAGCAGTACGATGGACACAAAGCCACTCATTTTGGAAGCTTCTTTGGGCGAACGGGTGGACAATATTTTCTGCATGTCGTAATTGGGTGCAGGCCCGGCCAAGCTGGCGAATATGCCTTTGAAAAGCATCATCATGAAAAATAAACCGAACAGGCCGAATCCATCTTCTGCTATCTTGTTATCGACTGCAGGGATCGTACGGCTCCAGTCGAGATCCAGTTTCCATGAAAAAAAAGGTGTCAGCCAACCCTCAGGTACAGAAAGTGACTGATGCCGCAGGTGCTGTGCCGCAATAACGCCGATGGCCACACAGGCCACGGTCATGATCAGGTACTTGATCAGGTCGCCCAGCACGATGCTGTGCATACCTCCCAGGATGGAATAAAAAGTAGCGAAGAGCGTGAACACGATGCCATAAAAATGCGCTACATACTGCGGGGCCACGGTAAAGGGAACATAGTCTTTCACCTCGCTCCAGGGAACGAATATTTCGATGAACTTTCCCAATCCCACAAAACCATAGGCCAGGAATCCCAGGCAGCTGATGAGTGCAAAAGCCACCACCACATTATGCGAAGCACGCACTGCAGGCCCGGATTTACCAAACCGTGTGGCCAGCCATTCGGCCCCGGTTGTGGCGTTTGAACGTCGCAGCCATTTGGAGAGGAACATCATCAGGATCACCTGGTTAAAAACCGGCCAGAGCCAGGGTATCCAGATGCTTTTCATTCCATATACAAAACAGAGTGCCACCATCCACATGGTACCGCTGATATCAAACATATCCGAAGCATCGCTGAGTCCCAGTAAATACCATGGTAATTTTTTACCACCCATCAGGTAGTGATCCTTACTCTTACCCGCCTTTTTCCGCAGCTGCCAGCCAATACCCAGCATCAACAGCAAGTAGGCAGCTATAATACTGATATCCAATGCAGTAAGTCTCATAAACAACGATCCATTATAGGGTATTCATCGGAAGCAACAGCCTCAAAACACATAGTCTCCCCCTTGCACCCGGCACCCGAAAATCCGAAAATGATAAAAAAGTACCAGCACTTTGCAGCGAACCAGAACAGATGTTTGTCCTAAACAACAGAATACGTACGTTGTTGGCCACCGGAGAACGATCGTACCTGGTTTGCCAGGCAGCCCAACGTGTTCTACCCTATTTTATGTAAAACCGCCCCTATCTGCCCGTTCATGGAACTGGGTACAAGATAGCGCAGTTATGTAAAATAAACACATGTACCTGATTTGTGTCCGGCGACCGGTTAATTAAGCTGTCAGCCGTACCATTTTACATAGATTTAACCGATATCTGGACCATGCAGAAGAAAATTCTACGCGAGATCACCCCACTGACCCCTGCAGACTGTTTTACTGTTTTTGCCCGTACCAAAACAGAATTCGATTTCCCCGTGCATTACCATGAGGAATTCGAGCTGAATTTCATCAAGAACGGCAAGGGTGTGAAACGGGTGGTAGGTGACCACGTGAAAGAGATCGGCGACTATGAGCTGGTGCTGATCGGTCCTAACCTGCAGCACGCCTGGTTCACACATAAATGCAAGAGCCCGGAGATCACTGAAGTCACCATACAGTTCCACAAAGACCTGTTCGACGATAAATTATTGCGAAGGAACCAGTTCAGTTTCATCCGGACCATGCTGGACAATTCATTGCGGGGCATCCTGTTCTCCTATGAAACAGCGGCGCTGCTTTCTTCCCGGATCATGCGGCTTAGCAAGAAAGACGGCTTCGAATCGGTGCATGAACTGATGTGGATCCTGCATGAGCTTTCCATCTCACGTCATTCCAGGATCCTCTCCAACTCCACTTTCAACAACATGGAGCATTTCACCTATAACAGCCGCAGGATCGAGCGGGTGATGGAATACCTGAACGAGAACTTCAAGAACCCGATCTCCTTATCAGAAGTGGCCAAACTCACCAATATGGCCGACTCTGCCTTCAGCCGTTTCTTCAAGACCAGAACGGGAATGACCTTTATAGACAGCCTCACCGAGATCCGTTTGGGCCATGCTTCACGCATGCTCATCGATACCACGCAATCGGTGGCAGAGATCGCCTACGAATGCGGGTTCAACAACATCTCCAATTTCAACCGGATCTTCAAGAAGAAAAAAGGATGTACCCCCAAGGAATTCAAGAAAAGCTACTCCTCAGAAGAGCGGATCTTCTTTTGACAGCAGTTACAGTTTGCGGCTTACTTTGGTGAAGTCTTTGGTGACAACGGCCTTCATCACACCAAGGGTATCTTTACCAGACTGTGCCATGTTCACTTTGAACTCGCATTCGTATCCCTCGGCTTCTTCAAAGAAGATCACTTCCTTTACATCGAATTTTACGCGGGAGGAATCGTTGTTGACCGACTGGTACAGGAATTCCGTCATGGCTTTTTTCAGGCGTTGTTCCACTTCGGCAGGTTTGGGCTTTTTCTGACAGGCCAGCAGGCTCAGCAACAAAAGGCAGGCAAGGGTCTTTTTCATAAAAAATCAGTTAATCGGCTGTTTAAAAATAAGCAATGCCTTATCATCCGCAATGGCTGTGGGATTTTTATTTTCCGCTAACTGTGATTTTTAGGGCCGCTGTACGAATCATATATTTAAGAGATGCTATTTTATGACAAATTCTGCTGCAGACGAGACGCTTTTGTTCAGGTTATTGGAGGATAACAAAGCCATTATCTTCAAGATCTGTCAGGTGTATTGTCCGGACAAAACCCAGCACCAGGACCTGGCGCAGGAAATCATCTACCATATCTGGAAATCCGGCCGATCCTTTGATCCGGAAAAGAAGTTCACTACCTGGATGTACCGGGTGGCATTAAATGTGGCCATCAGTTTTTACAGGAAACAATCGAGGGCGCCCGATATCATTCCGCTGTCAGGGATAGAAGATTCACTGGCTGGTACGGATGCAACAGATGAACAGGAGGAAAAACTGGCACGGCTACAACAACTGATCCAGGAACTGAGAGAGCTGGACCGCGCATTAATCCTGTTGTACCTCGAATCAAAAACCTATCGGGAGATCGCAGAGATCCTGGGTATCACTGAAACCAATGTGGCCAGTAAGATCAACCGGATCAAAGAAAAACTCAAACAAAAATTATTACCATAAAATTACCGTTATGCAAGACCTTGAACTAAAAGAGATCTGGGAAACATACAACCAGAAATTAGCCAAAGCAGAAATATCGAACCTGCAATCATGGGCATTGAATACCCGTTCTTTTGAAACCTTACAGCATCTTCAGGCCGATAGAAAACTGAAAGACCTTAGCCAGTTCAATATGTGGGCCGTATTGCTGGGATTTGCCTGGACCGCATTTCTGATACTGCTGGTATGGACAAACGGGTTTCAAAACATTTTTTTCTGTCTATCGATCAGCTGTATTGCTGCGATCAATTTGTACGTAACAGCGAGTTATATCCGGAACAATATCCTGATTGGGCAGGTCAGGTACGACATCCCGGTAACCGATACACAAAAACAACTGGCCAGACTGCAAACTGCCACATTCCATAACACTGCGATCGCCTGGCTGCAACTTCCTTTGTATACCACCTGGTTCTGGAGCAGCAGTTGGATCCAGGAGGCGGGTCTAAGCTTCTGGCTGATCGCATTGCCCCTTACCCTGCTGTTTACCCTTTTGGCCATACGCCTTTACCGGAATATCCATGCCGGGAATATGCAAAAAAAATGGGTGAAAACGTTGATGATGGCCGGGCCGGAATACAGAAATGTAGCCACAGCAATGTCTTTCCTGGAAGAAATCGAGGCATTTGTTACAGACAAGGGGTAACAGCCGGTATATGCGATTTGACAGGGACGATCTGTATAAAATATCAGGTGGAATAAGAAGGTTTGGTATTGTATTTGCCCTACGGTTATGAATACGTATTTTTACCCCTCAAACCCATAAGGCCTGAAGCGTTTCCTCCAAATATTGCGTCGTACGATTTTGATTATTTTGGCTGTGCTGCTGCTGGCTTTTATCGCGATCCAGACAGAATTTATACAGAACTGGCTGGTGGGCATCGCCACCCAGCGGCTTTCCAGGGCACTGGGTACGGAAGTGAGTGTTAAAAACGTCAGTTTTTCCCTCTTCAACCGGCTGAATATGGAGGGTACGATGGTGAGGGATCAGCAGAAAGATACCCTGCTCTATGCAGGAAAACTGAAAGTAAGGATCACGGACTGGTTTTTCCTGAAAGAAAAAGCCGTACTGAAATATGCAGGACTGGAAGATGCTGTGATCAAACTGCAACGCAAGGACTCGGTCTGGAACCACACTTTCATCCTGGATTATTTCTCCTCTCCCCAGCCCAAGAAACAAAGCGGCGGACTGGAATTGAATCTGAAGACCATTGAACTCAGAAATGTACGTATCCTGAAAAACGACCTTTGGATCGGTGAAAGGATGGACATTTCCATGAGCAACCTGCTTTTGGATGCAGAGAATGTGGACCTGAAAAAAAGCATCTTCCACATCAATTCTGTGCAGCTGGAAAGACCTTTCGTGCGCATCCTGAGCCTCGACGGACTCCGACCGGACTCACTCCGTCCCAAACCAACCCAGGATACGGGCATGTACCTGAACGCGGGTGACATTGCACTGTATGTGAACCGGGTGACCATTAAAAACGGAAGCCTGTTCATTGACGGGAATACGGATAAACCCATTCCTCATTTCGATGGCAGTCATATACAGCTGAGTAAACTGACCGGCACCCTTGATCAGATCCGGTTCGTAAAAGACACACTGCGTGCCAATATTGAACTTTCCGTGAAAGACCGCTGCGGACTGGAACTGCGCAAACTGAAAACAGCTTTCCGCTTTACCCCGCAGATCATGGAACTGGCAAAACTGGATCTGCAAACCAACAAAAGCAGGCTGACGAACTATTATGCCATGCAGTTCAAAGATTTCAACAAGGACTTTGCGCGTTATATCAGCCAGGTAGTGATGCAGGCGAATTTCACCGATGCCAGGGTGCATACGGATGATATCGCCTTTTTTGCACCGGAACTGAAGGACTGGAAAAAAGAAGTGATACTGAGCGGCAAATACCTGGGTACCGTTGAAGATTTCACAGTGAACAACCTATCGGCCAAGATCGGAAGCACCACCCGTGTGATCGGTTCCAGTTTCAGCATGAAAGGTCTGCCCGATATCAACACCACCCGCATAGAACTGAAGAACGGCACGCTCCAGACCAACTATGCCGACCTGGGTTCACTCATACCCCAGTTACGAGGCGTGACCTCACCCAACCTGGCCGCTTTGGGCAATATCATTTACCGGGGTAATTTCGATGGCACTGTACAGAATTTTGTAACAGCCGGCACTTTCAGCACCCAGTTGGGAGGTGTAAGAACCAATATCAGCCTGAAACTGCCCAGCCGGGGAGAACCCTCCTATACAGGTGCGTTGGAGACCACACGGTTCAACATCGGCAAATTCTTAAGTGATAGTTCGCTGGGACTCGTAGATTTCAAAGGACGGATCGTTGGCAGCAGTTTCAATATTGAAAAACTGAAGACCACGGTACAGGGAACCGCCACATCGCTGGAATACAAAGGGTATACCTATACCAATATCATCTCGCTCGGGACGTTTCAGCGGAAATATTTCAATGGGGAGATCAAGATCGACGATCCCAACCTGGATTTCACCAGTACCGTTGAGATCGATCTTTCAAAAGAACTGCCCCGCTACAATATCGTGGGCGACCTGGTGAACTCGAACCTGAAAGCATTGAAGCTGACGAAGGATTCGATCCTGGTCACCGGCCTGCTCGACGTAAACTTCACAGGCACCAACATCGACAACTTTTTAGGCAGTGCCAAATTCCTGAATGCCAATATCAAGAGTGAACGCAGCGAACTGAATTTCGATTCGCTGAACCTGAGTTCCACTTATGTTGATTCGGTCAAATACCTGCACCTCGGAAGCAATGAGTTCAATGCCACCATCAATGGCCGTTTCAGCATCAAAGACCTTCCGGCCAGTTTCCAGGCTTTTCTTACCAGGTACTATCCCACTTATATCAAACAACCTAAATCGATTCCGCAGAACCAGGTGTTTTCTTTCAAGATCAACACCGGGCATTTTGAGCCGTACCTGCAGTTGCTGGATAAACGTTTGTACGGATTTAATGATGCCAGTATCAGCGGTTCTGTGGACACCCGCAGGAACCAGCTGGCGGTAGATGCGGCCATCCCCGCAGGCAGATATGACAAGATCAGTTTCACCGGTCTCGACCTGGGAGGCAAGGGCAATAAAGACAGTATATCGGTAACCGGCAATATCACAGAAGTGCAGGTGAGCGACAGCCTGCGATTCCCTAATTCAAAGATCCGCATCACTTCCAATAACGATCATTCCATTGTATCCATTAAAACCAGCGCAGATAATACGCTGAACGATGCCGATCTTCAGGCAGATGTGTACACACTGACCGATGGTGCCCGCATCCAGTTCCGTCCCTCTTCATTTGTATTGAATGACAAGAAATGGAGTATCGAGAAAGCAGGTGAATTAACGGTGCGCAGCAAACTGGTACAGGCTGAAAATGTCAAATTCACCCAGGGCTTTCAGGAGATCAGTATCGAATCTGACCATCCGGATGATGGCAGCAGCAGCAATAACCTGTTGGTTCGCTTGAAGAGTGTGGTACTGGGCGACATCACTTCCATCTTCTTCAAAGATCCAAGACTGGAAGGGGTTACCTCAGGTACCGTACACCTGAACGATCTGATGGGCAGCTTTAATGCGGCAGCCGATCTGAAAGCAGAACAGTTCCGGTTGAATGATGACTCAGTGGGCCTGGTGAACATCCAGGCATCCTATGATGCCCGAACCGGCCGTCTGCCCTTCTCCGTTCGATCGAACAATGAAGGATACCAGTTCTCTGCGAAGGGAAGTTATGATCTAAAAGACAGCACGGGACAATCCTTTACCACCGATATCGCACTGCAGAATTCAAAGATCGATTTCCTGCGCATGTTCCTCTCCGATCTTTTCAGTGATATCAAAGGACAGGCTTCGGGTAATCTCACCATCAAGGGAGACCTGAATGCGCCGGACCTGCTGGGAAGGATCCAACTCAAGAACGCCGGCATGAAAGTAAATTACACACAAGTGTATTACACGATCGATTCGGCAGATATCCGTTTTACAGAAGAAGGCATTGACTTTGGCAGGTTCAATATTCACGACAGGTACCAGAATACCGGTACGGTAAGTGGGAAACTGAAAGAGAGAGGTTTTAAGAATATCGTGTTCGACCTGGACATGTTTACCAATAAATTATTACTGATCGATACCCGTCCTCAGGATAACCAGCAGTTCTATGGCAAAGCCATCGGCAGTGCCCGTTTGCGCATGACGGGGCCGGAATATGCGGCACAGATGCAACTCATCGCCGAATCGAACGACAGTTCCCATATTTTCATCCCGAACTCGGTAAGCAAGGAAAGCGGTGTGGCCGACTTCATCGTATTCAAACAGTATGGTACAGAAATGGAGAAAGCGGGCAATAAAAGCAACTTCAATCTTTCTGTTGACCTTGACCTCACTGCCAACAACAATGTGATGATCGATGTGATCCTGGATGAGCTGGCCGGAGATGTGATCAAAGCCGTAGGGTATGGCAAACTCAGGATCAAAGCGGGCACCACAGAACCCCTCACCATGCGGGGCAGGTACAACATCGATAAGGGAAGTTATGTATTCAACCTGCAGAACATCCTGCGGAAACCTTTTGAGCTGGCCCCTGATGCCGGTAATTACATTGAGTGGAATGGGGATCCGTTTAAGGCCGATATGCATGTAGATGCCCGGTATACTGCGGAACGCATCAGCCTGGCCGAATTGGTCAGCAACCTGAACCTGAGTCCGGCTGTAAAAGGCTACCGGGGTGATGTATACGTGATAGCTCAGTTACGTGATAAACTGAGCAGACCCGATGTCAGGTTCCGAATCGATTTTCCGCAGGGCAGCCCCGTAAAATCCGACAACGAGTTCAACCAGTACCTGAACCGGTTGGAGAGAGACCAGAACGAGATACTGAACCAGGTAGCGTTCCTGTTCCTCTTCAATTCATTCCAGCCGCCGGGCGGATTGGGTAGTGCCAATGCGCTGACCCCTTACTCCATCACTTCACTCACGGTGAATACGATCTCACAAATGCTCACCAAGAGTGTGAACAAAGTATTGTCCAACCTGCTGTTCAGGATCACCGGTGATAAGAGTCTGCGTTTTGATGTGGGTACCAGCGTATACAGCAGTTCGAACCTGATAGACCCCGGAAGCAGCAGTGTCAGTGGCACGAACAGCAAACTGGACCGTACGCGCGTTGACCTTAAATTCGGTTATGCATTTGCCAATGAAAAGATCATTGTAACACTCGGCAGTGATATAGATTTCAACTTTGGCAATTCTTCGGCCATACAGAATGGCAATACCCAATGGTTGCCGAACGTTAACATCGAATTCATTCTATCGAAAGATAAAAAGCTTCGTTTGATCGTGTTCAACAAGGCCAGCCTTGACCTGAGTGGCGCCAGTTTTGGCCGCCGTAACCGGCAGGGTGTCAGTATCTCTTACCGGAAAGATTTTGAAACGCTCTTTGCTAACAAGGAAAAAGACCTGGTGATCAAAACACCGGCAGACAGCACCGCCAATCAACAACAGTGACCATCAATTGGGATAGACCCGGCCTTATGGCAATATGGGTTGAGGAACCGCCTTGCAGTTTTTTAACCGGTACACATAGAAATACCTGACCACACCCCCACTCCTGACCTGTTGAATGGTTACCGGTTTTTCGATCGTAGTGAAATAGGCTCCGTAAGCATCTGTAATATTCAATGGCAGATTGGAAGGAACAATGGCATAGGCATCATCGCCCCGTTGCAGTTGTTCTCTTTCCTTGTTCAGCCAGGCAAATTTGTGCACGTCTTCCAGCAGGCCTACGCCCAATACCCTTGATCCGCTAGCCCGGGAGGTATAGAATTCAAGGTGACCACCTGGGAACCATTTGTTCACCAGTATGGGAGAATGGGCTTTCATCAGCCCCTTGGCAACATCTTCTTTCGCCAATACAGCAAAGGAATCGCTGAAACCCTTCCAGCCGGAAAGATCGAGCGTAGGGCAGTATTCACCATAGTTCTCCTTATCATGGCTGCCGAAATTTACCGGCGACAACCGTACCAAGGCAACACCCGCTATCAATACCACGATAACCAAAGCCCCAGACAATTTGATAAGGCCCGGAAAAGTGTTGAAAGATCGTTGTTCCAGGTACAGGCCGCCTACCAGGAACAATGGAATATACCCAGGTCCGCTCCAATGCGGTAATGTGGGATTCAGCAAGGATACACCCCAGAATAACAGGATCATCGGCAAACTCATGCATAACAGCCAGGTAGCCGCTCTTTTCCGGTTAAAGCGGATCCGTTTACGCAACAGGGCAACCAGTGCAATGAGCAGCAGTATGAAAATAACGGGATTCTGGTAAGCAAATTCCCCTGCTATTTCCCTGCCCAGCATATCCCACTGGATGGTGGTATGGGTTACCCGCTGCGAATGAAAACGGTAGGTGATGAAATCATTGACCACGTTCCAGTAAACGATCGGAAGGATACAGATCACAGTAACCGCCGCCCCCGCATACAAACGCCAGTTCAGCAGCCATTTAGGCCTCGACAGGATCAGGAAGAAACCGAAGCCGGCCCACAGATATAATCCATGCACTTTACACAAGGCAGCAAGACCGATCATGGATCCCAGCAGCAGCCAGATGCTTAATTTCTGGTCGTCACCTTTGATGAACAGATGTCCCATGATATACAAAGCGCCTGTCCAGAAAGGCATCTGCGGTGAGTCAGGAAGGATGAACAGACCGGAAATGATACCGGTATACACAGAACAGTTATAGATCAATGCCGCATACCAGCCCGCTTTTTCGTTGGCGATCAGTTTCCCGGTTTTAAAGATGAACCAGGTGGCAAGGGCACCACAGAGGATACTGCCCAGGCGTACCGACAGATCGCTCACCCAAAGCAGGTTCAGTGTTGTGGCACGTATCATCCAACCCACCATGGGCGGGTGATCAAAATGATTCCAGTCTGGCTGAAGGGCATAGGTCCAGTAATACACTTCATCGTTCCCCAATTCGATCAACGAAGCGGTGATCATTTTCACAATGGAAACGATCAGAATGAGCCACCCTACTTTCCTGGAATATGATTGATTCATCTTGTAATGGAAGCAAGCAAATACTGTGCCTTAGACGCCTTATTTACGATCAGTCAGCCAGCGGATGGCTAACTCGTATCCTTTCAGTCCCAACCCGAAAATACTACCTGCAGATTTACCGGACACATGCGATAAATGCCTGAAATGTTCTCTCGAATGCACATTGCTGATATGTACTTCCACCACCGGTGCCTTGATAGCCGCGATGGCATCGCCGATCGCTACGGAAGTATGGGTATAACCAGCCGGGTTCAGTACGATACCATCATACGCATAACCCACACGCTGCAGTTCATTGATCAACTCGCCTTCTACATTGCTCTGGTAATAATGAAAATCAACTGTCGGGAACAAGGTCTTCAGCTCTTCCATGTATTTCTCGAAAGACTGGTTACCGTATATATCCGTTTCCCTTTTACCCAGCAAATTGAGATTCGGGCCGTTGATGATGGCGATTTTCATATAGCTAAGATAACTAAAAATAACCGCCGCAAATAAAAACCGTCATTCCGGAGAGGGACTTCCCCCCTTCAGAATGACGGTCACATTCATTGTGTGCAGAACGATCAGTTCATCTGGTCTTTGATCATTTCCAGGAACCTGTCGAACAGGTAACGGCTATCGTGTGGGCCAGGCGTACTTTCCGGGTGATACTGCACGCTGAACGCCGGCCTGTCTTTCAGGCGGATGCCCTCTATTGAATCATCATTCAGGTTCACATGTGTCACTTCCACATTGGGATGTTTACGGACCGCTTCCGGATCCACACCAAAACCATGGTTCTGCGTAGTGATCTCACACTGACCGGTAATAATGTTCTTAACCGGATGGTTCAGTCCTCTGTGTCCATGGTGCATCTTGAATGTAGGGATATCGTTGGCCAGTGCCAGCAACTGGTGTCCCAGGCAAATACCGAACACGGGTTTGTTCTCCTGCAGGATCTCTTTTACCGTGGTCACGGCATACGGCATGGCAGCGGGATCGCCGGGACCATTGGAAATAAAATATCCATGGGGGTTGAACTCCTTCAACCTGCTCATCGGTGTTTTGGCAGGATGCACACGTACATGTGCGCCCCTGGATACCAGGCACTGCAGTATATGCTGTTTCACTCCGAAATCAAGTACGGCCACTTTTATCGGCGCATTGCTATCCCCCAGTTCATATTCCACCTGGGTACTCACGGTACTGGCCAGTTCCAGTCCATCCATATCAGGCACTTTGGCCAGCTCAGCTCTCAGTTGTTCAATATCCAGTATCTCGGTGGAAATGATGCAGTTCATGGCTCCCTTGGCACGGATATGCGCTACCAAGGCACGGGTATCAACGCCTTCTATCGCAACGATGTTGTTGGCCTTCAGGTACGCATCCAGGTCGCCTTCATCAGCCATCAAACGGCTGAACTGCTCTTCCAGGTTACGGGCTATCAGTCCGCGGATCTTTACGCTGCTGCTTTCCACATCTGCTTTTCTGACGCCATAATTCCCTACATGCACATTGTTCATGATCAGGATCTGGCCGGTGTAACTGGGATCGGTAAATACTTCCTGGTAACCCGTCATACCGGTATTGAAACAGATCTCACCGGTGGCAGTACCTGTTTTTCCGAAGGACTGGCCGTGAAATACATGTCCGTCTGCTAATAATAAAATGGCGGCTTGCTTGGTTGGGGTCATGTTATGTCTGTTTACGATTGCAAAAAAAACGCATCCTGCGTAAAAATCCGGATATATTTTCTCACACCGGTACACAAGAAAAAAGGCAAAACCGAAAACGATTTTGCCTTTTATATCAAATAACTCTCATCACTTATTCTGCTGCTTTTTCTTCTGTTGCTGCAGGCGCTTCAGCCGGAGCTGCTGCCTCTGCGGCTTTTTTAGGAGCACGTCCACGACGGGTCTTCTTGGCAGGCTCAGCAGATTTTTCCACACCCTTACCGTAGATCTCATTGAAATCTACCAGTTCGATCATGGCTTTCTCTGCATTGTCACCAGGACGGATACCCAGCTTCAGGATACGTGTATAACCACCCGGACGGCTGGCCACTTTCGGACCCACTACTGTAAACAGTTCCTTTACAGCGGCTTTATCCTGCAGTTCGGCAAATACCAGACGGTGATTGTGACTGATCTGCGTAGCAGATTCGTTCTTTTTGGTTTTGGTGATCAGCGGCTCAACATAGGTTCTCAGCGCTTTGGCTTTGGCCAAAGTGGTAACGATACGTTTGTGTGTGATCAGCTGGCTCGCCAGGTTCTGTAATAAAGCAACGCGGTGTGCTTTCTTGCGGCCTAAATTGTTGATTTTGTCTCCGTGACGCATGACTTTTTGGTTTTAATCTTGTACCGTGTCAGGAATTACAAGATGTGAGTGAATAGCTTCGAGCTGTTAGCTACGAGCTTAATTATCTAAATTGTCTAATCCCAGTTTATTCAGATCCATTCCGAAGCTCAGGCCCCTTTCAGTCAGCACCTGCTCAATTTCAGAGAGTGATTTCTGACCGAAGTTCCTGAATTTCATCAGGTCTTCCTGCTCGTACTGAACCAGTTCGCTCAGGCTGTTGATCTTGGCCGCTTTCAGGCAGTTGAACGCACGTACAGAAAGATCGAGGTCTTCCAGCGGTGTTTTCAGCACTTTGCGCAGTTGCAGCACATGCTCATCCACCACATCTTCTTTCTTGTCTTCCTTGTTATCGAAAGTGATGTTCTCATCAGTGATGATCATCAGGTGCTGGATCAGGATACGGGAAGCCTGTTTTACAGCATCTTCCGGATGGATAGTTCCATCGGTAGATACTTCCAGGATCAGTTTCTCGTAGTCTGTTCTCTGTTCCACACGATAGTTCTCAATACCGTATTTCACGTTCTTGATAGGCGTGTGAATAGAATCGATGGCGATATATCCGAAAACGGAATCTTTGATCTTGTTCTCTTCAGCAGGAACATAACCGCGGCCTTTGGCGATGGTCAGTTCGATGTCCATCTTAGCGGTGGTATCCATGGTGCAGATAACCAGTTCAGGATTCATCACCTGGAAGTTCTGTGATAATTCACCGATCATTCCGGCAGTGAACTCTGTACGGCCTTTGATGGACAGTGTGATCTTTTCGTTGGCCACATCGTGCTCAACGTGTTTTTTGAAACGTACCTGTTTCAGGTTCAGGATGATCTCGGTAACGTCTTCTGTTACACCTTTCATGGTGGCAAACTCGTGGTCTACTCCTTCGATCTTGATACCAACCAGTGCATACCCTTCTAAAGAACTCAATAATACTCTGCGTAAAGCGTTTCCGATGGTCAGACCGTAACCTGGCTCCAACGGACGGAATTCGAATTGACCTTCGAAATCATTAGCTTTTTGTAAAACGATCTTATCGGGCTTCTGAAAGCTTAATATGGCCATATTAAAACTTGTTTTTACTTGGTTTGTCTTCGCGCCCACAAGAGGCGAAAAGGAAAATATATGAACCGTGAGTGGTGAGTAGTGAGTAGGGAGTAGTCAGTTATTGCTTACTACTTACTACTCACCACTCACTATTCACCATTATTTAGAGTACAACTCGACGATCAGCTGCTCCTTGATGTTCTCAGGAACATTTTCACGCTCTGGGTATGTGATGAACGTACCTTTTTTCTCGGCCTCGTTCCAATCCAGCCAGCTGAACTTAGGGTTCTTACCACGGTTTTTGCTGGTGATAGAAGAATTATCGGCACTTTTTGGCTTATAGGCAATGATATCACCTGGCTTACACTGGTAAGAAGGGATATTCATGGTCTCACCATTCACAGTGATGTGTTTGTGGTTCACCATCTGACGTGCTTCAGGGCGGCTGGCAGCCAGTCCCATACGGAAAATGGTGTTATCCAGACGGGCTTCCAGTAATTTGATCAGGTTCTCACCGGTTACTCCTTTCAGACGCTGGGCTTCTTCAAAGGTTTTACGGAACTGACGCTCCAATACACCATATGTGTATTTAGCCTTTTGTTTTTCACGCAGCTGCAGGGCATATTCACCTAAGGTTTTACGCTTACGTGCCGCACCGTGCTGACCGGGAGGGTTGCTGTTCTTACCCAACCATTTACCATTACCCAGGATGGGTTCACCGAAGATTCTTGAAATTTTGGTCTTAGGACCAGTGTAACGTGCCATTTGTTTTGTTTTGCGATTTTTTAATGACGATGTTTTATCATAAAAATCTAAAATCGATAAAACACCCTTTTATAGTTAATAATTAACAGTTGATAGTGGATAGTTGAATTAGTCACTATTAATCTGGTAACTGATTATACCCTACGTTGTTTGGGAGGACGGCAACCATTGTGTGGTAAAGGGGTAACGTCTTTGATAGAAGTTACTTCTACACCAGACTGAGAGATGGAACGGATAGCGCCTTCGCGACCTGATCCGGGTCCTTTTACAAATACATCCACTCTTTTCAGACCTGCTTCCAGCGCTACTTTGGCAGCGTCTGCAGCGGCCATCTGGGCTGCATATGGGGTGTTCTTCTTAGAACCCTTGAAGCCCATTTTACCCGCACTGCTCCAGCTGATGACCTGGCCTGCTTTGTTGGTAAAACTGATGATGATGTTGTTGAAGGTAGCAGAAATGCGAACCTCACCGGCTGCATCTACTTTAACGATTCTTTTCTTGGCAACAGCTTTTGCACTGTTTTGCGCTTTTTGTGGTTTAGCCATGTTTCTTTTTTGAGGTAGTCCCTGCCTGTCGGCAGACTGGTTTAACAATAAAAAATCCCGTTAGCCGGGAACCGCTTTGCTCTCCCTCCTTTCAGAGATCCAAGCTGGCGGATTTTATTTTAATTTGAAAATTCGGGAATTTGAAAATTTGAATTTCTCCTTTCAAATTTTCAAATTCTCAAATTTTCAAATCACTTACTTCTTAGCTACTTTTTTCTTACCCGCAACCGTCTTACGCTTACCTTTCCTGGTACGGCTGTTGGTTTTGGTGCGCTGTCCGCGAACAGGCAATCCTTTACGGTGACGGAGACCACGGTAGCAGGCGATATCCAGCAAGCGTTTGATGCTCATGGAAACCTCACTACGCAGGGCACCTTCTACCTTGAACTCATTGTTGATGATGTTACGGATAGCAGCCTGCTCATCATCATTCCACTGGTTCACTTTCTTATCGAAATCGATACCAGCTTTGGTAAGAATATACTGGGCAGTGGAACGGCCAATACCAAAAATATAGGTCAGACCAATTTCTCCTCTTTTATTTTTTGGTAAATCAATACCGGCAATACGAGCCATATTTTTTGTTTAATTTGAAGATTTTAAAATTTGAGAATTTGAAAATGGATAATTCCTGGAATTTGAAAATCATTTTCATATTTTCAAATTGCCACATTTTCAAATTATTCTATCCCTGACGCTGCTTGAAGCGAGGGTTCTTCTTGTTGATCACGAACAATTTTCCTTTCCTCTTCACGATCTTGCAATCAACGCTGCGTTTTTTAATGGAAGCTCTAACTTTCATTGTTTGGTTTTTTATCTCGTTCCTGCCTTGGCGTTCAGCTTTTGCTTTCAGCGTCAGCGTTTAAATTATTTATAACGGAAAATGATCCTTCCCCTGCTCAAATCGTACGGACTCATTTCCACACCTACCTTATCGCCCGGCAATATCCGGATATAGTGCATCCTCATTTTTCCGGAGATGGTGGCCAGGATTTCATGACCATTTTCCAGCTTCACCCGGAACATGGCATTGCTCAGGGCTTCCAGAATTACGCCATCTTGTTTGATCAGTGGTTGTTTCGACATACAATTTTTGGGGCTGCAAAGATATTACAATGCAACCGGAATAAGAAAAATTAGTGGAAAAAAATCTCAAAATTGTGGAAAAACCCTTAGGGTCTTGCTCCAAAAGGGGCAAATCTACCAAAAATCCGCTTATTGGAACAGGTTTACAGGCAAGATCAGCTCCCAGACATTGGGTTGAGCCACCGTCCGGAAGGAATTGTCCAGCAAACGGCTATACCTGATACCGAAGCTTACCGGCTGCTGGTTCCACCAGCGGGTATCCAGGAACAGCTCGGCCCCCACCGTCCGGAAGGGATAATCGGTGGCCAGGCGGAGGCTTCTGCCAATGGTATAGTCGAAAAACAGATTGGATCGCACCCTGAGCAGGTAAACCAGGTTTCCAAGCCCCTTATCTGGATATAACAGCGGGAAATGATAATTCACCCCGAATTTCCACATTCTTGGGAAGTCAATGGCGGAATAGCCCCTGGCAAAGGGGAAATTATTGGAGAAAATATATTGCTGCATCGTATCCCTGCTATGAAAAGCGGCCGTCAGAACCAGGGAATGGGTATGGCTGAGCCCCGGCAGGAACAGCGACCCGCTGGCCAGGAACTGATATGCCGTTCGCTGGTTCAACAGGTTCCGGTACTGCAGTACCAGGCTCTGGGCAAAATGCGGGTAGATCTGCTGAACGGTCTTCTGCACCTGCGATGCATAACTGATCCGGCTTTGCAGGTACGGGAAACTGAGGTCATTCAGCAATTTTCTGGCCAGGCCCGTCCAGTTCACCTGCTCCAGGTTGTAAGTGACCTGGAAGGTCAGGTTCCGGTAAGACCTACCTCCTGTCAGGTTCAGCGGAAGCCTGAGTCCCACATACCCTACCCATTCATTCCAATGCAGCGAGGTATCTTTTGATAACAGGGCCGACCGTTGCCAGGTTTTGCTCAGTCCGAATACGGGTTGCAGGAAGGATCCGCCATAAACCCCGTTATAACCCAGCTTATGGCTGCCCTCGTTCTCATTATAGGTATAGGCAATTTCAGACCGGAACGTGTTCAGTACATTTTCGCCATAGACCGTGAACGAGTATTCTGGCTGCTCATAAAATGGCCGGAAGCTATGCAGGTTCAACAGGTGGAACGATTTGCGGTACCGGCTGACCGGGAATCCCGCTTCCGGTAATTGCCCCAGCAACTGGTGATCGCCGGAAGCATATACACCGGATGGCAGGTACAATTCTTTCAGCTCATCACGCGATGCCACCCGTTCCCAGCGGGGACGGAACAGCCCCAGCCGGTAACCATCTGCAGTAAATACAGGGCATAATAACTGTCCATCGGCACGTAATACCCCCTGGTACAGGCCCGTAGCATACGAAGCCATCCGGAAGGGCCCTTTTTTTTCTTTGGCATCTATATAGGCCCAGAGTTCATCACGACCCTGGTAGGTGGTCGTAAAAAGTACGGTATCACCCTGCACCGTTACATGGCCGATGATCCGGTTGGCAGGTGCCATCAGCGTGTCCTGTATACGGAAGTCACTGGAATATTTCATCAGCGACATCTCTCCCGTCGCATTTCTTTCCGTAACATAGATGGCGAGGTCATTAGCAGCAAAACGGGGCTGGGAAAACAGGATACCGGTTTTTGCCATAGAATCCAGCACTACCCCGGCAGTATCGAACCGCACCAGGCGCGAGTTGCCATCTATACCCATATCCACCGCCACCAATCGATCACCTGTTGTGGAGATATCCGGAGAAAAATACCTGCTCCTGTTTACCAAAGTCCGCTGCACACCTGTTGCCACATCCAGCAACCTGACAGATTGGAATTCACGATTACCCCAGCGGATATCGGGCCGGGAAGCCGCATATACGATCCTGCCATTGCGGTAAGAGAAATACTGATCCGTGGAGATATCTTTTACCGCGATCTGTTTTTCTTCCCCGTTGGGTAAGATCCGGTAGAAGGCGGGAATGTTCCGGTTACTGGTCTTCAATACGATCACGGAACCACCTGCAGCTGCATAAGGATATTGATAATGTACCACATCATGCATTACCGGCCGTGTGAACCAGCTTACGGTATCGGACCGGAGCGTTTGCCATTGCTGGCGATAAAACTGCAGGGCATCGTTCACAAACTGTGCATAGCTGATGCCGGTATATTTTTTTACAGCTCCCTGGAAAGGAAAGAACAGGGGTTTAAAACGTACGGCATCCTCGGTTACCTTGCGCCATAGGTCCCCACCGTATTGTTTGTTTCCATAAGCCACCAGTAAATAGCCCAGCTCATAATGATTGGGCACATAATCGCGCAGCGAACCGTTCCGCATTTTCATGTAATCATAATTCCGGTTGGCCAGGAACAACGACTGGTAACTGCTCAGGAACAACGGCAGTGTACCCCTGCCCTGCCGGGTAAACCGGGTCTCATTGAATACGGCATCGCCTTCAAAGAACCAATCAGGTACGGACATCGCATTGGCCAGCAACTGCCCCTGTTCACCCAACACATAGCCTGCCAGCTTAGATAATCCTTTATTGAAATTGCTATACTGCTGCACATGCCTGAACTCATGTACCGCCAGGTTATCCATCCAGTTTACTGCACCCAGTTGAAAAGCATTTTGAGGCGGGGTTGTATAGAATTCACTGCGATAAGGGGCCAGGCCTACATAGGCGTTTGAGATCACCGTCTGGTTCTGCAACACGATACTCACTTTACGGATACGGTCGCCTATCCTTTGCACCTGCTGCCGCTGCAATCCGTGTACCACCTGCGCCACCCTTTCGGCCCGGGACTGCCAGCCACGGGGAAAGATCACGCGTACGGTATCCGTATTCACCTGCTGCCATTTTACAGAGGGCGGATTGCCTCCGAACTCCTGTGCATACAGGCTTACCCAGGAAGTTATACCGATCAGTGTACCAAGAAGTGTCTTTACCATCTGCTCACAAAACTTACTCACGAACCTATACAAAAAACCGTGCCTTTGTGTGTGGATGCGGAAATAAAGTTTCCACACGCAGGCACAAAAGCACGGTCAACTGATCTTCCGGAAATATCAGGGTTTGAATATCTCGGCCAGTTTGGCCTGCAACTGTTCCCCATTCAGGTTTTTGGCAATGATCTTTCCCTGCGGGTCCAGCAACAGGTTCTGCGGTATGGCCTGGATACCGTATTGCTGTGCAACCGCATTCTGCCAGTACTTGAGGTCTGAGACATGCGTCCAGGTCAGGTTATCATCGTGGATCGCCTTCAGCCATTTGTCTTTGGCATCGGGCCTGTCGAGACTCACACCCAGGATATGGAATCCCTTATCCCTGAAAGCCTGAAATGCTTTTACCACATTCGGGTTTTCGCGGCGACAGGGACCGCACCAGCTGGCCCAGAAATCGACCAGTAAATATTTACCCCGGAATGAGGATAAACTCACCGGTACACCCAGCGTATCATTTTGGGTAAAGTCCATGGCTTCACGGCCGACGCCTGTTTTCTTGGCAATGGCGATCTGCTCTTGCAGCAAGCGGGCGGTAGGCAGGCTCCGGGAAGCGGCGGGCAACTGGTTGAACAGGGGTTCCACTTCATCCGCATTGATATCCCATCCTGCATATTGGGAGATCGCATATACAGCAACCGGTGAAGTAAGGTTATTCTTTACATACTCTTTGTACACCAATCGGCTCTCTTTATCCAGGGCGTCCAGCTTGTCTTCTGCCGCTTTCCGTGCAGCTTCGTCTTTGGCTGCGGCCGCTTTGCTGTATTCGGCACTGACTTCCCGCATTTGGGCATTCACCGTTTTGAGGGCAGCTTCCAGTTTGGCAAAATCATCATTTGCCTTCGACCCTTTGATACTGGTATTGCTGAACGAATCCACAGATGATACATTAGTGGTTCCTGCGCTTAGGAATACCCGTGTAAAATCCCTTGACGAGACCATCTTGACAGGTTTGCCGTCAGCATCGGGCAGGTATTTGACACGTAAAAAACCTAATACGGGTTCGGCCAGTTTTCCGGAGAAAACATATGCCCCATCTTTGGGTTCCACACTATCGGTGACATTCTTATCACCTGCACGATATGAGAGGTAGACCTTCTGCACAGGGAATGCCAGCTTGTTAAACGCACCTTTTACCTGGAAGGGTCTCTCGGTCTGGGCCGAAGCAGAAAGCACGACCGACATAAGCACAAAGAGCAAACTTTTTTTCATTCTGAAGTATTGATTGATTTAATATCCTACAAATCTAATAGACTTTTCAATTCGCAGGTTAGATTCCCCAATATAAAAAAACCCGCTGACAGCGGGTTTTTAAAATATATCAACGGCGAATTACACCGGCTCGCTGGTCAGGTGTACTTTGGTCATATCCAGGTACTGATTCTGCAACTGGTGTATGAAGTGCACATCCGGATGATGGCGCCTGTCTTCCCGATACCACATTTCGATACTGCTGAAGTCACCAGCCCTGGGCGCAACGATCCTGAAAGAACCTTTCAGGTATTTTACGGAACCGTCTTCCTGCTGCTGTTTCTGGAAACCCAGTTTCAGCAGTGACCCATCGTTCAACTCGATCGGGTACAGGTGATCCGGTGAGAACCAGAATTCCTGTACTTCAGTTTGCACGCAAACCTGTTTTTCGTCCCCGTTCAACCGGACAACTTCTCCATCCCACATCTTACCTTCATATTCCGCTTTCAGATAGTCTCCGATCCGGATGTCGCTGAATTTAATCATATGGCAATGTTTTAGGAGAATAAGTTACGGTTTATTTGGAGAAGAAACAAGCTTTGCAATGCCTATAGCGGGGTATGGCAACTTTAAGAGAACAGGGCTTTTAGGCTGGAAGCCTGGGGGATAACAGTCACTCGGCGGAGCCGAGCGACTGTTATTAGGTTTGCCCTGCCGCGCAGAGGCAGGTAACTATCTTGCCAAACGGCTACTCCGCCCAACTCATGGTATAACCCGGGTTCTCTATTTCCAGCGCTTCTACGGTCAACTGAAGCGGGTGGAACGTGTCTACCATCACGGCCAGTTCCTGTGTCTCTTTTTTGCCAATACTTTTTTCCACGGCACCGGGATGCGGCCCATGAGGTATACCGGCTGGGTGTAACGTGATCATGCCGCGGGTCACATTTTTCCGGCTCATGAAATCGCCCGCCACATAATACAGCACTTCATCACTATCGATATTGCTGTGGTTGTAAGGGGCCGGGATGGCGTCGGGATGATAATCATACAGCCTTGGACAGAAACTGCATACCACGAAATTATTCGCCTCAAAAGTCTGATGAACCGGTGGCGGCTGGTGCACCCTGCCGGTAATGGGCTCAAAATCATGGATACTGAAAGCAAAGGGATAACAACAGCCATCCCACCCTACCACATCGAACGGATGATGCGCATAATGCAGACCGTACATCATACCTTTCTTTTTGGTCCTGATCAGAAAATCACCTTTCTCATCAAAAGTGACCAGGTTCCTCGGGGCACGGATATCACGCTCACAATAAGGCGAATGCTCCAGCAGCTGCCCGTATTTACTCAGGTAACGTTTGGGATAACGAATCGGGCTAAAACTTTCCACAATGAACAGGCGGTTATCTGCATGGGTAAAATGGATCTGGTAAATGGTACCACGCGGGATGACCAGGTAATCGCCCTCGCTGAAAGGCAACTCCCCGTACTGTGTGACCAGTGTGCCGCTTCCCTCGTGCACAAAGATCATTTCGTCGGCATCGGCATTTTTGTAGAAATAGGTTTTCATGCTTTGCTGCGGCGCTGCCAATATGATATGGCAATCATTGTTGACCAGTACCGGTTTACGGCTTTCCAGGTAATCCACTTCCGGTTTGATGTGAAAACCTTCGAAACTCCGGTGTTTCAGCATTTTCTCTTCGGCTATCCGTGGCATGACAGGAACCGGTTCATCCGTATGGATGATCTGGGTGGGCGGATAAACGTGATACAACAATGAATAATCGTTACTGAACCCTTCGGTTGAAAACAACTGTTCGGAATACAATTTCCCATCCGGGCGACGGAACTGGGTATGACGTTTGTGCGGAATGTTTCCGAGTGTATGATAATGCGGCATGGATGGTTGAATGAGTAATTAGTAATTAATAATTAGTAATGTCAGGATTGCTGTGATGATTATATCAGCAGCAGGGCATATGCGAATCTGTTGCAGTTGTTACCTTGACAATTGCAGGGAGAGCATGAGGAAATAATATTTCCAGACGCGCTTATCGATCCAGTAGGTGAAGTTCCTGTGGTAAGGCATGGCGGCAATCGTATGGGATAAAGCTACAAACTTCTTTGCAGGTTTCACAACCTTCACAATTGCTTGGGAGAATACATTTTACTGCACAAGTGCAAGATTCAGGGATTCGATCAGCGGGCCTCCACGATCTTGTAACGGGTTCCTTTGATCTTTTGGTCCTGCACCAGTGATAAGAGGGATCTTACCTTATGTTTTTTAACGGCCACAAATGCATTGCGGTCTTTCACGATGATCAGGCCGATCTCCTCTTTTTCCAGTCTCCCTTTCTGTGTAAAAAAACCAACAATATCCACCTTGTTCAGTTTGTCTTTTTTACCGCCGTTGATATAGATGGTGACCCACTCAGCTGGTTTGGGGAGCGAGAAAATATCCGGCACATCCAGTTCTTCCGGTCTTTGCCGGATATAATAAGGCAGCGGTTCTTCGCTATGCATCAGCAGGTAAGCTGTTCCGATAGCTTCCATCCTGGCGGTGCGGCCATTGCGATGTGTGAATTCGGCCTCTGTGGATGGGAGATGATAATGTACCACATGCCTGATCTCCGGAATATCCAATCCTCGGGCAGCCAGGTCTGTGGCCACGAGGAACCGCACACTGCCATTGCGGAACTGGATCAGGATCTGCTCGCGCTGCATCTGTTCCATACCTCCGTGAAAAGCGGCGCAGGTAATCCCTTTTTCTTTCAACAGTGAAGCGGTACGTTCCACCGCATCCCGATGGTTACAGAATACCAGCACCGGTTCTGTTCCTATATAAGAAAGCAATGCCACCAGGCGGTCGATCTTGTCTTTCTCTTTGGAAATGACCAGTTTCAGGCTGAGCGTATCCGCATCCGGTTGCTTAGAAATATGGTCCAGCACTTGTACCCCCTCTCCCACACCTGCGAAATCTGGTATTTGAATGGAGGCCGTTGCTGAAACGAATACCTTTTTTTGAATGTTCGGCAGGGATGCGAAGAGATAAGACATCTCATCTGCAAATCCCAGGGCAAGCGATTTGTCAAACTCATCCAGTACCAGCATGGTCAGTGCTTCGCGGGAAAAGGTATCTCTTTTGATATGGTCTCCAATTCTTCCGGGCGTACCGATGAGCAAGGCAGGGGGTTCGGCCAGGTTCTGTATCTCTGTATGCATATCATGCCCGCCATAACAGCAACTCACTTTATATCCTGTTGCCATTTTTTTCCAGACCTGTTCTATCTGTATGGCAAGTTCCCGGGAAGGCGTAAGGATCAGGCACTGCACGCGTTTTTCATCCGCCTTCATCAGTTGCCATACCGGCAACAGGAATGCCAGTGTTTTACCGGAACCGGTGGGCGACAACAGTAACACTTCTTTTTCAGACAGTATTACCTTAATGGCCGATTCCTGCATGGGATTGAGTGCGGATATACCCAGCCGTGACAGAACAGGTTCAGCAGAAAAAGTTGATTGCATCTGCAAAAGTAACACCTCTTCCGTGAATAACACTTTTTCTTCCAGATCTTAACAAAGAGTGTCCATCGGTGACCTAGGATATATCAAGATCGTAGGCATCGAGAAAACCGGCCAGACCAAGCGCAGATACTTTTGTCTTTTTGACCTTGTTACGCGAAGGATCGATGGAAAAATGTACGCTGGTCCGAAGGTCGGCCTTGTCCAGAACGGTCTGCAGGAATATGGCCCGGATCAGATCGCAGTGATCGAACACAGAAGCAGTGAGGTCGGCTTCTGTAAAATCCACTTCTTTCAGGCTACAGTTACTGAACAGTGTTTTCTTCATTTTCAGTTGAAAAAAAGAGGAAAGATCCAACTGGCAATGGCCAAAATTCACTGAGAACAGTACCGAATCGCAGTCCTCGAAATGCAAACCCAATAGTTTACATTCCTTGAACTGCACGCCATTAAAACTGGTCTTATGCAGTTTCACCATACTCAGGTTGGATCCGGTAAAACTGCATTCCGTAAAATGGATCCCTGACAGGTCCGTGCGGGAAAAATCGCAGTTCTCAAAACGACAATATTCATAATCGCCCAACGGCAGGGGCTTTTCTGTAAAATTGATGCGATCAAATACCTTGTCTTCTATATAAGGTCTGTTCATGCGTACGGTTTTATCATATTATCGCAATGCTGCTATGAGCCTGTCCAGTTCTTCCGGTGTATTGAAAGCATGCAGCACCACGCGTAATCTTTCCTTTCCTTTTGGCACAGTAGGATATAAGATGGCGCGCACGTCCAGGTTTTGCTGTTGCAGATCATCTGCCACTTTCCGAACCGCTTCATTGCCGGGTATGATCACAACCTGTATGGGCGTATGAGATACCAGTTTCTCAAAACGAAGGGCAGCGGACTGAAATTGCCGGATCAGTTGTTGCAGCCTGTCGCGCGCTGCCTGCATACCCGGAAAGACCTGATAACTGTTTTGGATCATGGCCACACTATGTTCTGGTAAAGCAGTGGAATACACCAGGCTTCTTGCAAAATTGATCAGGTAATCACGCAGGTCCCGGGAACCAAGTACCACGGCACCATGACAGCCACAGGCTTTCCCGAAAGTATGAACCCTGGCAAATACCGATCCTTGCAGACCAAGATCTTGTACCAACCCCTCACCCCTCTCGCCTACTACACCGGTAGCATGCGCCTCATCGATGATCAGGTGCGCATGGGATCGTCTGGCAATGGTCACCAGTTCCTGTAAAGGGCAGGTATCCCCATCCATACTGAAAACAGATTCTGTTACGATAAAAACCGTACCGGTCGCGTGCGCCAGTTTTTTTTGCAGATCAGCCATATCATTATGGGCAAACGCAAAGGACTGCGCAAACGACAACCGGATACCATCCCTGATAGAAGCATGAGAGAGCTGGTCGTACAGGATCGTATCCCCTTTCTGCGGAACCGAAGAAAGCAGGCCCAGGTTGGCATCATAACCCGAGTTGAATATCAGCGCAGCCTCTGCTTCATGAAAACTGGCCAGTTGCTGCTCTGTTTCCTCTATCAAAACATAATTCCCCGCCAGTAACCTTGAGCCTGTAGAACCCGAATGCATTTCTGCAACAGGATTTTTCAGCAGACGGTCGTATACGATACCCAGGTAATCATTCGAACAGAAATCCGTCTTCCCCCCAGGCAGGCGCAGTTGACGAAATGCATGCCCCTCCTTCCGCTCATTCAGTTTTTTCTGTAAAAAATCATCCCGGTACATATACCAAAACTAACGGATTGTACCAGATATTTGCCCAACAAACCACAAATCAGATCATTCACTCATTCACTCACCCACTCATTCACTCATTAAACATGGACCTCTCCCAACACACCAAGAACATCCTCGGCCTGCAACTACCCACTGACCCCCGTTGGGTTGACCTTGCCAATATCTCGCTGGAAGCGATCCTCACCGACCATGCGTATTGTGAGCAGAAAGCGGCCACTACCTGTATCACCCTGATACAGCGGTATTCAGACAAGGAACGGCTGGTAGCAGAACTGGCACCGATCGTAACAGAAGAATGGGGACATTTCAGGCTGGTGTTGAATGAGCTGCACAAAAGAAACCTGAAGCTGGGCAAACAACGCAGGGATGAATATGTGAACAAACTGATCGAGTTCCAGAAAAAAGGAGGCAGTCCGGAAGACCGGCTGCTGGACCATCTGCTTACCATGGCCATGATAGAAGCCAGGAGTTGTGAACGTTTCAAACGACTGAGTGAAGGTTTACCGGATGCGTATCTGCGCAAGTTCTACCGCAGGTTCATGGAAAGCGAAGCCGGCCATTATACGCTATTCATTGATCTGGCTGAGACCTATCTCGGCAAAACCAAAGTAAAAAAACGCTGGAAAGAATGGCTGGCCCACGAGACAGAGATCATGAAAGACCTGGAGATCAGGGGCGACCGGATCCATTGACCTACCAGCATTAGATCAGATTCCTCAAAGATGGTTCCTGAAGTATTCCAGTTCACCGGAAAGATCAAGATATGGATGACGCTCCTGTAAGGATTGGGTCTTAACCAGGTAGGTCTTCAGGAACTTCTGGTGTTGGAAAGTTCCGGGATTGAATGGTTTGTGCTGAAAAGCCAAGTTCAGTTCTGCGATCTCTTTCATCAACGACCTTGTTTCTTCATTCATACAGGCTTCGGTGAATTTCTCCCATACATATTGCGTAGCATGGTAGTTGGGATGTACCAGGTCCTCTGCATAAAACCGGTAATCACGCAGATCATCGATCACCAATTCGTAGGCAGGAAAATAATACAACTGCTCAAAACGCTCTACCAGTTCATGCACCGCTTGTATGAGTACCGCTTTGCTGCGGTTGTTCTCGATCACACCTTCCCGCAGGTGACGTACCGGGCTGATGGTGAAAATGATCTGTAACGAGGGATTGTATGCCTGTAGATTCCTGATCATATCTCCCAGCAATGCAACCGCTTCGGTTACCTGCATCAGTCTTTTCCGGAACCAGCTGGCCGGTGCCTTATGGTTATTGGCTGCTACGGAACCGGGTACCGCATTGGCCGCTTCGGGTGTTAACGTATATAACCAGGCAGAGCCCAATGTGATCATCAGGTGATCGGTATGTTTCAGGTATTGCTGCGCCTGGGTAATGGAGCTGTTGATCTTGCTGATGCATTCCTCCGCAGTGATGCCCGAATAACGGCTATGGTGTTTCCAGCTATGCCAGGTCTCGTTGTGCAGGAAAATATCGGAAGTGGTGAACATCTTTCCTGAAAGGTAACTGTCCACTGCTTCTGCCACACTTACGGGATTGAACAGGATCCCGTTCGGGTTCTCCAGCACATTGAATTTGTGCTTACGCAATTTATCGCCGATGTTCTCGGTAAAACAGGACCCCATCAGCATCAGTTGTTGCGGATGCTGAACAGGTTTGGGTGCGCGTTTGATATCAAATTCAAAATGAAACTTCATGGTCAGTGTCCAAATATTTCAGCAGCGATCTGCAAACTCTCTGCCAACGCTTTTTTGTTGAGGTTCTGCAGGAATCCCTTTTGTTCAAAATAACCGATCAGCAATTCCGTATCCATGTTACCCACAAGTTCATCCTGCGCCATCGGGCAGCCACCGATGCCTTTCAGGGCACCGTCGAAACGGAGGCAACCGGCATCCAGTGCCGCTTCGGTCTTTGCCAGCCATTGACCGGGACCGGAATGCAGGTGTACACCAAACCGGATATCCGGATATTTGGGAATAAGTGTCTGCAAAGCAAATTGTATCTGCGCTGGTGTTGCCACGCCAACGGTATCGGCCAGGGAAAGCGTATGAATGCCGCGCCGGAACATCTCATCCGCCCAATGCAGCAGGATATCTTCCGTATATGCGTCGCCATAAGGATTGCCGAAGCCCATACTCAGGTATACCACCATCTCCTTGTTGTTCTTGATACAAATCTCCTGTATCGATTCTACCCGGTGTACGCTTTCTTCCAGACTGCTATTGGTATTCCGCAACTGGAAAGTGGGCGATAAGGAAAAAGGAAAACCGAGATAACGGATCTCACCGAATACAACGGCTTCTTCGGCACCACGGGTATTGGCAACAATGGCCAGCAGTTGGGTTACCGACCCTGACAGGTCCAGCCCTGCGATCACTTCCCTGGTATCGGCCATTTGTGGAATGGCTTTGGGCGAAACGAAACTGCCAAAATCAAGTGTATCAAAACCCACCTGTAGTAAGGCATTCAGGTAACGGACCTTATCGGTTGTGGCAATAAAACGCGGCCACCCCTGCATGGCATCGCGGGGGCACTCGACCAGGGTGAGTGGTGAGTGGTGAGTGGTGAGTGATGTTTTGATCGTATCCATTACTTACCCATACGGTGTTTCATGGCTTCATATAAAATGATACCGCTGGCTACAGATACATTGAAAGAATCGAAACCGGTTGCCATAGGTATCTTGAAAAAATGATCCGCAGCTTTGGCCAGATAAGGCTGAACCCCTTTGCCCTCATCGCCCATGATGATACAGCAGGGATCGGTAAAAGGAAGTTCAAAAACATTTTTCTCAGCCCGCATTTCGCTGGTGAAGACGAGTATGCCGTTCAGATGCAAAGTGTCCACTGCTTTCAGCAAACTGTTGACCCGGCAGATATGGATCTGCTCCAGCGCGCCCGCACTGCTTTTCATGGCTTCCTCATTCAATGCGCCTACGCCTTTATCCGGTATGATGATGGCCTGTGCACCGCAACAGACGGCACTTCTGGCAATGGCACCGATATTTCTCACATCGGTGACTCCGTCCAGCATCAGGAACAAGGGAAGCTCCCCTTTGGAAACCACGTAATCGATCACCTGTTGCAGATCCATGTACTGAACACGGGCTACAAAAGCCAGCACACCCTGGTGATTGGCCTTGGTCATACCATTCAGTTTCTCTACCGGCACCAGCTGTATGGGCACGTTCTGGTCGCGGGCCAGTTTACGGATGGTATTGACCACATCACCGGAAGCATTCTTCTGCAACAGGATCTTATCGATCGCTTTCCCTGTTTGCAGGGCTTCTACCAGCGGCTGCCGGCCAATAATTAAGGAGCTTTGTTTGATAGCCATCTGCAAATGTACTTATTTCCATTGCCCTTCTGAAAAGAGGCGTTTCTGATCGTTTGATTTCTTCCTATCGTTTCCGAAGCGAGTTGGGCAGACATATTAACAGGTATATGATGACCAGTCCTACCAATGCGAATTTCGCCGCTGCACAGAAAAAGGTGAGTCGCAGCGACATCTCATCATAATTGCCCGAAAGGGTTTTCAGCATCAGCAGGTTTTCTGCAATATCCAGTATCCCTGCCACCCAGGCAGCTTTGGCCAGGAAGATCCCTGTTTGCGATAGCCAGCTTTTGGTTGTCCATTTCAGAGCCGTTATTTCGGCGGACAGGGAAAGAAAGAGGACATAGGTGACAATGAAGACAAAATCGAGCCAGATATTCATTTTGGCAACAGACAGGTCCCAGCCTGTCAAAGTGGTTTGCAACAATGTCCAGCTGTTGGCAAATTCCAGGTCCACAATGCCATGCGGACTGGTGGGCGTTTTGAGACCGCTACCCTGCCATTGCATCACAACGACCATGATCATACAACCGACAGCAGTCACGGTAAGGTTCCTTTTCATACCTGTTGATTGAAAGGGTTAACAAGCGCGAGCCTGTCAAAGATACTCAACCCCGTTACGGAAAACAAAAAGCCCCTGCTGGTGAGCAGGGGCCTGATTATGTGATTGTTGGAAGAATTATTTTACGCCGAAAGCTTTTTTCACTTTGGTAACATAATCCAGTTTCTCCCAAGTGAACAGTTCCACTTTTACCTTCTTCACTTTGCCGTTGGGCAGTGTGAACTCTTTGGTTACCACTTCGTTCTTACGACCCATGTGACCGTAAGCAGCAGTTTCGCTGTACATCGGGGTACGCAGTTTCAGGCGCTGCTCGATAAAGTAAGGACGCATATCAAAAATGCTTTCCACGATCTTACCGATCTGTCCGTCAGTCAGTTGAACCTTGGCAGTACCGAAAGTATTCACGTTGATGGAGGTAGGCTGAGCTACACCAATAGCGTATGAAACCTGAACCAGCACCTCATCTGCGATACCGGCAGCTACCAGGTTTTTAGCGATGTGACGGGTTGCATAAGCTGCAGAACGGTCTACCTTGCTGGGATCTTTTCCGCTGAAGGCACCACCACCGTGTGCACCTTTACCACCGTAGGTATCTACAATGATCTTACGTCCGGTCAGACCGGTATCGCCGTGCGGACCACCGATCACGAACTTACCGGTTGGGTTGATGTGATACTTGATCTTATCGTTGAACAGTTTTGCGTATTTCTTGTACTTGGCTTTCACCCTGGGGATCAGGATATTGATGATGTCTTCTTTGATCTTGGCCAGCATTTTGGCTTCGGTATCAAAATCATCATGCTGGGTAGATACCACGATCGCATCGATACGAACTGGGCGGTTGTTATCGTCATACTCCAATGTTACCTGGCTTTTCGCGTCAGGGCGGAGATATTTGATCTGTTTGTTCTCTCTTCTCAGCGCAGCCAGTTCGATCAGGATCTTATGGGCCAGATCGAGTGCCAGCGGCATATAATCATCTGTTTCGTTGGAGGCATAACCAAACATCATTCCCTGGTCGCCTGCACCCTGCTCTTCTTTTTTCTTACGGTCAACACCCTGGTTGATATCGGCAGACTGCTCATGAATGGCAGACAGGATACCACAGCTGTTCGCTTCGAACATGTACTCGCTCTTGGTATACCCGATCTTACGGATCACTCCGCGGGCAATTTCCTGAACGTCCAGGTAAGCTTTTGATTTCACCTCGCCCGCCAGTACCACCTGACCGGTAGTAACCAGTGTTTCGCAGGCCACTTTCGACTGTGCGTCGAAGGCAAGAAAGTTATCGATCAATGCATCTGAAATCTGGTCGGCTACTTTGTCCGGATGTCCTTCAGATACGCTCTCAGAAGTAAACAAGTAAGGCATGTTAGATTGATTTTAATGGGTGCAAATATAGAATAATATGAATACTCTGTTAAATCCGTGAGAAAATAACCCGTAAACGCATACGGAACCGGGAGTGGGTACCTCCTCCAAGCCTTACCCTTCCATCCCCTACATCATTTCCGACAGAAGGGTTGAGGTAATACAGGGAGTTACTGGTATTCCCGGGATAAGGGGGGGTATAATACAAGGAATCGTTAGCTGGAGCTGAAAGACGCAGGGTATAAGAAGTGTCTTTTCGGGTAACGATGCCCTGCACATAACGGCTGAGGTCAAAAGTATAGGCAGCTATATTGTCGTACCCCTGTATTGCCTTGGATGACAGGTATCCTCCAAAACTTGAGATATTAGGGCCGCTGCTGCTGATGGTATAATCGTTAGGGATATTCCTTTTGCTTTTGATCGCAGAATCGTACCTGCTCAGTAACAGGTAACGGGGTGGAACCATCTGTTTTTCGATCGTATTCAGATTCGCATCGTCAGGGACCTGTTCTGCAATCAGTTCTGCCCGGTGAATGATCCGGTTGGAAAGACTCTGTAAACCCGGGATCCTCACCCTCACAAACGTACCGGGTGTTGTTTGTACGTAAACCAGTGAGTCTGACTTAGGGGTTGTGGTCAGGTATTTGGCCGCTTCGCTACCGGTCCGGTTACGCAAGACCTGGTTGATATTGCCACTGTTCACGGTATTCATCCGGAAATAACTTACCGCAGTATCGCGCTGTGTGGCTCCGGTTGAACTGGAACTATAATACAATGCAAATTTGGTATTGGTATCCGCCAGATTCACTTTCAGCAGGGCATTAGCTCCTGCTGCATCCGCCGTTACCGCAAATCCGGAGAAATACAGACGGAAGGTGGAATCGGTCAGATAGGCATTGGTAGAATCGTAGGTCTTGAGGAATCTTGTGGCAACAGATTTGTTCAGCGGGATCCGGATCTGGTTCTTGGCGTTCTCATAACGGTTATTCACAGAATCGCCCAGTCTACGGATATCAAAAGTACGGGATGGCCCCAGCGATTGTCCAAGATTGATGTTGACAGCAGAACTGTAATTGGAAGGATACGCACGGTATGGTTCCAGCGGGGTATTGTTGTCTATTTCAAACACATTCAAACGGATAGGCGCCGTAGAATCTCCATACAGGCCCTTGTAACTGAGGATCAACACGGCAGAATCCACCACGATACTATCCTTGTGACCGGGAATGTAAAAAGGATAACTGGAAGGCTTCAGTTCAAAGAACAGCGAAGCCTGGGTTTTTCCGAACAGAGGATCCGTATTGATATATCCGAGCAACTGGTTATCGCTCTTATAGATACGGGTTGAGTCAAAATCCTCGTATGTGTCAGTTAGAACATCCAGAATGGTGTCTTTGGTAATCACACCGTCAATGGCAGGGATCAATCCCGAACCAACGTCTGTAGAAGAGATACGCGTGCAGCCTGTCAGAAAAATGAGCAAAACAACACCGAAAATAAAGATTCTACGCAGCGTAAAAAGTGAATGCATGAGTTAGTGATTACTTGCCCGCAAGGTCGTTGTACAATTCTAAATACTCTGTTAAATCAGAATCCCATCCCTTGAAAGGTACTATCTTCTTCCCCTTCACTTTGGCGAAATCCTCAACGAGTTTCTTTTCTATTTTATCGGCTCCGAAAGTGATGGCATCTGCAAAGCTGGCACCGCCACGGAACATGGCTGTATTGTTCCCTTCCTTGAAGGCTTCCAGGTCCTTGTCTTTGATGTTGCTGTTGATGATCGCTTTCTGTACGAAGTCGGCCCCGAGTTTTTCCTTGAAAGTGTTCTGCCCAATGGTGAAGATCACTTTGCTGTTACCGAATACCGGCTCCTTTTTATAGGCGGTCTTGATATAGGCAGGGATCAGCCCCGTCATCCAGCCACTGCAATGGATCACGTCCGGAGGCCATCCGAATTTCTTAACGGTTTCCAGCGCTCCCTTACAGAAGAACACGGTACGGAGTATGTTATCATCGAACCAGGTCTCCTCATCATCGTGAAACACCTGCTTTCTTTTAAAAAAGTCTTCGTTCTCCAGAAAATACACCTGTAAACGGGCGTTTGGCAAAGAAGCCACTTTGATCTGCAATGGATAATCGTCATTATCTACCGACACATTGATGCCCGAAAGCCTCACCACCTCGTGTAAACGATGCCTTCTCTCATTGATCACCCCAAAGCGTGGCATGATGCACCTCACTTCCAAACCACTGTCATTGCTTTTGATCGCCAGCTTGTTGATCACCTCGGCGAACTCGGTGAGCTCCAGGTAAGGCGACATTTCTGTAGCAATGAATAAAATTCTTTTCTTTGTTGACATTAGTACGTGAATTTTAGCACGATCCCGGAAAAAATCAGTTGGCAAAGTTACGTAAAATGCACCGAAAAGCAACGCAAATCCGGCTTTTGCCCAAATCGACCCCAAATGATCCTAATAAAAACAGCTGCTGACCTATCCCGTTTACTGGCATCCCGGAGAGCTTCCGACGCCATGATCGGCTTTGTTCCCACCATGGGGGCATTACACCCCGGACACCTGAAACTGGTCGATCATAGTAAAAAAAACAGTGATACTACTGTGGTCAGCATCTTTGTGAACCCCACCCAGTTCAACGATGCGAATGACTATGCGCAATACCCCATTACGCTGGAGAAAGACATTTACCTGCTGGAGCAGGCTGGTTGCGACATATTATTCCTTCCTGCAATAGATGAGATCTATCCCACAGGAACTTCGTTACAGGAACCCTATGCCCTGGGTTATCTGGAAACCCTGTTAGAGGGAAAATACCGTCCGGGGCATTTCCAGGGCGTCTGCCAGGTAGTACACCGGTTACTGGAACTGGTACAACCCTCCCTCCTGTTCATGGGTCAGAAAGATTATCAGCAATGTATGGTCGTCCGCCAACTGATACACCTGAAGCAGCTACCCGTTGACCTGCGCATCATCCCTACCCTGCGTGAAACATCCGGGCTGGCCCTGAGCAGCCGTAACCTGCGGCTCTCCGAAAAAGATAAGGAGGCGGCCACCGCTATTTACCGCTCGCTGCAGATGATCCGGAACGAACTTCGCCCCGGGAACCTTGAGCCATTGATCACCAGGGCCGAAAATGAGATCAGGGCTGCAGGGTTTGACAAGATAGACTATGTCTCCATCGCATCCGCACAGGACCTCTCGGAAGTGACTGACTGGGATGGACATAGTTCACTGGTGGCGCTGGTAGCGGCATTCCTCAGCGGGGTCCGCCTGATCGATAACCTCCCGTTGACGGAGGCTGGCAGTCCGGAATGATCCCCAGCCATCACCTGCAAAACAGGATTATTAGAATTGCTTGCTTAACTTGCCACCGAATATTCCGCTATGAAGAAACGATTGTTATTTGCGATACAATACCTGTTTTTCCTGGGCCTGGGGGTATTCCTGGTATGGTGGAGCCTGCACCAGATACCGGACGATAAATGGGGCCAGTTCAAACGGTCGCTTGAAACGGCCAATTACTGGCTGATGCTGCCGGTGTTCCTGATCCTATCCCTGAGCCACCTGCTGCGGGCATTGCGTTGGCGCATCCTGATGATGCCCATGGGTTACAGGCCCTCGCTTTCCAATACCTTCTTTGCCGTAATGATCGGTTACCTGGCCAACCTGGCGGTACCCCGGCTGGGTGAAGTGCTGAAATGTACCATCCTTGCCAAATATGAAAAAGTACCGGCCGAAAAACTGGTAGGCACCATCGTGGCAGAAAGAGCGGTGGATGTGATCAGCCTGGGACTGGTATTCCTGCTGGCACTGGTCAGCCAGTTTGAAGTGGTGGGCGAATTTGCGCATCAACTGTTCAGGCAATTATTCGAGAACCGGAGCGGCAGCCTGTCGCTGGTAAAATTAGGTATTGTGGCAGCGGTGGTGATCGTACTGACGATCGCTATCAGGATCTGGTTCGACCAGTTCTCACATCTGAGGATCGTGATGGTGACCAAAAAGATACTACTGGGCATCTGGGAAGGACTGAACAGCATCCGTAACCTGCAGCAGAAAAGATACTTCCTATTCTACAGTGCCGCTATCTGGCTGCTCTATATTGTGGGCACCTGGGTAGGGTTACTGGCAACGGATGGAACTTCGCACCTGGGTCTGCGCGCCGCCACTTCCGGGCTGGCATTTGCCAGCATTGGCATGATCGTGACACCCGGCGGTATCGGGGCCTATGCCTATTTCCTGGCCAAAGTGCTGGAGAAGAACGATATCCCTTTCGAGATCGGTTTTGCCAATGGTACCCTGCAGTGGTTCGCACAATTCATCATCGTGGTACTGGTAGGCTCCGTTTGCCTGGTCCTGCTGCCTTATTACAACAAAAAGAAAACACATGAGAGCCGTTAGTGCCATCGAAAAAAAGATATTCACCTTACCACAGTTACAGGCACAGGTAGCCAGCTGGCGGGTAACCCATAAAACCATTGCTTTTACCAACGGCTGTTTCGATATCCTGCACGAAGGGCATATTGCCTCTCTCTCTCAGGCCGCTTCGGAAGCCGATTACCTGGTGGTGGGTGTGAACAGCGACAGCAGCACCAAAAGGCTCAAAGGTCCTGAAAGGCCGGTCAACCATGAACACAGTCGCGCCCTTATGCTGGCCAGCCTCAGCATTGTAGATGCCGTAGTGATCTTTGACGAAGACACTCCCCTGGAACTAATCAAAGCGATCCTGCCCGATGTACTGGTGAAAGGCGGCGATTATACCCTTGAACAGATCGTGGGGGCCAAAGAGGTCATTGCCAATGGCGGACGGGTTGTTATCAATCCCATTCTTCCGGGTTTTTCCACAACGGGCATCATCCAGCAGATCAAAGCTTCCTTCTCCTGAAAGCTGGCAAGCCTGTTTACAGAACAGAAATCTGTTTATCAATAAACTTAACATTATTGAAAAAACGCATTTCATATATTTGATATGAGGGCCTGCCAGTGTATACCCATTCAGCAATTACCGGGTTTCCCAAGCTGTTCGCAGACACCTGATCGTCAAAACACCCGCTCATCGCATGGCAAAAAAATTACTCATTCAGAGAGATATCAGTTGGTTAAGTTTCAATGCAAGGGTCTTACAGGAAGCCAATGACCCCACCGTTCCCCTGAAAGAGCGGATCCGTTTCCTGGGGATCTTTTCCAACAATATGGATGAATTCTTCCGGGTACGGGTAGCCACCCTGAAACGCATGCTCGAATTCAGCGAAAAACGCAGGAAGCTGAACATGCACATGGAAGAAGATCCGCAACAGATCCTTGATCAGATCCAGACCATCGTATTGCAGCAGCAGAACGAGTTTAACCGCATATGGACAGGGATCCAGAAAGAACTGAAAAAAGAGAAGATACAGCTGGTCACAGAAAAACAGCTGACACGCGAGCAACAATCCTTTGTCAAAAAATACTTTGATGAAGAGGTCCGATCCAACATCATTCCCCTGATGATCGAGAGCCTGCCACAACTACCCTACCTGCGCGATAAAAGTATTTATCTCGGTGTGGTGATGCGTAAGAAGAACTCGGCCTATCACCAGAAATATGCACTGATAGAAGTGCCCGCCAAAGCAATAGGCAGATTCATACAGCTGCCATCCAAGACCAACGAGAAACACATCATCTTACTGGAAGATGTGATCCGGTTTAACCTGCCGGTGATCTTTTCTTATTTCGGTTATGACCATTTTGAATCACATATTTTCAAAGTGACCAAAGATGCCGAGATAGACCTCGACAATGATGTGAGCACCAGTTTTGTGGAGAAGATCGAAAAAGGACTGAAGAACCGACGCAAAGGCAAACCGGTTCGTTTTGTATACGACAAGGAAATGGACGCGGGTCTGCTGGAGTACCTGATACGCAGGCTCAGCCTGAATCATAAAAGCAATATCATACCCGGTGGCCGCATTCATAATTTCCGGCATTTTATGGACTTCCCGGATGTATTCCGCACCAAGAACCCACGCCGCGCCGCTTTTACGCACCCCGCTTTACAAAGCTCCATGCGTGTGACCGATGTGATCGTGAAGAAAGATGTGATGCTGCATTTTCCTTACCATTCCTTCAATGCGATCATCGATCTGCTTCGCGAAGCTGCGATGGACCCGGATGTAACATCGATCAAGATCACCGCATACCGGCTGGCATCTAATTCAAAAGTGATCAACGCCCTCATCAACGCTGCCCGGAATGGCAAGGAAGTGGTGGTCATGCTGGAACTGAAAGCCCGGTTCGATGAGGAGGCCAACCTGGAATGGAAAAAGATCCTGGAAGAAGAAGGCGTAACTGTGCTCTTGGGCGTACCCAGGATGAAGATCCATGCGAAACTCTGTATCATCAAAAAAAGAAAGGGCAACAAAACCATCCAGTACGGTTTTGTGAGCACGGGTAACCTGAACGAGAAGACCGCCACGGTGTATGGTGACCATTGCCTGCTTACTGCCAACCGGAATGTGATGGCAGATATCAACCGCATTTTCCATTACCTCGAGAACTGGAAAAACGGGATCCAACACCTGCGGATGTGTAAAACCTTACTGGTATGCCCGACCCAAATGCGGCAGAGCCTCCTGGCACTGGTTGACAAAGAGATCAAAAATGCCAAAGCCGGCAAAGAAGCCGGCATCATCCTGAAAGTGAATTCACTGAGTGATGCTGCCCTGATCGCCAAACTGGGAGAAGCTGCCAGGGCCGGTGTGCCGATCCGGATGGTGGTAAGGGGTATCTACTGCATGATGCGGGAGCCCAGGAAAGAAAAAGGGGAAGTGACCGCTATCAGCATTGTGGATGAATACCTGGAGCATGCCCGTGTGATGATCTTCCACAACCTGGGAAAAGAAAAGATCTATATATCCAGCGCCGACTGGATGGTCCGCAACCTTGACCATCGTGTGGAAGCCGCTGTGCCGGTCACCGACACCGCTATTTGTGAAGAATTGAAGGAGATTATCCACATTCAATTAAGAGATAACGTAAAAGCGAGGATCCTCGACAATGATTTAAGCAACAACTATGTACCTTCCGCAGGCAAAAAACAGGTACGCTCCCAGATCGAGACTTACCATTATCTGCACAAGAAAAACATAGTGAACAGTGAGGTTAGCAGCCATTGATATTGGAAGTAACGCCGCAAGGTTATTGATCACAGAAGTTAGCCAGGACCGTGAGGGCAATCCCCTTTTCAATAAATTGAACCTGGTACGAGTACCCCTGCGCCTGGGTTTCGACGTGTTTGAAAAAGGCGAGATCTCCAAGGAAAAAAGGGGCATGATCCTGCAGACCATGAAAGCCTATGGTCACCTCATCAATGCATACAATGTAAAGAATGTGATCGCCTGCGCCACCAGCGCCATGCGCGATGCCAGCAACAGTGCCGATATCATCCGTAAAGTGAAACTGGAGACGGGGCTGGAGATCGAGATCATCAGCGGAGACCTGGAAGCTTCCATCATCTACGAGAACCACGTGGCCGAACACATGGATACGGAGCACAGCTACCTCTACATCGATGTGGGCGGCGGCAGCACTGAACTCACTTTTTTCGCGGATGGCAAACTGGTCTTCAAGCAGTCCTTCAATATCGGCACCATCCGTATGCTGAAGGACATGGTTGACGACAGCAAGTGGAACGAAATGAAAGAAGCCATCAAGAACAAAACAAAAGGATACAAGCAGATCACCGCCATCGGAACCGGGGGTAATATCAACAAGGTATTCTCACTCAGTAAAAAGAAAGATGGCAAACCGTTGAATATCGAATTGCTGAAAGACTATTACAAGGAGATCGCCAGTTTTTCGCTGGAAGACAGGATCAATATTTACAAACTGCGCGAAGACCGTGCAGATGTGATCGTACCTGCATTACAGATCTACATCAATGTGATGCGCTGGGCCGATGCACAGGAGATCTACGTGCCCAAGATCGGTCTTGCCGATGGTCTGATACAACACCTTTATTATGAACTTGCCGCAAAAGGTATCACTTCCTGACAAACAAGGTCGGTACAAACGCATTCAATTTCCCGAGCAGTCGCTCGGCTCCGCCGGGTGACGCCTATCCCCAGGCTTCCAGCCTGATATCATACCATCCAAAAAATCTAAAAGTTCTAAAGCCACAATACCCCCCATCAGAGCAATCGCCCCTCGCATTGAATTATTCCGGAATCAGCTGAATCTTCCTAATTTTAACGCGGTTTCGGAAAATGTATGTATCCAAACCATGGCCATCCGCTTACATCCTATAAACCAACACAAATGTCCAGCCACAAGGAAATAAAAAAAGTCACTACCCACACTTTATTGCAATTGAAAGCACAAGGCAGTCCCATTTCCATGATCACCGCCTACGATTATTCTTTTGCCCGGTTATTCGATGCGGCTGGCGTTGATGCGATACTGGTAGGCGATAGTGCCAGCAATGTCATGGCAGGACACGAGACCACCCTTCCCATCACACTTGACCAGATGATCTATCATGCGCAATGCGTGGTTCGCGGCGTACACCGTTCGCTGGTGGTGGTAGATCTTCCATTCGGATCTTACCAGTCAAATCCCGACATCGCCGTAGCTTCCTCCATCCGCATCATGAAAGAGACGGGCGGACATGCCATCAAGCTGGAAGGTGGAGAGGAAGTGATCGACAGCATCCGGCGCATCGTATCTGCCGGCATACCGGTAATGGGTCACCTGGGATTGACCCCGCAATCGATCTATAAATTCGGGACATATACGGTCAGGGCAAAGGAAGAGGCGGAAGCAGAAAAACTGAAACGCGATGCACTTTTACTGCAGGAAGCAGGTTGTTTTGCCCTGGTACTGGAAAAGATCCCTGCACAACTGGCCGGAACGGTGAGCCGGAGCCTGAACATTCCAACGATCGGCATCGGGGCCGGACCCGAATGCGATGGACAGGTATTGGTCATGCATGATATGCTGGGCATCAATAATGAATTCAAGCCCCGTTTTCTTCGGCAATACCTTGATCTGGAGAACCAGGTCACCTCAGCAGTGCAGGCGTATATCCGTGACGTAAAAAGCCGGGATTTCCCCAACCAGCAGGAATCTTACTGAGTTTTTCACCGATAAGACCCTTATTTTCACCCATATTGTTTCCTGGATGATACCTGTCTGAATAGATTTGGTAACAGAGCTGGTCTCAAAGCCGGATGAAAAAGCTCCCAGTATCTTATCGACCATGTGTTTAAAACAATAGCCGTATGCCCTTCAACAACAATAAAAAAATAGTAACACTGATAGCACACAGTGCGGCATGGCTCTGCTTTTTTACACTTCCCTATCTCGTATTCTTTCCCCGGCTGCGTGATTTCAGCATGAGCAACCACCAGCTGGCAGCCATCATCTGCAACAATGTTTTCCTGGTGCTGTTCTACTACCTGAACACCCTTTTATTGATCCCACGTTTCCTGGTGAAGGAAAAATGGTTCCTGTATATTTTATCCATTGTTGTTTGCCTGGTCGTATTCCTGTATGCGCCCAAACAGATCGCATTACTGATCGCAGAGCCAGAACCATTTAATCCCAATAACCGCGAATTCATCCGCAACCCTGCCTTCAAAGGTAAACCCAGGTTCACGGGATACATGCGCAGGCAAAGACCCGTGGCCGACCCCTACAACACCGTATTGTTCCTGTTGATCTTTACAGTGGGGACCTGCATCTCAGTGATACAACGCTGGCTGCAGACCGAACAGAACCGGAAAGAGACCGAGAATGAAAAACTGAACACCGAACTGTCATTCCTGAAATCACAGGTGAATCCGCATTTCTTCTTCAACACCCTGAACAATATTTATTCACTGGCGGTAGTTCGGAGTGAGAAAACTGCCCCGGCCGTGATGAAACTCTCTTCCATCATGCGGTACATACTCACAGAGACCCAGCGTGATCTGGTTCCGCTGCAGAACGAAGTGGATTTCACGAATAATTTCATCGATCTGCAGAAAGTGAGGCTGACCGATAAAGTGACCCTGGATTTCTCCACTGAGGGGCCTACAGACAACCTGCTGGTGGCGCCGCTGCTATTCATCCCATTTGTGGAGAATTCCTTTAAATACGGAGTAAGTACCAAGGAAGCTTCCACCATCAACATCAAGATCAGGACCGAGGGGAATACCATCCATTTTTCGGCGGTGAATTATATTGTACCTTCAGAGAACAATCTGACCGAGAACACCGGCATAGGCATTAACAATGTAAAAAGAAGGCTGGAGCTGATGTACCCCGGCAAACACAAACTCACCAGTTTTGAGAAAGACAACTACTATCATGTTTACCTGGAAATAGAGACGCAATGATACACTGCATAGCCATAGACGACGAGCCCTTAGCACTGCAACTCATACATGAGTACTGTAGCAAGATCTCATTTCTGAAGTTGGAAAAGACCTTTACCAATACGGATGAAGCCAAAGCCTACCTGCAGCAGCAAAAGGTAGACCTGTTGTTCCTCGACATACAGATGCCGGACATCAACGGCATGCAGTTCTACAAATCACTGGCCGAAAAACCTCCGGTGATCTTCACCACGGCATACAAGGATTTTGCGGCGGAGGGCTTTAACGTGGATGCAGTGGATTACCTGCTGAAGCCTTTTGAATACGATCGTTTCCTGAAAGCCTGTTATAAGGCCAAGGAATACCTCGAATTCCTGAGCACGCAGGAGATGCAGCTCAACTCCATCTTTGTGAAAGTGAATTACGAGATCATGAAGATCAACCTGAAGGACATTGAGTTGATCGAAGCGCTGGACGATTATATCAAGATCTATATCAAGCCCAACCCGGTACTTACCCTGATGACACTCAAAAGCATCCAGGAAAAACTGCCCCCGCGTGATTTCGTAAGGGTGCACCGGTCGTTTATCGTACCACTGGCCAGGATCGAGAAATTCAGTAAGACCAAACTCTGGACCGCCGGAAAAGAGATACCGATCGGCAGCAGTTACAGCCAGGTATATGACCAATTGTTAACAATCTCGAAAACAAGATAATTCCCCGATTCTGTTGGCATGCTCGCCTATTAATGGGCAACAATGTTTCAACGGTAAATACATTTGTCCTGATCATTTTTCATAAATGTTTCATGCAAGGTTTTGATGAGAGGTACCAGCGGTTGTTCTCAACAGGTGGTACCTTTTTTTATTTCTCACCTTTCAGTCTGCCTTAACCACCAGATCGCCAGCTCCTCTTACGCACGGACCGGCAACACAACCTTAACCCGATATTCTTGGGCCATATCGGTAATGACGGTACTTTTGTTGCATGGAATTCCTCAAACAACTCGGTATCACTGCAGAAAATGCCGGTACTTCAAGCGGCACACAATGGATCAATAGTAAAGGCGCACCGATCGATTCTTTCTCACCTGTTGACGGGGGTAAGATCGGTTCCGTAACCGAAACGGATACAGCGGCCTACGAAGCCTTGCTCGGTAAAGCACAGGAAGCTTTTTCCGTGTGGCGTATGTGGCCGTCACCCAAACGCGGCGAGATCGTTCGCCAGGTGGGCGATGCCCTTCGTACCCATAAGGAAGCGCTGGGTAAGCTGGTCAGTTATGAAATGGGGAAAAGCCTGCAGGAGGGATATGGAGAAGTGCAGGAGATGATCGATATCTGTGATTTTGCCGTAGGCCTTTCGCGCCAGTTGTATGGTTTGACCATGCACAGCGAGCGACCTGCACACCGGATGTACGAACAATGGCATCCGCTGGGTATCGTGGGGATCATTTCCGCATTCAACTTCCCGGTTGCCGTGTGGAGTTGGAATGCTGCTCTGGCATGGGTATGCGGCAATGTGACCATCTGGAAACCCAGCGAAAAAACACCTTTATGCGGCATAGCCGTGCAAAAGATCGTAGCGGAAGTATTTGCAAAGAACCAGGTACCTGAAGGCGTGAACGGGCTGGTACAGGGCGGCAGAGAAGTGGGCGAATGGATCAGTAAAGACTCCCGCATCCCATTGGTATCGGCTACCGGATCTACCCGCATGGGTAAGGCCCTGAGTGCCGCAGTAGCGGCCAGGCTGGGAAAAAGCATCCTGGAGCTTGGCGGAAACAATGCCATCATCATTTCAAAAGATGCCGACCTCGACATGGCACTGATCGGCTCCGTGTTCGGTGCCGTAGGTACCGCCGGGCAACGCTGTACCACTACCCGCCGACTCATCATTCATGAATCGGTATATGAGGCCTTCAAACAGAAATTGATCAAGGCCTATGGCCAGTTACGCATAGGCGATCCGCTCGATACACACAACCATGTAGGACCACTGATCGATACAGATGCCGTGAAGATGTACCTCAGCGCTATTCAACAATGTAAAGAGCAGGGTGGACATTTTATCGTTGAAGGCGGTGTACTGGAAGGCAAAGGTTATGAAAGCGGTTGTTATGTAAGACCCTGTATCGCCGAAGCGAAAAATGAGATGGCGATCGTACAGCATGAAACTTTTGCTCCGATCCTTTACCTGATGTCTTACAGTACCCTGGAAGAAGCCATCGCTTTACAGAATGGCGTTCCGCAGGGCCTTTCCTCTTCCATCATGACCCTGAATATGCGCGAAGCAGAAAAGTTCCTGTCGCATGCCGGAAGTGACTGCGGTATTGCCAACGTGAACATTGGCACAAGCGGTGCTGAGATCGGAGGTGCATTTGGCGGAGAAAAAGAGACCGGCGGCGGCCGCGAAAGCGGCAGCGATGCCTGGAAGGCCTATATGCGCCGGCAGACCAATACCATCAACTGGAGCGACAAACTCCCGCTGGCTCAGGGTATTGTGTTTGACCTGTAGTTTTCCGGCAGCAATATCGTATCTTACTGTGACCAATTTCTAAAACCAGCGATATGCTATTGGCGATCTTATTCCCGTTCCTGTCATTTTTCTTCAGAGGAAAGATATTCACAGCCGTGATCTGCCTGATCCTGCAACTGACCCTGCTGGGGTGGCTGCCCGCTGCTTTGTGGGCAGTCATGTCGTTACAGAATGCCCGCGCAGAAAAAAGGAACCGGAAACTGATCAAAGCGATCAGGGAAAGCCGTGGGTGAACCGCTCTCTACTCAAACACGAAATACAGGCCAACAAAAATGATCCCGATGGCCACAGAGGTCAGGCCATACAGAATCCAGTTGTACAATTCAGGAACAGGATTTACCAGGGTAAGCACACAACTCACAAAACCCAGAAAAGCACCGATACCCATATACAGGAAACCGGCGGTCTGCCTTCTGGCATGCACCAACTTCCGGTAGGTTGCCAGACTTTCCTGGATAATATCGGGATCAAGACCCGACTGCATGAGTTCGTCCTGAACAGACGCCACCGATCGTTTATCGGCAAGCCATTGCTGCACAAAGTCAGCACTTAGAGCAGAAGTATACGGCATAGCAATCGTTTATCGGGTAAGGGATATTTCCTTCCTGGCAAAATCGTTGATCAATATAAGGAGTTTATCCAATTCCGCATTACTGTCGCCACTAAATTTCAATTTCTCCGGTTATGGGTCACGTGTTTTAGGGGGATAGGGCTAATCAGTCCTGGTAACCACTCCTGCCCCGTTTAAACAGAAATCCGCAAACTCCCCTGCAAAACCCATCTTTCCAGTATCTTACCAACGGAATACCATTCGTACAAAGACCATACTCATGAAAAAATTCATTTACATACCTGTATTGCTGTTGACTCTCGCCTGTTCACAAAACAAACCTGCTCAGGACACCACAATACAGCTTAACCGGCTGGCCGAAAAATATGTGCGGCTTGGACTCGCGATCGGTCAATACGACGAAGCTTTTGTTGATGCCTATTACGGTCCCGATTCCCTTCGCCCCAAAACACCGAAAGCCGCCTCATTTCCCAAGGACAGTTTATTGAAAGCTGTGACCGAATTATCAGGCGAGCTACAGGAGCTGGCGGTTTCAAGGAAGAACGATAGTTTATTACAGACAAGGGCCACCTGGATACAGGCGCAACTCACCGCATTTGCAGGCAGGATCCGGATCTTCTCCGGTCAGTATCCCCGTTTTGAAGAGGAGACCAAAGAACTTTTTGGAGTGACGGTACCCACCTATCCGGAAAAACATTTCCAGCAACTGGTGGCACAACTCAATAACAGCTTACCCGGTAAAGGAACCCTGAACGAACGTTTCCAACAACTGGCCAACCGGTTCATCATCCCCAAAGAAAAGCTAGATACGGTTTTCAGGACAGCCATTGCCGAATGCCGCAAAAGGACCAAAGCCCATTACGACCTGCCCGATACAGAAAATTTCACCCTGGAATATGTGACCAACAAACCCTGGAACGGATATAACTGGTACAAGGGCAGGTACCAAAGCCTGGTGCAGATCAATACCGACCTGAACATCTTTATCGAGAAAGCGATCGATGTGGGCAGTCATGAAAGTTATCCCGGCCATCATGTGTACAATATGCTGCTGGAAAAAAACCTGTACCAGGACAAAGGCTGGTTAGAGATCTCTTTATATCCGCTGTTCAGTCCGCAATCCCTGATCGCCGAAGGCAGCGCCAATTACGGCATTGATGTCACATTCCCCGGCAAGGAAAAAAACAGGTTCGCCAAAGAAGTGCTGCTGCCACTGGCAGGCCTGGACACCACCGGTCTGGATCAGTATTTCACTGCATTGGAGCTGAAAAGCGAATTGAATTATGCACGCAATGAAGTGGCAAGAGGCTTATTGAATGGCACCATGACAGAAGCCGAAGCATTGCGATGGTTGCAGGAATACGGATTGAATAACCGGGAAACGGCGCAGAAATCGATCAGTTTCATCAAGGCGAACCGCAGTTATGTGATCAACTACAATTACGGAAAAGACCTTGTGAAAAACTATATCGAATCCAAGGGAGGCACAGATCAGGACCCGGCCAAACGCTGGCAACTGTTTGCCAAACTGCTCAGCAACCCCGTTACCCCGGCCGACCTCTTGCTGACCAAACCCTAACGCAATGATCAAAAACGGCAAAAAACAGCATGAGAACCTGTAACTTCAAATCGTACAATATTATGATAATCAATAAAATATAGTGACAGAGGAATCGGAATTAAGGTTTTCCTAAAACTGGGCGCGCTTCATTATATTATCATTATCATTTCTCAAATTTGTAAGCATAGAAAACACTTTTACAAAATGATGCATCGTGGGATTGTAGTTGCCATAGTGGCATTGCCTTTCTTTTTCTACCAGGGGCATGCGCAGACCGAAGTACCCAAAGGCTGGCACCTGATGGATTATGCACAGGATTCTTTTTATGGCATCAGTCTTAACAAAGCCTACACTTTCCTGAAAGAAAAACGTAAAATATCCAAACCAGTGATCGTAGCTGTGCTGGATTCAGGTGTTGATACCACCCACGAAGACCTGAAGAACATACTCTGGCATAACCCCAAAGAAATTCCGGGAAACGGGAAAGATGACGACGGCAACGGATACGTGGACGATGTATATGGCTGGAATTTCCTGGGCGGAAAAGATGGCCGCGATGTATGCCGCACTTCTGATGAAAGATCGCGCGTATACCATCGTTTGAAAGGCAAGTTCTCCGGTCAGTCCGTAGATACCGCCTCCCTCGCAGGCAACGAGAAAGAGCAATACCTTACCTGGAAAAAAGCGGCCAGCGAACTCAACTTCAGTTCCGATGAACAGGTGGAACTGTTGTTCGTGGAAGTGACCGCCAAAGCTATCAAGCGCCACGATAAAGTATTACGCAAAGAAATGGGCGTGGAAGAATATACCTGCGACTACCTGGAAAAATTTGAACCCAAGACCAAAGCTGCGCGTGAGGCGAAATTCGGGTATCTGACCTGCATCAAGATGATCGGTGTGGATCCTGATGAGAAGAATACCAATACCATTGCCGACCTGGACGAATATGTGGAAGGCAAAAAAATGGCTTTTGAATCAAAAGATACCCCTCCTATCGATTACCGGGCCGAGATCATCAAAGACAACTACGAGGACATCACCGACCGGTTCTATGGCAACAACGATGTAATGGGACCGATCAGCAGTGCCAAACATGGCACCCATGTCTCTGGCCTCATTGCCGCACAACGCAATAACGGCATCGGGATCGACGGTGTGGCCGACAATGTCAGGCTGATGATGATGCGCGTGGTACCTGATGGCGACGAATACGATAAGGATGTGGCACTGGCCATTCACTATGCTGTGGACAATGGTGCCAAAGTGATCAACATGAGTTTCGGAAAATCCTTCTCGCCTGAAAAAAGATGGGTGGACAGTGCCGTGAAATATGCAGAGCTGCATGATGTACTCATTGTTCATGCATCCGGTAACGAAAGCAATAACCTGGATGAAAAGGAGAATTTCCCCAATCCATGGCTTAAGCAATGGAATACCACTGCGAAGAACTTTATCACCGTAGGATCGAGCAGTGACCCCAGGATCACCGGCAGCATAGCGGCGGACTTCAGCAATTACGGCAAACGGAACGTAGATGTATTTGCCCCAGGTGTAAAGATCTACTCCACTTTCCCGGGTGGTAACCAATATGGTAACCTGAAAGGCACAAGCATGTCGGCACCTATCGTAAGCGGACTCGCCGCTTTGATACGCGGGTATTATCCCGAACTGACCGCAATGCAGGTGAAAAAGATCATCGAGGAATCGGCAGTACAACCCGAGACTACCCTGACCGTTGTGAAACCCGGCACCAAGGACGAAGAGATCCCTTTTAACCTGTTAAGCAAAACAGGTGGCATCATAAATGCATATAAAGCCGTTCTAAGTGCCGACACTACCAAAACTGCTTCTGCAGTTATCCTGAAAACGCCCGTAAAACCTTCCAATATCCCATCCCAGAAAAACACAAAATCCAATAGATAATGCCCAGACCGCAGTCCTCTGAATTTCCATCTTATTTTGCCAGGTATATTTCACAAGTAACAACAGACAGTGTGGCCGAAACCATTCAACGCTACGCTGCTGAACTGAATGACTTTTACACTTCATTACCAGAAGAAAAAGCCGACTACCGTTACGCAGAGGGCAAATGGACCATCAAGGAGCTGCTGCAGCACGTGATCGATGCGGAAAGGATCTTCGCTTACCGGGTATTACGGATTTCCCGTAAAGACAACACCCCACTGGCCTCTTTCGATGAAGACAGTTATGTACAAAACGCACAGGCCGATAAAAGATCCTTCGCCTCCCTGAAAGAAGAGTTCCTTGCTGTACGCCGATCTTCCGACCTGTTACTGGCTTCCCTGAGCGAAGAACAACTGGCTGCGCAAGGCACCGCCAGCAACCTGCCCGTAACCGCCAATGCCATAGGTTTTATCCTGTACGGACACCTGCTGCATCATAGGGCGGTTTTGGAAGAAAGGTATTTGGCAGGCTAGTGGTTAAAAGGGTTAAAATCGTTAAAGTGGTTAAAAGGGTTAAAATCGTTAAAGTGGTTAAAAGGGTTAAAATCGTTAAAGTGGTTAAAAGGAGGCAAGCGAAACTTCCATCCTTTACCTGATCAGGTTACTACAGTAAACTATTTTAACCACTTTAACGATTTTAACCACTTTAACGAATCCTCCCTCAATACCTCACAAAATCACACCACTCTTCATCACATAATAATTTCTGCAGAACCGGATCTTTCATCACATCCGTGTAATCCATGGCTTTACCATTGACCCAGATGGTTCTGTATACCAGGCGGATCCCATGACTATAATCCACCCACCAGTTAATATGGCCCGTGTACAATGGCTGTATGGGTTTGCCATCTAATTTGTGCCAACCATAAATTGCTTCCCTGTCGGGACGAGGATCGCGCGAGACCTTTCCTGAGATCACCACATCTTTTTTGATCCCGCCTATCAAACCTTTTCTCCCTTTTCGTTGTCCCTCCACGATCAGGTGATGCTGCCACATGGTAACCGAACTGTCGCGGAATGCATACATGGGAACCGGCGCCAGTTTTACTGCTGCCTGCGCATAAATATCATTGACCATTTTACGGGTAGGGAGAAAACATTGGAAACTATCAGCGATCTCTTGCGCCGCCATGGGCGTGAGCGGAATCCTTGCCCAATCCTTGTCGGTACCCAACGAGAGATAATCGGGTGAAACAAAATAATGCGCCTGTATGGTCTTACCGGAAACACTGTCCGTCAACGAGACCCGGATCCGGGTAAATTTTCTGAGAAACCCGGGGAAGTTACCGGCAAGTATCTCCTGTTTTGCAAGAGAATCCCTTTCCCGCCATTTGGCAGCTGCTACCTGCTGATAAAAAGCAGTTCCCGTTTGTGCACTATGATCTTCTTTCCAGACCGGCCATTGCATGGTCCGGCTGCTGCCGCAGGATTGCAGCAGGATGCCTGCGATGATCGCGATAAAAATCTGTTTTGTCATGTTTATCAGGTTGAACCAGCAACTCCACTAAGGTATACAGAAATCAACCAACGGATCTTATCATTCCTGCCAGTACCTTAGCGGCACATGACAACCATCGGACTGATATCAGACACGCATGACTACCTGGATGAAGCCGTATTCCGGCATTTCGCCAACTGCGACGAGATCTGGCATGCCGGCGATTTTGGAAGCGCCGCCATTGCAGAGGCCCTACGGGCATTCAAACCTCTGCGTGGTGTATATGGAAATATCGATGGACAGGATATCCGGAGCCAGTTCCCTGAAACATTGGCCTGGACCTGTGAACAGGTGACGATCCTGATGACACATATCGGCGGTTATCCGCCCAAATACAATCCTGCCTCCAAACGCCTGATAGTGCAACACCATCCACAGTTGTTCATCAGCGGGCATTCGCATATATTAAAGATCATGTACGACGACCAGCAGCATTGCCTGCACATGAATCCCGGCGCTGCAGGCAAACAGGGCTGGCACAAGACAAGAACACTGATCCGTTTTGTGATCGATGGAAAAGATATGAAACAATGTGAAGTGATCGAATTGGGGAAAAGATAATAGTTACTTCACAGGATAAGCAGGTTACCCGGCCCCTTCGCCTTTGTGCGAATAATATTTACCAATGATCCATGTCAGCGGCATACCGATCATCACGATCAGTATCATTGCCGACACGACCGCCTGATCAAACCGGAAAGGGCTTTTGCTGGTAAGACTCATGGGTACGATCAGGCAGTTCATCACAATCCAGACAAACGATCCATACAGCAGGGAGGTAAGCCACTTGTTCCAGGATAAAAAACGCAGGTGAGGATAAATCAGGAAGAAGAACAGGGTGAAGGATAAAGCGATCAGGTAATGTAACAACAGGCCTGCGGCCGCGTATACAATGCCACCCGTCAGCGCCGTTTTCCCGAATAATCCGCTGGCAACAAAATACAGCACCCGTAAAGGGTCTTTCCCCGTTCTCATCCAGAAATAGAGACAGGCAGTAAGGATATCCAGGCTGCCGGCCACCAACCATGCAGTTACAATACTTCTGCTTGCCGATGAATTGCTGACAGTCATATAACGATTTTAGTTTTACAACGATCTTGCCTGAACCCTTTCCTGGAACAGATTCCGGTAGCTGTTGCTGACCGGTAAACTCTCCCCTTTCACGCTCACCAGGTTGGATTCTATGTTACTGATATGCCGGAGATTGACGATATAGGAGTTATGGATGCGGACAAACTGCAGCGGCAATAAAGCGGCCACTTCCTTCATACGTTTATATACCAGTATCTTTCCTTTGTCCGTATGTATGGCGATATATTCCTTTAATGCTTCCAGGTAACAGATGGAGGCGTATTCTATCTTATGAACCTGCCTGCCACTTTTCACAAAAAGGAAATCCGCTTCAGCAGGATCTTCCTGGTGTATCGGTGCGGGTATCTCCTGCTGCAGGAAAGCCTGCAGTTTATGGATCGCCTGCATGAATCTTTTAAAACTGATCGGTTTCAGGAGGTAATCCACCACATAATATTCGAAACTATCCAGTGCATGCTCCGCGTAGGCAGTTGTGAAGATCAATTTCTGTTTGGCCGGAAGCATGGCAGCCATATCAAGCCCCGAAAGACCTGGCATATTGATATCAAGGAAAATCAGGTCTACCGGATGCCGTTCCAGGTATCGCAATGCTTCCATCGCGTCAAAAAAACGGGCTTCCGCTTGCAGGAACGGGACCTTACCAATGTGATCCTCCAGCAATTGCATCGCATGAGGTTCATCTTCCACAATGATACATGATATCCGTTTCATAAAGGTATGCTTAACTGTGCTACATACAGGTCGCCTGCCTCTCCTGTTTCTAATGTATAGCTGGTTCCGTACAACAAATGCAAACGGCTTCTGAGATTCTGCAGACCGGTCCCGGATAAAGCTGCTGTTCCGGACACCGGTAACAACAGGTTCTCCACCCTGACTTTCAACTGGTTCTGGTGCGCCACTACCGATAACTTAATAAAATTATCTTTTCTGAGCTTATCTACCCCATGTTTGAATACATTTTCCACCAGCGGTATCAGCAGCATGGGTGGCACCAACACTATATCCCGGCTTATGTCTTCCCGGATGTCAACGTCAAGGGGATAACGCATGCGCATATTTTCCAGCTCTACATAACTCCTGATAAAGTTCAATTCGGCGGAGAGCCGTATCTTCTCTTTCGGGGCTTCATCCACAAAATAACGGAGGATCAATGAAAGCTTTTCCAGCAAAGCAGCTGTGGCTGGCGATTCACGCTGCGCAACGAAATAGATATTATTCAGGGTATTGAACAAAAAATGCGGTTGCACCTGTGATTTCAGCAGGTTCAATTCCGATTCGGCATGTTGTTGCTGCAAGCGTTCCTGCTTTCGCTTGAGTTGAAAGAAATGCAGGGTGATATAGAACAGGATACTGGTCAGGTATACCAGGAAACAAGTGATCAGCGAAGAGCCGATACCCGACCAGCGAAAGGGCGTCGGTTTTTCAGCAAAGAACCTGTTGTACACATAAAAGCTTCCGTAATACCTGAAAAAAGCCACCAGGCAGATCATTAACAGCGCCAGGGATACGTACAGCACCCATCGCTTCTTTTCATAAAAACGGGGCAATAACCATAAAGCATTCCCATAGATGATGAGTACATAGGTACTTACATTCAGAAATCCATACACCAATGCCTGGCCAAAGGGATCGAAAGCCATGATCGACAATACATGTATCAGGAACACCAGTATCCAGATGATCCATTGTATTTGCCGGAGAGGAACAGGGCGTACGGGGGTCTTCATAGACTACAAATCTACTTTCTAACACCTCAAACCAATCGTTTTTTAAATGAACGGTGTTTTTCTTTCAATGGATACAGCTATAGCGGTTTTCATCGGCTCGGTTGAAAGAAACTTCCTGCCCGTTTAATTTCCCGCAAAAGGGAACTTCCCGCCTTCATTTTTGCTGCCTAAATCTTTACTTATGAAACAACTCTCCACCATGTTGCTTTTCTTATTGCTGGGACAATTGATAGCAACAGCCCAGAAAACGGATACCCTGATCATACAACCGACAGATGTACGCCCTTCGGTCCTAAACCCGGGTATTCATCGCTGGCTCGTATATTTCAAAATGGGCAAGGATAGCAGCCGGGCCAGGTTCAGTACCTGGACCAGGCAGGTAGACCTGATCAGCTACCAGGGCAGAGAAGCCATCAGCGTTACCCAGGAATGGGAGGCCAACGACACCATCATACACAAAGCCTATTCAGTATGCGACCGAAAAACATTCGCCCCACTGTTGCATGATGTCTGGAACAAAGGCAACACCAGCAGCAGATGGGACTTCATCAGCCATGAAGCTTTGATCAATGGCCGACCCGTAAACAGCAGCGATGCGGACAGCAACCAGGCAAAACGCTACAAAGCTTTCGAACAGTCTTTTGGGCAATACGTATTGAACTGGCACCTGGACCTGGAAACATTCCCTATTCTGCCCTACCGGCCTAACACCACTTTCGCCATCAACTATTATGATCCGGGATTTTCAGCACCCAGGATCGTTTATTACACGGTAACCGGCAGTGCGATGCTTAACGGGTTTGACGGACAGCAGATCGATTGCTGGACACTGGAACACGAAGACAATGACCGTTTAAAAAACAGGGAAGTGTTCTATATCAGTAAGAAAACAAAAGAAGTGCTGAAACTGGAACAGCAGTATGGAACACGATACCGTTATAAGATCAAACTGGGATTCAGCATATGAACCCCGGCCGGTAAGAATCAGGCAGTCATCAAAACAGGTTACCGTCTCAGAGAGGCTCATTCCTGCGGTAAGACGGTATCCATACAATAAGAGAGTGAGCCAGATGACTGGCTCACTCTCTTATTGTCCAATAGACTGGACGCCCTATCCCATTCCCGGGAACCAGGGTCTTCCAACGATCTCGCGGAAAGGCCAGGGGATGGTGGCAAAGATCACGACCAATGCCAGCAGGAAATAGACAAACGCTTTCTTATACTTCACTTCATCACTCACGGTCTTTTTAGCCATACCATGGCCCAGCGTGATCAATGTAATGGCGATGATCATTCCGAGTGGATGTTCCACCCAGAAAAAACGATAAAAGGGATCTTTCATCACGCTGGTGCCTTCCGGCAATGTTGTGGTGAAGAAACCATAACGGCCCAACGCCACCTGGTACAGACCCAGCAACAAAGTGATATGGGCGCTGATCATGGTGAATAACCATATTTTTTTATCCCCCGCAGCAAAGCTCTTTTTGCCCTGCCAACCGGTATAGGCCTTGATGATCGATACCAATAACAATATCAAGATCACCCAACGAAGAAAATTATGTAAGTGAACCATTCCTGTCTGCATATTATTTAGTTTAAGTTCGAAAGATAATCAAGGGTTTGAATAAAGACGAAAGTTTCTTTGATAAAAAAAACACTCCCCACTCACTACTCACCGCTCACTAATCCACCCATTCCGCTACAAACAAATTCGTATCCCTGGTTCCGCCATTGTTTCGGTTGGAAGAGAAAATGATCTTCTTACCGTCGGGACTGAACATCGGGAATGCATCAAACCCCTTATCGCGGCTGATCTTTTCAAGGCCCTTGCCATTGATATCGGTCAGGTACATATTGAAGGGGAAACCTCTCTTATATTCGTGGTTGCTGCAAAAAATGATGTGTTTGCTGTCGGGTGTAAAATTGGGTGCCCAGTTGGCCTGCGCCAGGTTGGTGATCTGGCGGGCATTGCTGCCATCAGCATCGGCCACCCATACTTCCATATTCGTGGGTGCCACCATGCCATCGGCCAGCAGTTCTTTGTATTCCTTGATCTCCGCATCGGTCTTGGGACGACTGGCCCGCCAAACGATCTTTTTCCCGTCGGGACTGAACCACGCACCGCCATCGTAACCCAGCATTCGGGTGATGCGTTTCTCTTTGCCGGAAGCGAGATCCATGATGTACAGTTCCAGGTCTCCATCCTTGTCACTGCAATAGATCATCTTTTTGCCATCGGGAGAAAGGGTGGCTTCCGCATCATAACCTTTTGCCGTGGTAAGCTGCTTAACGATCTTACCATTCAGATCGGCCATGAAAATATCGTAACTGTTGTACAAGGGCCAGATATAACGGTTACCATATTTTTTACGGTCCGGTGTTGGCGGACAGGTATCTGCACCTTTGTGGGTAGAAGCATAGATAAAGTGTTTCCCGTCGGGCAGAAAAAAAGCACAGGTGGTTCTCCCTTTACCGCTGCTGACCATCTTATAAGTGAACTGCTCATTGGGTGAGGTTGGCAGTTTCCCGATAAAGATCTGATCACAATTGATCCCTTCTTTGGGATTCGTGCGCTGGAAGATGATATGTTTACCATCATAACTCCAGTATGCTTCAGCATTATCACCGCCAAAAGTGAGCTGGCGAACATTCTTAAAATGTTTTTCACCGGCAAACAGCACCGAGTCCGATGCAGCTGCAGGCGCCTGGGCCAGCAGCTGGCCAATACCCGCTACAGAACAGATCCATACAAGCAATCCTTTTTTCATAGAGTCTTATGTTAAGATTCGGCAAAAATAGGTGTGAAGCCCCTCTCTTGTGTCAGAAAAATGTCATGACATGCCCTATCCCCATAATTTTGCAGCATGAGATCATGGATAGTTGCCAGTTGCCTATTGTTTGGGATAGCCTGTAAAAATGACCCGAAGCTGCAGCCATCAGGCAACCTTGCCCAGGACCAGATGCCAGCTCCGGTACAGGAGCTATTCAACAAACTGGACAAATACCCGGACAGCATCAGGCTGCGAATGCAACTGGTAGATGCACTGGATAGCCTGGGCACTTACCCTGTGGCTTTGGGACAGATGGATTCCCTGATCAGGACCGATAGCCTGAATTATGGTTTCTGGTACCGCAAAGCCATGCTCCAGGAAAATTCCCGTGACACGAATGGCGCCCTTCGCTCCTACCGGTATGCCATCCGCATTTACCCTTCGCCAGACGCCATACTGGCCGCTGCCAATCTGCTGGCAGAAAAAAAAGACAGTACCGCACTGTTGCTTTGCCAGCAGGTAGCGGATCTGAAAATGGGAAGGGAGTACACGGCACACTGTCATTTTATTACAGGTATCTACCTCGCAAGAACTGGTAATCAAGCAAAAGCGATAGAAGCTTTTGATAATTGTATCCGGAACGACCTGAATTATATGGAAGCTTACATGGAAAAGGGATTCCTGTATTTCGACGCACAGAAGATCAACCAAGCGCTGGAGGTGTTCCGTACGGTGACGACCATCAAGAACACCTATGCAGACGGCTATTACTGGATGGCCAAATGCGAGGAAAAATTGAACCATCCGGCAGAAGCCATCGACATGTATAAGAAATCCCTGGTACTGGATCCCAAATTAACCGAAGCAAGCAATGCTTTGAAAAGGTTGGGCGCTTCCTAAATTTAATCTCAGCAAAAGGATAAATTTCCGCAATTTCGCACCACAAATCAGAGTTATGCCGATCATTGCCCCATCACTGCTAAGTGCCGATTTCCTGAACCTGCAGAAAGATTGCGAGATGTTGAATGCCAGTGAAGCCGACTGGTTCCACCTGGATGTGATGGACGGGAGTTTTGTTCCCAATATCAGTTTTGGGTTCCCGGTGATCGAACGGGTCCGCAAAGCCACCACCAAGGTATGCGACGTGCACCTGATGATATTGGAGCCCGGCAAATATGCCGAAGCATTCCAGAAAGCAGGCGCCGATATCCTCACCGTACATATCGAAGCCTGTCCGCACCTGCACCGAAACCTGCAGCAGATCAAAGGTCTGGGCATGAAAGCCGGCGTGGCATTGAACCCGCATACACCGGTGGATCAGCTCGCCGATATCATAGAAGACATTGACGTGGTCTGCCTGATGAGCGTTAACCCCGGTTTTGGCGGCCAGCAATTCATTCCCCGTACGCTCCACAAGATCCGCGCACTCAAACAACTCATTAACGAAAGAGGCGCAAATACCCTGATCGAGATCGATGGCGGCGTAACCTTAGAGAACGCACCTTCTATCCTGCAGGCCGGCGCCGATGTGCTGGTAGCGGGCAATACCGTTTTCAAATCAGCGGATCCGGTTGCCACCATTGCAGCACTGAAAAAATTATAGCGCCATTCCTCCTGACCAGGGATGAGGCATGGTAAAAAATCACAGAATTTTCACACTGAATCTTCCGTCTCAGGTATCCACATCTGTGTATAAGATGTGCTAGGATTTTATAGTGTCTTCCAGTTAAATTTGGAATAGTAGTTCAGATCTTACTAATCCATAAAATCTCATCAGCTTGACAGAAACCATCATCAACCTCGAGTCCGTTAATCCCATCGAATTCTTTGGTGTCAATAACGGAAAGTTAGATTTGCTGAAAAAGAAATTCCCATTGTTAAAGATCCTCTCCCGTGGGACGCAATTAAAACTGAGCGGGGCTCCTGAACAGATCGAAACAGCAAAAGAAAAGATCGACCTCATCATTCAGTACCTGGAACGAAACGGGCATCTGAGTGAAAACTATTTTGAACAGATCCTCGGTGGCGACGACGCTGAGACCATCGACAATTTTGTTGACCGCAATCCCAACGACATCCTGGTATTCGGTCCGAACGGAAAAACCGTAAGGGCCCGAACGCAGAACCAGAAAAAGATGGTGCATGCCGTTGACCGGAATGATATCGTTTTCGCCATCGGACCGGCAGGTACCGGTAAGACCTATACTGCTGTGGCACTGGCGGTAAGGGCTTTGAAAAATAAGGTTGTCAAGAAGATCATCCTCACACGTCCTGCCGTGGAAGCCGGCGAAAGCCTGGGTTTTCTTCCCGGCGACCTGAAAGAGAAGATCGACCCTTACCTGCGCCCGTTATATGATGCGCTGGATGACATGATCCCTGCCGACAAACTAGGTTATTACATGAGCACCCGCACCATTGAGATCGCGCCGCTGGCCTATATGCGGGGACGTACCCTGGACAATGCCTTCATCATCCTGGATGAGGCGCAGAACACCAATGACCTTCAGTTGAAGATGTTCCTTACCCGTATCGGCGCCAACGCCAAAGCCATCATCACCGGCGACCCCACCCAGGTAGACCTGCCGCGCAACATGCGCAGCGGCCTGGAAAAATCGACCCGTATCCTCAAGAACATCGATGGCATTTCGCATATCGAGTTAACGGAAGAAGATGTGGTGCGGCACCGCCTGGTAAAAGCCATCATCAAGGCTTACGACAAGGAAAAAGAAAAAGAGGATGCCGAACACGGGCACTCGCACGGACACAGATAAAAAGAAAAGGCCTCAATGTTGTTGAGGCCTTTTCTTTTGCAGGAGCAAATCAACATCGCTGTTTATTTTCCCAATATCTCGTGTCCCAGCTTGTCACGTTTGGTTTCCAGGTATTTTCTGTTATGGGTGTTGGGACGGATCTCGATGGGAACCGTGTCCACCATTTCAAGCCCGTATCCTTTCAGGCCGGCACGTTTGCGGGGGTTATTGCTCATCAGTCGCAATTTGGTAACACCCAGGTAGCGGAGTATCTGGGCACCTACCCCATAATCGCGTTCATCCATGCCAAAACCCAGGTGCAGGTTGGCTTCAACCGTATCCATTCCCTCTTCCTGTAATTTGTAAGCTTTCAGTTTATTGACCAGGCCGATACCGCGGCCCTCCTGGTTCATGTAAAGGATGATGCCTTTGCCTTCCTGTTCCACCATTTGCATGGCTTTGTGCAACTGCTCACCGCAATCGCAGCGGAAGCTTCCGAGAATATCTCCGGTAAAACAACTGCTATGTACCCGGGTGAGTACGGCTTCGTCTTCCGTCCAACTGCCTTTGATCAGCGCCAGGTGTTCTGCGCCGGCGGTCTTCTCTTTGAAAGCCACCAGGGTGAAATGACCATATTTGGTGGGCATATCAACCCGCACCAGTTCTTCGATCAGAGAATCTGTCTTGAGGCGATAATCGATCAGGTCCTTGATGGAAATGATCTTCATACCGAATTTCTTAGCGATCTCCTGAAGTTCGGGCAGCCTGGCCATGGTCCCGTCCTCATTCATCACTTCTACCAGCACACCGGCGGGTTCCAATCCGGCAAGTCTGGCCAGATCTACTGCAGCTTCTGTATGGCCGGCCCTGCGTAATACACCGCCCGTTTTTGCTTTGAGCGGGAAAATATGACCCGGCCTGCCCAGCTCGGCGGGTTTCGTATGGGGGTTCACCAGCGCCTGTATGGTCTTGGCCCTGTCCTGCGCCGAAATACCCGTTGTGGTACCCTGGCCGATCAGGTCAACCGATACCGTGAAAGCGGTTTCATGCAGGGAGGTATTCGAAACGACCATGGGCCCCAGGTCCAGTTCGGTGCAACGCGCTTCGGTCAATGCCGCACAGATCAGTCCGCGACCTTCTTTGCTCATGAAATTGATGACTTCCGGAGTGGCATGCTGGGCTGCTATGATGAAATCGCCCTCATTCTCACGGTCCTCATCATCTACCACTATGACCATTTTACCGGCCCGTATGTCTTCGATCGCATGTTCAATCCTGTCTAGCATAATCAATAATTGAAGTGCAAAATTACAGTCCTGTGCCTTTACTTCCGGAATAATCAGAAAGAAAGCCCGTTTTATGACCCGATTTTTACGAAAACCCGGAAGGAAAAGACAATGGAGCCGCCCACCCTGCCAAATGCCTTTCCGGACAGCCGGACAGGGAAATTAACAATTTAGAGAGGGATTTGGCAATAAAACCTGCTTAAGGATTGAATATTATATAACGAAACGGCAATTTTGATAAACAAAACAACATTTATATTAATAAAAAGTAATAAAATACAAACAATTCAATTGAATTGATAAACACTCCCTGTCAATGACAAGATGTTAATATAAGCTGTTAATACACAAAAGAATATTTGCTTTCTTTGCACTTGAAAAATTAACACTATGCTAAGTAAAAGAATTGTACAATTTGTACTGGCGGTTCTGCTCTTGCCGGCATTTGCCCTGGCACAGACCACGACCAGTAGTATGGGCGGTTCTGTAAAAACCAATACAGGTGAGCCCCTGGTAGGCGCAACTGTTACGGTGATACATGAACCTACCGGTACTATTTACCGCGTTCAAAGCCGTTCAGCCGGCCGTTTTGATGTGAGCAACCTCAATCCGGGCGGTCCTTATTCTGTTGAAGTATCGTTTATCAACTTTGCGAACGAGAAAAAGACAGACATCTATCTTACCCTGGGTGACTCTTACAAGGTAGATTTTGCTTTAGCTCCCAAAGCATCCAATCTGGGTAATGTTGTGGTGACCGGTTTGCGTAAAACCACTGAAGCTTCCGGTAAAGGAGGTACAGAAACCACTGTAGGCCGCGACAAGATGGCCAACTTACCTACCGTAGGACGTAATATATATGACTACCTCCGCGCGGTTCCCCAGGCCAAACTGGTGAACGGTACCGAAGGTGCCATTTCGATTGCAGGACAGAACAACCGTTACAATGCCTTCTACGTAGATGGTGCTATCAATAACGACGTATTCGGTCTGGCAGCTTCCGGAACCAATGGTGGCCAGGCAAGCATCTCTCCCATCTCTATCGATGCGATCGATCAGTTCCAGGTAGTGATCTCTCCTTACGATGCGGCCCAGGGTCACTTCGTAGGTGGTGGTATCAACGCCATTACCAAAGGTGGTACCAACAAGACCGAAGGTTCTGTATACTATTTCTTACAAAACCAGAACCTGGCAGGTAAAACACCTACAGGCCTGAAAGAGAATGCAGTAAAACTGAGCAACTTCTCCAAAAAGACCTATGGTTTCCGCGTGGGTGGTGCATTTGTGAAAAACAAACTGTTCTACTTCATCAACGTAGACCTTCAGCGTGATATCCGTCCTCAGCCGTTTGATTTCAATTCTTATGCAGGTAACACCAAGGACCTGGCAACACTCAACGGCCTGGCCAATACCCTGCGTACCACTTATGGTTATGAGCCCGGAGGTTTCCTGGACAATACAGAAGAAGTGAAGGCCGACAGGATCGCTTCCCGTATCGACTGGAACATCAGCGATAAGCACAAGCTGACCCTGAGCAACCGTTACACCAAAGGTGAGCGTTTGAACACCAGCAGCAGCAGCACCGGTACCATCAACTTCTACAACAACGGATACCGTTTCCCTACCCGCAGTAACTCTACTTCTGCTGAACTGAAAAGTATCGTGGGCAGGAACGCTACCAATAAATTCCTGATCACTTTCACAGATGTATCTGATGACCGTAGTCCGCTGGGCCAGGATTTCCCCCGCGTAAGGATCAATGACGGTTCTGGCGCGATCATCTTCGGACCAGATAACAGCTCTACTGTAAACCTGCTGACCCAAAAGAACTGGACCGTTATCGACGAGTTCAAATTCACCCTGGGCAAACACGGTCTGAAAGTGGGTGTTGACTGGGAGTACAGCAGCGTGTTCAATGCGTTCATCCAGAATACATTCGGTAACTATACCTACTCTAACCTGAATGCATTCCTGACCGGATCGGCTCCAAGTGCTTATTCTTATGGTTTCCCGCAAATCGACAATGGCAAGGGTGATAACACCAATGCCGCTGCCAAATTCAAATATGCTTCCGGTTCCCTGTTCTTACAGGATGAATACAGGGCATCTGAGAACCTGACACTGAACTTCGGTATCCGTGCCGATTACTCTAAATTCCTGAGTACTCCATGGGAAGATTATTATACCAACACGATAGCCATTCCTAAATTCTCCCAGTACTGGGATCTGAAGGGCGCCCGTTCCGGACAAGCTCCGAAGATTCCGCTGTCACTGTCTCCACGTGTAGGTTTCGTTTACAAAGTACCTGATGAGAACCTGACCATCCGAGGTGGTTTTGGTCTGTTCGTTGGACGTATTCCACTGGTATGGCCAGGCGGTATCTTCAACAACAATGGTATTTTCATTGGTGGATACACTGCCAATGCAACCCAGTTAGCCCAGATCCGTTTCCGTTCAAATCCGAACGGCCAGTGGACACCTGCCGAAGTGGGTGCCGGTGTGACCAAAGGACCTTTGAACCTGGTTTCTTCAGAATTCAAACTGCCTAAGATCTTCAGGACCTCTCTGGCATTTGACAAGCGCTTCAGCGATGGCTGGTCAGCTACTCTGGAAGGATATTTCTCTAAGAACATCAACGAGATCAGTTATACCAATATCAACCTGCTGCCTCCTGTTGCCAATGCAGTTGGACCAGATAACCGTAAGGTATACTCTACCGTTAACAATGGTAAGATCCCTATCAATGCCGACGGTTCTAACCCATATGATAACGCCATCCTGCTGAGCAACAACTCAGATAAGACCGGTTTCTCCTATGGTATGACCGCTACTGTAACCAAGCGTACCCGTACCAACTTCACTTTTGAACTGAACTATAGCTATGGTAACTCTACCGTTCAGAACGAAGGAACCAGCTCTGTAAACCTGAGCCAGTGGAGGTTCATGGAAACCGTTAACGGACGTAACTACATCGGCCGTTCCATTTCTGACTTCAGCGCAGGTCACAGGATCTTTGCTTACATGAGCAAGAAATTCGAATACGCCAACAAGTCGCTGGCAACTACCATTACATTGGCCTATACCGGCCAGTCCGGCTCACCGCTGAGTTATGTATATGGTTCTAACAGTATGACCAGGGATGATGGTCTGACCGGTGGTAATGACCTGATCTACGTGCCTACCGGTGCCGACCTGGCTGCAATGACCTTTGTAACAGGTAGTGGTGTTACCGCTGCGCCTGATGTACAGAAAGCTGCCCTGGAAGCCTATATCAGCAACGACGATTACCTGCGTAACCGCCGTGGACAATATGCCGAAAGAAACGGAAGCCGTTTACCTTTCACCAATATCGTTGACCTGAAGATTGCACAGGACTTCAATATCAAAGTGGCTGGCAAACGTTACCAGTTCCAGGTTACTTATGATGTATTCAACCTTGGCAACCTGCTGAACAGGGATTGGGGCCGCCAGTACTTCCAGAGCAATGATCAGTTCTCTCTGATCCAGTTTGCCGGATACAAGAGTGCTACCGACCTGACCCCTACTTACCGCTTCAACCCGAATGTAACCACTGCATGGGGTGTGAGCACAAGTACCAATGCTGCTTATGCAGCACGCTGGATCAGCCAGTTGGGTGTACGTTTCACTTTCTAAGCAACACCTAGTTTTCACATAATGCAAAAACCCGCAAATGCGGGTTTTTTGCATTATGAACGTCCTTGTCTCCCTAATTCCCCCTAACATATACGATTCAAAGGCGGGAACACCCATTTTTTTCAGGTTAAGTAATTATTATGTTTCCAATTTGTTTCTAAATGCCACATTAGCAACAGATATTTGCGGCTCAAAAAAATAACTAACTATGCAATTGTTCAAGAGACTATCACTTTTAGTGACAGTACTTCTCTTTTCCATGACAGCTGTTATGGCCCAGGTAACTGGCGGTACCCTGACCGGTACTGTAAAAGACAGTAAGAACCAACCACTCACCGGAGCATCGGTAGAAGCGGTACACGAACCCTCAGGAACCCGGTACAAGACAGTTTCTGTTAATTCCGGTAAATTCAACCTGCCCGCTTTACGCGTAGGCGGACCTTACAAGATCACCATCACTTATGTTGGTTTGAAGACCGAGACCATTACGGATGTATATATCCAGCTGGGTGAACCTTCTGTGGTGGATGTATCCCTGCTCGACAACAGTACACAATTATCAGAAGTAGTGGTAAGCGGCACCCTGAACAGAAAAGGTGCACTGATCTCTAAAGACAGGAAAGGAGCTTCCACTAATATCAACTCAAGACTGATCAGCTCACTGCCTACCATCAGCCGTAACGTTACAGATATCACCCGACTGGTACCCCAGTCGAATGGTCTGTCGTTTGCTGGCCAGGATGCCCGTGCCATCAATTTCACACTGGACGGATCCATCTTCAATAACTCTTTTGGGCTGAGCGCACTGAATGGTGGACAAACCAACTCTGCTCCTATCTCACTCGATGCGATCCAGGAGATCCAGATCAACGTATCACCCTATAACCTGAAAGATGCTGGTTTTACAGGAGCGAGTATCAATGCCGTTACCAAAAGTGGTACCAACAGCCTGCACGGAACTGCCTTCTACAACGTACGTAACGAAGGATATGTAGGAACCAAAGCCGGTGCCGCAGGTAAACAGGATGTGGTTACTACCGCTTTCGATGTAAAACAATTCGGAGCCAGCCTTGGCGGCGCCATCATCAAGAACAAATTGTTCTACTTCCTGAACTATGAAGGGGAAAGAAGGAACGATGTTGGTTCTCTTTTCACTGCAGACGCCAGCAACGGAACACAACCCATCAGCGGAAACACATCACGTGTAAAAGTTGCCGACCTGGACGCTCTGTCAACCTTCCTGAAAACAAAATTCAACTATGATCCAGGTCCTTACCAGGGATATCCTTTTGTGACCAAGAGTGATAAAGCCGTAGTACGTATCGACTGGAACATCAACGACAAACACAAACTGAGCATCAGGGGTAACCTGTTGAAATCAAAGAGGGATGTGGGCGTCAGCAGCAGTAATACGACCAATGGTTCAAGGGGTCCCAATACGACCGCCCTGCCATTCGCCAATTCTGCGTATATCATCAACAATAACATCTACGGTATCATTGGTCAGCTGAACAGCCGTTTCAGCAATAAGATCAGCAACGAGATCACTTTTGGATATACTGCCAACAGGGATTTCAGGGCCGTGAAAGGCGGCAACTTCCCGATGGTGGATATCCAGGATGGAAGCAACCCGCTGACAGCTACCCCAACTTCAGGCACTTCCGCTGTACCTGGTGCACAGACCAGCCAGAGCCTGAACTATATCTCTTTCGGTAACGATCCGTTCACACCCAACAACCTGTTGAACACGGATACCTGGCAGTTCAGCGATAACCTGACCATGTATGCCGGTAAACACACGATCTCTGCAGGTGTCTCTTATGAAAGTTTCACCTTCACCAATGGTTTCACCCCGTTGATCAATGGTGTGTATACTTTCAACAGCCTGGCGGATTTCTATACTGCTGCCAATGCTTACCTGGCCAACCCGAACGCTACTTACAGCCCGGTATTCATGCGTAACTACCGTGCCAACTTCAGTAACCTGCCCGGTGGTGGTGCATGGCTGGTAACCACCAAAGCCCGCCAGATCGCTGCTTATGTGCAGGATGAACTGAACCTGGAACCCAACTTCAACCTTACCTATGGTATCCGTTTTGAAGTGCCTTATTTCTCAGGTTCCGGTTTCACCAATACAGAGGTTGACAACATGAATTTCATTGACAACAACCTGAATGCTGTAAAACTCAGTACCTCACAGTTACCAAGTGCCAAACTGATGATCAGCCCAAGGGTTGGTTTCAATTATGACATCAAGGGTGACAAATCAACCCAGTTACGTGGTGGTGTGGGTCTGTTCACCGGCCGTCCTTCTTTCGTGTTCATCAGTAACCAGATGGGTAACAATGGTGTGCTGAACGGTGGTGTAAATATCAATAACACTGCTGCTTATCCATTTAACCCGAATACTCCGGCCAGCTATGCAAGTTTTGCACCTAATCCAGGTGTACCGGCTTCTTCTTACAACATCGCTGCTACCGAGAAGAGCTTCCGTTTCCCTCAGGTACTGCGTGCCAACTTAGCCGTTGACCAGAAGATCTACCAGGACATCGTAGCAACAGGAGAACTGATCTTTACCCAGGCCCTGTCTACCATTAACTATTACAATGCCAACCTGGTTCCTGCCACCACTACCTTCAACGGACCGGATAACAGGCCACGTTTTGCAGGAGTAGGTTTATCAGGTACTGCTCAGAACAATGCCATCCGTATCAACCCTAAACTTTCTGATGCCACTGTAATGGAAAGCGCGCCACTGGCCACTTCTATTGCTGCAACCATCAAGATCGAAAAACCGACCAAATCAAAAGGTCTGGGCTGGATGGTAGCTTATACATTTACCAGGGCCCGTGATTATATGTCACCCGGTTCTATCGCATTCAGTTCCTGGACAGCCATCCAGAGCGTGCGTGGTAACAACAGCATCGATATGGCTTACAGCGACAACGAAGTACGTAACCGTGTGATCGGTAACGTTAACTACCGTATAGAGCTGGGTAAATTCTCTGCCCTGCAGTTCTCTTTATATGGACAGTCGCAGAACCAGGGCCGTTTCTCTTATACCTATAGCGGTGATATGAACGGTGATGGTGTAAGCGGTAACGACCTGATGTATGTTCCCCGCGACCAGAACGAAATGAACTTCCTGGCATTGTCAGCTTCAGGTTCTGCACCTGCTGCTACCATTGCAGAACAGAAAGCCGCATTTGACAATTACATCAGCCAGGATCCTTACCTGAGCAAGAACCGTGGTAAATATGTTCAGCGTAACGGCGTACTGATGCCATACCTGGTTCGTTTCGACTTTTCTACACAATTGGAACTGTTCAGAAACATTGGTAAGAACAGGCATACCGTACAATTGAGGTTTGATATCTTCAACGTGGGTAACCTGCTGAACCATGCATCAGGTGTGAGCTACTTTGTAAACACATTCAACCCGCTGGCAGCAGCAGGTGTGGATGCAAGTGGCGTACCGGTATTCAGGATGAACCGTGTGAACAACAGCATCAATTATACCACTTACCGCAAAGGAACTGGTATCAACGATGTATGGCAGGCACAGTTCGGTATCCGTTATATCTTCTAATAGAGGTTTGACACCAACATAAAAAAACCGGGTATTACCCGGTTTTTTTATGTTCTCTATTCAAACGATTCCATTGCTGGTCATTTGCCCCATCCCCATTTCAGGAATTCCGGGAATGCCTTGCGCCAGGTGGGCACATCATGTTTGCCATCTTCCAACTCCAGGTATTCGATATGGGCATCGGTATAACCTTTGGCCTTCAGTTCCACGATCAGGTCCAACGCATCATCTATGGAGTCGATGACACCATTGTTGTTCCTGTCGGCCGTTTCATCCAGTTTCCCACATTCAATGAATAGTTGCAGCCAGGGGTAAAAACCACCTTTCCGTACCTGCAGGTGCATCAGGCGGTCCAGCTCATCATCGTATCCCTTTTCATACGCTTTTCTTCTCCACCAGAGTGAGGGACTGAACAAACCCACTTTATTGAATTCAGAGGCATGGTTCCATACGATATCCATTGCGCTCAATGCTCCCAGCGAGAATCCGGCAAAGGATTTATGTTTAAAAGAAGGCGCTTTGCAGGTACGACGGACAAACGGCAGGAGTTCCTCGAATATGAATTTGGTATACAGTCCCGCTTTGGCTCCCCTCCCTTTGAAGTCGGCCGAGTAAGCCGTTCCATATTCCATTTTCCGTTCGGTACCGCAGTGGATACCCACACAAACCAGGGGCTCGATAACATCCGAACTGACCAGCGCTTCCAGTATCCCTTGGAAAGACATGGTACGCAGGTCCTGGCCATCATTGACCAGTAAAAGACTCAACTGATCGATGGGCAGATCGGTTACCGGCAAATAGATATCCACCTGCACATCCCGCTCCAGGTATTCGGAAACAAGGGTGTATTGTTCAGTGATGACAGAAGCATCTGTGGTTGTTAGGCTGGTCTCAGACATGTTTTCAAAAATAACGGAATGGCCACAATTCTCCTCCAGTAAATCTCCACAAAGCCGTCAAGGCAAAGCTATCCCTCCATACATCACAGAAAAGATTTATACCTGCAGGTTTCTTATTTCAAACCAGTTTCGTTAAATTGAATACGGAACCTCTGCCGGGGGACCCATTCACCTTTCAAACGACTGTATATGAAAAAGATCGGCATCCTGTTTGGCCAGGAAAGAAGTTTTCCGATGGCTTTTGTGGAAAGAATCAACAGTAAAAATATCCCGGGCATAGTTGCAGAACCCGTCAGGATAGACAAGGTCATGCAGGGTGAAGCCAGCGGCTATTCCGTGATCGTTGACAGGATCAGCCAGGATATCCCGTTTTACCGTGCCTACCTGAAGAATGCAGCACTTTGCGGCACCGCGGTGATCAACAATCCTTTCTGGTGGAGTGCAGATGAGAAGTTCTTCAACAATTGTCTTGCCACCAAGATAGACGTACCCGTTCCCAAAACGGTGATCCTGCCATCACGCGATCTTCCCCCGGATACTTCTGACCAGTCTTTCAGCAACCTGGCTTACCCGTTGGACTGGGAAAACATCTTCCGGTATGTGGGTTTTCCCGCCTATATGAAACCTTTTGCAGGCGGCGGCTGGAAGAACGTGTACAAGCTGACCAGCATGGATGATTTCTTTGAAAAGCACAGCGAGACCAACCAACTGGTGATGCTGCTGCAGGAAGAGATCATCTTCGAAGAATATTACCGCTGTTATTGCATCGGCGGAAAACATGTCCGCATCATGTCGTACGAACCCCGCAACCCGCACCACCTGCGTTATGTAGCGGATTTCAAACCTTCGGATGAACGGCTGAAGCAGATGACGGATATCGTACTGCGCATCAACCAATACCTGGGTTACGATTTCAATACCGTGGAACTTGCCGTACGCGATGGCGTTCCTTATGCCATTGACTTCTGCAATCCGGCCCCGGATGCAGATATCAAAAGCGTAGGCCAGGAGAACTTTGACTGGGTGGTAGAAACCGCCGCCAATTTCGCCATCGAAAAAGCACAGGCCCAGGTTGACGGTGCAGATAACCTTACCTGGGGCGAATATGTGAAAAGAAGCGCCGCAGGGAAGGAACTGTATTAGGAAGTCGTGAGCCGTGAGTCGTCAGTCGTTAGTTGGGAAATCTGCCACTCCCCACTCACCACTGCCGACTCACGACTGACGGCTCACGACAACAACGCATAAAGAAAAGGCTGTTATGGGAAATCTGAATTACAAACATTTTACGCTGGGCGTTGAAGAAGAGTACATGGTACTGGACCCACACACACGGGAACTGAAGAGCCATGAACAACGCATCGTACAGGAAGGTCAGAAGATCCTCAAAGACAAGGTGAAAGCAGAAATGCACCAGGCGGTGGTGGAAGTAGGCACCGATATCTGCTGCAACATAGAAGAAGCTTTCAAGGATGTGGCTTCGCTGCGGGGCAATATAGCGCAGATAGCCGGGGACCTGGGCTACCGGATCGGTGCTGCGGGCACACACCCTTTCAGCCACTGGGAAACACAGCTGATCACCGAACACGCCCGTTACAGCGAGATCGTGAACGAACTGCAGGAAGCCGCCCGGAGCAACCTGATCTTCGGACTGCATGTGCACGTGGGCATGGAAGACCGCAGAATGGCCATCCACATCGCCAATACGGCCCGGTATTTCCTGCCGCATGTGTATGCCCTGAGCACCAACTCCCCTTTCTGGGAAGGACGGGAAACAGGTTATAAATCCTTCCGTACAAAAGTATTCGACAAATTTCCCCGAACCGGCATACCGGATTATTTCGACAATATAGAAGCCTATGAGAATTATGTGAACCTGCTGATCAAGACCAACTGTATCGATAATGCCAAGAAGATCTGGTGGGATCTCCGGGTACATCCTTTCTTCAATACCGTTGAGTTCCGTATCTGCGATGTACCCATGACCATCAACGAAACCATCGCCATAGCCGCCTTATTCCAGGCCATCTGCGCCAAGATCTATAAACTACGGGGACAGAACCTGAATTTCATGATCTACCAGCGCTCACTGATCAACGAGAACAAGTGGCGGGCCAGTCGCTATGGCATCGATGGCACCCTCATCGATTTCGGAAAAGAGACGGAAGTCAATACCCGCGCCCTGATCTATGAACTACTCGATTTTGTGGACGATGTGGTGGATGAACTGGGAAGCCGCCCGGCCATCGAATACATTTCCCGGATATTCGAGCTGGGGACGGGCGCCGACCGGCAATTGGCCGTGTACCGGGAGACCGGCAGCCTGGTAAATGTGGTGGATTACATACAGGAACAATTCCTGACCGTCTAATAATCAATTACTTGCATAGCAACAACCCCTATCACATGCTATTTTTTTGACAAGTATGCAGGTAAATATTTAGAAAACCAGGGCAACAAAGTAACTTGCCGGTGTATCTATCTGGATACCAAACTATACAAACGCTCCCAGGTGACCGAAGATTACGAACTGATAAAGGGTTGCATCCACAACGATGCCCGATGCCAGCGTATGCTTTTTGATAAGTATGCGGGTAAAATGATGAGTGTATGCCTCCGTTATGCCAAAGACCAGATGGAAGCAGAAGATATGATCCAGGATGCTTTCATCAAAGTATTCCAGTACATCGGCCAGTTCAAATTCGAAGGTGCATTTGAGGGATGGATCAGGCGTATCGTGGTGAATACGGCCATCCGCCACCTGGAAAAGAAGAAACTGCAGTTCAAAGATATTGACGACGACAGCCAGAACACCCCTTCTATCGATGCCCAGGCCTATTCGCAGCTGGGTGAAGCAGACCTTATGAGACTGATCAGCCAGTTGCCCGATGGCTACCGCCTGGTATTCAACCTGAATGCCATTGAAGGTTATAGCCATGAAGAGATCGCTGAAATGCTGAATATTCAACCCGGCACCAGTCGCAGCCAGTTGGTAAAGGCGCGGAAGATGCTGCAATACCAAATCTTACAATTACAAAAAGTTGCTGTATAGAATGAACGATACCCAATTTGATGACTTCTTTAACGACAAATTCAAAGATCACGCTGTGCCCGTGCCAGCCGGTCTATGGGATAAGGTCGTGGAAGGTCAATTTGATAAGTTCGTGGGCAGCAAACTCAAAGACGCCGAAGCCCCCGTTCCGGATGGGCTTTGGGATAAGATCAACGATAAACGATTTGACGGGTTTGTGGCAGGCAACCTGTCCGGATCCGAAGCACCCGTGCCGGCTGGTTTGTGGGAGCGTATCAGTGACGGGCAGTTCGACCAGTTTGTGGCCGGCAAATTATACGACCAGGAAGCGCCTGTACCTGCAGGCCTGTGGGAGAAGGTGCGGCCGGAAGAAGAAGACGATGACCGTATCGGTTTCCTATGGTTCCGCTACCCGGCTGCCGCCGTTCTGATACTGGGCATCTTAACTGCAGCCGCCTGGGGAGGATACCTGTACTTTACTTCGCATCAGCAAAAAAACACAGAGAATCCTATCAGCAAAACAATACCTGCTGCGGCCCCCTCTTCTCAAAAACCACCTGCTGCCGATAACCGGCAACAGGACCTGTCGCCCGCTACCCCTTCCCTTTCTGATAAAAGCCAGTCACCCGAAGCAGGCGTAAAAGCGGAAACATTATTTGACAGCAAAAACAGCCCAGGCAACCGCAGAAAAACAGGTATTGAACTGTTGCGACCGGCAGATCCGTCCGGCAGGGATCTTGCGACGAATGTTTATGATCCTTTTGCGCAAAAAAACCGGATAACAGCGAATCAGCTGGCTGAAGACGCACCGGAGGAAGTCATTGAACCGTACCAGCAAAACCTGTTGCCGGCATTCATCGTACCGACTTTAACGGGTGGGTATGATCTATCGCAGAGCCTGCGGGACAAACAACTCTCTACCGTTAACCACACCAACCAGTTCAAGAACATCATCATCTGCCCGGCAGACAGCCGCCGCAATACCGATTGGTACCTGGAAGCCTATGCTTCACCGGACATGCCGTTCAAATCAGTAAGCAATGTATCGGCCTCACCGTTATTCATGCTGAAGAAAGACAGCAGTGAGAGCATGCAGGTGAGTTATTCAGCGGGTATACGACTGGTAAAGCCCATCACGGATAATATCTTATTGAAAGCCGGTGTGCAATATTCGCAGGCAAACGAAAAATACGTATACCGGACCGAGAACGAGGTAAAGACCACTACGGTGGTAACGGTACGCACCATCATCCGCGCCCCCGGCGATACGGTGATCGTACAGGATACCAGCGTATTACAGACCATCGGTTTCCGCAACAATACCGTACACAACCGTTACCGCAGCTTTGACATCCCGGTTACGGTAGGTTACCAGTTTGGCAATGAGGACCTCAAATTTGGCATCAACGCAGGTGTAGTGATCAACCTTTCATCCTGGTACCAGGGAGTGATCCTCGATTCATCCCTGGCAACCGTAACGCTCAATAAATCTGGCAACAACGTTTACAAGAGTAATATAGGGCTGGGACTGTATGGCGGGTTCAGCGTGGTGAAACGTTTGAGTGATGACATGCATGTTTTCTTTGAACCCTATTTCCGTTATAACCTGTCAAGTATGACCACCCCGCAGGCAAGCTTCCGCCAACGCCTGAGTGTAGGCGGCCTGGCAGTGGGTCTACGGATCAATCTGAACAGGAAATAATGGCAACAGGCAACAAAACCGATACCGCTGGTATCTGATAGATAGTTAGTATTATGAAGAGAATCGTATACATCATGGTTGGTTTGTCGGGACTGTTTCTTGCTTCCTGCAAGAAGGAGTTATCTGACAATTTTACCACGTACGCCAATCATCCGTTGAATGATACGGCCTGGGTACGGAATGTAGCCAATACCACTTCTGTATACGACCTGTTTGAGCTTTTGTATCCCAAGGAGTTATTAGTGGATTCCCTGAACGCGGCCAACGGTGGCAAACTGCATTTTGGAGACAGTATGGAAGTCGAATTTGCTCCCAATACCCTGGTAGGGCCGGCCACATCAGGCACACCTCCGGGTAATGTGCGGATCGAACTGTTACCTTTAAGAAGAAAAGGTGATTTTATCCGCGTATTCAGGCCCACCACTACTGCCGACGGCAGCCTGCTGGAAACCGGCGGTGGTTTTCTGATCCGCGCCTTTAAAGAAGATAAGGAGCTGACCCTGGCAAGTAATGCCAGTTTTGAATTGAAGTTTCATGATGTAGATACGGCCAAACCTGATATGCAGGCTTTTTATGGAAGAGAAGCCGTACCTGCCCCGCTGAAAGGGATCGATACCGTTTTTTCCTGGATCAGGGACTTTAACACCGCTTACCTGCCTACCTGGAGCAAGATCAGCAATAATCCATTGATCCCATCTTATTATGGCTATGAGATCCAGTCGAAGAACCTTCGCTGGGTTACGGCAGACAGGTATATCGACAGCACGCTTCCCAACGTAAAAGTGACCGCGATCCTTTCTCCGAACTTCACCAATAAGAATACGGCCGTGTTCGCAGTATTCGATAACCAGAAGATCGTGGTGAACTGCAGGCATGATTACGCTTCCCGTTCCTTTTTTGCCAGGAAGATCCCGGTAAAAAGCAAGATCAGGCTGATCTCCCTGTCAAAGATTGGCAGCGACCTTTACCTGGGTGTGCGTGAAATCAACAGCGTGTCCCTGGTCACCAGTTACACCATTACACCTCAGAAAAAGAGTTTAAAAGAGATCATCGCTTATCTGAATGATCTGTAAAGAAGTTCATTGTTGAACATATACCGGGGGGTATAGTAAAGGGCCGCGATCGCGGCCCTTATTTTATTTCTTGAAATCGAACAAAGTTGCGGTGAAAATGGCCCGCTCCCTTTTTTTGAAGATCACATCCCAGTTACCCCGGTAGCGAAGTATCTTGGGTACGGTGTAGCCGTTGAACTTGGTCATTTCCACTTCCATGCTCACATCAAAATCATATACGCCGGCCTTGTAACTGAGTGAATAATTACGCGCAAGTACTTCCAGGGTCTTCATATCGAACCAGGTCACCATCTGGTCAACCACCACCCGGTCGCTGGTCACTTTATCTTCCTTGGGTGTGATGGAGAACACATATACCAATCCACCATGCGATTCCTCTATATCAAGTTTGTAATCGTACAACTTGTGTGCGCTCTCATCATAGAGATCCAATTTATCACCAATGAAAGGGATACCGGGGATCTTTTTGCCCGGGTTAAAGAACAGCATCTTTAACTGTTCCCGGTGTTTATCCATTCCCCGCTTGTCGCTAAAACCGTTGAGCCGGCCTTTCACAATATTATTTTCCCCGCAAACCTCCCCTTTGGTAAAAAACAGACTTGCATACAATGCCGGGGTCATGTAATTGTATTCTTTCTTACGGTCGTAAAAATCACCGGTAACCGTTTCTTCCAGCACATCCATGGTACGGCAGTTACCTACCCGGTTCTGACGGGTCTTGCTGGAAAGGGAGGCTTTTACCACCCCTTTCTTATCCAGCATCTTGATGTCGTTGTAGGACGAGAATCCAAGGATGCGCAGGTTGCGGAAAGCTTTGTAGAAAGTGGTATCCTCCTGTATCTGGTTGAGCAGCGTCTTGTAATCGAAATTGTTTCTTACCACCACTTCACTCAGGGTGAATCTTTTTTCATCAATGATGACAGAAGTGTCCTGGGCAAAGGAAGACAGGGCACTCAACAAAAACAGGCAGAAAAGAGAATATCGCATTACTTAGGGAATATCATTTTATAATCCACTCTCACTTTGCCTTTACTGATATCGTTGAGTTTACCCTGCAGCATTTTCTTGCGGAGGGGTTTCAGGTAATCGATGAACAGTTTACCGTCTATATGGTCGTATTCGTGCAGGATCACCCTGGCGGTAATGCCATTAAAGCTTTCCGTATGGGGTTGGAACTGTTCGTCAAGATAATCCATTACCACGGTTTGGGGGCGGCTCACGTCTTCGCGTATGCGGGGTATGCTCAGGCAACCTTCGTTATAGGCCCACTCTTCGCCTTCCAGTGAACGGATCCGGGCATTGATGAATACCCGTTTGATGCCGGGTGCATCCGGGTATACCCCTTCTTCCTCTTTTTCAAGATTGGCGAAGATCTGGGTGCTGTCCATCACAAACAGGCGGATATCCTTATTGATCTGGGGGGCGGCCAGTCCTACCCCGTTGCTGGCATACATGGTCTCCCACATATCTTCGATGAGGGTGGCCAGCCCGGGATAACCCGGCTCAATATCCTGGCTTACCTTCCGTAAAACAGGTGCTCCATATGCGACGATCGGAAAAATCATGGGCTACAGTATTTGCTAAAATGCTGCAAAAATACCGCAAAACGGGCAACCGGCAAATGGATGAAGGGGATAAATGGTGAACAGCGCGTTAATTTGCCCCATCAGGAACCGGAACCATAACGGTGATCTCGCAACCTTGCCCGATCGCCGTTTTCAGGTTGAATGTGCCCTGCATCAGTTCAGCGCGCTTCTGCATATTGTTAAGTCCGATACCTTTCTGTTTACCACGGGGATTGAATCCTTTACCATCATCCCGGATCGTCATCACAACATGGTTACCAGACAGGATCACTTTGATCCACAAGTTCTCCGCATCAGCGTATTTGAGCACATTACCCACCTGTTCCTGACAGATGCGGTAGAGGTTGGTCCGCATCTCATCCGACAACATTGTCTTCGGGAAAGTATCCACCTCCAGCATTACATGGGGGCGGTCTCCGATATTGAATGTGAGCAGCAACCCTTCAAAGATCTGTTTCAACGGCAGTTCCGAAAAGGAGGCAGGTGCCAACCGGTGTGACAGTTTTCTGATCTCATCAATTGCCTGGGTAATATAACCCATCGTTTTTTCTACAAATAACGGGCTTCGCTCCTGGTCAACTTTTCTGGACATATCCAGGCTCAATAGAGAACCCAGCAGTATCTGGTTGATATTGTCGTGCAATTCCCGTCCCAGTAGGTTTCTTTCCAGTTCCTGCGCCTCCAGCGTAGCTTTGGTGATACGCAGGTTCTCCTCTTTCTGCCAGGTGATATCCTGCATGGCACCAACGATCCTCACCGGTTTCCCGGAATCATCGTAAATGATCGACGATCTGTCGAACACATACTTATACGATCCGTCCGCGCAACGGAAGCGATACTCCAACTGTACATTCCGGAGCTTATGCTCAAGGCAAACAGAGAGTGTATCTTCCACCCTTGCCTTGTCATCAGGATGCACCTTATCCCACCCGAAGTTCGAAGCCTGTTTCAAATCAAAAGCTGTATATCCGAACACATCGAAAATACCCGTATTGAACTGGATGGTATCGGTAATAAGGTCCCAGTCGCGGATGGTATCACTGGTCGCTTTTGACACATTCTCATACAGTTCATTCACCAGTTGCGTCTGCAGCAATGCCTTTTTCTTTTCGGTGATATCATACCGGATCGCCAGGTATTGGTAAGGTCTTCCCTGCTCGTCCAGGAAGGGTACGATAGTGGTATCCACCCAATAAAGGACGCCGTCCTTGGTACGGTTACAGACTTCTCCTTTCCAGATCCCACCCTTGGATATGGTTGCCCATAACTCGCTAAAGAAAGATTTGGGGTGCTGTCCTGAATTGATGATGCGGTGATCCTGCCCTATCAGTTCATCCACACGATACTTCGAGATGCGGGCAAAATTTTCGTTCGCATATCTGATGATGCCCCGTTGGTCAGTGATGGCCACAATGGCCGATTTATCCAGTGCCAGTTTATAATCCCGTATCTCTTTCTCGGCCTTTTTCCGTTCCGTGATATCCATCAGGGACCCGATGAGCCGGAAAGCTGTACCGGTTTCATCCCTCATGATGATGCCACGGTCGTAGATCACCATTTCTTTCTTATCGCTACGTATATAACGGTATTCATCTGACCACAATGTCTTACCGCCGTCAATCGCCTTCTGGAGACCGTCCAGAACACGTTGCCTGTCGTCAGGATGGAGATAGGTTTCCCATTGTTTTATATCCGGTGTAGGGGTATCGGCCGGCAATCCGAACAGGATATTATAATTCTGGTTCCACCAGAGGTCGTTGGTTACCAGGTTCCAGTCCCAAAGCACATCGTTGGTCGCATTCGATATCCGGGTAAATCTTTCATTCAGTAATAAGAGTTCTTTTTCGGCGGTTCTGCGCTTCTTCTCACGATCTATCACACTGACCGCAAAAGAAATGTCACCGGCACTCTCCAGCAATAATGCCACTTCCTCCTCATCAAAAAAGTCTACGACCGGGGCATACAGGGAGAAAACGCCAAACACCTTGCCATCGCGGAAAAGAGGCAATGCTATGGAAGACCTGAACCCGAATTGCCGGGATACTTCCTTCCAGGGTGTTTGGTCAACCTGAGCCATCAGGTCATTACAGATAATATGCCGGGCTTCTTTAATGGCTTTAATGGTAGGGCTGTTGGCATCGTCCTGCATCTCACGCAAGGAAGTGTTCGGGGCAAGGGAAACAAAATGGCTCAGATCCTCCCCGGCATAAGAAACGGGAGCGATCGCACCTGTCATCTCATCCAGTCTGCCTATCCAGGCCATGGAGAATTTACCTACCTGGATCGCAATATCACAGGCTTCTTTGAAAATGAGATCCTCGCTATCAGTCCGCACGATCATCTGGTTGATGCTGCTGATGAACTGGTACAGGCGGTTTTTCTTCAGGATCAGGTCCTCTGCCCTTTTCTTACCGGTAACATCCCTTACAAACACATCCAGACCTTCTGCTGAAGGGTAAATATGCACTTCGTACCAGAGAGATAAAGGGGCATAATAATCGTAATGCTCCCTCTTTTCGCCATCTGCAGCAGAAGCCCTGTACATCTTTTCTGTTTCTGAGCCGATCAATGCGGGAAAAGATTCCCAGATGGTCTTACCGACCAGGGAATCCGGAGTATGATGGACGATCTCGCCCATGCGTTTGTTCAGGTATAAGAAACGCCAGTCTTTATCCAGCGAGAAATAACCATCCGCGATCCTGTCGAACACATGGTTGATCTGGTTGGTCTTGCGGCTCACTTCCTGGGTAAGGTGCTGGTTCAGCAAACGGAGTTGCTGCTCGATCTGTTTTTTCTCAGTGATATCTTTCGTGACAGATACCAAACCCACCTGCTTTCCCTGGTTATCATATACAGCAGAAGCGCTGATGGACACATGGATGATACGTCCCGATTTGGTCGGGCGCGTCTCTTCACTCAGAAAATGCCCCTTCCGGCGGAACTCGTTCAAATTCTTACGGTATAGTTCCTGCCCTTCTTCCAAAACAAGTAGTTCATTGATCTTCCGGCCCACGGCTTCATCCTGTGTCCAGCCGTAGATCAGTTCTGCCCCCTTGTTCCAGCTTTGGATAACCATATCCGCATCAGTAATGATGATCGCATCACGTACATTCTCGATGATGCGGGCATAATACTCCGTAGATAGCTCCGGCGCATGAGCAAATGATGGAGAATAACTAATAGTCATATTCGGGCGAGGGGATACCCTTCTGTTTCATCTTTAAAAATGGTTCATGCAAAATCCGTATTGCTGATCCGTAATTGGCAACTGGCACCGATCACGGGTAACAATACCCAAAGGCTTTTCAGGAATATCAGATGGGGGATAGAAAATGTCATAACAGGCAAAAACCTGTCTTGTTTAAAGATAGATAAAAAAGGTTTACAGAAAACAAATATCAATTCCTGGACTGCAAATATTCCTGGAGCATGATGGTGGCCGCTATCTGGTCAACATTCCCCTTGATCCTGCGGTCTTTTTTCTTCATACCCATTTCTACCATGGCACGGGATGCCATTTTGGAAGTATATCTTTCATCCACGGTCTGGACAGGTATGGCCGGGAACTCTTTTTTCAACCTGGCAATGGCTGCTTTCACCAACGGAGTGGCGTGGGTAGCGGTATCGTCGAGATTCAGCGGCTCGCCAATGAGTATCAGTTCTACGGGTTCCTGCAGGAAATAATTCTTCAGGAAAGGGATCAGTTCTTTGGTCTCGATAGTGGTCAGAGAAGTGGCAATGATCTGTAACGGATCTGTAACCGCGAGCCCGGTTCTTTTGCCTCCATAATCGATACAGATGATCCGGGACATATATGAATGATCGTTTTGGGTTTGAAGCAGAAAGTTACTGCAGGTTGATGGATTTTTCACCCAGGAGCCTCTGAGTTCAGGAAGTTTTCGCAGGGGGCTGCTGTTTTTCCGTGTAATCCCTGTTTTACATCAGTAACAGGTCCCCTATCACAAACAGGGCAAATACCACGCTGGCCACCCCGTTGGCTGTCATGAAAGCGATGTTCACTTTGCTGAGGTCGTTGGGTTTAACAATGGAATGCTGGTAAATGAGCATGCCTACGAACACGGCGATCCCGATCCAGTACAGCCAATGAAACCCGCCGTAGATACCTGCGGCAACCACACAGGCCGAACTGCCCAAATGCAATAATTCAGACACCCGCAAAGCTTTGGCCTTACCCATCACACTGGGAATGGAGTAAAGCTGCTGGGACTGGTCGAACTCCACATCCTGCAGTGCATAGATCACATCAAAACCGCTTACCCAGCATATAACGGCAAAGGAAAACAGTATGGGTAAAATATCGAACCTACCCGTCACGGCCAGGTAGGCCCCGATGGGCGCCAATGACAGGCCCAGCCCCAGCACCAGGTGACAAAGCGGTGTGAAGCGTTTGGTATAACTGTAAAACAGGATCACAAACAAAGCCACCGGCGAGAGGAAAAAACAGATATCATTGATGAAATAGGTGGCCGTTACGAACAGCAGGCAGTTCAGGATCACAAAACGCAGGGCACTGTTTGCCGAGATAATTCCTGCCGGTATCTCCCGGATAGCGGTACGGGGGTTCTTCGCGTCAAAACTCCTGTCGAGGTAGCGGTTGAATGCCATGGCCGCACTTCTTGCCGTTACCATGCAAACCAGCACCAACAGCAATTTCCTCACCCAACCGGTTTCCAGGAATACCTGGGAAAACAATTCCCCCGCCGTTGGCGATTGTATCGTTGTATGCCAACCCGAAAGCTGTGTATGGGAAGTCCCCAGGAAAAACCCGATCAACGCAAACGGCATCGCAAAAATGGTATGCGAAAATTTAACCAGGCTCAGATATTTCTTTACTGTCGTCATATCATCTAATATTAAAACATTCTATCATTCACTCATCCACTCATTCACTCATTCACTCCCCTTACCATCTCCCACAAAACGATCCCCGCTGCCACCGAAACATTCAGGGAATGTTTCATTCCATATTGTGGTATTTCGATACTGCCATCACAGAACGGCAGTACAGCGGCATCCACACCTTCCACTTCATTACCGAACACCAGCGCTATTTTAGCATCACCCCGGCTGAAATGCTGCAGCGGGATGCTGTTCTCCACCTGTTCTATGGCATAGACCCGGTACCCTTTTTCTTTCAGGGCCCTTACGGCATCGAGCGTGGAGGGGAAGTAGATCCAATCGACTGTTTCGGTGGCCCCCAGCGCAGTCTTGTGGATATCCCTGTGCGGGGGTTGGGGTGTATAACCGCATAAGCAGATCCCTTCGGCCAGGAATGCATCTGCGGTGCGAAATACGCTACCCACATTGTGCATGCTGCGGATATTGTCCAATACCACCATTACCGGGTTCTTTTCGGCCTGTTTGAACGCATCCACCGACATACGGCCCAGCTCATCCATGCTCAGTTTTCGCATGGCGCAAAGGTAGTTCCATCCACTCAAATAAAGGTTCAGCAGAAATGAGGAAGATTGATTATTTTGTTTGGTCCAAAACTTAAACAAACCGAACTATGAGAAAAAACACCCGCCTGTCGGTACTGCTGGCTTTGGCCCTGCCTGTTGCCGGCCTGGCTCAGTCCGAAAAAGTGGACCCTGCCATCATGCAGCAGATCCGCAAGGAAGGCCTTGAGAACTCCAAAGTGATGGAGATCGCCTTTCACCTGACCGATAAAAGTGGCAACCGCCTTACAGCATCACCCGGTTTTATGCGCGCTGCCAATTATGCAAAGGAAACACTGGCTGGCTGGGGCCTCTCCAATGCAGCCATACAGCCCTGGGGCGAATTTGGTAAAGGCTGGGAACTGGAAAAGAGTTATGTAGCCATTACAGCGCCTTATTATAAGGCACTTGCCGCACACCCTAAAGCCTGGACTGCGGGTACCAAGGGACTGAAGAATGCCGAGGTACTGGTCATCAACGCCAAAGACTCGGCCGAACTGCAGGCTTATCGTGGGCAGCTGAAGGGAAAACTGTTGATACTTGACCAGTCAACCCCATACAAACACTCATTCAAACCCGATGCGGTGAGGTATACCGACGCGGAACTGGAAGTGATGGCCAACGCCAAAGCTCCGGCCCCCCGCCAGGGACAGGCCAATGCCGCCGATACTGCCGCCCAGAGAAGGCAACGGGAAGCCATGGCAGCACGTTTCAACAACCCTGCCGCCCGTATGCTGGCCGTACTGAAGAATATGGCCAAAGAAGAGGGCGCCGTGGCTTTGTTCAGTAATGGCGGCACACGCAGTCACGACGGAACCGTTTTTGCCCAGGGAGGAGGCGCCTATAAAGCCAACGATCCGGAGAACTTCGCCGATATCGTGTTGGGTGTGGAAGATTACAATACGGTGCTGCGACTGGCCAAATCGGGCGAGACCGTGAAAATGGATGTGGATGTGAAGACCAGGTTCCAGACCAAGGACCTGAACGGATATAATGTGATTGCAGAAATTCCGGGCACCGATCCGGCATTGAAGGAGGAAGTGGTGATGATCGGCGCACACCTCGATAGCTGGCAAACCGCTACCGGGGCCACGGATAATGCATCGGGATCTGCGGTGATGATGGAAGCCATCCGCATCCTGAAATCGCTGGGATTCAGTAACCGCCGTACCATCCGTATCGGTTTGTGGAGCGGCGAAGAACAGGGATTACTGGGATCAAGAGCCTATGTAAGAAATACGTTCGCCGATCCCGCAACCATGCAACCAACGGCGGCACACGAGAAATTCTCTTCCTATTTCAACATCGATAACGGTACCGGAAAGATCAGAGGTATCTACCTGCAGGGCAACGAAGCCTGTCGCGATATCTTTGCGCAATGGCTTGCTCCGTTCAAAGACCTGGGCGCCACTACCGTTACCATCAATAATACAGGCGGAACCGACCACCAGGCTTTTGATGCAGTTGGCCTGCCGGGTTTTCAGTTCATCCAGGACCCGATCGAGTACGACACCCGCACGCACCACAGCAATATGGACAGCTACGATCACCTGATCGAAGCCGATCTGAAACAGATCTCCACCATTGTTGCTGCATTCGTATACAATGCATCCCAGCGTGATGGTAAATTACCCCGGAAGGAAATGCCCAAACCCAGACCAGCAGGGGGATTTGGGTTTTAGGGCAATTAATAGTTAATAGGTAATAGTTAGGCAATGGTCAGGAGGCTGGCACAATTCCAGCCCTCCTGACTTTGTAACCATCAACTATTAACTTTTAACTATTAACTATTAATTTTTAATTTTCCCCTCCCTCCCTTCTCACTTTCTTTCCACATCCCCCTCTTTCTTTCCTGCCGCAAACTGTGCCGCTGTATATTTGTTCTCCATGTCAAAATCCAGCGCAGATACCCCTTTAATGCAGCAACACAGGGCCATTAAGCAAAAATACCCTGATGCCATCCTGTTATTTCGTGTGGGTGATTTTTATGAAACATTCGGGGAAGATGCGATCGTTGCTTCCAAAGTGCTGGGCATTACCCTCACCAAAAGGAACAAAGGAGCAGCAGCTTCCAGTGAACTGGCAGGTTTTCCGCATCATGCGTTGGACACTTACCTGCACAAACTGGTAAAAGCCGGTTACCGGGTCGCCATCTGCGACCAGTTGGAAGACCCCAAGACCGTTAAAGGCATCGTAAAAAGAGGCGTTACCGAAATGGTGACACCGGGCGTGGCCACCAACGATAAATTACTGGAACATAACAGCAATAATTTTCTGGCGGCGATCCATTTTACCGATAACGGTACCGGGATCGCATTCCTGGATATCTCTACCGGTGAGTTCTTTATTGCCGAAGGCAATGATGAATACATCGACAAGCTGCTGCAGGGGCTCAAACCCGCAGAGGTCATTTACCAACGCAGTTACCAGAAACATTTTAAAGAGCTCTTTGGTCCCAGGTTCTATACGTACACCATGGAGAGCTGGATCTTTGATGAGGCTTTTGCCACCGAGAGCCTGCTCAAACATTTTCAGACACACTCGTTGAAAGGGTTTGGTATCGAAAGCCTGCACAACGGCATCACCGCTGCCGGCGCCATCTTATATTATCTGAAAGAAACGGAACATCCCAACCTGCAGCACATCACTTCCATCCAGCGGATGGAGCGGGAGGATTTTCTGTGGATGGACCGCTTCACCATTCGCAACCTGGAATTGCTGCACACCGGCACCGATACCGGCAACAGTTTACTGAAAGTGCTGGACAATACGGTGAGTCCCATGGGGGGCCGTATGCTGCGCAGATGGATGATCTTTCCGTTAAAGGACATCGGCCGCATCAATGAGCGGTTGGATGCCGTGGCATACCTGGTACTGCAACCCGACCTGCGCAAACAACTGGCACAAGCCATCAATACCTGTGGGGATATTGAGCGACTGGCGAGCAAGATCCCGATGAAGAAGATCAATCCCCGTGAAGTGATGCAGCTGGCGAAAGGACTGGAGCAGACCGCACTGATTAAACAGGCCTGCGCCGCTGCCGATAACCCCTACCTTCAACATTTGGCAGGCGCATTGGATGGCTGCGAAACGATATTGAACAAGATCCGTAAAGAGATCAACGACAATCCACCTGTGGCCGTGAACAAGGGGGAAGTGATCAGAGCAGGGGTCCACGAAGAGTTGGACCAATTACGCAATATTGCCAGTGGCGGGAAGGAATTTCTCGTTAACATACAGCAACGGGAAGCGGAGAAAACAGGGATCTCATCGCTCAAGATCAGCTTCAATAATGTGTTCGGCTATTATCTTGAAGTGACCAATATACACAAGAACAAAGTGCCGGCCGATTGGATCCGTAAACAGACGCTGGCCAATGCAGAAAGGTATATCACGCCCGAACTGAAGGAATACGAAGAAAAGATCACCGGTGCGGAAGACAAGATACTGGCCATTGAACTGGACCTGTACGACAAACTTCTATTGGCTTTGCAGGACTATATCGCACCGATACAGGTAAACGGTAATATGCTGGCTACCCTGGACTGCCTGGTGTGTTTTGCAGAGAATGCCTTACAGTACAATTATAAAAGACCCGAACTGCACGATGGCGTTGAACTGGCATTTACAGAGAGCCGTCACCCCGTGATCGAACGGAATTTACCTGCAGGCGAGAGTTATATTTCGAATGACATCACACTGAACCAGGAGGCGCAGCAGATCATCATCCTGACCGGTCCGAACATGAGCGGTAAGAGTGCGATACTAAGACAGACCGCACTGATCACACTAATGGCGCATATGGGAAGTTTTGTTCCGGCCAGTACTGCCAAAGTGCCGCTTACCGACAAGATCTTTACCAGGGTAGGCGCCAGCGACAACCTGAGTGGTGGTGAATCTACCTTCATGGTGGAGATGAATGAGACGGCCAGCATCATCAATAACATATCGCAACGCAGTCTGATCCTGCTGGATGAGATCGGTCGCGGCACATCTACCTACGATGGCATTTCCATTGCCTGGAGTATCGTAGAATACCTGCACAACTCTCCTGCTGCCCCTAAAACACTGTTTGCCACGCACTACCATGAGCTGAATGAACTGGAGGAGAAATTGCCCCGCGTGCAGAATTATCATGTCACCAACAAGGAAGTTGGCAATAAGATCATCTTCCTTCGGAAACTGGCAAGAGGTGGCAGTACGCATAGCTTTGGTATCCATGTGGCCAAGATGGCTGGCATGCCCCCCGCATTGATCGACCGGGCCAATGAGATCCTGGCACAGCTGGAGGAAAGATCGGGAAGAGATCCCCAACAGGAAACAGCAGGTAATATACCGGCCAGTATGCGGGTTCCCACTGCACAAAGCCTGAAGAACCTATCGGCTCCACAGATGCAGTTATCCATCTTTGATGCCCACTCCGAGACCTTTGATGAGATCCGGAAAAAACTCAACGACCTGGACATCAACCGCCTGACACCGGTAGAAGCTTTGATGAAACTGAACGAGATCAAAAGCCTTCTGAAATAATCTGACAGCAATCCAGCCCGTATGCAACAATACATCACCCATTTTGCGCTGGTCGTACGCGATTACGACGAAGCCATTGCCTTTTATACCCAACAACTGAATTTCAGGTTACTGGAAGACACGGTGTTGAGCGAGACCAAACGATGGGTGCTGGTAGCACCACCCGGTGCCAAAGAATGCAGCATTCTGCTGGCCAAAGCGGCAACGGATGAACAACGATCAAGGATCGGGAACCAAACGGGCGGCCGCGTATTCCTGTTCCTGAATACCGATGATATCTGGCGCGATTATGAAGCCATGCGTGCCAAAAATATCAAGTTCATCCGAACGCCACAGGTAGAAGCTTATGGCACCGTTGCCGTATTCGAAGACCTCTATGGTAATCTCTGGGACCTGATCCAACAGGAAAGTAAATTCACAGTGCAGTAATCTTACCTGCCCTTATTTTGATTGGCAGCACCTCCCATTAGCCGGCAAGTATCTTTTTACTGCGGTCAATGGCGGCTGTAAAAGTTTCGGTCACATTGGCTTTCCCTACGGCAAAGAGCAAACGGGCATCTTTCAGTTCCTGTAATACCTGTGTGCTGTGTACTTCCGAAAGGATGATCTTGGTGCCCCTGTGCCTGGATTCCTTGTGAACTTCCTGCAGGGTCTTGATACCCGTGGCATCGATGATCGGCACCCGGCGCATACGGATGATCAGTATCCTGGGTGGTTTCTCGATAAAACGCATGGCATCTTTGAACTTGTATGCCGCACCAAAGAAGAGCGGCCCTGTGATCTCAAACACTTCCACTCCTTTGGGAAGCTGGTAATCATCGATCGAGTCAACATCCGAACCGTTATCTTCTGTCTGCAAAGCCATACTCTTCACATCGCTCACTTTGATGATCTTCTGCATGAACAGGAATACCGCCAGCACCATACCAATTTCAATGGCAACCGTAAGGTCGACCAGTACCGTCAGGAAAAAAGTGGTCAACAGTACCGCCACATCGCTGCGGGGACCTTTGAACACAGACAGGAAACTCTCCCACTCGCTCATATTGTATGCCACCACCACCAGGATACCGGCCAGTGTGGCCATGGGTATCAGGGATGCCCACTGTCCTATGAACAACATGATGAGCAACAAGGTCACTGCGTGAACCATACCGGCAACAGGAGTTCTACCACCATTTTTGACATTCGTTGCGGTCCTGGCAATGGCACCTGTTGCAGGAATACCACCGAACAGGGAGGAGAAGATATTGGCCGTTCCCTGCGCCACCAGTTCCATATTGGAGCGATGGTTGCCACCGATCATGCCATCGGCCACCACAGCAGACAGCAACGATTCAATACCACCCAGCAGGGCAATGGTGAAAGCCGGCTGCATCAGCTGTTTGATGGTTTGCAGGTCTATATGCGGGAATACAGGAGATGGCAGCGAGGAAGGGATACTGCCGAAACGGCTGCCGATGGTCTCAACGGGCAGATGGAAAAAATAAGCAACGGATGTGGTCAATAATATCGCGATCAGTGAACCCGGGATCTTATGGGAGATCTTTGGCCATAACTGAATAATGATCACCGTTGCTGCAGCCATCACGACCGCGATCCAGTTTACTGAAGAAAGATGCTCCGCGTAAGCCCCCCATTTATCCAGGAAATCGGCTGGAACGGCACCCATCTGCAGACCCAGGAAATCTTTTATCTGCGAAGAAAAGATGATCAGGGCGATCCCGCTGGTAAACCCGATGATCAGGGGATGCGGGATGAATTTGATCACAGCACCCAGTCTTGCGAAACCCATGATGATCAGCATGATCCCTGCCAGCAGCGTGGCGATGATCAAACCGTTCACCCCAAACTGCTGCACGATACCGTACACCACCACTATGAATGCCCCCGTAGGACCGCCGATCTGCACTTTGCTACCTCCCATGGCCGATATGATAAAACCCGCCACAACAGCCGTGAACAATCCTTTCTCAGGCGACACGCCCGATGCAATGGCAAATGCAATGGCCAGGGGCAAAGCCACAATACCCACAATGATACCAGCCATCAGGTCTTTGGAGAACTGCTGCCGGTTATAATTCTTCATCGTATCAACCAGTTTGGGTTTGAACATATGTACTGTACGTTTAAGGATGCTGACACATAGGTATACAGAACATCATTGGCAATGTTTTCTGCTGTATACCGGTGTGCTCAAAGAACTTTTATGCGGACCTGCTATACCTTGATCCAGAACTTCAGAAGCTCATCTGCTGCTGACCCTACTTCATGGTAATCGCCGGGGATCTCGTTCTCGGTGCTGTGAAAAGTGGCCAGGCGCGTGCCTGAAGGTTTTTTCTCCAGCTGGCGGAACAGATAGCGGCTATACTGCGCATAACGCTCGCGCGAATACTCCACTTCTTCGTCTATCCGGAAACTATCATCCAGGTTCTCAAAAAAAGCATTGAAAAAATAAAAATGATCGTACTCCGACAGATCGGTATGCAGTAGGTTCTGATGCAGGAATGAGACATTGGCAAAACCGAGCTTCCGCCTGGCATCTTCGGCACAGGCCACGAGATTTGCCCTTTGTTCTACACCGGTGTAGGTACCATCCGGACAATAATAAGCCGCAGCGAGGCAAAATTTTCCCGCGCCACTGCCGATATCAAGAATGTGTTTGTTATTATCTGCTGTAAGGAATTCGGCCGCCTTGCGCGCCACATGAAGGGGTGTCCAGTGCATATTTGCCTGGGCCTGCACAGCTTCGGGATACAAGCGATGAAACTGCAGATCGGATGCGAACCATTGGTGAATGGACCCGGGTACTGTATGAACAGCTTGTGTTGTATGTAATGGCCCCTTTTGAGCCATCTTACCTGCCTTCATGGTACAAAGGTACAAATTTGGCAGCGATTTGTCTACAGGTAAGATAACCACCATTGATCATGTGTGGCTTTGTAACGGCTGTAACGCCTGCAGAAAGGGTATAAAACGGCCACTACTGCTATCCAGATCAGGTACACTATCCCCAGCGAATAACCGAAATCATTGGGCCGGAACAACATCATACCGGTTGCGGCCTGCGATAAGGTATACCCACTGGCAAAAAAAGCAATGGTGCATAGCAGGTGAATGAGAAAAAAATGGAGCAGGTAATAGAACAAGGGTACCCGTCCATATACCACCACTACATCTGTCCACTTGCTTTTGACCTTTTCCAGCCAGGCAAGCAGGATCAGGGCCGGCCCCAGCGTGATGCAGCAATACAGGAAGGAAGGCGGATACTTGGATACATTGAAGAAGGATAAGACAGTGGCCATGTTGTTCTTTTGCGCTGTCCATATAACCGGGTCACCATAAGCGTTCAGCCAGCGAACCAGAAAAAAAGCCAGTGTGGCGGTTACGCCAAAACCGATGAGTTTACGCCGGCGTTTACCGGCATCGTAACCCGGTACGAACAAGGTACCCATGCAATAACCCAGCAACATAATGCCCGGCCAGGGAATCAAAGGGTACAGCACTCCGAAGAAACGCCCCGGTGCATATTGAACAAAATATTGCTGGTGCAGCAGCCCCCACCATACACTCGTTTTTTCCATGGCCGTGGTGTTCAGGCTGTCCAGCATGTTATGCCCCACCACCATCACAAGTCCTATCACAAACAAAACATTGATGGGCAGATAGATCAATGCCGCCAACAACATCATGGAGATCCCGGTTACCCAGATCACCTGCAACCCCAGGAAATGGTATAACGGATCAAAGGAGAACAAGAGATTGAATACAGTGATCTCCAGCAATACCAGCCACAAGCCCCTTTTCAGCAGAAAAACAGACTGTTCCTTTCTCGTTTTTTTCCTGCCCGACAAAAAAGCGGAAGTACCCGCCAGAAATACGAATACGGGTGCACAGTAATGGGTGATAAAACGGGTGAAGAACAAAATGGGTGTTGTGGTGGCGGGATCGGTGGGATCGATGGTCATGGCCCCGGCATGAAAAAAATCCCGCACATGATCGAGCGCCATCAGGATCATGATACCACCACGGAGAATATCGATCGAATCGATCCTTTTTTTCAATAAGGCCAGCTGTTCCATAGTAGGGTTTTGGGTAAAATACGGAAACAATCCTTCTTGCAAAGGCTTTGCACAACAAATAAACAGGGGGTGCTTATAACGTTCTGTTACTGAATAGCATTATCTACCACATACCAGTATTCATAGCCATAAAAACCATTCCCATTCCTATACACCATCCATGAGACTATCACAGATTTTTGATTCTTTTGCCAGCTATATTGCAAGCCATCCGGAGTTACATAACCCGCAACCGGGGAGAATCCGAACAATTGTGTGTAGGTATCTATCATCTTTAGCTTAAGGTCTTTAGAGGAAGCATAATCCTGGTATTTACTGATCAGTTTGGGATACTCTATATTGCTCCTGAATCCAACAATTCTCTTATGATCATTCACATAGACAGACAGATTCGTCACATCTTTAGAGCTGATCAGTTTCAGTCCCGGAAAAAGACCGCTTTTCTCACTGGAAGTCCTGCGGAAAAAATCAGGATGTTTTTTTGCTGCGTCTTCCAGCGTCTGACCGAATTCCCACCCAGGTGTCCATGAAAAATCCCTGAAAATCTTTTCTCTGTTGAGAGAATCCGTCATCCTTTTTTCTTTCTGATCCCTCTCCTCAATACCTTTCTGCTCCATTTCCAGTTTCATCTTCACCACTTCCAGCACTTTATCCTCATTGAACTCTTTGATATCAGGCGCGGTTTGAAAAGCGGCGATGGTCTGCCATAAACTATCCCGGTAATTACGCTGTGTTTTAGCCAGCTCAGATTCTATCTGGATCTGCAGATACAGGATCTTACAGTTGGCCCCGCCCAGTTTCAGTTTGGCATTTTTGAGGAAGGTGAGCGCTACGGGATAATTGGCTTTTCCGTAATTCTCTTCAGCCAGCATATAAGCAGCTTTGGCTTCCGTTTCATTCACCTGGCTGTAAAGGGGGCCAAAGAACAACAACAATATAAAAACGAAAAATCCTTTTTGCATACCATTCATATAAACCGATTTCATCTATAGATAAAAAAATCAACAGCGCCTCAGTAATTATTCAAACCTTACCGGAAAAATTCTTTAATACGATTCATCCACTATATCTGAGACATAGACACCATAAAAACCATCTCCCTTCCTGATAATCTTTGTCCAGTTACGTGTAAACGTTTTGCCATTTTTCTTCCATACGAATCCTAACCCATCCACAGATGGCAGAGAAATAGCTTCAAAGCCGAATAGTTTATTGTTCCTATCCCGCTCTTCCAGCATGGATTTCCGGAAAGTTTCGTAATTATTTTTTTTACTGCCTCTCTCTTCATACTCAATCAAAATCCGATTACCCACGATTTTGTTGTTCCTGATAAATATGGAAGCAATGGTGATAAAGTTAGAACCTTCCACAGGCTTTGATGTGATCATTTCCAGCCCGGGATAATCCAGACTGGGTTCCGTTTTTGTTCTGCGGAAAAAAGCCGGATACATTTTTTCCGCTTCTTTGACCGTTAAACCCAGGTTCAATCCTGCATTGAAACGCCAGTCCTTGAAGGTCTTTTCGCGTTTCGCCTCCTCTGCAGCCTTCTGCTCTGCCAGCAGTGCGGTTTCTTCCGCCAGTTTCTGGGCTATTTCCAGTTTCATCTTTACCACTTCCAGCACCTTATCCTCATTAAAATCCTTGATGTCGGGAGCTGCCTGAAAAGTAGCGATCGTTTTGAGCAGGCTATCCCGGTAATTCTTGCGGGTCTTGGCCAATTCACTTTCTATCTGGATCTGGAGATACAGGATCTTACAGTTGGCGCCGCCCAGGTTGGCCTTGGCATTTTTAAGGAACGTAAGTGCTACCGGGTAATTGCCCTTGCCATAATTCTCCTCAGCCAGCATATAGGAGGCTTTGGCCTCGGTTTCATTTATCTGTGCAAAAGCCGGGAAAGACAATACCAATAAAAAAGAAAAGATCAAGTACGAACGCATGTGGTTTCTATTTAGTCAATTAATTATTCCAGAAATCGTTTTTTGTAGCTGCTTTTTTTGTGCCGGTGGAATCCTTCTTACCGGTTTCCCAGAAATCGCCCCCAGCGCCTGATACAAGGGCCGTGGTGCCTGGCGGGGTTTTCATGGCAAATGTTTTTACGGCAAGTTCACTTTGGGCCGCCAGGTTCACAAAAGTTTTGCGCATCTGTTCGGCCTTGTCCTTCTCGCCATAATAGCCCACCAGCATCACATCTCCGGGTGCATAGCCCTTTAGTTTGCTGATCACACTGGTCTTATACGGGAATGTACCATCTGAATACTGCTGAACAGGGAAGACATTACTTACCGCTACAACAGACTGCTCCTTATCGAAGGAAGCCATATCTGTTATATAGGCAAACATATATACTTCAGGTAACGTCACTTTGTGCGAGGTCAGCGGGGTACCGCCGTTGGGGAAACTGCGCAGGAGCTGGTTCCGCATGCCTATCCGCGCTTTTTGTTTGGCCGCAGCGATAGCAGCCAGTTGTCTTTCCCGTTCGGCCTTCAGCGCTGCCCTGGCTTCCCTTTCCTCTTTGGCGGCCTTACTGCTATTGATGATGCTGCCGATCAGCTGCATGCTCTGGCCGATGGCCCGCTCTGTGCTGTTCTCATTAAAGGTGCCGTTGACGGCATTACTCAATTTGGCATTACGTGCCTGCTCCAGGTTCTGCACTTCGGACCGTATGGAACTGCTTTGCTGTTGAAAAGCAGCTTCCAGCTCCTGAACGGAATTATAGGTACCATTCAATGAACTGAGTGCGGAAAGGTTCTCTTTTCCATTGCGAACCGCTTCTGCATAGTAATAATTCTGTTTCCACATCTCCGCCCGCTGCTCGATCCTTTGGGTGATGGCGTTGTTCCGGGCTTCCGCATCTGCAAACATTTTATTCACCTGGCTGCGCACTTCTTCTGCGGTCATGGTTGGCTGCTCCGGCTCTACCGGTTTTTGCGATTTGGCAGCAGCCGCTGTTTTGGCATCCTGATATTCCTTTTGCGTCACTTCCCTGAATTTTCCATCAGTACCCCGATGAAAATAGCCCCCATCGGTCGTTCGCACAAAATCGGGAAGGTTCTTATGATTGGGTTGTTCCGGTATTGGCCCACCCTTCTCCTGTTTTTTTTCCGACCAGAAACTCTGATCAGATTTTACCTTATTGCCCACCGGAGGGGTAGCCGTCGGTTTTATGGAAGGGTCGCCCTGCGGATAGCTGTTAAAAGGAGCTAATTTTGCCGCGCCTATATTTGACCGCTCAGCTTCATTTGCAGTGCTATTCTTAGTTGCCTGGGGATTGGTCTTTTCCGCATCCGCCTTTTTTTTATCCTCTTCTGCCTTTTTCTTGTCTAATTCCGCATTCCGTTTCGCATCATCCAGTTTCTTATTATCAGCATCCGTTTTTTCTTTTTCCGCCCGTTTGGCATCATCCTGCTTTTTACGGACGGCAGCTTCATAATTCGTGATCGCTCTTTCTATGGCTTCGGTACCCCTATAGGCAACATACGTCAATCCCTGCACATGCGCCGCGTAGCTGTTCAGCCTCGCATCGCTGGCCACTTCTCCTACCTGGTTGCGTCCCAGGAAACTTTCATAACTGATCTGTTTGTTGATACCCGGCCCTTGCACCCGAACGCTGAAGGTAGCCGATGAAAGGCTGATCGGATAAAAAGGATCAAAACCAAGGTCATGGTCCGTATAGATCTTCCCCTCACGCATATACCTGTAAGAATAAGGGGCAATAGGGTTTCGGGGGCTGGCCAGTGTAACGTCCATTTTAAGGATCAGGTAGGTCTTGGTGCCCAGTTTTTCCAGAAAGAAATTGGGCACTACTTTAAAGCCGGGGGTGACCAATCCGGACCTATCTCCGGCAGGCATGGGCCAGTCTCTGACACTGACAAAGGTTTGTGCCTGGGTGAACTGTATGAAAAGCAACAAAATGCCCAATAATGGCTTCTTCATAGGAGCAGTTAGTGATTTAAATCAAAAGATAATTGCTTTATTCATATAGACCAAATCATCATACAAAATTTCGGTCTATCGCCACTGATAACAGATGAACAGTACTGTGTTTATTATATTAAAATAAAGTATATTAAATACTGCTGACCAGGTCCAGTCTGCAGGGGGAATTCGCTGGCAAGAACGTTTATCTGTCCGCTGGGGGATCAGTTGGGGTTAAAAACAAAAAGGTCTCTACTAAATAGAGACCTTTTTGCGGACCGGACGGGACTCGAACCCGTCCCGAGCAATCGGGACCGTGACAGGACGGCATCCTAACCAACGGAACTACCGGGCTAATCTTTTTAATAACAAAAGCCACCTGCATTAGGTGGCTTTTGCGGACCGGACGGGACTCGAACCCGCGACCTCCGCCGTGACAGGGCGGCATTCTAACCAACTGAACTACCGATCCGTACCTGTATCCGGGATAAATATCCCGTTTTTCGGACGGCAAAGATAGGGGTAAACAACTTTCAAACAAATCTTTTCAAAAAAAAATTGCAACCCCTAATTTTACCATCTTAACTGAACCCTATGCCCCAATACCCAAATAGACAATTCCTTGATTTTGAGAATCCCATCAAGGATATCTATGAGCAGATAGATGACACCAAAAAACTGGCGGAGAAAAATCCCCGGATCGACTATACCTCTACCCTGGAACAACTGGAAGCCTCTATCCTGGAAAAAAGGAAAGAGATCACCCAGCATCTCACTCCCTGGCAGCGGGTACAGCTGAGCCGTCACCCGGACAGGCCCTATACCATGAAGCACATTACGAATATGTGCACCCATTTTGTAGAACTGCACGGTGACCGGAATTTCAAGGATGATAAGGCGATGGTAGGTGGTTTTGCCCAATTGGATGGCGAAACCGTGATGATCATAGGCCAGCAGAAAGGGATCAATACCAAAGCCCGCCAGTTGCGCAATTTTGGTATGGCCAACCCGGAAGGATACCGCAAAGCCCTCCGCCTGATGAAACTGGCTGAAAAATTCAATAAACCCGTGATCTGCATGATCGATACTCCGGGTGCTTACCCGGGGCTGGAAGCAGAGGAACGTGGTCAGGGAGAAGCCATTGCCCGTAATATTTATGAAATGATCCGTTTAAAAGTGCCCGTGATCATTGTGATCATTGGAGAAGGGGCCAGCGGCGGTGCATTGGGCATTGGTGTAGGTGATAAAGTGCTGATGATGGAGAATACCTGGTATACCGTGATCTCTCCCGAAAGCTGCAGCTCCATTTTATGGCGCAGCTGGGATAAAAAAGAGACTGCGGCAGAGCAATTGCGCCTGACCGCGACCGATATGAAAAATTTCGGCCTTGTGGATGAGATCGTACATGAACCGCTGGGTGGTGCCCACTGGGATTATGCAGAAGCTTCTGACATTCTCAAATCCTATATCCTGAAAGCGCTGCAGGAGGTAAAAGGCAAAGATCCCATGCAACGGATCAATGACCGGATCGAGAAATATGGCAAGATGGGATTCTGGGAAGAGAATGGAAAAGCGGTTGGGATGATTAGTAGTTAGTAGTTAATAATTAATAGTTAATAGTTAGTAGTTGGTGGGGGTATCAAACAGGAATTAAAAATAAATCAATACACATACAATGTCTTTACGTCAACAATTGCGGGGAACGGGGGTTGCGCTGGTGACACCGTTCACATCCGATCTGAAAGTGGATTTCGATTCGCTGGGAAATGTGATCGACACCATGATCAAGGGTGGGGTTGAATACCTCATCACCTTAGGAACCACCGGAGAAACCCCAACGTTGGATAAACAGGAGAAGCTGGACATTGTCAACTATACATTCGAGAAAGTGGCCGGCCGTGTACCCGTAGTGGTGGGCATCGGTGGTAACAATACGGCCGAACTTATCAACGACCTGCATAAGTTCCCGCTGGATAAGGCAGTGGCCGTACTGAGCGCATCACCCAATTATAACAAACCCTCGCAAGAAGGCATTTACCAGCACTATAAAGCGCTGGCAGCCGCTTCGCCCAAGCCGATCCTGTTGTACAATGTTCCAGGCCGTACGGGCAGGAATATGACCGCTGAAACCACTTTAAGACTGGCCCAGCTGCCCAATATCGCCGGCATGAAGGAAGCCAGCGGCGATATGGCACAATGCATGCAGTTGTTACGCGATATGCCGGAAGATTTTCTCCTGGTAAGTGGAGATGATGGCCTGGCGCTCCCCCTGATCGCCTGTGGTATGCATGGCGTGATCAGTGTGGCGGCCAACGCCTTCCCTGCTGAATTCTCTGAGATGATCCGTTTGTGCCTGAAACACGATTTTGCAGCCGCCAAACCGATCAACGACAAACTGATAGAAGCTTACGACCTGATGTTCGCAGAAAACAACCCGGCAGGCGTTAAGGCATTCATGGCCGAAAAAGGATGGATCGGCAACCACCTGCGTTTACCGGTAGTACCCTTGAGCGAGGGCCTGCATGACAAGGTCAGGAAGTACCTGAAAAAATAAGACCAGACCAACAACCTAGCGGAAAAGGGACAAAGTACAACTTGGTCCCTTTTTCTTTGCCAGGAACTGAGCTTTCGCCATCAGGCACCTTATACGATGGCGATCCTGCTCAGGCCGGCATCAACCCATAACTAAAAAACAACAGCCTGCCAGATACGGATTTGATGAATAAACGCAGCACCGGCCCGAATGCTGAATATTTTATACTTTTTTACTAAAAATTATACAAATTTTACATATAGTATTACACCCGACAAAGAATCTCCATCATTTATGAACAGTGCCTTTTCGCCACAGATCACCCAGGAAAAAGATATCCAGCAATGTTACTCCATCATCAGGGCACTTACCAATAACCTTCGTTCGGTAATGTACATTATGGATATCAATGGGAATATCCTCTTCCTTAGCCCTTCCATCAAACAATTACTGGGTTTTGATGAGAGTCATTTTCTCGGGACCAATAACTGGATGCAATTGATACATCCCGAAGACGCTTCTGTGGTAACTGATCTTTACAACGACCTGTCTGAATTAACCGACTTCAAAGCCACTTTCAAAATACGCCGGTCCGACGGCACTTACCTCATGGTGAGTAATACCGGTTCCGTAAAAAAAGAAAACGGCGTCATTGCCTTCTTCATCGGCAATCTGCAGGAAACCAATAGCACCAAAGTATTCGGGCATTCCCAGGAGAACCCGCTTTATTATCTTGATCAACTGATGAGCAGCCTGGGGGTCAGTTTCTTCACCATTAACCCTTCGTACCAGATCACTTCACGAAATAAGATCTTCTTTGAATGGATGAAGAAAGAAACAGGTATAGGATATGAAACCGGAGACAGTTTTTTTACGGGAAGCCATCATGGCAGTTTTGAAACCGAAATAAAGACCTTGTTCGATCTCGCTTTCAAGGGCGATTTTATACAGGAGATCATCACCATCAACCAGCAGCATCTGCATATTGCTATGTCGCCGTTGCTTATGGGCGATAAGGTTGCAGAAGTAGCTGTCATGCTGCTGAACACAGCCAACTACTCTCCTCTTTCCGATACCACTGCTTTACTGAAAAACAGTCTGTACAGCATCATCAACACTTCTGAAGAAAACATCTATACACTCGATACAGATTACAGGATCCTATCATTCAATCAATCTTACAAACAACTTTACAGGGATTACTATAATGAAGATCCCGTGATCGGAGCAGTTTCCAGAAGCTTCACCGGATCGGCAGAGGTAAACAGGCAATTACAGAAATGGTATCAACAGGGAATGAACGGTGTAAAAGTGGAAGAAGAACTGGTATTCAATGAACGGATCCTCAGAATCATTATCAACCCCATACAAAACACCGAGGGAAAAGTAATTGGCATTTCCGTAAACTCAAAAGACATCACCCTTTTACGAGAATCCGTACAGAAACTGGCAGAAAGCGAGTCGAAATATAAATACATCGTAGATCATGTAACGGATATCATATTTCAAACAGACAACTCCGGCAACTGGATATACCTGAATAAAGCATGGCAGACCATCATGGAATTCAGCCTGGATGAGACCATCGGTGTTCCTTTTTTCAACTTTCTCCATCCCGACGATGTAGAAAAAAACCAACGCCTGTTCACTCCCTTGATCAATCGTGAAAAAAGCTACTGCTCACACGAGATAAGGTATATCACCAAATCAGGCAAAATCAAATGGATCCGGGTATTTGCCACATTACTTCTTGATCAGGATAACCATATCACCGGCACAACGGGAACGCTGAAAGACATCACTTCTGAAAAAGAGCATAGCTACCTGTACGAACTGCTTTCCAAAAATGTAAACGACCTGGTTTGTGTACATGAGATCGATGCTACTTATATTTATGTATCTCCGACCATTCAATCCATTTCAGGTTATCAGCCAGAAGAAATGATCGGAAAGAACCCTTTTGATTTTTTCCACCCGGACGACAGAGAAACAATGTCACAGATCCACAACAGCATGAACCAGGTGATGAAGGAAGATGTGATGTCCGTATACCGTTTCAGAAACAAGTCTGGCGGTTATAACTGGTTCGAAACCAGCGCAAGATCTTTATACGACGATTTTTATGGCAGGAACCTGCTGATCACTTCCTCCAGGGTGATAGACGAACGGAAACGGGTTGAGCAGCAAATGCTGGCTGCGCTTGAAATAGAAAAGCAACTGAGCGAATTGAAATCGAAGTTCGTGGCGATGGCTTCGCATGAATTCAGGACGCCGATGACCTCTATCAAATCGGGAGCCGAGATCGCAGAAATGTACCTGGAGAAATACGATGATGAGAACATCCTGAAGGCACGAAAATTCATTAAAAACATAGACAGCGAAGTGGACCGCCTGTCCGAGCTGATCAATGACGTACTGCTGCTCAGCAAACTTGAATCTGATACGGAGCCCTTGTCGGCCAAGGAAACTGATATGGAGGAACTGATCAGGAAATCCATTGTGCGCCAGAACAGCCTGCAGAATGATCACCGGGTAGCAGAATTCTTTGTTTCAGGTACTGCAAGAAAGCCGATACTGGATGCTACGCATATCTCACACGTTCTCGACAATCTGTTATCCAATGCCTTTAAATACTCCATTGGCAAACCTCAGCCGGAAGTACACCTCATCTATAAGGAAGAAGAACTGGAGGTATTGATCAAAGACTATGGTATCGGCATACCGCCCGATGAACATAATCAGATCTTCAATTCTTTTTACAGGGCAAAAAACACAGGCAGTGTCACAGGAACAGGTATTGGACTGGTGCTGGTACATAACTTCATATCCATGCACAAAGGCAGGATCTATTTTGAGAGTGAATTGGGAAAGGGAAGCTCTTTCCATGTGGTGCTGCCCTACGTGATGCCCTAGTCAGGCCTGTAACAGGTCGAGATTGAACCAGCCATTGAACTTCTCTGTATGGCAGATGGAAAAACTTTTCTCTTTCAATACCTGGTCTTTTTCCAGGATCGCGATCTTTACGGTCTGCTCTTTCAGTTTCATGGGGTTGGATACAAAGACCTTGATCAATATCTTTTTAAAATTATCGGGGACCAGTAACTGCTGATCAAAACGGGTGCCTGTACATTCCCGTATCCTGGGCAGACCATTTTCATCAATGAATGACACCTGGAAAGAAGTGGGAAATGAAAGGTGCACCATATACTCAACGCAACGTGAACCGGAAATGGCCTGGTCCAATTTCCTGTACCTCTTACCGATTGCGTATTTGAACTTACTGAACAACATGATGCTGGGCTTATATTATTATCCCGATCAATTTATTTTAATAAAGAAAAGTCACCTGTACTACACGGTGACTTTTATAGCAAGCAACACTAAAAAAACGACTATTCTCCCGGACACCGCTGACTTCCTTTCCTGATACAATCTTAACATGTTTTTTAACAAATACAGAACCCTTAAATAAGGGGTATAGGAGACCTGCCAGAAAACTGGTATTTACCCATGCCGATAGTGGGTATTCCGGAATGGTTCAGTTGTAATCAAAAGCCATTCAGTTATTATCCGATATAACTGTATATCTGCTTCAGCAGCTGGTCCGGTTCCTTCAGTCGTGCATACTTTTCAAAACAGGTTTTAAGCAGCTGCTGCTTCTTGGCATCGTTGGGGGACTCCTGTAATTGGTAAGTCAATCTTGGTGAGGCTGTGACCAACTCTGAAAGGCTTACCGGAGTTGAAAATGGAACCATCTGGAACTTGTTCCCTATATACTGGTACCCGGGTTTGCGTCTTTGAAATAAGGTCTGTGCAAGCGAACGGGCATCGGTTCCGGTGACATATATATTAGGATCTACGGTCAGGTAGGCCGTATTCACATCATAAAACAGGTTGATGAACTGCTGAATCTGGTTGGTATTGGAGATAGATGAGAACTTATTATCGCCAAACACATTGTAGGCTGCATGGAGGCGTATCACCACTTCAAATGAAGATGGGTATTTCGACGTCAGCTCAGCCGCCTTCTCCAGGAACTGTGCTGCCAGTTTTTCCACAGAATCCATGTATAAGAGCTCCTCGTTCACCAACGAAAGCACCACATGATATTCGAACCTCCGGCTTACAATACCCCTGGCGAATTGATAGCTGTTCTTAAAATTGCTGAACACATCATACGTATCGAACGGGAATGACGACAGGTGAAAATAGGAAAGTTCTTCTTGCAGGTCCTTTTTATTGATCATGCCCAGCCATGTCTCATACTCAAGCCAGACAGCATTATCCGACTCAGAAAAAAAAGTGATCAGTTTCTCCCCTTCTGCCTGGGAAACCTCCGACAGGTACTTAAGAATCAGAATATTATCACCTTTACAACAAACCATACTAGCATTTTAGACTTTGTACACAAAATAATTGGTTCTCGATATCGTACATCTTCGCAGTTAATCCAGTGTTACCGAATCTGCTTTTGTCGGGAAACGCATGTAAGCTTTTGGGCTCTTTCCATATTTTTTCTTGAACGAGAGGCAGAAATAGGACACAGAACTGAATCCGAGCGTATAGGCGATCTCGTTCACAGAAGTGAGGCGCTGACGCAGGAATATCTCGGCCTTGGTAAGTTTGGTGTTCTGGATATACTGCTTGGGCGTCATATTGTATATCTTTTTCGCCCAGCGTTCCAGCGTGGAGATGCTCATTGACATCTTATTAGCGATATTCGGCACCGTGAAATCTGATCCCTCTACCATGGCTTTGGTGATGTTCTCGAATTTTTTCTTGAACTCTGATTCAATATCGAACTGATATACTTCCGGGGTTTTGATGAACATCTCCCGCTCCACCTTTTGCAGGATTTTCTGGCGCATGGCGATCAGGTTATTACATTTCAACTGCAATTCGGCCGCCCTGAAAGGTTTTACAATATAATCGTTTGCACCCATCTTCAACCCCTCCAGGATGGTCTGTTCAGTTTTGATACCCGACATCAATATGACCGGGATCAACGAAAGCACAGGATCGTTCTTCAACACGCGAAGTACGGAAAACCCATCCAGCGGAAACGGAAGCATCACATCCAGTAATACCAGGTCCGGCTTCTGCGTTTTCAGGATATCCAGCGCCACAATACCACTTTCGGCTTCAATTACATTGTGGTAACTGGAAAGACTCTCAGCAAGTGTCTGACGAAGGTCCAGATCGTCTTCTACTACAAGAATGGTAGTGCCTTTGTACTCTGCCATATATTTATATTTTAAAACGTAAGATGGTTATGATGCCATTCGGCATATTGTTCTGAAATAATATTGTCGCATCGTATTTCTCAAGAATACTGATGGTCAGTGCCAACCCGGCACCGAGTCCCTGCTGTTCGTACTTGGACCGATCGAACTGTTTGAACGATGTATAGGTAGACAGTTCTTCCGCCGTGATCGTATTTCCCGAATCAGCCACTATGATCTCATAGCTGCTTTCAGAGCAGTGGGTGCTGATCTTCACCTGGTTACCTTTTTCTGAGAATTTGAATGCGTTCTCAATGATCTCATATAAAGCAGTAAATAACAGGTTTGATTTTACCGGAAGTGCGATATCATCCAGGTCCCCTATCACCAGGTCTCCTTTCCTGTCAGCTTTCTCCGCCAGAGATTGCCCGATCTGCATGATGGTGTTACGTACCCCCACGTGCATTGCTTCTGCTATTTCGTTCCTGTCCAGCTCTTTCACTTCATATACCTTTCTCACCTTATCAAAGGTCGACTGAAGCCGTTCTGCGCTGAGCGAAAGATAATTGCAGAATTCAGCCAGCTGCTTATCATTGTACTTCTCCACATTCTGGTGTATGAACTCAGACATGGCTTTGATCCCGTTCATCGGGGTATTGAATTCATGTCCCAACATCAGCCTGATCACATTTTCCAGGTCTTTGGTCTTTTCTTCGATCTTTTTCATGACAAGCTTACGCTTATCCAGCCTGGTTTCGATCGCCTTGATCAGATCAGCACTCTTGAACGGTTTAAAAATATAATCGTCAGCGCCCAGATTCATTCCGGCCCTGATATCATCCGCCTGTACTTTGGCAGTAAGGAAAATAAAAGGCGTATTAAACTCGGGTTGTTTGCGCAACTCCTGCAGCATTTCAAAACCATCCATCTCCGGCATCATCACGTCGCAAATGATAAGATCGGGTTTTTCGGTCAATGCTTTGGCAAGACCCAGTTTACCGTTCTCGGCCACGATCACTTCGTATTCGTAATGACGCAGGATCTCGGCTATTGAGGCCCTGATGATTGTTTCGTCTTCTACCAATAAAATCTTATCCATCGTGTTTACTAATTAGGGGGTGTTATTATTTGGGGAACCTGACCAGGAATGCCGATCCACGGTTCTCACAGCTTTTCATTTGTATTTTTCCTTTACTCTTTTTAACAAACAGGCTCACGATCATCAAACCAAACCCTGTGCCGGTAACGGATCCCACATTGGATCCCCGCACAAAGGGCAGGAAGATTTTGGCATGCTGGTTTTCCGGGATCCCGATCCCATTATCCACCACCAGCAGGCTCCAGGATCGTTTCGAGAACCGCAACCTGAGTGCCGGGGCCTTTCTTTCCTGTGAATATTTGAATGCATTCGTGATAAGATTGCTCAAAATATGTGTCAGCATCAATTCGTCTGCCATCACTTTCACCGGTTTTCCTTTCACGGAGAAACTCAGTGACCGGCCATCTGTCCAGGGTGTGTACAGATCGTTGATCTGCTTCCTGATCAGCTCTTCAACATCCAGGAGTGCCGGAGAATGCGACAACTTGCCGGATTCGATCTTACTCAGGAAGAGGAACTCATTCATCAATTGCGTCATCTTATCCACCTGGTGTATGATCCGATCCGTATACTTTGCGGTTCCGGCAGCATCGTCTCCACCTCGCTTGGCAGCCAGCATTTCTATCAGCTCTGTACTGGCAAGTATGACGGACAATGGCGTACGCAATTCATGCGATACGAGGCTGATAAAGCCAGACTTCATTTCATTGATCCTTCTTTCTTCTGCAGCGATCCGCTTCAGTTTACGTTCCACCATCAACCGGGCCGTAATATCATTCAGGAATACCGCCACTCTCTTCTCGGTGGTATTATAGTTACTGAAATTGGCCAGGTAATAGCTGAACACCCGTTGTACGCCGCTATGGTCATTCAGGTAGATATAAGTGGAAGGGATATCCGACTTCCCCTCATCAATGAAAGCCTGCAGGTTCCTTACAAAAGCGTCCCTGCCCTTCTTAATGAAACTTCCGATCTTCTGTGAACTGTATTCATGCACCTGCAGCCCCGTCAATTCTTCCCATTTGGGGTTGGCATACTTGATCTGACCATTCATGTTCAGGGTTACCACTACCTGGTCCATGGAATGCACCAGGTCTTTCAAAGCCTGCTCCCTTTCCATCAGGTTCTCTTCCCGTTCCTTGATCCTGGTGATATTAACACCATAACCGATCACCTGATTCACTTTTCCGTCCTTATCCAACAGGGGATAATAACGTCTGAGATTATGAACCTTTTTACCTTCTTTGGTATAATTCGTTTCTTCAAACTCCACCATTTCAGCAGAGTCCAATGCTTCCTTGAAAATACCTCTCCGGTAAACAGCCAGGTGTGAAGGCCGGTTGGTATGCCTGCAAAAATCAAAATCATCCTTGCCGATCATCCATTGGCGAACCTCATCATTTTGCACGGCTGTCTTGTTCAGGAACAGGTACTTATGCTCCTTGTCGAAAATGGCGATATCAGCCGGTATATTATTGAGCAGTTGCTCGTAAAAGAATTTCTGCTCCTGGGTCTGTGCTAGAACAGACTTGACCTCATTAAAATTCTTATAGATCCACAAATGCCCTTTATGCTCAGGGTCGTCAAGTAAGGGCTTATAATCTCGGTAGATCGATCTTCCATTCACAAGCACCAGTTCTTCATTCAGCACGGCCACCTTGCCCGCATAGATCTTCCGGATCCCTTCCACAAAAGCTTCCGGGTTCTGGAAAAAATGTTTCGATGTTTCTGCTGACTTGGAACAATCCGCCCCGATCAGCAATTCAGGGTCCAGGGGGATCTGGAACAGTTCGCAGAACTGCTGGTTCACGAATACGATCTCGTTATCCAGTGTCTCGAATAATATGGCATGAGAAATATTATTGAGCAGATATTTCAGCCCAGTCAACTGTTTCGTGCCTGTATGTGATACGTTTTGTTCCAAGATCAGAAATTAATGACGCATTCTCTTAATTTATGTATCAACTGTTCCTTTACGACCGGCTTTTCCAGATAAGCGCTGATATGTTCACCCAGTCCTTTTTCCAGAAAATCGCTGTAAAAAGTGCCACTGATGACCATCGTCTTCACATTTCTGTAAGCTTCCGCATCCTGGGCCATTTTCCTGATGACACCGTATCCATCCAGAACGGGCATGTTCAGATCCAGCAGCAGCACTGTAGCTGTCTGCTTCAGTTCTTCCAAGGCATCAAGCGCCTCCCTGCCATTCTCCACTTCTACTATCCGCTTATTCAGGCCTTTCAGCATACTGGTCAACACAAACCGGTTAATGCTGTTATCTTCTGCGATCAATATGGTATACTCCGACTTCCGTTCCGGCATATCAGCAAATTATTATAACATCAGATCCGACCGCCTGTTCGACAGTACTTTGGCAATCAGTTCTGATTTCGAATTAACCCCCATTTTGTAATAGATATTCTTGATATGATCGTTCACAGTAGCAAACGATATCTTAAGAATATTAGCTACTTCCTTATAGCTGAGCCCTTTTACCAGCTGTTCAAGAACATCATTTTCCCTTCGGGTGAGCAACAGGTTCTTGCCTTCCCGTGCCGGCTTGTTATTGGCATTGATCCGGTGGATCAGTTTTTCGGCTATCAAAGGAGAGAGAGCAGCACCCCCATTCTGAATGATATCTATCTGCTGACTGATCTCTTTTAATGAAAAAGGTTTCAGCAGGTAACCATCGGCACCGCTGGTTATGGCTTCCCATACGCTTTCCTTGGAGCTGTCGCCGGTAATGACCACCAACTTGGTATCAGGATACTTATTCTTAATAACGGAGATGGCTTTCAAGCCCGAAATACCGGGCAGGCCAATGTCGAGAAATAATACATAAGGTCCCTCGGTATCCTGATCGTAATGCATCAACCATTTCTCTACACTATTGCAAGAGAAAAGGATCCGCATGTTATTGTTCTGGGAAACGAACTCTTCAATACCCGTCCGCAAGGCCTGGTTGTCTTCAATAATACCAACTGTGATCATTCCTGCTCAATTTGATTTGCTTCTGAATAAAATAAGTCTTGTAAACAAGCACGCACGACTTTATGATACGTATATAACGAATCCGTCAATGCATTACTAATTTTACAGGAATAAAGCAGGAAGTAAAGAAAATGATTAATTCTTGTTAATTAACCCCCTTAAACAGGGGATTGAATTATGGATAAACGTTTTCGGATGACAGCTTATCGCAATAATGACTAATCATTATCATTTATATATGCAAAATTACAGCAAACGGATATTCCTGCCTATGGAAAACAACAAAATCGACAAAGAGTTATAAACAGTTTTATTTTCCTGTACACCTGCAATCGTTTGCGCTGTAGCAATTTCCAGAAGAATTAAGCGGTGAGCAGCGATAAGCTGCGGGAGCATCACAGTTTATTCATGCCTGCCCCCACGCGCAATTTCGAGTACATGTAACACCTGGGGAAAAAGGGCATCCATGTATTCTACCGCTCCTTTTGTTGAACCAGGGAGCGTTAAAACGAGCATTTCTTCCACAAAACCAGCAACACTTCTGGACAGCATAGCGTAGGGCATACGTTCCTGTCCATAACGGCGGGCCTGCTCCATAATGCCGGTAAGTTCCCTGTTCAACAGGGGCTGTATGATATCTGGGGTGATATCTCTGGGCGAGGCGCCGGTACCACCTACGAACAACAGCAGTTGTATCCCGTTTCTGGTGTGTATGGTCACCTGTTCGCGAATGGCTTCGGCCTCATCGGGTATTACGCGGTATTCCGTTGTTTCGATCCCAAAGGTCTTCAGTTTGTCGATCACGGCAAGACCTGCTTTGTCTTCCGCTTTTTTCCGGGACACAGAATCCGAACAAACGATCACAGCCACTTTGATGGACTCACCTGCCGGCAAACGATACTGTGATTTGCCCCCTTCCTTATGCAACAGGCGGATCCTTTGGATCTCAATGGAACTGTCGATTGGTTTCAGCATATCATACAAGGTCAATGCCGCCACTGAGGCCCCATGCATGGCTTCCACTTCCACACCGGTTTTATAGACCGTATGTACTTCCACACTGATCTCCACGGTAAGCCCCTTTATGTCAAAACTCACCTGTGTAAATTCAACCGGTAAGGGATGGCAGTCGGGGATCATATCACTGGTCTTTTTAACAGCGAACAGGGCCGCTACTTTGGCAAACGCAAAAACATCTCCCTTGGGCACGGTCTTATTGATGATCGCATCAATGGTCTGCTGTACGGATACCTGCACCGTGGCTACCGCCACCGCTTTTCTAAGGCTGTTTGATTTATGTGTGATGTTCACCATATCATTTATTTTCTTTCCAGGCTGTTGCCTGGTTGTTCAGGATCTCTTTTCCCCAGATGGGCAACTGGAACTTGATCGCTTCCACCAGCTCCCCGCAGGCATCGATCGCAGCTTTCCGGTGTTGGGAAGATACAAAAACAAACAAGCAGATCTCCCCTGCCTGCACAGTGCCCAGGCTATGATATACATGCATACAGGTAAGCGGATATTTGGCAAACAGCGATTCCCTTATCTCATACATCTTTTCCAAAGCCATTTCGGTATAGGCAGTATACGCAATGGCCGTGACCGTTCCGCCTTCTTTTACATCCGCACGCACCTGTCCCAGGAAAATACTATGCGCCCCGATACCCGTTTGTGTAGCATGTTTCTGTATGTCTTCCGCTATCTTTTGTGCGGGGATCGGACCTTCCGTAAAGATATTTTTGACCTTACGCTCTTTCATATTTCATTTTGATTGAAGTAGGCGGTCAAGCCTCCTTTTAAACTATACACCGGCAGGTTACGTCTTGTTTTGATCAGCTGTGCCGCATACACACTACGTATCCCCTGGTGGCAGATCACACAGATCTCCTTTGCAGGAAGTGTTTCCAGCGATACCTGTAACTCAGACATGGGTATCTGCGCATCAGAGAAATCGATCCTGGGAAATTCATGCCTTTCACGAACATCCAGCACAAACACATCGGGGTCCTGCAATAAACGGTTGAATTCCGTCACATTGACCTCCGGAATATCCTCTTCCCCATCATCACATTCAAAGCTGTAATCCGCCTGCAGAAAACTATCTTTATCCATTTCCGTCACTGCTGGATGCAATGACAATACGATCTCGTAAGACCTGGCCTGCCAAACATCATAATTATACAAACGCCCATACAGGCTTTGTCCCAATCCGGTGATCAGCTTGACCGCTTCCGCAGCCTGCATGGTACCGATGATACCGGGCAATACGCCGATCACACCCGCTTCTTCGCAACTCTGAATCTCTCCCCTGGCAGGTGATATGGGGAACAGGTCTCGATAGTTCAATGATCGGCCCTGATCTACCGGGAGGTTGAAGACCGAAATCTGTCCCTGGTAACGCGATACTGCACCATACACAAAAGGTTTATCCAGCAACACGCAGGCATCATTGATCATATATTTTGCCGCGAAGTTATCGGTACCGTCGATCACGATATCGTATGCGCCAATATATTCCAATGCATTCCGGTTATTTAATAGGAAAGGATATACCACAAATTCGATCTCCGGATCCTGCACTTTCATTTTTTCAGCCGCAATGGAAGCCTTATTTTTTCCGATATCGGATTCATTGAAGAGCAACTGGCGGTGCAGATTACTCATACTCACAGCATCCCCATCCATTAAACCGATGGTACCTACCCCTGCACCAACCAGGTATTGCAGGGCCGGACATCCAAGTCCACCCATACCAATGATCAATACTTTGGCGGCACGAAGTCTATCCTGTGCTGCCTGTCCAAAACCTGGCAGGATCATCTGTCTTATGTAACGCTCGTTATTGAACATATCATCCTCCGGAAAAGGGTGGCATCAGGGCAACCACATCGCCTGCTTGCAAAGATGCTGTTTGCTGTATCATACGCTGGTTCACCGCTACAAAATACCGGGCCGAACGCAAGGCAGGGTATCTATCCATAAGATAGGTCTTCAGCTGATCGGTATCCGCAATCCCATCTACGATCAGTCTTGCCACCGTAGTGGCATCTGTCAGTGAACCAAAGAATAAAATCTCAATCGCCATAATCCTATTTTACAAAAAACAATTTACCTGCCGCCAGGATCAACACCAATGCCAGTATGTATTTCATATTTTTTGCCTTCAGTTTCTCTGCCCCTACATAGGCACCCAGCAAACCTCCTGCCAATACAAATGCAATGATCGTATAGATCTGTGGACTCAGGTTGAATCCGGTTTTCAGCTGTCCGGCAATTCCCGCCATCGAATTTAAGAAGATAAAGATCGCACTGATGGCAGCTGTCTGCTTCTGGGTAGACCATCCCATCAGCAACAGCAATGGAGAAAGCAGGATGCCCCCACCCATACCGATCATCCCTGACACCAGGCCAATGACCGCTCCGATCGCGAACAATACATACCAGCGGGGAGCAGGTTTTACCGGCTGTTCTGAGCTGGTCCATACCATACGGATGATCGACAACAGCAATACAACACCCAGCACCTGTTTGTACAATACTTCCGATACCTGCAGTATACTACCCAAATAAGCAAAGGGTATGGACGCAGCGATCAGTGGCCACAACAATTCCTTGCGGAAATGCCTGGCTCTGTAGAACGAAATGAACGCCATCAGCGATACCATGACATTCAACAGCAAAGCAGTGGGTTTCATCACGGCCGCACTGAATCCCAGCAAAGCCATCAGGGCCAGATAACCACTGGCTCCGCCATGTCCTACAGATGCATACAAAAATGCCACCAGGAAAAACAATGCATATAAAAGGATCTCTTCCATATATCTTACAGAAATGGGTGAATGATCACTTGTGTGCCCTTGGCAAAATAATGTTGCGTCTCATCCAGTTCGATCCAGCAATTGGCCTGCACAAAAGAGCTTAACTGGAAGGAGGCCTGCGCCTGCAGGATACTTACCGTTCCATTTTCACAATACCCTTTCAGAAAAAAACTGAGTACCGGTTTTTTCTCAAAGGATTCTGCCAATGCGGCTCTTTCAGTTCTTGCCGGAGCCATCCCAGACAATGTATGCAGCAGTGGCCGCACATATTGGTAAAAACAGGACAATACAGATGCCGGGTTACCAGGCAGGCCGAACACCCATTTACCTTCCATGGTTCCAAAATACAAAGGTTTGCCTGGCCTTTGTTTTACGCCATGAAACTGTTGGACCAAGCCCACACGGGCGCATGCCTGGGCCACATGGTCATACTCTCCCACACTTACGCCCCCTGTAACAAGTACAAGGTCATGGTTGACCAAAGCCCGGGCAATAGCTGCTTCGGTCTCTGCCAGGGTATCTTTGGCATAGCTCACGGTTATGTCTGAAATCTGTAACTGCTGCAAACAAGCTCTCAGGCCGTAGGAATTGCATTCATACACCTGTCCGAACGAAATGGCAGCACCCGGCTGTACCAGCTCATTGCCAGTGATCACAATGGAAACTGATGGTTTGCGGATGCCCAGGACCTCTGTAAGACCGAGGCCGGCCACAAATCCCACATGCATGGCTCGGATCTCTGTGCCTTTGGGTATCGCTACCGAATCCTTACTGATCGCTGAACCCGGCAGCCTGATATGGGCACCCGGCTCGATCTCTTTCTCTGCTCCTATCCCGATCTGGTTCCCGGTAACAGTCACCCATTCTTTCTGCACAACCACGTCAGCGCCTTCCGGCACAGGGCCACCTGTAAATACCTTGATGGCCTTACCCGGCTTCAACGACAGTTGATGCGATGTACCGGCAGGTAACTCATCCTGTATTTCCAGTGAAAGGTGACTATCTGCACAACGGATGGCATAACCATCCATGGACGACTGACGGAAAGAAGGGATAGACAATGGACTAACGATATCCTCCGCCAGCACATAGCCAACCGACCTGTCAAAAGGCAGCGGCACAGCTGGCAGTAAACTGCTCTGGGTTGCAACGATCTGCCTGGCTTCTGCTACCGATATCATAGACTTGCATTTATCCGCCAATGGCGATCATACTACGGTTATGTAAATGACTTGTATCAATGGTTGTAAAATCTTTCGAGAACTGACCTCCCAGTTCTTTGTGTTTAGAGAGGATCGATTTTTCTATCAGCGGCAATACGTCCTCTCCCTTACGTAAGGCCTGCAACAGGTCTGTCTCCTCTTCCGAGAACAGGCAATTCTTGATCTTCCCGTCTGCGGTAAGCCTGATGCGGTTACAGGTGCTGCAAAAAGGAGCGCTCATGGTACTGATCACCGCAAACGTTCCTGTATACCCATCAACCCTGTACTTCTTACAGGTATCATGGGCAGCATTTTCCAGAGGCTGTATCGCATACTGTGTTTGCGCGATCTCCAGGATCTCTTTCCAGGTAACCAGCTTATCGCTCTGCCATTTGTTACCATCAAAGGGCATGAATTCAATGAAACGGATATGCACGGGTTCATTCCGGGTCCAGGCAATGAAATCAAGTATCTCCCGGTCATTCAACCCCTTTACCACCACTACATTCACTTTCACGGTAAATCCTCTGTCGAGCAGCAGCCTGATATTATCCTTCACCACACGGAACTGGTTTCGCCTGGTCAGGATTGTGAAAGTATCTTCCTGTAAAGTATCCAGGCTGATGTTCACGGAACGAACCCCTGCTGCAACCAGATCGTCCATAAAATGATGCACGCGGGTGCCGTTGGTGGTGATGGTTAATTCTACCCCGAGTTCACCCAGCGACCGGATGATCGCTGCTGCATCTTTTCTTACCAGTGGTTCCCCTCCCGTCAGGCGGATCTTATTGACCCCCTGTGCCACAAAGATCTTCGCCAGTTGCAATATCTCATCAGCCTGCATCAACTGTTGCTGGGGCATGAATGCATATTCCTCTTCGGGCATGCAGTAAAAACAACGGAGATTGCAGTTATCCGTCAGCGATATCCGCAGGTAAGTGTGTATCCGTTGATGTGTATCTTTCAGCATGCGCTTATTTGATGGATGTACAATATTTTATATAATCCTCCGGTGTATCAATATCCCTCTCGCCTTCAGGAAAATCCACTACAGCCACGTCACCGACATTTGTTTGTAAGATACGTTTCGCGCCCTTATCACCCGTAAGCTGTTGCAACTGATCAAAATACTCCTTTGTAAACAGCACTGGCGTTCCCTGTATCCCGGCATAACCAGCGGCAATGATCCCTTTTCGGGTTTCCTGCTGCACCTGCAGCATATCGCGTAACAGGTCACAGGTAAGAAAAGGCTGGTCGCTTACCAGTATGATCAATTGTTGCATTGCAGGATCCTGCTGCAATAGTTGCAACAGCCCCAAACGTATCGATCCCGACATCCCTTCCTGCCACTCTTCATTCCTGACCACCAGCACCCCTTCTGTTGCAACGGCCGATAAGATCTCATCATGATAATGACCCGTTACCAGGCAAATAGCTGCAGGCTGTAAAACCCAGGCTTCCTCCAGCAGATGCGAAAGAATATTCCCGTTCCGGAAAGGCAGTAACATTTTAGGCTGCTGCATACGGGAGGCACTTCCTGCCGCTAATATGAGTATGCCTGTACTCATGACTCCCGGTGATGAATGGCTTCCTGTTTCCCCCGCAAATGGAGCGGCTTCTTTTGCTGTATGACAGCCATGATCTCCGCCGCAATAGACAAAGCGATCTCTGCCGCGGTCTCTGCCCCCAGGTCCAGACCTGTGGGACCATAAATCCTGTTCAGGAAATCTTCCGTAAAAACAATCCCTTTTTGTTCCAGTTCATCCAGCATCCGGTTACGTTTCGCAGCAGGACCAAGCATACCTACGTAGCGTATGGGGGTAGCGGATAACTGTTGTAATATTTCAAGATCATAGTTATAGTTATGTGTCATCAGTACCAATGCGGTACGTTCATCTATCGCCATTTGTTTTGCAGCTTCCTGCGGTTTGGCAACGATCAGGGAGTCAGCCATGGGAAAACGTTGCATCGTTGCATGTGAGCCCCTTCCATCCACCACCGTGGTTTCCCAACCCAGGTTATTGGCGATCGTAGCCAGCGGTACAGCGTCGTTACCTGCCCCTACTATAATCAGGGCAATGGAGGGATGGCAGTATTCCACAAAAAAATGCTGCTGGTTCTCCGACACCGTCAATTCAATATGTGTTGAGCATGCTGAAGCGAACACTTCGGCTACCACTGCGCTGAGCTGGGGTTGCACCAGTGACGGCAGATCCTCCACCCTGCGCGTACCAAGATGTATTCCCTGGTTCACCGAATAGGCTGTGATCAGCACAGAAGGCCTCCGTTCGGCGATCATTGATCGTAAAATGGCAATAGGATTTTCGGGGTCTCCCGTATTGATCGGCTCAAAGAGGATAGTGACCACTCCATTACAACCTAACTGTATACCCAGTTTTGCATCATCCTCATCGGTGGTATCGTAAATGACCAGTTTGTTTTTCTCCTGGGTGATGGCCAACACCGCTTTACGCAAAGCATCTCCTTCCAGACAGCCACCGCTGATGGCCCCGGTCAGCTGCCCGTCTTCCGTAACCAGCATGCGGGCACCGGGCCTGCGGTAAGAGGAACCTGACACATGTACCACAGTGGCCAATGCCGTTTTTTTATGCCTACGGGCAGCTTCATCAAAAGCATGTACGATGTCTTTGATCTCTTTCATGAAAACATGCAGGAACTACTGCCTTGCTTTTTTTACCTGTGCAGGCGTTACCGCTTTTGCTGATTTATTACCCCAGCTGTTATAGACGTAATTCAAAATATCCGCTACCTGCTCATCCGTCAGATAATCCAATCCCATCATCGGGGTATTGTATTTGGCACCATTCACCGTGATCTCATCACTTTGCCCTTTCAACAGGATGGCAATGATCGAATTCACCGGTTGCTTTTTCAGATAATCGGCTTTGGCCAGCGGAGGAAAAGCACCCTCTACCCCTTTGCCGTCTGCCATATGGCAATTCTGGCAATAAGTAACATATAACTCTTTGCCACGTGCCACACTCTTCGGCAGATCATACGACTGCACAAAAGCAGAGCCACCGATCATCCACAATAACAGGGCCGTGCCTGCAATAATTTTTCTCATCATGTACTTTCTTCTACCGTCAAACAATTTTATTGATATCAAATGGCAAACGACGGATCCTTTTCCCGGTTGCTGCATAAATAGCATTACACAAAGCCGGCGCAAATGGCGGCAGACCCGGCTCGCCCACACCTTTGATACGCGGGCCTCCATTGGCTAGGATATGCACTTCTACCTTGGGCATTTCATTGATACGTACCAGCTGGTTATTATGGTAATTAGTCTGCACGGTCTGACCGTTCTCAAAAGTGATCCCGCTTTTCACTGCCGCAGTCAGTGCCATTACCGCAGCACCCTGCACCTGTGCTTCCACTGTATCAGGATTCACCACCGTTCCCAGGTCGATCACCGCATACACTTTTTCAATTTTGATACCGGTTCCTTTCTTAGACACTTCCACCACAAATCCGCCAAGACCTGCAAAAAATTCATACTGCGCCACACCACGCCCCCATCCTGCAGGCAGTGGTTTGTCCCAATGAGAAACTTCCTTCAATTTATTCAGTACGTTCTTGGTATCCGACTCTTTCGTCAACATTCCCAAGCGGAAAGCCATCGGATCTTTTTTGGCTTTCACGGCCATCTCATCGATGAAACATTCATGCGAGAACGCCAATGTAGTGCTGGTCACCGCCCGCCATGCAGCCAAAGGGAGATGCAGGTAATGGTGCACATACAGGTTCTTCATGTTCGCTATCTCATACTTCTGCTCACTGATACCTTCTGTCATCGTACGATCTGCCTTGGTCTTATCATAGTCCTTGCGCATATCCAGCGTAGGCGAGATCACTTTGTGCTGGAAGGCAATGGCCTTACCATCTGCAGACAATGCCCCCTTCATGGCCGAGAAAGTCATCGGACGGAAAGGGCCCATCCGGGTATCGTCTTCCCGGGTCCAGATAGATTTTACCGGGCGACCGATCTTCTTGGTCAACTGTACCGTTTCATGTACGTAATCGGGATATAGTCTCCTGCCGAATCCACCCCCATTGAACATCACATGTATCTTCAGTTTCTCGGGAGCCACATCATAGGTCTTGGTGAATTCATCCATGATCCTTCCCGGCACCTGCGTAGAGGTCCAGATCTCCAGCGAGCCATCTTTCCAGCTGGCCACGCAGTTCATGGGTTCTATGGGAGAATGTGACACGATGGGTGTCTCATAAAAAGCTTCCAGCTTCACCGGGGCTTCTGCGAATGTTTTATCAAAATCGCCCTGGCTATGTTCCACGGCACCCTCCTGTTTGGAAGCGTCGCGTAAACTCTGTTCATAGGTCTTGGAATTGAACTTGTCATTTCCCTGGTGGTCCCAGGTCACTTTCAATGCTTTCCTTCCCTGTAAAGCGGCCCAGTAGGTCTCTGCGATCACAGCCACGCCTTCGGAACGATATACACCATGGATCCTTTCGCATTTTTCTACTGCCACTACACCTTTTACTTTTTTGGCGGCGCTATCATCATAACTCACCAGTTTGGAACCCAGCACAGGGCAGCGCTCAATGGATGCATACACCATGCCTGGCACAGATACATCGATACCGAACTGCGCCGTTCCGTTCACTTTCAGCGGCACATCGGGTCTTGGAGTTGATTTACCCAATATGGTAAAGTCTTTGGGATCTTTCAAACGGGGTTCTTTCGGAACCTCCACTTTGGCAGCCGCTTCGGCCAGTTCACCGTAACCCAGGCTTTTGCCGGAAGTTTTGTGAAACACTTTTGCATCTGAGGCATAACATTCCGATACCGGAACATTCCATTGCGTTGCTGCCGCAGTGATCAGCATTTCGCGCGCCGAAGCACCCACTTTGCGTAAACTGGTATAACTGGTACGCACCGAAGCAGAACCGCCGGAGAACTGTGCTCCGCCGAATTTCTTTTCGCCACCGGTATGCTGAATGATCACTTTATCAAGCGATACTTCGAGTTCTTCTGCGATCAATGCCGGGATCGACTGAAAGGTACCCTGTCCTATCTCGGGTTTGGTATTGAAGATGGTGATCTGCCCGCTTTTTTCGATCAATACATAAGGGGTCAGTTCATAGGACTCTCCGGCCGCAGCCAGGTTCTCTACGGTGGCCGCTCCATCAGCATGGGCAGAGAGCCCCAATACCAATCCGGCGCCGGTGATACCGGTTAAACGGAGAAAATTCCTGCGATCTATATTCGTAAGTTGATTAGCCATAAGATTGCGTTTGAAGTTGAGGTTTAGGATTGGATCAGTTCTGAAGCACGATGAATGGCGCTGCGGATACGCTGATAGGTACCACAGCGGCAAAGGTTACCCTGCATGGCCGCATCTATATCGGCATCTGTGGGCTTGGGTTTGTTCTTCAGTAAAGCCGTAGCACTCATGATCTGGCCCGACTGGCAATAACCGCATTGCGGTACCTGCAGTTCGATCCATGCTTTTTTAACCGCTTCGCCAATACGTTCAGACAGGCCTTCGATAGTGGTGATCTTTTTACCTACTGCAGCAGATACGGGGAAACTGCAGGAGCGGACCGGATTACCATCCACATGAACGGTGCAGGCTCCGCATTGGGCCATGCCGCATCCGAATTTGGTACCGGTCAGACCCACCATATCCCTGATGGCCCAGAGCAGGGGCATTTCCGGACTGGCATCAACCTCATAAGGCTGGTTATTGATTGTTAGCTTGATCATAAGAAAGGGTTTTAGTATGGACACAATCGCTTATAAAATTAATCATTGGAACAGGAAATTTATCAAATTTATCGGGCATTCAGGGTATGATCCACCGGCTTTGTGCAAAAAATAACGCTTATCCCGGTTTTCCCGGAATATCCTGCTTACAGGTGTAACAAGAAAGCCGTCATTTCGTTCATTTATGCTTGCCGGCTGCTAAAACGGCCTTACTTTCGCGCCATCAACCGGCAATTATGAGCTACGAAGAACTGGTAAGGAATCACGCTGCTGAAATGATCGAAAGACTGGTAACCTGGGCGGTGAACACCGATGCTGTGGATATTCATTTCGATTATCAGGATAATGATCAATGGGCCATTCTGACCATGCATGTGTATGAAGAAGATAAAGAGATCTCTTTGCGCCTGCATCCCAAAGACCTGTATGACCTCTATTTTGGCTATTACGATGATGAGGATGAGTTCTTCGAGATCGTACACGTATTGACCGACCAGGAAAAAGAAAACATCCCCGAAGCTTTGAAAAAGCTGATGAAAAATGTACTGGATAAGGAAGAGGGCATGCGTATTCGGGGAAACTTACTGTCAGGAAAATAATTCCTTTGCCTTAACTCACCACTGGTTCTAACGATTCCGGATCAATCTGAGTATCCTGTCGTAAGAAACCGCGTAATGCACCATCACCAACAATAAGAAAAAAGAATACAGCCTCCCTGCATCCAACTGGTATAACATTCTGGCCGCGGTGCTGAAGAAAAGGATCTCTATGAGCAAGCGGGTGATCCCACTCACCGGCACCAGGGTTTTACCCGACTCACCTTGAACCCTGAAGATGGCCCAGGCGGCTGCGGCCACGGTGGGGTACAGAATCACGGCCAGCCATTGATAGATACCCTGATGAAATACCCATGCCCAGGTGGCAATGATGCAAAGGCCCGCCAACTCCAGGATAAAGCGCAGCGCCAGGTTAAAGGGATGATTGCTCATTCAGAATCAGGTATTGGTTGTTTCGCTAATATAGCACACAGATCGCTTCCGTGCCCCCTCGTGTTTACCAGAATACAGTGTACAGTGCGGCCAGTATGCCCAGTATGATCACAGAACCGATGACAAAACCCGTATTTACCCGGAACCATTTCGGGTCCACTTCTATGATGGCTTTTTCGTTCTCCTTTTGCGGGAAGAACCAACTGATGAGGATCATCACAACAGCTACCGTTACAAATGTGATCGTCATCCTGTCGAGAAAAGGATAATCAGGGAACCAGCCATTTGTCCATACCGGCAGGAATTTGAGAACCGTAGAAACGGGGATCGTGAGCAATGCTCCCGCCATGGCTGCCTGCGCCGTGGCCCTTTTCCAGAAAAAACCAAGCAGGAAGATGGCCAGTACTCCCGGTGACACAAAGCCCACATACTCCTGGATGAACTGGTACGCCTGGTCTAACGAGCGAAGTGCCGGTGCCACCAATGCAGCCGCGATCATGGATACCAGGACCGCCCAGCGACCCACCCGGACGAGTTTTTTTTCTGAAACGTCTTTATTAATGAACTTACGGTAAATATCAAGTGAGAAAATAGTAGCAATGCTGTTGGCCTTGCCCGCCAGTGAAGCCACGATGGCAGCCGTTAAAGCAGCAAACGCGATCCCTTTTAAGCCGGCAGGCAACAGGTTCATCAGGGTGGGATAGGCATGGTCCGGTTTGATGACGCCACCATCGCTCATTTCCTGCAGGAACAATCCTTTTTGGTGCAAGACATACATTGTGATCCCCGGCAGTACTGCGATCACAGGTACCAGGAGCTTGAGAAAAGCAGCAAATAAGATCCCTTTACGGGCAGTATTCAGATCGGCACCCAATGCCCGCTGTACGATGTATTGGTTACAGCCCCAGTAGGCCAGGTTATTGACCAGCATACCTCCGATCAGAACCGACAGACCCGGCAATTCCTTATAATACGGATCTCCTTTCTGGAAGATCATATGAAAATGCGTGGGCGCTTCCTTACGAAGTACGGAGAGCCCTTTCAGGATATCATTTCCATACCCGTAATGCTCAGATAACAGGGACAATGCAAGATAGGTTGTCACCAATCCACCAATGATCAGTACGAGCACCTGTATCACATCCGTATAACCGATCACTTTCATGCCCCCTACGGTTACAATGATCGCGAACACGCTGACCCCTGCCACACACCAGAAAAAACTGATCTCCGAAATGGAAGAGATGGCCAGCGCACCGAGATAGATGATGGATGTGAGGTTCACAAACACATACACCAGCAACCAGAACACCGCCATGATGGTGCTTACTTTATCGTTATACCTTTTGGCCAGGAACTGCGGCATGGTATAGATACGGTTCTTCAGGTACAGCGGAATGATGAACACCGCCACCACGATCAGTGTGGCAGCCGCCATCCACTCATACGTGGAAATAGCCAGTCCGAGTGCAAAACCCGAGCCAGACATCCCGATGAAATGCTCGGCAGAAATATTGGAAGCGATCAGCGAGGCACCAATGGCCCACCAGGTAAGCGAACCCTCTGCTAAAAAAAATTCTTTGGAACTGGTATTGACCGATTTCTTTTTACGGTAAACATACACTCCGTAAGTGGTCACCACAATGAAATACAGAAAAAATACAATATAATCAGCGATATGTAATGTATGCATAAGCAGCAGGTTGGCGCAAAAATAGGCTTAATTGATCTTGATATCGATGATCCTTTGCGGCAACCAGACCTGCATCTGCCCGGCCCCACGGTTGTTCCAGGTATAATAAGGAACGGCAGTGACCTTTTTCCTTTCCGTCTTGATATTGTCTCCTCCTGGTAACACAGTCAGCACAGTGGCTTCGGCCTGCAAGCCAATCACAGGTTCGGCAAGCACCTTGTAAGGAACAGGTTGCACAGGCGCGCTTTGGGGTAATACCAGGTTCATGGCCCTGCCCTCATTATCGGCACCTTCCACGCAATATACCAGGGGACCTCTTTGCAGGGCCACCCTTTCTCTATTGGCTTTCACTTCTTCCCTGCTGTACACACGCCTGATCTCCATCGGAAAAGACACCGTCAGTTTATCACCCGGCGCCCATTCGCGGTCGATGACCAGGTAGCCATTCTCCAACTGATATTTCACCGGCTGGTTATTCACGCTAACCACTGCAGCAGCATGTTGCTGTGCATCATACGTATACAAGCCCCCAGGCACGGCCTCCCCTGATACCCATCCCGGATAACGGACCCGTACAGCAAAAACTGTTTTCTTTTTGGGCGATACATGAATGTCCATGGTACCCTCCCATGGATAATTGGTTTGTGTGCGGATATTGACTTGCTGGTCTTTCAGCGAAATAGCTGTCTCACTCCCTACAAATAAATTCACCCAGATGCTGCTACTATTATACCCATAGATGTAATTGCCCAACGATTCCAGCAGCCTGGCAATATTTGATGGACAGCAGGCGGTACCAAACCAATCCCTTCTGGCCTGTTTACCATTGGAGGCCAGTACATTGCCATAAAAGAATTGATTGCCCGCCAATGAAATACCATCCAATGCCCCGTTATATAGACTCTTCTCCAGCACGTCTATGTATTTCGCCTCACCTGTCAGCATCCCCATGCGCTGGTTCCAGAATACCATTCCCACCGATGCACAGGTCTCACAATAAGCGTTCTCATTCGGCAGGTCGTAATCTACCGAGAACCCTTCGTTGCTGCCGGAAGAACCGATCCCCCCGGTGATATACATGTTCCGGTATACCACATCTTCCCAAACCGTTTTCATTGCATGCATATATCCTTCATCACCTGTCAATGCCGCCACATCCGCAGCGCCGGTATACAGGTACATGGCCCTCACCGCATGACCGGTGATCTCCCGCTGTTCCTTCACAGGTTTGCTGTCCTGCGCGTAAGCGGTGTCCTTCCAGTCTGTCCAGGTGTACCCTACCGCTTTTTTCTGTCCGCGTTCGCTCAGTAGCCAGTCTGCCAGGTTCAGGTATCTTTTCTGGTTGGTGGTCTTATACAATTTTACCAAAGCCAGTTCCAGTTCCTGGTGCCCTGTCACCCAATCCCGTTTACCCGGACCGAACAGGGAATCAAAATGGTCTGCAAACCGGATAGCCACATCCAATAGTTTTCTTTTGCCGGTAGCATCGTAATAAGCAACAGCGGCTTCTATGAGATGGCCACCGTTATAGTCCTCATGCATGCTCATATCCGTCCAGCGTTTTTCCGGGAACTGCAGACTGTAATACGTGTTGATATAACCATCGGGCAACTGTGCCGCTGCGATGAGGTCTATCCACTCATCCGCTTTTTTCTCCAGAGCTGCATCAGGATGGTTTTTTAAAGAGTAGGCGATCGCTTCCAGGGCTTTGAATACATCTGAATCATCATAGAAGATCCCCTGGAACTTACCCTGTTTTTTGCCGGCCGCGATCTCAAAATTGCGGATACGGGGTGTTTTTACTTCTGTCTGGTCGATACACACCGGAATCGTGACCGTTGACACTTTCTCCAGTTTCGGACGCCAGAAATCATCGGTGATCCTGACCTTAGAAAAATTGACGGCCTGGTATTTCTGAAAAGCACTCTGGGCCTGAACCGTTATACCACACAACAGCGAGCCTGCTATCAGGCAATTCCGATAGGAAGTAAACAACATGGCGGTAGTTTTGTTAGTAACAAGATAAGCTAAATAGGTTTGCTGTTACCGTCAATTTTCAGATCGTTCTCACCCGGGTTGGCCGGCCGGAATTGTCCGTAGCATCAACAATACCACATATTACCATTTATGTAAAAACTTCTACGCCGATTCGGGAAACCAGTAATTTCCCTATCCCGTAATTCTAAAAACGTAACGCATAAAAAACCACACTATGAAAAGAACAACCTTTCTGAAAACCCTTGTACTGAGTTTTGCTTTATCCTGCATCAGTACCCTCAGCTGGTCGCAGGCCAGTCCGGCAGCCACTGCCACCGGAACCATCCACGGTGCCAATATCACCATTAAGTACAGCAGTCCTTCCGTAAAAGGTCGCCAGATCTGGGGAGCTTTGGTACCTTATGGCAAAGTATGGCGCGCCGGGGCCAACCAGGCAACCATCCTGGAAACAGACAAGGACATCACCGTTGAAGGCAAGAAACTGCCGGCTGGTAAATACAGCATCTATGCCATCCCCGGAGAAACAGAATGGACCATCATCGTGAACGCTCAAACTGGTCAGTGGGGTATTACCCGCCAGGGAGAGACCACAGCCGATCCGGCCAAAGACGTATTTCGTGTAACCGTGAAATCAAAGAAATCCGCCAGTATGAACGAGCGTTTGGTGTACACCATCAACGACAAAGGTTTCGTACTGAGCTGGGAAAACCTGGATGTGCCTGTTCACATCAAATAAACCGGCAAATCGCTGACAAAAGCCTGCTGTTATGCAACAGCAGGCTTTTTATTTGGCAGTCCCGGAGCACAGTGGCCGCCCCTGCCCATCAAAGCGATACCTATGACAGTATTTTTTATAGGATTCCTGGAGGGATACGTCAGGCTGCGTAAACAATAAAATCTTTATCTTTCCGAAAAATAGTAACCAATGAAAAAAATATTAGCGGGAGTCAGTTTTCTTCTTTTTGTGGGACTGACCACAGCACATGCCCAGACACAGACCAGTTCTTCCACCCAGGCTGTGATGACATTTACGGCAGACACGTATGATTTTGGCACCATTCCCCAGGGAACACCGGTGAACCATGTATTCACTTTCAAGAATACCGGCAAAGAGCCCCTGGTCATCACATCTGTTACGGCTTCCTGTGGTTGCACCACGCCTGAATGGCCCAAAGAGCCTGTAAAACCAGGTGGCACAGCTTCTATCAAAGCCATTTACAATGCAGCAGCCATGGGCCCCTTCACCAAAACGATCACGGTGGTTTCCAACGCCAACCCCAACCAGAAAGTACTGGTGATCAAAGGTGAGGTAAAAGCGCAGAACGCTACAACCGCAGCTGCTCCCGTACAACAGGCAACTCCTAACAAGCACTAAATTTGTTATTTACATACAAAACACCCCGAAGCAGATCCTGCTCCGGGGTGTTTTTTTACCTGCATGATCCAAAAAGCTTTTAACAGTATCTTAATAAGCTTCTGGCAACGTTTTTGGTCTATGAAGTTTCTTGTGAATAAGAAACCGAACCATATGCAGCCCTTACTCAACGGTATCCAGAAAATACTGAAACAAAAACTGAATATTTCTTTTACACCCATCAGCCCCGCAACGGATCTTAAGAAGGACCTGGATTTAGTTGACTGGGAGATGCAATACCTCCTGAACGCCGTAGAAAACAAATGGCATGTATCCATTGCCCAGAACGAACAGGAGAACATCGGCAATGTGGAACAGTTACTGGCAGCTGTCAGGAAACAGCGATTGAGCTGAGCGCTTTTCTGTATACCAATTAACCCGGCAGAATCCCGATATTGGTGTTAGTTTTGTAACACATGTCGCTATACATCACTTCTCTTAATTCAGGCAGCAACGGCAATTGCTATTATGTGGGCAATGGCCACGAAGCGGTGCTGATAGATGCCGGTATTTCCTGCCGTGAAACAGAAAAAAGGATGAAGCGGCTCGAGCTGGAGATGGCACAGGTAAAAGCCATTTTCGTTTCGCATGAACATGGTGACCATATTACCGGGATACCTGCCCTGTCCAAAAAATTTCGTTTACCTGTCTACATTACAGAAGCCACTTATTCCAACAGCCATATTCCCATTGAGGCCGATCTGATCCGGCATTTTCAGCCTCATGACAGCATCGGCATTGGAGACATTGCCGTTACGGCTTTTCCAAAATTTCATGATGCTGCCGAACCACATAGCTTCCTGGTCAGTTCCCGTGAAGTGAACGTAGGCATATTCACCGACCTGGGTTTTGCCTGTGAACAGTTGGTCCATCATTTCAAACAATGCCATGCCGCTTTTCTTGAAGCCAATTATGACGTGAACATGCTCGAAAAAGGCAATTATCCTTACCACCTCAAAAAGCGCATCAGTGGCGGACAGGGACATCTTTCCAATGAACAGGCCTTACAGCTTTTTCTGCAGCACAGGCCCGCTCAAATGAGCCACCTGGTATTGGCGCATCTTTCCAAGAACAATAACCACCCCAAGCTGGTAGAAGATCTGTTTCAGCAGCACGCGGGCAATACACGGATCGTGGTGGCTTCCCGCTACCAGGAAACAGAAGTATATCATATACAGGCGCATGGCACTGCTCAGGTCGTGCAGCAAACCAAACCTCCTGCGCCATCACAGGTGCAGCTTTCGCTTTTCTGATCACCGCACAAAAAAACCTCCCGGAGGAGGTTTTCACTATGGTCGTATGCTACTGATCAATTGGTCGGCGCTACCGGTCCCTTGCGGATGGCTTTGGTAGGCGTTGGCCACAGAACAGGTTTGCCGGTACGGTCAATGGGCAATACCGCCTTATCCCTGGGAAAGGTATTCGGGTCTTCACAAGCCATATACACCAGGATAGCGGTGAGTAATGCGTTATTGCGCAGGTCATCAAACACCACTTTATCGTAGGTGTCGCGGTTGGTGTGCCAGGTATAGTTGAAATAAGACCAGTTCAGCGCACCCAATGAAAAACCAGGGGCACCCACTGCCACAAATGAAGCAAAATCAGAACCGCCACCACCGGGTGTTCCCGGGAAATTGGTTTTAATGGAGTCGCGCATGTTTTTGGGAACAGCAGACAACCAACGCGTCAGGTACTCACCGGCATGCTGGAATCCCTGTCCGGAAATATTCACAATACGGCCTGTACCATTATCCTGGTTGAACAAGGCCTGCAGTTTGGCAACGATCTCCGGATGGTCTTCCACAAAAGCACGTGAGCCATTCAATCCCTGCTCTTCGCTGCCCCAATGCCCTACCAATATGGTCCTTTTGGGATTGGGGTATACTTTCTTCAGGATACGCAAAGCTTCCATCATGGTAAGGGTGCCCGTACCATTATCGGTAGCACCGGTACCACCATCCCATGAATCGAAATGCGCGGATAACATCACATATTCATCCGGTTTCTCTGTACCCCTGATCTCTGCAAGGGTATTGTAAGCGGGCACGGTACCCAACTCTTTCGAATCAGCACGAACACTGATCTTCGGATGATCACCCGATTCCACCAACCGGTATAGCAGTCCGTAGTCTTCCAGTGCTATGTCCACGGTAGGTATGCCCGAAGTATAGGCGCTGAAGATCTTGTTCACACCAAAACCCTGCGACCAGTTACTGCCCACCACACCTGCTGCTCCGGCTTTCTCCAGGATGATGGGTAACATGCGCACAGAGTGCCCTGTTTTTTTAATGCGTTTTGCCCAGGCTTCCGTCTGCTCCTGCCGGGCAGCTTTCAGTTTGTCGAACGATTCTTTGGTACCGAATTCCTGCCAGTTCTGATCGGGTCGGCCGGTAGGTTGCTGCATGGATACCATCACAAATTTGCCTTTTACATTGGGCAGCCATTGTACAAAAGCCAGCGAATCGGCCAGGTCGGGCAGGATGATCAATTCTGCTGTGATGGCTTTGCCTTTGGTAGAAGGGCTCCAGGCCAACTGTGTACCTTCCAGGCTTTTTACCCAGGGAGCGATCATGTCTATATGACTGATGCCTCTTTCCCACCCTTTCCATTCGCCCCATTTTTCATTCCGGGCCGGGATACCCCAACCGGTATACTTTTCAACCGCCCAATCGTTGGCGCGTTTCATCTGCGGGGTACCCACCAAACGGGGGCCGATCCTGTCCAGCAATTCATGAGCCAATGGTTCAAGCTGAGATTGGGTATTGCCTTCTTTCAGGATCTGCTCGACCACAGATTCCTGCGACTGGGCAAGAACCGGATGGGAACTCAGAACGAAGGTGAGCATACAAAATCCGGCCAGGTGCCTGACGAGACCGGAACGCAGTAAAGAATGAGAGGTTTTCATGTGACCAATGTATTAAAACATTGGTAAGCAGCCGAATAATTGGGATAAACGTGCGAAACGGGCTTTTAAGCCGCCAAACACCTGAGAATCGCATCAGGTAGTTTTTCCCCTACAAATTATCAATTATTCATTACTCTAAAATCAAAAAATGACTGATAGGTGTAACCATGAATGCTTAGTTACTTTACGGTATCGCATTAAGCAAAGAACCCTGTTCTGGCCATAATGAGAGTAATATCCAAGAATCCTTTGTAAAGATCTAAACTGGCCGGCCAGTTCATCCAAGACGTAACCGGTCTTATTCCTTGAAAAACCCCAGTAGCGGGATGCTACACGAGCTTTGTAGGACGAACAACTTCTACAAAGCTTTTTTTATGGCGGTACCTGCCGGCGATCCATATACCACATACGGCAATACTTCAACCGGATGGCTGCTGTCCAAATTCATGTACCAAAAGGGGAATCGTTGCTTAAGAGAACAGCGGTTTCATCACCGGGTTGTCTTTCAGTTCCTCCAGGTTTTCTACACTCAAAGGTTTACTGATGAACTGCGCCACTACCGGGTATTGTTTTGCCAATGCAAAATCTTCAGGATCGATGGTGGAAGAAAGGATAACGATATGTGTGTTCGGTAATTTATTGCGGAAACGGGGATTGTATTCCTGCAGGAATTCCCAACCATTCATCACCGGCATGTTAATGTCCAGCAGGATCAGTTCCGGAGCCGCCGCTGAAGGGTCTGCTTCTTCAGAAAATAATTTTTCAAAATATTCGAGTGCTTCACTGCCATCTATCACGGTATCCACGTCCAATGCAAAACCTGTCCGCTTCAGCAGAAGCTGGGAGATCGTCAGAGAGATCGTATCATCATCAACACAAAGTACTTTTTTGAGCATTGGTTTTTCGTTTGTAACATTAGCAGGCCCGGACAATCATTCGTGCCTCGCAAAGATGCATCTTTCAGGAAAACAAAATGCATTCTTTTTGTCCGCAGCGAAGGTAATTGATATCTTGTAAGAACAGGGTAAGCGGGACAAAAACTATGCCGTCGACTTAGATTTTCATTAAAAATCATACCTCTGCCTTCCCCTTACCGGGAAGAAAAAAGTAGTTCAGTTTGTCTTGCCCCTGGTATTCCACCAGCCGCCCTTTTGCAAATATGGCCACGGTATACCCTAACTCCTGCATCAGCTGCATGCATACAGTGCGTTTGGCATCGTTCCACAGCTCGGCATACACAACAGGTCTGTGACGACGCAGCAACTCCTTTCCTCCCAGCAGTACATAGTATTCAAAGTTCTCCACATCCATTTTAACCGCGCTGATCCTTTGCGCCTGCTGCAGCGCAGGGTGATGGTCGAGCGTGGTCACCGGCACTTCAAACGACCCGGATGGTTCCGTACCGGCCGGTCCCTGCCATACATGACTCAACCCATGCATGCTGCTTTTTTCCCGGGTGGGGGTTACCATGGGCAACATTCCATCCGTATTTCCCAGGGCCGTTTCGAATACGGTCACATTGGACAGTCTGAAGCTGTCAGCCAGTTTTTGCACTGTTCTGGCATGCATCGGTACCGGTTCAAATGCGTACACCCGGCACTGCGGGAATCTTTGGGCAAGCAGCACCGTCATGGTGCCCACATTGGCGCCAATATCCAGCAGGATGCCCTCCCGGGTTATCAGCCGCATGAAGAACCTGAATTCTGGTTGGTGACCCAGGTAGCGGGTACGGAAGACCTGGATCCGGGCAAACACAAAAAGGTACTGCTCCAAGCCAAGCAGTTGCTGGCACCAGTTGCGGATCCTGTTTTTAAGCATGCAAAGAATTGATCGGCTAAAAATAAAACAGAACCGGCTGTTTTCAACGATTCATTGTAAATTCAAGGTATGGGTTACTGTTGCAACAGCCCTTTGAAAAGACGATCCATGCAACACCAGCGTTGCCCCGGAACCCATCAACCTATAAACGACCCGACACATGCGATTAGCCAATAAAGTTGCCGTGATCACCGGGGGGGCCTCCGGCATCGGACTAGCTACCACGGAATTATTCCTGAAAGAAGGGGCTTCAGTGGCCATCTGGGATGTTACGGCATCGGGAAAGGAGCTGGCGGACAGGCTGCTTGCAGAAGGGCAGAAAGTATGGTTCCGGCAGGTATCCGTAACGGACCGGCAGGAACTGACCGATGCTGCCACTGAAACGATCGCCCGGTTTGGCAAAATAGATATCCTGATCAACAATGCCGGCATCACCAAAGACAAAACGCTGCTTAAAATGGGGCAGGATGATTGGGACCAGGTACTCGCAGTAAACCTGACCGGCGTGTTCAACTGTACGCAGATCGTCGCCGAACACATGAAACAACGGGGGTATGGGCGGATCGTATCCGCGTCATCCAATGTAGGACTGCGGGGCAATTACGGGCAAACGAATTATGTGGCCACCAAGTCGGCCATTATCGGTATGACCAAAGTGTGGGCACTGGAACTGGGCCGGTTCGGCATCACCGCCAACTGCATCGCCCCGGGGTTCATAGAAACCCAGATGACGCAGGCCATACCTGAGGAAGTAAAACAGAAGATGATCCCCCTCATACCCGTAGGGCATTGGGGCACGCCACTCGATATCGCTTATGGATACCTCTACCTCGCGTCTGATGAAGCTGCTTATGTGAATGGCATCTGTTTAACGATAGATGGGGGAAGTGCGAGGTGATTATGCAATGATTGAATGAGTGGATGAGTGAATGTTGAGAGTAGTAATAAATCAAATAGTATGGCACGTTTTACAAGTATGGAGCATCTGCGGTTTTTGCTGTTTGATGTTCACCGCGTGGAGGAACTTTTTTCGTATGAACGTTTTTCGCACCTGGATGGGGAGCAGGCATGGATGATCATTGAATCGGCCAAACTGCTGGCCGAACAGGAGATGTTTCCTTATTTCAAGGAGATGGATGCCTCTCCTGCACAGTATGATGGCAAAGGGGGTGTGAGAACACATCCGCAGTTACAGACCATCATCCGGAAAGCGGCAGAACAGCACTGGATCGGCGGATATGCTTCTTTCGAACACGGCGGCATGCAATTACCCGAAATGATCTTCAGCACGGGACATCACCTGTTCCAGGCTGCCAACAATGGAGTGGAAGGATATACCGGGCTGTCTGCAGGTGCCGCCGGACTGATCACCAGTTTCGGTTCTGCTGAACAGATCGCCACCTATGTGCCCAGGATCTTCTCCGGTGAATGGCAGGGAACCATGGCACTCACGGAACCACAGGCAGGCAGCTCCCTATCAGATATCGTTTCGGCCGCAACGCCTACCGGCAAGGGCTATTATACCGTGAAAGGACAAAAGATCTTTATCTCTGGCGGTGAGCACGATGCCTGCGAGAATTTTGTACACCTTACCCTGGCAAGGATACAGGGCGCCCCTGCGGGTGTGAAAGGGATCTCCCTGTTCATCATACCCAAATTCCGGCCAGAGGCAGATGGCAGTCTCACCTACAATGATGTTCACTGCGCGGGCGATTTTCAGAAGATGGGACAAAGGGGATACGCCACTACCCATCTGTCGTTCGGAGACAACGATGATTGCCATGCCTACCTGGTAGGCGAACCTCACAAGGGACTCAGCTATATGTTCCAGATGATGAATGGTGCCAGGATCAGCGTGGGACAAAGTGCGGCATCGGTGGCCATGGCCGCTTACCAAGCCTCCCTGCAGTATGCCATGGAACGGCCACAAGGCAGGCTGGCAAGCGAAAAAGACCCCTCCCAGCCCCCTACCCTCATCATCCATCACCCGGACGTGCAACGCATGCTCTTCACGCAGAAGGCCATAGCAGAAGGGTCACTGTCACTGGCCATGGAATGTAACCGGTTATATGACCTCACACAGGTAACCCAAGCAGAAGAACAGCAGCGATACCAGCTGCTGCTGGAGATACTGACCCCCATCGTAAAGACCTATGCATCCGAACAGGGAAGCCGTTCCGCTGCGCTGGCCATACAAACCCTGGGAGGATACGGTTATACCACCGACTTTCCGGTTCAGCAACTGTATCGGGACCTGAAGATCATGTCGCTCTACGAGGGAACCACCGGCATTCAATCGCTGGACCTGCTGGGCCGTAAAGTGACCATGGAGAAGGGAAAAGCCCTGGCATTGCTGGCCGAAGAGATCCAACAAACCATACGATCGGCCAATGCATACCCCGAGCTACAAAAGCATGCGGAAACGCTGGCACAGGAATTGAACCGGATCGAGAGTGTACTGGGACATCTTACCCGTTTTGCCCTGAAAGGTGACATTGACCTTTACCTGGCAGACGCCACCGTATTCATGGAAATGGTATCATACGTGGTGATCGGCTGGCAGTGGCTGAAACAGGCTACGATAGCAGCGGACCGGATAACAAAAAAAGATTTCAGCCGGAACACAGAGGCTTTTTACGAAAGCAAGATCCATACCCTGCATTTCTTTTTCCGTTATGAGATGCCACATGCGGAAGCCTGTGCCAATACCTTGCTGGCTCACGGTGGACTAACCCAGGTAAAGAACATGGATTACTTTGCCTGATAAGGCAAAAGGATATCCACATCTTTGTCCGGGTAAAGACAAAAAGCCTGCGAATAATTATATTTACCGCCTGATAAAAAGCCATCAATATGCTGAAAGTAGGAGTTTTTGGAGTGGGTCACCTGGGTAAGTTTCACCTGAACAACTGGAAGGAGATCGAAGGTGTGAAACTGGTGGGCTTTTTTGACCCAAACAATGAGAATGCCAAAGCGGTCAGTGAACAGTACGGTCTGAAACGATACATGGATGAGGACAAACTGATGGATGCCTGTGACGTCATCGATATCATCGCCCCCACTGATCATCACTTCGCAATCTGCATGCAGGCCATCCGCAAAGGCAAACATGTATTTGTAGAAAAACCGCTCGCACATACCATACAGGAAGGAAGGGATATCGTGAACATGGTGAGGGAAGCCAATATCAAACTGCAGGTGGGACACGTGGAGCGTTTCAATCCAGCTTACCTGGCCATCAAAGATATGCCGCTGAACCCCATGTTCATTGAAGTGCACAGGCTGGCACAATTCAAACCAAGGGGTACGGAAGTGAGCGTGATCCTCGATCTGATGATCCACGACATCGACATTATCCTGAGCCTGGTGAAAAGCGACGTGAAACATATCTCTGCCAGCGGCGTAGCCGTTATGACAGAAACGCCGGATATCGCCAATGTCCGTATCGAATTCAACAATGGCTGCGTGGCCAACCTCACCAGCAGCCGCATCAGCATGAAGAAGATGCGGAAGATGCGGTTGTTCCAGAAAGACGCTTATATCGGGATCGATTTCCTGGAAAAGAAAACAGAGATCATCAAGCTGAAGCAGCCCGATGACACCAATGTTTTCGCCTTCGACATAGATACCCTGAACGGTAAAAAGACCATCGCCATTGCCAACCCTACCGTACAGCCACTCAATGCCATCAAACTGGAACTGGAAGCATTTGTAGATTCGATCGTCAACAACAAACCTACGATCGTGAGTGAGATCGATGGTTTCCTGGCCATGGAAGTGGCCCACCAGATACTGGAGAAGATCAACAATACCAGCATACTCGTCTGATGATGCGTAGCCGAAAAAAAAATATCAGCTGGTACCTTATCAGCGATTATCTTTTTTCTGTAACCGGGCTACTGCTATTTTCCAACTACTATCTATCCGCCGGATCAGCCCAGGCTTCCATACTCAGATGCCTGGCACTGGGCCTGGCCTGGATCATCCTGTATGCCTTTGCCGGCAACTATAACCAATCCCTGTATGAAAAATCAAGGTTGAACGAATTCACCTCAACCCTGATATACAGTTTCCTGGGCTCCTTCCTGGTCCTATGGTTCGTTCCCGGCAATGATTCTTTTTCTGTCAATTCCTTCCTGCTCTATTTTGCTCTGCAATTCCTGCTGGTCTTTTTGGGCAGGAACCTGCTCTTATACCGGGTAAAGATCGCACTCGAAAAAGGCGATATTGTTTTCAACACCCTCATCATCGGCAACAACCCGGAAGCCGTAAAACTGTATAAGGAGCTCAATAAGAACTATCGGTATCTCGGTTTTAAGACCATCGGTTTCATCACGGTCACTCCCGAAACCCGTAACGGTTTAGGTAAATGGCTGCCCCATCTGGGTACAACAGAACAGCTGGAACTTCTGATCGACCAACACCAGGCAGAAAAAGTGATCCTTGCTCTGGAAAAGAAACAACACCTGCTCACGGAAGAGCTGGTGAACAGACTGGCACAGAAGGATGTGGATATCAAACTCGTGCCCGACACCATCGACATTCTTTCGGGATCTGTCAAGACCAACAACGTGCTGGGCGCTATGCTGATCGATATCCAGAGCAGCGCCCTGTCGGCCCGGGAGCAGAATGTAAAACGACTGTTCGATCTTCTCTTATCCGTTACTGCATTGATCCTGTTAAGCCCGTTGTTGTTATTCATCGCCATTCGTACCGCCTTTTCCTCAAAAGGCGGTATTATTTACAGCCAGCAAAGGGTCGGTTACAAAGGCAAACCTTTCACCATCTATAAATTCAGAAGCATGGTGGCGAATGCTGAGAAAGACGGCCCTGCCCTGTCCAGCGATCATGACCCACGCATCACAGCCTGGGGTAAATTCATGCGTAAATGGCGGCTGGATGAATTGCCACAGTTATGGAACATCATCAGTGGCGATATGAGCCTGATCGGTCCAAGGCCTGAAAGAAAGGAATACATCGACCAGATCATGCAAAGGACCCCCTATTACCGCTACCTATTAAGGGCCAAACCCGGTCTTACTTCCTGGGGCATGGTACAGTTCGGCTATGCTTCCAGCGTGGATGAGATGATCGAAAGGATGGAGTACGATCTCATCTATATAGAGAATGCTTCTCTGCTGCTTGATTTCAAGATCATGATGCATAGCCTGCGCATCATTCTCTCAGGCAAAGGAAAATAAATCTTTCACACCTGTAAATATTGCGGTATTTTTCGCCTGATGAAACCAACTGTTCAAATCCTGCCGTCCTGCAGTATCCGGCGCCAGCAATGGGACCGATGTGTACGGGAGCAGTCTAATGGGCTCATCTATGCCACCACCACTTACCTGGATGCCATCTGCTCACAATGGTACGGCATCGTGGTCAATGATTACGAAGCAGTAATGCCCCTGCCGGTACGAAAAAAATGGGAGATCCGTTATGCTTACACACCTGCTTTCATACAACAGTTAGGACTCGTGGGCGATAGCAGCTCTGTATCAGTGGAAATGTTACTACCGTTGATCCGCAGTACCGTTTTCTATGCAGATATTCATTTTAATTTTCTGAACAAAGACCTTCTGCGATCACTTCCGGTAATGACCAAGACCAACCTGGTCATTACCCTCGACCGACCCATAGAGGAAACAAGAACGCATTACAGGAACGATCTGAAAGAGAATATCAGGAAAGCAGAAAAACTGTCACTGGTATATGGCCATGGCAGTACACAGGAAGCCGTGACACATTTCAGGGAACAATATGGTTCCAGGATGCCACAGGTGCAGCCTGACGACTACCAACGGTTCCAAATGCTTTGTGAAGAGCTGCGATCAAAAGAACAATGCCTGGTACGATCGGTCAGGGATCAGGAGGGCGGGTTACTGGCGATCGCGTTACTATTGAAAGACAGTCGGCGCATATATAACCTGATGAACACCACTCTTCCCGGTGGACGTCACAAAGAAGCGAATCATTGGCTGATCGACCAGATCATACAGGAGTTTTCCGGCCAGCCTTTATTACTGGATATGGAAGGTTCTGAATTACCCGGCGTTAAAAAATTTTATGAATCATTCGGTGCAGTAGCGCAACCTTACTTCCATTACCATGACAATCGCCTGCCCTGGCCATTACGGTGGTTAAAGAGATAACCGGTCTGCCAGGATCCTTTCTGCAACCAGCAGGTCAACCGGCCGCGTAATTTTGATGTTGGTGTATTCTCCTTCAATTAAAAACACTTCTTTACCGGAAGCTTCCACTACGGTAGCTTCATCCGTAAAACTGTCGGTATAGTCTCTTTGAAAAGCAGGCAGCAGTAATTCGCTCTGAAAGGTCTGCGGAGTCTGGATGATACGGACCCGGCTCCTGTCCATCACAAGATGTCCGGTTCCTTCTACAACCCGTATGCTGTCTGTGGCCGCCACGGCAGGTATGGCGCTTCCTTTTTCCAATGCCTGCGTATAACAGCGCCGGATAAGGTCCGCACTCACCAGGCAGCGCACACCATCGTGTACAAACACAATAGAAGGGGATGTGACACAGGCCAGTCCATTCTGCACAGAATGAAAGCGGGTGCTGCCACCTGTGATCACCCTGATGCGTGTGTCTCCATCCAGTTCTTTCGCCAGTTGCTCTCCTTCTGCCAGGTTATCAGCCGGAACTACCAGGATGATCTGCAGATCATCAAAAGCCTGCAGGAACACCTGCAGGGAATACCATAACAATGGTTTGCCCTGCAACAGCAGGAATTGCTTGGGTATGGATGTTCCCATCCTTTGCCCACTGCCGCCTGCCACGATCACTGCATATTTCTTCATGATGTCATTCCTTATTTTGTGCTAACAAAAAAGAGCTACCAGGGTAGCTCCTTTATTTTCTCATGTTCATAGACCTGTACCAAATATACCTATTTATAGATAGAAACTTCCGCAATACCCTTACTATTTTTCATTGCCCGGTACATGCCCGCACTGTTCAACACCATGGCAGCATTGCCTTTGGCATCCACGCCGATCATACCTCCCTCACCCTGCAAGGCCACCAATTTCCGGTTCACTACGGTATCCATGGCTTCCTGTAAACTCAGTCCCTTATACTCCATCAGGCAACTCACATCGTATGCAGCAACACTTCGGATGAACATTTCACCATGACCGGTACAACTGATGGCACAGGTGGCATTGTTGGCATAGGTACCGGCGCCGATCACCGGGCTATCCCCTATGCGTCCGTATTTCTTATTGGTCATGCCGCCGGTAGAAGTGGCAGCCGCCAGGTTCCCCTTACTGTCACAGGCAACGGCCCCTACGGTTCCGAATTTCTTGTCGCGCATCAGTTCTTCCAGGTGGTGGTTGGTATGATCCAAAGAATAAGTATCCGAATCACGGATGGCTTTCCACTGGTCATAGCGGAACTGTGAGAAAAAATATTCATCCGGTTCCAGTTTCACCCCTTGTTTGATGGCAAAGTCATTGGCCCCTTTGCCGCTCAGGAAAACGTGGTTACTGTTACGCATCACTTCGGTGGCCAGTTCTATCGGGTTGCGTACGTTACGTACCCCGGCCACTGCCCCGGCTGACAAATCGCTTCCATCCATGATGGCCGCATCCATTTCCTGAACCCCTTTCTTGGTGAATACCGCACCTCTGCCGGCATTGAACAACACATTATCTTCCAGTATCACTAATGCTGCTTTTACGGCATTGACGGCCGTACCCCCCTGCTCCAATACAGCATAACCGAGGTCCAGCGCCTGCTGCAGGCCCTCACAGTATGCCTGTTCCAAAGCAGGTGTCATATCTTCCTTCAGTATGGTGCCTGCACCGCCGTGTAATACAATGGTAAAATCTGACATATCTTTTTCGCTTATCGACGTCGAAAATAGATATTTAGTCAACTGAGAAAATCGAATTATTGAACGGGAACATTAGAGAAGGTTCAAGCCTGGACTGGATTTGTTGCAGGACGTTTAGGGCGTGATCCGTGAATCGTGAGTGGTAAGTAGTGAGTGGGGAGGCAATTGACCAGCCCATTCACAATTGACAATTGACAATTCACGACTGACGATTCAAGACTGCCGCCCCAACAACAGCTCGCACTCATGCAAGAGCTTCTGCCGGTCGATCGGTGCGGTGCCTACTTCTTCGCAAACCAGTCCGCCGGCAATATTGGCCATCTCGGCGGCCAGCAACATATTATGGGTACTTGCATAGACAAGGGAGGCTACGGCTATCACCGTATCGCCTGCACCGCTTACATCCGCAATATTACGGACATGGGTAGGGATCAGTTTCTGTTCATCCCCCTGCTGGTAAAACACCCCTTTTTCAGACAAAGTGATGAATGATATTTCGTGCTGCAGGTGCGACTGTAATCCTTTATGCATATGACTGAGCGTCTGCAGATCTACGGTATCTTCCAGGAGGTTCAAGCCTTCCTTTACTTCTTTCAGGTTGGGTTTAAAAATGGTCACCCCCTGGAAAGAAAGAAAATTCTTCTTCTTAGGGTCTACACTGGTCGCTACGCCATATTCCTTACACAATGCGATGAGTTCCCTGATCACCCTGGTGGTCAGTACTCCTTTATTATAATCTTCGAATATCAGGATATCTGGTCTGCCCGCTTTGAAATAAGCGGCCACCTGGTTGATCAGCCTGGTCTCGTCCGCAGCATCAATATCTGCCGTGATCTCTGCATCCAGCCGCATCATCTGCTGGTTACGGCTCATGATGCGGGTCTTATTGGTGGTGATCCTGTTCTCAGCGGCTACTACGTATGCGGTATTGATCCGGTTTTCATTCAGTAAACGCATCAGCTCTTTCCCGTCAGCATCTTTCCCTACCACAGAAAACACAGTTGTCTGTGCACCCAACGATACTGTATTCAATGCTACGTTGGCAGCACCCCCTACCCTCAGTTCTTTCTTTTTCAAGGCCACAACAGGTACGGGAGCTTCGGGAGAGATCCTGTCTACCGAACCCCACCAATAGGTGTCCAGCATCAGGTCGCCCACAATGGCCACTTTCTTATCGGAAAAACCTGCGAACAGTTTTTTGAAATCCATCATGCCTCTTTTTTTGAATTACGCACAGCCAGATAATACAATGGGATACCGATCAGGGTAATGATCAGTCCGGGCCAGGTGAAACTGGGTTTATAGATGATCAGCATCACGCAGAACGCGATCCCCATCAGCATGTACAAGGCCGGCAATACCGGGTACCCGAATGCCTTATAAGGTCGTTCTGCCCCTGGCATTTTTTTCCGGAGGATAAAAATACCTGCGATCGTGAGCACATAAAAGATGACCACAATGAACGATACCATATCCAGCAGGTCGCCGTATTTCCCACTCAAACAAAGCAAGGATGCCACGATACACTGCGCCCACAATGCCCATTCAGGGACCGCGTTCTTATTGAGTGTACCCGCTTTTTTAAAGAACAGTCCATCCTGTGCCATGGTATAATACACGCGGGCACCCGCCAGGATCAGTCCGTTGTTACAACCGAAGGTCGATACCATGATCATCAGGGCGATCACATAAGTGCCCACATCACCAAAGATCACATTGGAAGCGGCCACGGCCACCCTGTCTGCCTTGGCAAAAGCGATATCATGCAACGGCAATACGCTCAGGTACATCAGGTTGGCCGAAACATAGATGATGGTAACGATCAGGGTTCCTAAAAAAAGACTGAACCCGATATTTTTCTGCGGGTTCTTGATCTCACCCGCAATGAAGGTTACGTTGTTCCATGCATCACTGCTGAATATGGAACCCACCATGGATGCAGCAATGGCACCAATGGCGGCAGCTCCGATCAGGGGTGTGATGATGGTGGCATCAAAATTCAGGTTGGTGTCCGCACTGCCGGTCATCTTCTGCATGATCCATGCATTTTGCCAGTTGGCATCCCACACATCACCTTTGGCCATGATGAAACCGAAAATGATGAGTCCGAACAGGGACAACAGTTTGGTCATCGTGAAAGTGGTCTGGATCAGTTTACCCCCCTTGATGCCCCGTGTGTTGATATAGGTAAGGAAAACGATCAGCAATATGGATACGATCTGCGCAAGATAGATCTTGAACGATCCGATCGTCAATAATACATTGGCGTCGGTCAGCTCCAGTGACGGGAAAAAATAGCCCGCGAACTTACAGAATGCCACTCCCACGGCTGCAATGGTACCTGTCTGTATCACCGAAAAGAAACTCCATCCATACAGGAAACCCACCAGTGGGTTATAGGATTCTTTGAGGTACACGTATTGTCCCCCGGCCTTGGGAAACATGGCACTCAGCTCCCCGTAACTCAATGCTGCGGTCAGGGTCATGAAACCGGTGATCAGCCATACCATGATCAGCCAACCGGCGCTGCCCACGTTCCGAGTAATATCCGCACTAACAATAAAGATACCGGAACCGATCATGCTTCCCGCAACAATCATGGTGGCATCAAACAGTCCCAGTGTTGGTTTGAAGGAGGTCGTATTGGTCATAAAAAAATCCCGCTTTTTGATAGCGGGATGAAGATAATAAATATGATCGAAGTTTATTTTTTCTTCTTATATAAGGCATTCAGCCCCCTGATCACATCGGGTGTGATGTTGTATACCGTGTCTTTCAGGTACATCAGGTCCGGGGAACTGGACAGGATGAACGCATAGCCCTTATCCTTGTTATATTCCTTCAGGTAGTCTTCGATCTTCTTCTTTACGTCCTGCATCTTGCGGAACTGCTCGTCCTGCATCTCATCGCTCATCATTTTCTCTTTACCCTGGAAGGTCTTTTCCATCTGCATCAGTTCCTGCTGTTTGCTGGCCAGCTCTGCCTGCGACAGGGACGCAGCTACTTTCTGCAGCTCCTGGTACTTGGCGGCAAATGTGTTCTTCATATCTCCCAGGATCCTTGCATTGGCCTGGTCCTTGGCCTGCAGTTCACTGCTCACTTCCTTAAAATACTCAAACTGGTTCTGAATAGAATCCGTTTCGAAATAGGCGATCTTAAAACTTCCGGCTGGAACCGCTTTGGTTCCTACTGTAGATACCCTGTCGGCAGCAGGTGAAGAGAAATGCAGGTAAAACAAAACAGCTACCGCTACTGCCAATACGATGTTCAGACCGAGGTTCAGATTTTTCATGCAACACTGATTATTTTGATTCGAATGAATTTGTGTGAATGTAAAGAAAGACTCCGATATAATGAATGATAATCCCTACGATGATAATGTTAAAAAAAGTAGGAAGCTTTCACTTCCTACTTTCTATCAATCATATAAAAATTCCAGTAATCTGTAATGCTTACTCTTCTTCGTCAAAGCTCATGGCTTCGCGGGTAGTGGCCAGTACTTCGTACTCTTCCTTGCTACCAACGATCATGTTCTCGAACTCTTTCTGACCAGAACCTGCAGGGATCAGGTGACCTGTGATCACATTCTCCTTCAGACCCAGCATAGAATCGGTCTTACCCTGGATGGCCGCCTGGCTCAACACCTTGGTGGTCTCCTGGAAGGAAGCCGCAGAGATCCAGCTTTGTACACCCAGAGAAGCTTTGGTGATACCCAGCAGTACCGGTGTGGCAGTGGCAGGTTTCGCATCCCTTACTTCCACCAGTTTCTTATCGCTTCTGCGGAGGATGGAATTTTCTTCCCTCAGTTCACGCAGGGTGATGATCATACCTGGTTTCATCTTGGTGCTTTCACCGGCTTCTGTTACCACTTTCTTGTCGAAGATCCTGTCGTTCTCTTCGATAAAGTCGAACCTGTCTTCCAGGTCTTCCTCCAGGAACTTGGTATCTCCGGCATCTACGATCTCTACTTTCTTCATCATCTGGCGAACGATCACTTCAATGTGTTTATCATTGATACGTACACCCTGTAAACGGTATACTTCCTGGATCTCATTCACCACATATTCCTGTACCGCAAATGGTCCTTTGATGGCAAGGATATCGGCCGGTGCGATCTGTCCGTCAGACATCGGCGTACCTGCTTTCACGAAGTCGCCATCCTGCACCAGGATCTGCCTTGTCAGCGGCACCAGGTATTTCTTCACCATACCATCCCTTGACTCAACAATGATCTCGCGGTTACCACGCTTCACGTTACCGAATGCCACCACGCCATCGATCTCACAAACGATCGCAGGGTTACCCGGGTTACGTGCTTCGAACAGTTCAGTTACACGTGGCAGACCTCCCGTGATATCGCGGAGTTTACCTAACACACGCGGGATCTTAACCAGTACCTGTCCTGCTTTCACATCGTCACCCTCTTCGATCACGATATGTGAGCCAACCGGCAGGTTGTATTGTTTGCTCTCCTTACCATCCACAATGATGGTCGGGATCTTGGTCTTATCTTTTGTTTCGATGACCACTTTCTCGCGGTGACCGGTCTGTTCGTCAGACTCATCACGGTAAGTGATACCATCCAATACGTTCTCAAAACGGATCTTACCATTCTGTTCTGCAACGATAACGTTGTTGAACGGATCCCATGTACAGATCACATCTCCTTTCTTCACCTGTGCTCCGTCTTTGATGTTCAGGGTAGCACCATAAGGAACGTTGTTGGTGATCAGCAAGCGGTCGTTCTTCACGTCCATGATCCTTACCTCACCGGTACGGCCGATAACGATCTTCACTTTTTCACCATCATTGTTCACGGTATCTACGGTACGCAGACCATCGAACTGGATCGTACCATCGAACTTGGCCTGTAAAGTAGACTCTACAGAAGCTGAGCCCGCAACACCACCCACGTGGAAGGTACGCAGTGTCAGCTGGGTACCAGGTTCACCGATGGACTGTGCCGCAATGATACCCACTGCATCTCCTTTCTGTGCCAGGTAACCGGTTGCCAGGTTCTTACCATAACATTTCACACACACACCACGCTTGCTTTCGCAGGTAAGTACAGAACGGATCTCAACGGTTTCAATACCGGCTTCCTCGATCTGCTTGGCCACATCTGAAGAGATCTCTTCACCTGCCAGGATGATCAGCTCATCGGTAACAGGATGGTACACATTATGAAGAGACGTACGTCCTTCAATTCTGTCTGACAGTGGTTCAATGATATCTTCGTTATCTTTTAACGCTGTTGTTGCATTACCACGCAGTGTTCCGCAATCTTCTTCGGTGATCACCACATCCTGTGATACGTCTACCAGACGACGGGTCAGGTAACCCGCATCCGCCGTTTTCAGGGCCGTATCCGCCAGACCCTTACGGGCACCGTGCGTAGAGATGAAGTAATCCAATACGTTCAGACCACCTTTGAAGTTAGACAGGATCGGGTTCTCAATTACCTCGCTTCCGGTGCTGCCACTCTTACGTGGTTTCGCCATCAGTCCACGGATACCTACCAGCTGCTTAACCTGTGTTTTACTACCACGGGCTCCGGAATCCAGCATCATGAATACAGAGTTGAAGCCCTGTTTATCATGTGTCATTTCGCGGATCAGGCTTTCGGTGATCTTCATATCCACACGACCCCAGATATCAATAACCGCGTTGTAACGTTCGTTATTGGTGATCAGACCCATGTTATAACTTTCCCACACTTCATTCACTTCGTCTTTTGCAGAATCCAGGAGCTGCTCCCTGATCTCAGGAACGATCAGGTCATTCACGCTGAACGACAATCCACCACGGAAGGCCATACGGAATCCGAGTGTTTTGATATCGTCCAGGAACTTAGCTGTTTTAGGCACGTTCGTGATCTTGATAATGTCACCAATGATCTCACGAAGGCTTTTCTTCGTCAGCAGGGCGTTCACGAATCCTACTTCAACAGGTACGTGCTGGTTAAACAGTACACGTCCTACAGTGGTATCGATCAGTTTTTTCACCAGCTGTCCGTTCTCACGTACATTGGTCTTTACCTTGATGTTCGCATGCAGGTCAACCCGTCCTTCGTTGTAGGCGATGATCACTTCATCCATATTGTAGAAAGCCATACCCTGACCTTTTACGATCTCGGTTTCAGTGGTCTTCTTACCCTTGGTGATGTAGTACAGACCCAGTACCATGTCCTGTGAAGGCAGGGTGATCGGCGTACCGTTCTGCGGGTTCAGGATGTTGTGTGATGACAGCATCAGCAACTGGGCTTCCAGGATCGCAGCGTTGCTCAAAGGCACGTGCACCGCCATCTGGTCACCGTCGAAGTCGGCGTTGAAGGAAGAGGTTACCAACGGGTGCAGCTGGATCGCCTTACCTTCTACCAGCTTGGGCTGGAACGCCTGGATAGACAGACGGTGAAGTGTAGGGGCCCTGTTCAGCAGTACCGGGTGACCTTTCAAAATATTTTCAAGGATATCCCAGATCACAGCTTCTTTACGGTCAACCAGTTTCTTGGCCGACTTCACTGTTTTCACGATACCTCTTTCGATCAGTTTTCTGATAACAAATGGCTTGAACAATTCAGCAGCCATATCTTTTGGCAAACCGCACTCATGTATCTTCAGCTCAGGTCCTACCACGATCACCGAACGGCCGGAGTAGTCAACACGTTTACCCAACAGGTTCTGACGGAAACGACCCTGCTTACCTTTCAGTACATCAGACAGGGATTTCAGCGCACGACCACCTTCTGCTTTCACCGCATTTGATTTACGGCTGTTATCGAACAGTGAATCGATCGCTTCCTGCAGCATACGTTTTTCGTTACGCAGGATCACTTCAGGCGCCTTGATCTCCAACAGCCTTTTCAGACGGTTGTTACGGATGATCACACGACGGTACAGGTCATTCAGGTCAGAGCTGGCGAAACGGCCACCATCCAACGGAACCAGCGGACGCAGTTCTGGTGGGATAACCGGGATATACTGCATCACCATCCACTCAGGGCGGTTGGTGATACGGGTGCTGGCATCACGGAAAGATTCAACCACGCTCAAACGCTTCAAAGCGTCTGCTTTACGTTGCTGAGAGGTTTCTGTGGCGGCAGCGTTACGCAGCGAGAAGCTCAGGCTGTCCAGGTCGATCCTTTCCAGCAAAGCATGCACCGCTTCGGCCCCCATCTTGGCAACGAATTTCTGCGGATCATCATCCGGCAGGTATTGGTTGTCCTTGGGTAAATTATCCAGGATGTCCAGGTATTCCTCTTCGGTCAGCAGATCACCCATGCTCAGGTTATCTTTCACACCACCCTGGATCACCACATATCTTTCATAGTAAACGATGGTCTCCAATTTCTTGGAGCTCATACCCAACAGGTAACCGATCTTGTTTGGTAAACTTTTGAAGTACCAGATATGCACTACAGGCACCACCAGTTTAATGTGGCCCATGCGCTCACGACGCACTTTCTTCTCGGTAACTTCCACACCGCAACGGTCACAAACGATACCCTTGTAACGGATACGCTTATACTTACCGCAGGCACACTCATAATCCTTTACCGGTCCGAAAATTCTTTCACAAAATAAACCATCACGCTCCGGCTTGTAGGTACGATAGTTGATGGTCTCAGGCTTTAAAACTTCGCCAAAACTTCTTTCCAGGATACTGTCAGGAGATGCTAAGCTGATAGTGATCTGGGAGAACGTTGGTCTCGGTTTGTTATCTCTTTTGATTGCCATATGTTTGAGCTTTGAGCTGCGGGCTTTGAGCCGTGAGCTCTTTTAATTTTAAGATTGTTTACAACTGCAATGCTATCCGTCAGTCGTGAATCGTGAATCGTAAGTTTTTCACTCACGACTAACGACTCACGTCTCACGTATCTTACTCAAATTTCAGATCCAGTCCCAGGCCTCTCAGTTCATGTACCAATACATTGAACGATTCTGGAACACCCGGACGAGGGATATTATCACCTTTCACGATGGCTTCGTAAGTCTTCGCACGACCGATGATATCATCCGATTTCAGGGTCAGCAATTCCTGCAGGATGTTGGCTGCACCATATGCTTCCAGTGCCCATACCTCCATCTCACCAAAACGCTGTCCACCAAACTGTGCCTTACCACCCAGCGGCTGCTGTGTGATCAAGCTGTATGGTCCGATCGAACGGGCGTGCATCTTATCATCTACCATGTGGTGCAGTTTGATCATGTAGATCACACCCACAGTGGCTTTCTGGTGGAAACGCTCTCCGGTCTCACCGTCATACAGGTAAGTATGTCCGTTCCTTGGAATGTTCGCCTGCTCACAGTACTCTTCGATCTGTGTGGTGGAAGCACCATCGAAGATCGGTGTAGAGAACTTCAGTCCCAGGCGTTTACCGGTCCAACCCAGGATGGTCTCGTAGATCTGACCCAGGTTCATCCTCGAAGGTACCCCCAGTGGGTTCAGTACGATATCAACCGGTGTACCGTCTTCCATGAACGGCATGTCTTCTGCACGTACGATCTTGGCCACGATACCTTTGTTACCGTGACGGCCGGCCATCTTATCACCCACTTTCAGCTTACGCTTGACAGCCAGGTACACTTTCGCCAGTTTCAACACACCGGCAGGCAATTCGTCACCGATGGAAATGTTGAATTTCTCACGCTTGTAGCGACCTAATTCTTCGTTGTATTTGATGTTGTAGTTGTGCAGCAGTGTATTGATCTGGTCGTCGGTCTTTGCATCACCGGTCCAGCCCAATGGGTTCACATTCTGGTAGTCAATGGTAGCCAGGTTCTTGTTGTTGAACTTGGCACCCTTGCCGATCAGCATCTCACCGAAGTTGTTGCTGACACCGGTAGACACTTTGTCTTTCAACAGGGTCTGCAGTTTCTCGAGCAACAGTTCTTTCAGTGATTCTGTGTTCTGCTGGTGTACTTTTTCTACTTTCTCCAGGAGCGCTTTCTCACGGATCTTGCCATTCTTGTCTTTCTTGGCGCGCTGGAACAGTTTTTTATCGATCACCACACCTTCGGTTCCGTTAGGAGCTTTCAGGGAAGCATCTTTTGCATCACCTGCCTTGTCGCCAAAGATGGCGCGCAGCAGTTTCTCTTCCGGAGTAGGATCTGATTCACCCTTCGGTGTGATCTTTCCGATCAGGATATCACCTTCTTTGATGGTGGCACCGATACGGATGATACCATGCTCATCCAGGTCTTTGGTAGCATCTTCAGAAACGTTCGGGATATCCGGGGTCAGTTCTTCTTCACCCAGTTTGGTATCACGTACTTCCAGTTCGTATTCTTCAATGTGTACAGAAGTGAACAGGTCTTCGCGAACCACTTTCTCGTTGATCACGATGGCATCCTCGAAGTTGTACCCTTTCCATGGCATGAATGCCACCTGCAGGTTACGGCCCAGTGCCAGCTCTCCGTCTTTAGTTGCGTATCCTTCTGTTAAGAAGTCACCTTTCTTAACTTTCTGTCCTTTCTTCACCGCAGGGCGGAGGTTGATACAGGTTGCCTGGTTGGTTTTGATGAACTTGGTCAGTTTGTAGATCTGCAGGTCATCATTGAAGCTTACCAGACGGTCCAGGTCGTTACGGTCGTAACGTACATGGATCTCTGTAGCATCCACGAATTCCACCACACCATTGCCCTCTGCGTGGATCTGGATACGTGCGTCACGCGCAGCTTTTCCTTCCAGACCGGTACCTACGATAGGTGCTTCCGGACGTAACAAAGGAACTGCCTGGCGTTGCATGTTCGATCCCATCAGCGCACGGTTGGCATCGTCGTGCTCCAGGAACGGGATCAGCGAAGCACTCAAACCAACGATCTGGTTCGGCGCAACGTCCATATATTCTACTTCTTCTTTATCAAGGATCGGGAAATCACCTGTCTGGCGGGATACTACCTTATCTTCCGCGAACTCACCCTTCTCATTCAAAGGAGAATTGCTCTGCGCGATCTTGGCGGTATCCTCTTCTTCCGCACTCAGGAAAGTCAATTCCTTCATGTTCACTTTACCATTCGATACCTTACGGTAAGGGGTTTCAATGAAGCCCATATCGTTGATGGCAGCGTGTACGCAAAGGGTAGAGATCAGACCGATGTTCGGTCCTTCCGGTGTTTCAATGGTACACAGACGACCATAGTGTGAATAGTGTACGTCACGAACCTCGAAGCCCGCACGCTCACGGCTCAGACCGCCTGGTCCCAGTGCGGAGATACGACGCTTGTGCGTGATCTCACTCAAAGGATTGGTCTGGTCGAGGAACTGCGACAACTGTGATGTTCCGAAGAACGAGTTGATCACAGACGATAAGGTCCTTGCATTGATCAGGTCAACAGGCGTGAACACCTCGTTGTCACGAACGTTCATACGCTCACGGATGGTACGGGCCATACGGGCCAGACCCACGCCGAACTGGGCATACAATTGTTCACCCACGGTACGCACACGACGGTTGCTCAGGTGATCGATATCGTCGATCTCCGCTTTCGCATTGGTCAGGCGAACCAGGTATTTGATGATCTCGATGATGTCCTGCTTGGTCAGTACTTTTTTGGTCAGCGGGTAATCCAGTCCCAGTTTGCGGTTGATCTTGTAACGGCCAACTTCTCCCAGGTCATAACGTTTGTCGCTGAAGAATAATTTATCGATGATACCACGGGCAGTTTCGTTATCCGGAGCATCAGCACCACGCAGCTGGCGGTAAATGTGCTGAACCGCTTCCAGTTCACTGTTCGAAGTATCCTTGTTCAATGTGTTATAGATGATGGCGTAATCTCCACCCACGTCTTCTTTCTGGATGAATACGCTCTTCACTTCCATCTCAATGATGGTAGCGATCGCTTCTTCGTCCAGAACGGTGTCACGCTCCATCACGATCTCGTTACGCTCAATGCTCACCACCTCACCGGTATCCTCATCCACGAAATCTTCCACCCAGGTTCTCAGAACGCGGGCAGCCAGTTTCTTACCTACCTGGTTGGCCAGTGATTTTTTGTCGGCTTTCACCTCATCGGCCATGCCGAACAGTTCCAGGATATCCTTATCCGTTTCAAAACCGATGGAACGCAGCAGCGTGGTAACCGGGAATTTCTTCTTACGGTCGATGTACGCATACATCACGTTGTTGATATCGGTAGCGAACTCCATCCAGGCGCCTTTGAAAGGGATCACACGGGCAGAGTAGATCTTGGTTCCGTTGGGGTGAATGGACTGACCGAAGAATACACCGGGTGAACGGTGCAACTGCGATACCACCACACGCTCAGCACCGTTGATCACAAAGGTACCGCGGGGTGTCATGTAAGGGATGTTTCCTAAGAACACATCCTGTACGATGGTCTGGAAGTCTACGTGCTCCTCATCGTTACAGCTCAAACGGAGTTTGGCCTTCAGAGGAACGGCATACGTTAATCCACGCTCCATACACTCTTCAATGGTGTAACGTGGCGGATCAATGAAATAATCCAGGAACTCCAGCATGAAAATGTTACGCGTGTCGGTGATAGGAAAATTTTCCTTGAACACACGGAACAGCCCTTCCACATTACGTTTGTCGGGCGTAGTTTCCAACTGAAAAAATTCTCTGAATGATTCTAACTGAATGTCGAGCAGGTCAGGGGCATCCGCTAAATGTTTGGTTTTACCGAAGCCGACCCTGTTGTTCAATGTAGTTGTAGACATATGTGTGAAAACCGGTTTTTGTGCGAAAAAAATTTGGGGAGAACTGGAAGATTCTCTTAACGTACAATCGGCTCATTCATCATTCAAACAAAATGATACAAATGTCCACCCGCTAATTAGCCCAAAAATAAGGATGGCAAAGGTAAGGATTGAGGGACAACATAAAAAACAAATTTTGGACCAAACCACCCTACTGTGGAAAAGAAATCACCAAAATTGGCAAGCTGTCAGGCCGGGCATAAAAAATTAGCAATCAATAATTAATAGTTTAAAAAATTACTAATTATTAATTGCTAATTATTAATTACTTATAATGATTTTCACCAGATTTTCGCCCTATTTTCGGGTTTCCGGTACATTTTGTGCTTCTCGGTTACCCCGAAACTTGCATAAAACGGGTCGAAATTGGACAGCGGTCCCAGTACCCGGAACTCATCTGGCGAATGGGGATCGGTCGTGATCCCGGTACGCACATTCTCCGGACGGTTTACAATACGCCAGGCCTGGGCAAAACCCAGGAAAAAACGCTGATCAGGCGTAAATCCATCGATCTTTTGATCGCTCCTGCCCTGTTCTGTCAGTTTAAAAGCATCCCAGGCAATGGCCAGGCCACCAATATCCGCCAGGTTCTCTCCCAGTGTCAGCGCTCCGTTCACATGCAAGCTGTCCAGCACCACATACTGGTTATACTGGTCCACAACGGCTTTTGCCTTTGCCTGGAACATGGCCCCGTCTTTGGCGGTCCACCAGTCTTTCAGGTTACCCTGTGCATCGTATTGCCTTCCCTGGTCATCGAAACCATGGGTCATCTCATGACCGATCACCAGGCCAATGGCGCCGTAATTGATGGCATCATCCGCTTTTCCATCGAAAAATGGGAACTGCAGGATCCCGGCTGGGAAAACGATCTCGTTGAAAGTAGGGTTGTAATAGGCATTCACGGTAGGTGCGGTCATACCCCACTCCGTCTTATCCACCGGTTTGCCGATCTTATCAATGCTTTCCTGGTAATCATGGCGGGCAATACTGCGGTTATTGGCGTAGAAATCGTCGCGACTGATGTTCACATCCTCATAACTCTTCCATTTATCCGGGTAACCGATCTTTTTCAGGAATGCGGCCAGTTTTTCCTGTGCCCGTTGTTTGGTGGTATCGCTCATCCAATCCAGCTTGGCTATGCGTGCCTTGAATGCGGTTTGGAGGTTGTTCACCAGTTCGTCCATCCGCTTTTTGGATTCGGCCGGAAAATATTTCTGTACGAACAGTTGCCCCATCAGGTCTTTCAACCCATTGTCGGTCATGCTCACCATTTTCTTCCAGCGGTCCGGCTGCACTTTGGCACCGGAGAATAGCTTGCTGAACGAGAAACGTTCATCCCGGAAAGCCTTGCTCAGCAGGGCTGCATTACCAGAGATATAATCGAACTTCACTTTCTGTTTCCATACGTCAATCGGTTGCGATACCAAGAGCGCGCTCAAAGCCTGGTAATACCTGGGCTGGGCCACATTCACACTGTCTGTGCGGATCCCCATTTTTGTCAATACATCGGTCCACCCGATATTGGGTGCCAGTTTTTCCAACTGTGCCAACGATAGCTTATTGTAGTTCTTTACCGGATCACGCTGCTCCACGGGTGTCAGATGCGATTGTGCGATCAGCGTTTCCAGTGCCAGCACCGATCTTCCTGCTTTCTGCGCGGCTTCCGGCGCCATACCGGTAAGGGTAAAATAGGTAGCCGCATGTTCTGCCAGCTTGTTCCGCTGGTTCACCGTGATAGAATCTGTTTTGGTGTAATAGTCCTTTTCAGGAAGCGAGGTCCCGGTCTGGTACAGTACCAGGATGTTCTTCACACTGTTGCGTTCATCGGCGCCAACGTAGAACCCGATCAGGTCGCCATTGCCTTCCCTGGCATTTTCTGCCAGCAGGCCCATCAGTTCCTTGTGGTCCTTCACTGCATCGATTTTGGCCAGCATCGGTTTTAGCGGTTCATAACCGGCTTTTTCGATGGCTACCGTATCCATACCACTCGCATAAAAATCGCCCACTTTCTGTTCAATGCTGCCCTTGGGATGGTCTTTTTTGGCCGACACTTCATCCAATATCGCACGCATTTTGGTAAGGTTATCCTGGTACAGGGTATAAAAACTGCCCCATCCGCTCTGGTCATCGGGGATCCTGGCATTTTTGATCCAGCCGCCATTGGCATACCGGAAGAAATTATCACCCGGATGCACGGTCGTGTCCATCCCGCTGGTGTCAAAGAAAGCTTTGTCGGATCCAGACCTGCTTTTACAGGAAACCAGCACCAGCAAAACACCCGCCATCAGAAGAGTCGTCTTTTTCATACAGTGGTTTTAGTGACTGTAAATATTACGAATCAGAACGATATTTCAAAACCGTTGGTCAATGGTGGGCGGGAGGCGGGAATCGGCAATCGTGAGTAGTGAGTAGGCAGTAGGGAGTATTTGTGAATAGACAATTGTGAATTGGCAATGGGCAATTGTGAATGGACCAATTGACAATTCACCATTCACAATTACCTACTCACCACTCACGATTGACGATTGACGATTGACGATTGCCCATTCACAAAAAAAAAGCCGGTGAGCAAACGCTCACCGGCTATATTTTCTCAGCGAAACAGTAATTATTTCACTTCAACTTCAGCACCAGCTTCTTTCAGCTTAGCTACTAAATCATCAGCTTCAGCTTTAGAGATACCTTCTTTTACTGGTTTTGGAGCGCCGTCAACCAGGTCTTTTGCTTCTTTCAGACCCAGGCCGGTCAGTTCTTTAACGATCTTAACAACGCCCAGTTTGCTTGCACCACCGCTAACGAGGATCACATCGAAAGATGTTTTCTCTTCAGCAGCAGCAGCACCACCGCCGTCGCCACTTGCTACCACTACTGCAGCAGCAGCTGGTTCGATACCGTAATCAGCTTTCAATACATCAGCTAATTCCTGAACTTCTTTTACTGTTAAGCCTACTAATTGTTCGGCTAATGCTTTAACGTCTGCCATGTGTTGTAAATTTTTTCCGTCTTCATATCACTTTTCGGTGTGATCCGACGGAGGGTTTAAAAAAATTTGATTCTATTAATTTGAGAATTTGAGAATTTGAAAATTTGACAATCTTCAAACAACAGCATCCCAGTTAATCCTTGTTCCTGAAACCTGAATCATGTGCCTTCCTATTCAAATCAGCACATTTTCAAATTTTCAAATGACTACTCAGCCGCTGCACCTTCAGCCTGCTTCTCGTGGTGTTGGATCAAACCAGCCAGTACACGTTTTGCAGGAGACTGCAGTAAGCCGATAACTTCTCCGATGAGTTCGTTCTTGGTCTTGATCTTGGTCAGTGCAGACAGTGAATTATCACCAGTGTACACATCACCATTGATGAAAGCCGCTTTCAGGATCGGTCTGTCGCCATTGCTTGCCTTACGGAAAGAGCTGATGATCAGAGCCGGCTCCTTGGGGTTCTCAGAGAACATCAGGGCGGTCACGTTGTTCAGGGCTTCATAAACACCTGCATACTTCTCAGCATCCAGGGATTCCAGCGCCTTTTTGATCAGGGTGTTCTTCGCAACCTTCATCTCAACCTGTTTGTCGAAACAGGTGCGACGCAGTTTGGAAACCTGCTCTACCGTTAAAGATTCGGTATCGGTAATGTAAAAGTTATTGTATTGACTGAACTTTCCTTTCAGAACTTCAATCACTTCATTTTTTTGATCTTTTGTCATAACTAATCTTTTTAAAAACCCGGGTCATCTCACGCCGTTGGCGTGATCACCAGGATTAGTTCATTAATGATTTGGTGTCTAATGTGATACCCGGGCTCATGGTGCTGGCCATGCTGACTGCTTTCAGGTAGGTTCCTTTGGCAGCAGAAGGCTTCAGTTTCAGGATCGCATTGATCAGTTCTGCACTGTTCTCAGCGATCTTTTCAGGTGCAAATGAGATACGGCCGATAGAAGCGTGAACGATACCCGCTTTATCCACTTTGAAAGCGATCTTACCGCCCTTCACCTCATTCACGGCTGCAGCCACATCATTGGTTACAGTGCCGGTCTTAGGATTCGGCATCAGGTTACGTGGACCCAATACTTTACCCAGTTTACCGATCTTAGGCATTACGGCAGGAGTAGCGATGATCACATCCATATCCACCCAGCCACCTTCGATCTTGGTGATGAACTCATCCAGACCTACATAATCAGCGCCGGCTTCTTTAGCAGCAGCTTCTTTATCCGGTGTACAGAGAACCAGAACTTTTTTGGTTTTACCGGTACCATGTGGTAATGATACGGTACCACGCACCTGCTGGTCTGCTTTCTTAGGGTCTACACCCAAACGGATGTGCAGGTCAACAGAACTATCGAATTTGGTGCAATTGATCTCTTTAACGAGTGCTGAAGCATCTTTCAGGGAATACGCTTTGTTCTTATCCACCTTGGCTGCAGCTACTTTTCTTTTTTTAGTAATTGACATTTTTTACTGTTTTAAGGTGAATAATTAGTTTTCCCAGGGAGCTTTACCTTCTACAGTCAGACCCATACTGCGTGCAGTACCGGCTACCATGCTCATGGCGCTGTTCAGGGTGAATGCGTTCAGGTCAGACATCTTATCCTTGGCAATAGCTTCTACCTGTTCCCAGGTCACTTTACCAACTTTCTGACGGTTACTTTCCTTAGATCCGGTCTGGATTTTGGCGGCTTCCATTAACTGGACAGCAGCAGGAGCGGTCTTGATGATGAAGTCGAAAGACTTATCAGAATACACGGTGATCAAAACAGGAACTACTTTTCCCATTTTGTCCTGGGTTCTTGCATTGAACTGTTTGCAGAACTCCATAATGTTCACACCCTTAGAACCGAGTGCGGGGCCCACTGGAGGCGCAGGGTTGGCTTGACCGCCTTTCACCTGCAGCTTCACGAAGCCAGAGATTTCTTTTGCCATTTTTTTAAGATTTAATTGGTAATAACGTCACGCCTGCGGCGCGACTCCCAAATTCAATCATTCTTTATTCTAAAGAACTTTTGGGGCGGCAAAGGTAGGGAACTGTTTGGAAAAAACAAAGAAATTGGGGGATTGGTTAAAATAGTTAAAGGGGTTAAATGGGGTTAAAATGGTTAAAAGGGGTGATCAAAGCAGAAACCACCCTCTTTAACCATTTTAACCCACTTTAACGATTTTAACCCCTTCAAATAAAATCCTACAAAACAAGAATCCCCTTAGCCTGCACAACGATCTCCTTTTTGGCCTCGGTGATCTTAGCGATCTCTTCCTTGCTTTTACCGGCATCTTCCGCAAAATGGCGGAGTTGTTCCACGGTGGTCAGTTTTTCGTCAGCGATACCGTTGATCACGATGGTTTTACCGTTCAGGACCAGCGGGACCAGGAACTTATGGTCCTTCATTTTCACCATCATACTGCCATTGGGCGATTTCACCTTGATCCAGCAGCCTTCTTTCTCACAGACTTCGGTAACCACCCCTTTCAGCTTAACGGTCATTTCCTTGTTCTCTTTTTTGCTGTCCATGATGGAGTACAACTGGTCTACCGAAATGGCGTTATCGGCGGTAGTGGCCTGACCAAATACCGTACCTGCTTCTGCCGGCACTTTCGGAGGTTGCGCCTGGGCGGCCAATCCGGTAAACAGTACGGACAGGATCAATAGTGTTTTTTTCATATGATTCATTTTACTCAAAATTAAAGCATTAGGGGGTTCATAGCCCCTAAATTACCTGAATGGTATGCAAACAAAAAAGCCATTCCGGATGGAATGGCTTTTGGCTATATCGTGTGTGTTTAGCTTAATTTCTCTACCTGCATGTAACTCAGTTCTACCGGGGTCGAACGTCCGAAGATCTTCACGGTCACTTTCAGTTTTTTCTTCTCGTCGTTCACATCTTCGATCACGCCATTGAAATCGTTGAATGGCCCCTCGATGATCTTGATGGTCTCACCAACGATGAACGGCTCACTCATGGTCACACCCTGGTCGTTCAGTTCATCCACTTTACCCAGCATCTTGTTCACTTCGCTTTTGCGGAGGGAGATGATGTTTCCTTTGGATCCCTTACCGTCTGTGAGGAAGTGCATCACGTTGCTGATGTTGCTGATATGCTGCACCATGTCATCATTCAGTTTGCCATCCAGCACTTCCATCATCACGTATCCGGGGAAATAGTTCTTCTCGCGCATCACTTTTTTACCGTTCTGCACTTTATACACCTTCTCCATCGGGAGGAAGATCTGCTTGATGATCTCCTGCCAGCCGCTACGGATGATATCCTTATCGAGGTACTCCTTTACTTTACGCTCCTTGCCGCTCACCACGCGCAATACGTACCATTTGGTATCGGCCTGCGGCGCTGCGCTTTCAGGTAATGAGGTATCTACTACTTCTTCCATGTGTTTTACTTAAATAATGAATACACCAGCTTTAACAACTGGTTACTGGAGAAATCCATCACCCATACCATTGCTGTGATGATGACGGTAGCTACCAGTACGATCACCGTGCTCTGCTGCAACTGCATCCAGGTAGGCCAGGTCACTTTTTCCAGCAACTCGTGGTAACTCTCTTTGAAATAGGTAGCGATCTTGTTCATAGAACCAATTTGACAATTTGTGAATTTGAACATTTGAAAATGCCGTTCCGGCGAAAGGAATTCTCGAATTCGAAATGCTCATTTTCAAATTTTCAAATTACCTGATCTTCAAATTACTCAGCACGGGCACTAGGATTCGAACCCAGATCGAAGGTTTTGGAGACCTTAATACTAACCGTTGTACGATGCCCGTAGAAAGCTAAAAGCTGTCCGGAATACCGGAACAGCTTTTAGAATATGTTACAAATGTAATAGAAAAAACATTTGCTTGAAGCTAAAAGCCTGGAGCTTACAGCTTATTTGATGATTTCAGTAACCTGACCGGCACCTACGGTACGTCCACCTTCGCGGATAGCGAATTTCAGACCTTTTTCCATAGCGATCGGAGCGATCAGTTTTACAGACAGGTTGATGTTATCACCTGGCATTACCATCTCTGTTCCGGCTGGCAGGGTAACTTCACCAGTTACGTCTGTGGTACGGAAATAGAACTGAGGACGGTATTTGTTGAAGAATGGAGTGTGACGTCCACCTTCTTCTTTGCTCAGTACGTAAACCTCACCTTTGAATTCAGTGTGCGGAGTGATGGAACCTGGCTTACAGATTACCATACCACGACGGATATCTTTTTTCTCAATACCGCGGAGCAGCAGACCTGCATTATCACCAGCCTGACCTTCATCCAGCAGTTTCTTGAACATTTCCACACCAGTTACGGTAGAAGTCAATGGAGCATCGATCAGACCTACGATCTCAACAGGCTCACCAACTTTGATGATACCACGCTCGATACGACCGGTAGCAACGGTACCACGACCAGTGATAGAGAATACGTCTTCAACTGACATCAGGAATGGCATATCGATCGGACGGGGAGGCAGTGGGATGTAAGTATCAACAGCATCCATCAGCTCTTCCACGCATTTAACCCATTTTTCTTCACCAGCCAGTGCACCTGTAGCAGAACCTTTGATGATCGGAGTGTTATCGCCATCAAAGCCTTTCTCGGTCAGCAGTTCACGGATCTCCATTTCTACCAGTTCCAGCAGTTCAGGATCGTCAACCAGGTCAACTTTGTTCATGAAAACCACCATACGGGGTACACCTACCTGGCGGGCCAGCAGGATATGCTCCCTGGTCTGTGGCATAGGACCATCGGTAGCAGCAACTACCAGGATAGCGCCGTCCATCTGGGCAGCACCGGTAATCATATTCTTCACATAGTCAGCGTGACCAGGACAGTCAACGTGCGCATAGTGACGGGTTGCAGTTTGATATTCAACGTGTGCAGTATTGATAGTGATACCACGCTCTTTTTCTTCGGGCGCGCCATCGATCTCATCATACTTTTTAGCCTGCGCCAGACCTTTCTGCGATAAGATGCTTGTGATGGCAGCAGTTAAAGTGGTTTTACCGTGGTCAACGTGACCAATGGTACCAACGTTTACGTGAGGTTTCTCCCTCTTGAAGGTCTCTTTAGACATTTTTATCGGTTTTTAGTTGTGTTTAAAAAATTGATGGCCTTGCAGCCTTTTATAATTTGATTGTTCCTTTTCAGGATCTCCGCACATTACCTGTTCCTCATTTGGTACTGAGCCGTTGGTGAGAATCGAACTCACGACCTCTTCCCTACCAAGGAAGTGCTCTACCCCTGAGCTACAACGGCTTAACTCAGTTTGCCATCTTACAGTTTGCAGTTTGAACCACAGACCACAGACCACAAACAACAGACTGCTCTGAGCGGAAGACGAGGGTCGAACTCGCGACCTATAGCTTGGAAGGCTATCGCTCTACCAATTGAGCTACTTCCGCTTGTTAATTTGAAAATTTGAGAATGTGGTAATTTGATGACTACCCTTCCTCTCAAACGCCAAATGTTTACAAAGAACTGATACTACTTTTCAAATTTTCTCCCGCATAAGCGGGATCAAATTTGAACTGTGGGCAGAGTAGGGTTCGAACCTACGTACTCGTGAGAGAACAGATTTACAGTCTGTCGCCTTTAACCGCTCGGCCATCTGCCCAGTTTAATTCATAGTTAAAAGTGAATAGTTAACAGTTCGTCATTCACAACTATTGACTTTTAACTATCAACTTTTAACTATTGACTCCTAAGAGCCGAAGATGGGACTCGAACCCGCGACCTGCTGATTACAAATCAGCTGCTCTACCAGCTGAGCTACTTCGGCGTACACGATTGTAACCAGTATCGGCGGAAGGTGAAAATGGTGGTTTTCAGCCCTTTTACCCGTCGTCCAGAATTACAAAACACAAAGAACTATCCCATTTTTTGGGATGGCAAAGGTAATGGAAAACTTAATTCAGCAAAATTTTGAAACGAAAATTTTCAGGCAGTTTTCAACAGGTTCTCCAAAGCGGTCTGGAAAAGCCCGTTTCAGGGTAGTTGTAAATGGCTTTTTTGGGGATTTCCGGGCGAATAGAACACCGGTACCGAGTCATGCGGCACCACCCGGTTGGCGATCTCCACACTGTCCGTAAAAGTCCTCCCGTTGACCTTGAATTCGTAACTGATCAGCAGCCTCCCGGCCGCAACAGTCCTGCGTTGGGTGATATGCGCCCTGGTCTCCCGCTCCCGGGAAGAACAGGCCGCAAACAGGCTGAAAAAGGATAAAACCAGGCATATTCTCATAGTATCTCCCCCCAAATAAAAAAGCTCCCCGTTGTGACGGGGAGCTTTTTTAAAAAATTTAAGCAGCTTGTTTTTCTTTTTTTCGTTTTATCTGTGAAACAATGGACTCCATTGCGCTGTCGAAAGACTCTTCAAATGATTTTGTGGACGCTTTGGCAAAAAAATCATGCTTCGGAACATGTACACTGATCTCCACTACTTTGTCCTTGATCGTATGTACCACGTTGTCCAGTTTCAGGTAAATATCCACTTTCAGGATCTTGTCATGAAAAGTGCTCAACTTTTCAACTTTACGGTTTACATACTCAACCAATTTGTCGTCTGCGTCAAAATGCACAGTTTGAATGTTAACGTTCATGGCAACTCACGTTTAATCGGTGAAAAAATAATATTTGAAAGAACTTTTGTTTGATTTTCAGGACACCGGATCTGTATCCGTTGTTTCTACCCGTAAGGTACGACTATCTACAGGAAAGAACAAGAAATGTATTCGTTTTTTAAAAGATTTATGACACCCTTAAGATTTATGCTTTGGGATGCGCTTTCTGAAAAACCTCTTTTAGTTTTTCGATCGTGTTATGCGTGTAGATCTGTGTGGCCGCCAGGCTGCTATGTCCCAGCAATTCCTTTACAGCATTGAGTTCTGCGCCATTGTTCATCAGGTGTGTGGCAAAACTGTGACGCAGCACGTGCGGACTTTTTTTCTGGATCGTCGTTACCTGCGCCAGGTGTTTTTTTACAAACGCATACACGGAACGGGGTTGTAAGGGTTTCCCTTTTTCCGTTACGAACACCTGCGGAATTCCGGACTCTTTTATCGGTTTATCCTGCACATAGTCCTTTAAAGCCTGCATCAGTTCTGCCGATACCGGCAGTATCCTTTCCTTGTTCCCCTTACCCAGCACTTTTACCTGCGACTGAGCGGCATCCAGCTGCGATTCCTTCAGGTTGATGAGCTCGCTTAAACGCATGCCTGTGTGATAGAACAGTTCCAATACCAGGCGCTCGGTCCTGCCCTGCCAGTCGTCGGTGAATGCCACATGTTCAAACAGTACGGCCATGTCTTTCTGCTCCACAAAAACCGGCAACCGTTTGTTCACCCTGGGGGCAGTAACGGTGGTCATCGGCGTCTGCTCCAGGGAACCCGTCTTCATCTGGTATTTAAAAAATGACCTGAGCGTAGAGATCTTTCGGTTAATGCTTTTGGAGCTAAGCCCCCCTTCCTTCAGTTCTGCCAGCCAGCTGCGGATATACATGGATGTGACCTTGTTCAGCGCCGGCGCATCGAACTGGCTGGCCAGGTAGGCAAAGAACTGTTCCAGGTCGTTCTGGTACGACAACAGGGTATGCTGCGAGTACCTTTTTTCGAATTTGAGGTAATCGAGGAATGGCTGTAACTGCGGGTACTGAGGTATGGGCATAAAAAAAGTAGCCTAAAGTTAGTGAACTCAGGGCTACTTAGTATGATTAAGCCGGAAAACGGGGATTATCCCTCGATCTTTCCGCTGGCTATATTCTGCTTGTAGATTGCTTTCAGGATCTGTCCGCGGCGAACTACGGAAGGCTTGGTGAAAGCCTGGCGCTCTCTCAGTTGCAGCAAAGTTTTACTTTTTTCAAACTTCTTCTTGTACTTCTTGAGTGCCTTGTCGATGTTTTCACAATCTTTTGAATCGATGATAAGCATAGCTATTATACCTCCTCAGGTGTTTTTTAGGACGGCAAAGATAGGGATTGATTTGGAAATACCAAATATTTGGAGGGCTGGATATTGGATGCTGGATGCTGGATGCTGGATGCTGGATACTAGATATTGGATACTGGTGGCTGTTGGCTCGAAGCTCGAGGCTGGAAGCTGATAGCTGATAGAAACGGGTGCGGGTTTCTCGATTTTCAAAATTAACTTGCAGGCATGTTTACAGGAATTATAGAAAATACCGGCAAAATAACTGCCATATCTGCCCGGGGGACCAATCTCAGCTTCTGGATAAGTTCTCCTATTTCCGACGAGCTGAAAGTTGACCAGAGCGTGAGCCATAATGGGGTTTGCCTCACCGTTGAGGCTGTGGAGCCCGGCCGTCACCTGGTAACAGCCATTGAGGAGACCCTGAAAAAGACCGAATTGGGCAACTGGCAGCCTGGTACCGAAGTGAACCTGGAAAGGTGTATGCTCATGAACGGGCGGCTGGATGGCCATATCGTACAGGGCCATGTAGACACTACCGCCCTCTGTACCTCCCGCAAAGAGCTGGCCGGCAGCTGGGAGTTCAGTTTCCAGTTTCCCGCCGAATTTGCCCACCTGGTGATCGAAAAAGGCTCCATCGCGGTGAACGGCACCAGCTTGACCTGCTTCAACGTTACCCGAAACAGTTTTACCATCGCCGTTATCCCTTATACCTACGAACATACCAATATCCACCAGGTGACCGTAGGCTCCCGGGTAAATATTGAGTTCGATATCCTTGGGAAATATGTTCAGCGCAGGTTGGAAGTGCGGGATGAGTCGTGAGTCGTCAGTGGTGAGTAGGGAGTTATTGGGAAACACTTACCTGTCAATAGGCAATGGTGAATTGTGAATTGTCAATTGTCAATGGTGAGTGGTCAGTGGAGAGTAGGGGTATAGACCTGGCCATCAACCCCAAACATTCACAATTGACAATTCACCATTCACGTCTCACGACTGACGATTCACGCCTCACGATGTAATCGATTTCCCCTTCAATGCGCCACTGATAGCTGCATCCATGGCCCTTTCGGCGAAGGGGCGGGTGACTTCGTTGAGTTCTTCTATCTTGGTATGGATCAGGTTCTTATCGTCCATGGTCAGCGCCAGTTGCAGCGCCTGCATGGCAGTTGCCGTGGCTGTGATCTCCTCTTTGGTCAGGAGTGCCGCATTTTTACCGATGAATTTTTCTGTCACATCCAGGATCTGCTCCCCTTCCGTACGGGCTTCCACCAGGGCACGGACCTGCATATCCTCTTTGGCATGCGTAAGGCTGTCCATCAGCATCTGTTCCACTTCCTCATCGGTGAGACCATATTGGGGTTTCACTTCGATCTCCTGCTCCACCCCGCTGCGTAATTCTTTCGCTTTTACCACCAGGATACCGTCGGCGTTGATCAGGAAACTCACTTCTACCTTGGGCAGACCGGCAGGCATACCGGGTATACCTTTCAGGCTGAACTCGGCCAGTTTACGGTTGTCCTTCACCAGGTCGCGTTCTCCCTGGAAAACGGAGATCCGCATATCGCTCTGACCATCTTTCTGCGTTGTATACTGTCGCCCCACTTTGGTAGGGATCTTGGCATTACGGGGGATCAATACATCCATCAAACCACCCATGGTCTCAATACCCAGGCTCAATGGGGTGATGTCCAGCAATAAGAAATCCTTGTTATTGCCGGCAAGGATATCGGCCTGTACAGCCGCTCCCAGGGCCACCACTTCATCCGGGTTCACCGAATCGTTCACGGGTTTGCCAAAGAATTCACTGACCGCATTTTTAACGGCAGGCACACGGGTACTGCCCCCTACCATCACGATGGTGTCTATATCGGCCGTAGTCAGTCCTGCATCTTTCAGGGCATTGCCGCAGGACTGCATGGTCTGTTCGATCAGCGGCTGTATCAGCGATTCAAATGTTTCACGTGAAAGCGAGAGCTGGTCTCCATTCCAATCAACGGCGAAATGGTCCTGCCCGCTCAACTGTTTTTTGGCCTCTTCGGCACGCAGGCGCAGTGCCTGTGAGAGTTCCTTGTTCTGTTTCAGTTCTTCCAAGGTAATACCGGCCTGTTCCATCCAGTACTGCACAATGGCCCTGTCCATGTCATCGCCACCCAGGTAAGTGTTCCCGTTGGTGCTCAGCACTTCGAATATGCCATTACTGATCCGCAGGATAGAGATATCGAAAGTACCCCCGCCCAGGTCATAGACCGCAATGGTCTTCTCTTCGTCCTTATCCATGCCCAGGCCATAGGCCAGGCTTGCGGCGGTTGGTTCGTTCACAATACGCAGCACGTCCAGTCCAGCCAGTTTACCTGCATCGCGGGTAGCCTGTCGCTGGGCATCGTTGAAATAGGCCGGCACGGTAATCACCGCTTTGGTCACAGGTGTCTTTAAAATATGTTCAGCCCGTTGTTTAAGTTCTTTCAGGATGTACGATGACAGGTCGATGGGCGAATAGAACTGGTTACCCACCTGCACTTTCACCAGGCTGTCGGCATCATCGTCGATGACTTTATAGGTGAAGAATCCGGCGTTCTCCTTGATATCCTTGAAACTCTTCCCCATCAGCCTTTTGGCGCTGAAGATGGTGTTCTGCGGATCGGTCTCCATGAATGCTTTGGCGGCCTCCCCAACGGTGGGGTTACCAAAACCGTCGAAGTGTACAATACTGGGCACCAGGCTGCTGCCATTGTGCTCTTTCAATGCCACCGGCTGTTTGCTTTCCGGATGGATGATGGCCACCAGACTGTTGGTGGTACCCAGGTCAATGCCCACGATCATCTCTGCCTGCTGTAAACTTCCGGTTGCTATGTTGATGCCTATTTTAGCCATATCTCTTATTACAAATTATTGGGTACGAAGTTGAAACCCGCACAAATATTACCTGCGAAAGTAAGGCTTACCGTTACTTTTCGGTTGCGAATTCAGGAATGAATGCGGTACAGGATCGCGGCGGGCAGGGCGCCGAAGCATGGCAGCCTGTTCAACCTATACTTCCACCAGCCGGGTCCTGCTGAGGTGATCGTGCAGGGGTTTCCCCAGTATGGGGATGAAGAACAGGTCGATGATGGTGAGCCTGACAAGACTGCGTACCAGGACCGCGGGAACAGAAGCCCTTTTACCATCCAGGCCCACCACTTTGGAATAGGTGAACCATTTACCCGGTGTACGGGAAAAGATGGACTCAAAAAGGAAATAATACACGAACAGGATCCCGAAAAAGAACCAGCCGAATGAATAGTAAGGATACCCCCAGAATTTCACATACCAGTTCCAACCCTTGAAACTGAAATAGGCCATCGCAAAGATGATCGCGGTGTCGATCAAAAAATTCAAGGTCCGGGTGCCGTCGCCAACTGTTCTCATGCTGCAAATGTAATGAATCGTGAGGCGGCAATTGTGAATTATGAATGGGCAATGGCCAGCACCTCCTCCATTCACAATTGACAATTGACAATTCACAATAACTGACGACTCACGTCTCACGACTCACGATTGCCCATTACTCCCCATTCCCTACTCACCACTCACAACTGACGCCTCACGATTGACGATCGACCACTCAGTTTCCTTACTTTTGCGCAAACAGCAACAGAGATGAACCTGATAGAAGAATTACAGTGGCGGGGTATGATACAGGATATCATGCCAGGTACAGCAGAATTATTACAGAAAGAGACCGTTTCGGGCTATATCGGCTTTGATCCTACTTCGGACAGCCTGCATATCGGCAGCCTGGTACCCATCTTATTGCTGGTTCATTTACAACGTGCAGGACATAAGCCCTTTGCGCTGGTAGGTGGCGCCACCGGTATGGTGGGTGACCCCTCGGGCAAAAGCGAGGAGCGTAACCTGCTCAGCGAAGAAGTACTCCAGTTCAACCAGGCCGGTGTTCGTAAGCAATTGGAAAAATTCCTCGACTTCACCCCAGGCAAAGCCAATACGGCCGAAATGGTGAACAATTACGACTGGTTCAAGGATTTCCGTTTTCTCGATTTTATCCGGGATGTGGGCAAACACATCACCGTGAATTATATGATGTCGAAAGACAGTGTGAAGAAACGACTGGACAGTGAAGTGGGCATGAGCTTTACCGAGTTCACTTACCAGCTGATACAGGGCTATGACTTCTACTGGCTTTACCAGAACAAAAACTGCAAACTGCAGATGGGTGGCAGCGACCAGTGGGGCAATATTGTGACCGGTACGGAACTGATCCGCCGCAAAGCAGGGGGTGAAGCCTTTGCCTTTACCTGTCCGCTGATCAAAAAAGCAGATGGCGGCAAATTCGGTAAAACGGAAAAAGGCAATGTATGGCTCGATTCGAAAAAGACCTCCCCGTACCAGTTCTACCAGTTCTGGCTGAACGCCAGTGATTCTGATGCCACACAGTGGATCAAGATCTTCACATTACTTCCCAAGGAAGAGATCGATGCTTTACTGGCCAGGCAGGAATCGGCGCCACATGAGCGTGCCCTGCAGAAAAAACTGGCGGAAGAGATCACCTGTTTCGTACACAGCCGTGCCGATTATGAGTTTGCCGTGAAAGCATCGGAGATCCTGTTCGGCAATGCCACTACCGAAATACTGCAGTCTTTAACGGAAGAACAACTGTTACAGGTGATGGAAGGGGTACCCACCATCGAGATCAGCAAGACCCTGCTGGAAACAGGTTATGACATGGTAAGTTTCCTGGCCGACACACAGATATTCCCCAGCAAGGGTGAGGCCCGCAAAATGTGGCAGGCCGGTGGACTGAGCCTGAACAAGAACAAGATCGGTACCGACAAAACACAAGTAACGAATGCAGACCTGTTGAACAAGCAGTACCTGCTGGTACAAAAAGGTAAAAAGAATTACTACCTGGTAAAAGCCATCTGAATGGTTCCACATACAACTGCGCCTTAGCGCCTTTGCGAGAGTTGATCTACGCAAAGAAGCTAAGGCGCAGTCTTTTTGATCACTTAACGGTCTTGATCACGTTCCACATCTGTTCGGCCACAAACAGGTTGCCAGTATGGGTCAGGTGAACACGGTCGGTAGTGAGGATCCCTGATTCTTTATTCTGTGGATTATTCTTCAGGTTATAGTTGATGAAACCGGCACGCAGGTCTACCAGCGGAATGTTTTTCCTGGCGGCAAAAGAACGTATCCAGTTACTGTACTGGTTCAGGTCGCCATCCTGCTGGTTGGAGTTATCGGTCTTTTCGCCGATCACGGCCGGGGTACAGAGCACCACTTTACTGCCTGCGGCCTGCAGTTTGTTCACCACAGCCTCGTAAAAACGGCCGAACTTGTTGTAATCGGTACCTGTTCCGCTGGAGGCCTTGTGCCACACATCATTCACTCCCACATAGATCACCACGATATCTGCATTGTGTTTGAGCACATCCGATTCCATACGCAGGTAGAGGTCATAGATCTTATCGCCACCGATACCCGCACCGATGAGTTCGTATTTATCCGCTCCCATTTCCGAGGTTATCAGGGAATCCATGAGCCTGATATACCCCCCGGGATTGGCCCCTGCCTGGGTAATGGAATCGCCAAAGAATACGACTTTCTTTTTCTTATCGAAGTTGAATGACATAAGGATCATGCTGGTTACAAATACCGCAAGGAGGATGAGTTTGCTGGTCATAGTTGGTTTTATTGTGAATGATTGAATGCGCAAGAGGGAGCGGTGAGTCGTGAATCGTCAGGCGTCAGTCGGCAGTCGTGAGTTACGTAGGGATTGGTTCCCTACTCCCTACTCCCTGCTCACCACTCACGATTCACGACTCACGTCTACCCCCCTCCGGCCTCAAGATACTGATTTCTGGCCCACTTGAACAGGGCCTCTGCCAATCAATCCCGGCCGGCAGGCAAAAGAATCATCAGAGAATCGGAAAAAATTTGGAACAATTGTTGCACCACCCTATTTTTGCACCCCATTCGATAAGAATGTGCGGATTGCCCGATAGTATAAGGGTAGTACAACTGATTTTGGTTCAGTATGTCGTGGTTCGAATCCATGTCGGGCAACAAAAGGGAAAGAAGCAATTCTTTCCCTTTTGCATTTTTACTACCCCCTATCCTGCCTGATTTTTCATCTCATAATCGCTTCTGCCGCGAAACCGATATTCTCTCGCAGCTGAATAGAATATCAACTGCTGATTTGCCTTTCCTAACTGCCAAAGCCCGGTTTTAATGATAGCATCCCCCGCTCCTCGCAAAGTCTTTGATCAAAGCACTGTAGGCCAACCGAACATTCATTAAAAGATGATAATCAACTGATTATATTTTCAAGTTGAGAAATACCCAAAATCTGGCACGGTATTTTCATCTATCCGGATATAAATGATCCACTATGAAAAAGTTATTGACGCTGGTTCTGTTACTGACCACATTGACCGCCGTTACCCCGGCCCAGGCCCAGGTAAAACTGAATGTGAATATCAATATCGGCAACCAACCCGTTTGGGGGCCGGTAGGCTACGATTATGTTGAATATTATTACCTGCCCGATATTGATGTGTACTATTATGTGCCCGAACGCAGGTTCATTTACCTGGAAGGCAATCGCTGGGTCTTTGCTGCCAGCTTACCCGGCCGTTATCGCGGATTCGATATTTACACAGGCTACAAAGTAGTGATCAACGAACCCAGGCCTTACTTGCGTGCCGATGTGTACCGGGTGAAATACGCCCCTTACAAGGGTGGCCGTGGACCCAAACAGGTCATCATCCGCGACAGCCATGATAATCGATACAAACAGAACGGTCCTTCCTATAACCCCCATGACGACAGGGGCAATGGAAAGAACAAGGGTCGCGGCAAAGGGCACGGCAACCATTAATGCATCATCTATGATCAACCACTATAAAAGCAGGCGCAGTGCCTGCTTTTATTTTAATAGGGAGAGACCCCATGATCACCCCCCAGAGGAACGTTTATCGTTTTGAAAAAAGCAGTATCAAAAGACAGGCGCCTGTATTTTCCTGGCATCCAGGAAAAAGTTTTTCCATTGTTTTTGCTCAAAAAATCAGCAGGATAGCACTTCCGATCCGTTGTTTTCTGTTGTACCTTTATGGAGCCTATTTGACAGACTTTCCTGAAGCACTCCCCCCACTACTTCTCAAAGCCATGCCTTTGGACATTAACTGAAAGGAAACACTTCTTATCTGGTCAAATATCTACTGCCATGAAACGGACGATACAACCGATGTTATGGTTTGTTGGATCAGTGCTGCTGTTCAGCATGGTGCCAACATCCTGCACGAAAGAAACTGCCTGGACAGCTCCTGCCAATATCCAGTTAACCGAATCCATCAGAACACGGCTGGCAGCAGCAGCCGATAGTGTATTCAAGAAAGGACAGACACCGGGCATGATCGCTATCATTTCCGCAGAAGGAGAAGAGGACCTGGTCCTGAAAAGAGGGGTAGCCAATATGGCCACCGGGGAACCGATGAGTGAGAACTGTTACTGGCGTATTGCCAGCAATACCAAAACATTTACAGGCGCTGCCGTGCTGCTACTGGCCGATGAGGGAAAAATAAACCTGGACAGCTCCATCTCCTTTTACCTGCCGGAATATAGAATACCCAATGGCAACCGGATCAAAGTGCGTATGCTGGGTAATATGACCAGCGGGTTATTCAATTATACCGACGATGATTACTTGTGGGCCCGTATGAACGCCGATCATTTTGTGAGGACCTTTCCTCCGGATTCGATGCTGGCCATTGCCTTCAGTCACCCCAATAATTTCGAGCCCGGCACGCAATACGAATACTGCAATACCAATACCGTACTGTTGGGTCTGCTGATGGAGAAGGTCAGCGGCAAGAGTGCGAGGGCCATGATAGAAGAGAAACTGCTGCAGCCCCTGCAGCTGAGCCATACCTACTGGGGAGGCCCCTACTTTATCAGCACGCCCTATATCCACGGCTATAACAAGGACTATGGCGCCATACAGGATGCAAGCAACTGGAACCCATCCTGGGGATATACCGCAGGTGCCATGATCTCTAATTTCGCAGACATGAAGATCTGGGCCAAAGCAGTAGCAGAGGGCAGCCTGCTTTCAGAAAAAATGAAAAAAGAAAGATTTGCCTGGATCGGTGACCATTATGGTTTTTGCGTGATGAAAGCAGGTGTCTGGATCGGTCACCCGGGAAGTATCTCCGGCTACAACTCACATGTGCTGTATCATCCCGGCAAGAAGATGACGCTCATCATACTGACCAATATGGACAGTGATTCACCTGTGGAAGCTTTTTCAGAAGCATTCAGGACCATTCTTAACTGACGCCCATTGTTATGGCTATATGATATCTGTTGTCCCTGACGCAGCTAACGACCTTATTGTGTATCTTATCCAGCCTATGAAGAACCTTTTACAGGAGATCAGGTGTTGTACCGCCTGCCTACAGCATCTTCCGCATGGCGCCAGGCCCATCGTTGCCGCCAGTTACAAGAGCAGACTGGTCATTGTTGGCCAGGCGCCGGGAAAATTGGTGCATGCCAGCGGTATACCCTGGGACGATAAAAGTGGCGACAACCTGCGCAACTGGCTGGGTATCGACAGAACCCTCTTTTACGATGCGGATGCAATTGCATTGATCCCTATGGGATTCTGTTATCCCGGAACCGGCACACATGGCGATCTGCCGCCCAGACCCGAATGCGCACCGCTATGGCATCAAAAATTACTGGATCATTTACCGGAGAGCCGATTGACCTTACTGGTGGGACAGTATGCCCAAAATTATTATCTCGGCAACAGGGGCAAAAACAACCTCACCGAAACCGTCCTGCATTTCAGGGAATACCTGCCGCAATATTTTCTCTTACCGCATCCTTCACCCAGAAATAATATCTGGCAGGCAAAAAATAAATGGTTCAGGGAAGAGGTGTTGCCGGAGCTAAGGAAAAGAGTGGCTGACTGCATCGCCTGAACCTTTTGTCAAATACAATTTGCAACCGGTCAGCGGTCCGATACCGCTCATCCATCCCAGGCACATTTCGGCCATATTAGGTTTTGTGCAGAGAAGGAGATCATTGACATTTATTCATTCAAACAGCAGTGCCAATGAAGATAGAGAATGTGACCCTTAGCGATATCGATACCGTGTTCGATCTGTACAGGATAGCAGCCGATTACCAGCGAAGCAAACAGACCGTGGTGGTATGGCCCGAATTTGACCGCGATATGGTGACAACAGAGATCAGGGAACAACGGCAATGGAAGCTGCTGATCGATGGCCGTGTGGCCTGCATCTGGGCAACCACTTTCAGTGATGAACAGATCTGGGAGGAACGTAACCGGGATGCCGCTGTGTATATTCACCGGATCGCTACCCATCCGGATTTCAGGGGACAGCATTTTGTACAACGCATCGTTGCCTGGGCAAAAGAATATGCCAGGTTACACCAGAAAGCGTATATCCGTCTGGATACGCTGGACCGGAATACCGGCCTGATCAGACACTATACGCAATCAGGCTTTACTTTTCTGGGCATGTTCGATATGCAGAATACCAAGGGCTTACCCGACCACTACCATGGAAAACCTGTCTGCCTGTTCCAGATCGCATTATAAACCGCCACTGAGGGTTTGATTTTAGCGGATCTATTTGTTAATATTGAAGAACAAAGGACCTTTCATAACCTCATATACCCTTTTATGCAAAGCCGTAACAATGCTGTAACAGATGTCAGTTCCTATATTTCCGGTTTCCCGGCAGGTACCGGTAAATTGCTGAAACAACTCCGAGACATCATACGCAAAGCCGCCCCCGATGCCGAAGAACTGATCAGTTATGGTATGCCGGCGTATAAATACCATGGGGTGCTGGTCTATTTTGCCGGATACGAGAAACATGTCGGCTTCTATCCTACCCCTTCCGTCATCAAAGAGTTTGCAGAAAAGATCGCCCGATACAAATATTCAAAAGGTGCTGTCCAGTTTCCGTTGGATGAACCCATTCCGGTGGCGCTGGTGACCCAGATGGTCAAATTCAGGATCAAGGAGAACCTTGCCAAAGCGGCCATGAAAAAAGGGGCTACATGAAGCCAAACAAAAAAATGCAGTAGGCCTCCTTCCGGCGCAGAGACGATTTTCTCGAATACCTCCCTGCTATCCGACGAGACCGGTTATCTTGACCGGGAGAGCGAACTTCTCTGCATCGGCTACAGGCCCTCGCTGGAACTGTTTGCAGATGACGGCAGCGTGGTAATGACCGATATTTTTTTCCCCGAACAGGACTTCACAATATTCAACATTGTGCAGGACAGGTCTGCGAAAAGTTTCCGGAGCGGAAAAAGCTATTCGCTCAGATCGATCTGGTAATCCTACATTTGGCAGCAGAAAAACAACACATGAAAAAAGGGATTTTGTTCAGGATACATTCGTTCACGGGGTTATTGTCGGGTATTTTTATCCTGTTGATGTCGTTATCCGGATCGGCACTGGTCTTTCATGAAGAACTGGACAGCCTGCAACACCCGGCCATTCAGCAGTTGAACGGACAGCCTTTGTTACCAGTTGACAGTTGTTACCGCAGCCTGCAGAAAGAATTTCCGCATGCACAGATCAGCAGCTGTATGCTGGCAGAGAATACCAGTGAGCCATTCATTTTTTCGGTATATGATTCTTCCTACCGGAAAGGAACACAGACCATGCAGGCATTTGTGCATCCGCAAACAGCGCAGGTACTGGCATTGCGGGGTGCAGGTAAGGACAGGGAACATAATTTCATGGCTTGGCTCACTGTATTTCACAACTCCTTCCACCTTAAGAAAACAGGAGAATGGATACTGGGTGTTTTTGGCGTACTGTTCCTGCTGAGCCTTTGTACCGGCATCATCCACTACCGGAAAAAGATCATACCCATACTGCTGTTCAAAAGACCTCTGTACCGGCGTAACAACCTGCACCAGCTGATCGGCGTGTATGCTTTGTTGTTCAACCTGCTCATCGGGGTTACCGGGGTATGGATGCAGCGGTACGTGTTCACAAGCGCGTTCTATGCTGCAGAGCAACCTTATGCAACAACCCGGAAAGCCTCTCCTGCCCTGTTCTTTCACCTGGACAGCTCCCTGAAAGCCGTTCAGCAGCAACACCCGGCTTTCACAGCACATGTCATCTATTTTGCACCTGATGCTAAAAGGAACACTGCCGTTTACGGAAGCCGCTCCACCAATTCTTTCATTCATTCGAAAAAATATGCAGATGCTGTTTTCCTGGACAGCGTGGGAAGTATAACCAGAACCGCTTTTGTAACCGAGGTCATTCCCGAAAACCGGAGAGATATCATCAATGCACAACTGCATTATGGCCGTTACGGCGGATGGCCCGTAAAACTCCTATACAGTCTGTTCGGTCTGACCGGGGCGATACTGAGCATCACCGGTTTCATCCTATGGCTCAAAAGGTCCACCCGTTAAAAAAACCACGCCTTTGCACCTTTGCGGGAAAAATTCTCGCGAAGGCGCAAAGGCGCGGTTAAATAGGTTTTGCTGAGTCAGACCTACTTGGCCTTGTTCAGTTCCGCTTCTTTTTTGGCACGATAGTCGGCATCCTTGGCCAGTTTCTGGATCTCGTCCAGTTTGGCGATATAGAGGCTGCGGCCATGGGTTCCCAGCACAAGTTCATTCTCGCGCGGGTGTTGTACCAGGTCGTGAACAGGTACGCTGTAAGGAAGCCCTTTGTTCCACATCATCCAGCTGTTACCCCCATCGATGCTTACATACAAACCACCATCGGTACCCACATATAGGACGTTCTCATTGGTCAGGTCTTCTTTTACCACATTGATGGGTTCGTTGGGCAGGTCCTTACCGATCTGCTTCCAGGTAGTACCATAATCTTCACTCACATAGAGATACGGCAGGAAATGATCATTCCGGTAACCATTCAGGGAAGCATACACGCGGCCCTCTTTGAAGGCGCTGGCGAATACGCGGCTAACATACAGGCCTTTGGGCAATTTCTTATTGATCAGTTCCCAACTGTAGCCACCATCTTTGGTTACCTGTATGTTTCCATCATCGGTTCCCACATATACCAGTCCAAAACGTAATGGGCTCTCGCTCATGGTCGTTGCTGTACCAAAAGGCACATCTCCCTGTTTGGGATTGGTGGTGAGGTCGGCGCTCATGACCACAGAACTGTCTCCCCTGTTGAAGGAACGATGGAACTTATTGCTGCCATAATAGAACACATCCTGGTTATGACGGCTCAGCAAGATCGGTGTCTGCCAGTTATAACGCAATGCCGCTTCACCCAGATCGCGTGAAGGACGAACAGACCGATACTCGCCTGTTGCCAGGTTCTGCCTTGAATAAGCACCGAACTGTGACCCACTGTATACGGTCTTGTTATCGCGCCAGTCAACCTGCACCTGCATACCGTCTCCACCACCGATACCGGTGTACGGGTTATGTCCGGAATCGAACCAGTCAAAACTTTCACGGGTAGTGCTTTTGCCATACCAGGTTCCGTTATCCTGCAGACCGCCGTACACATTATACGGCTTGGCCATATCGACCGCCACATTATAGAACTGGCCTACAGGTGGTGTATTGGCTTTGAACCAATGTTCCCCATTGTCATACGTGATGTTGCAACCACCATCGTTTCCGATCAGTATATGGCTGTCGCGTTTAGGGTTCATCCAGGCCACGTGATGGTCGGCGTGAACATTATCGCCTCCGATGAACTTGAATGTTTTACCGCCATCGGTACTCATCTGCACATCAAAACCGGTAAGCACCACTTTGTTATCGTTGGCAGGGCTCACGAACACTTTACCAAAGTAATAACCATAGGTACTGTACATGGTCAGGGGTTTGGTATTGGTCTTTTTCCAGGTCTTACCGGCATCATCACTACGGTAGAGTTCACAACCGATGATGGGTGTTTCGAACAGGGCCGTGTTGGCATCGAACAGGTAATCCCAGATCACGGAAGGAGCGAAACGGCCATTGGCCACAGATTCTTTGATAGAGGCTGCCGTATATTTCTGCGGGATCCCGTTCCTGCGGTTGCTGATAAAGGCATTCAGCTTTTTATCATCCAGGGCCAGGAACTGTTCTTTGGTAAGATCCTTGAAATCGCGCAGCACATAACGGGTAGTATCGGTTTTACGGAGTGCGGTATCCGGCTGGTGAAAATTGTTATCCACCACCGCATACAACACGTTCGGGTTTTGCTGTGCCACGGCAAGACCGATACGGCCTACACCATCGCCACTGGGGAAACCACTGCCTTCTTTGGAGATCAGCTCCCAGCTATCGCCACCATTGGTGCTTTTGTAAATACCACTGGTCTTGCCCCCTTCCTCGAAATTGGATGCGCTGCGGGTACGATACCACATGGCAGCATACAATTCGTTTGCGTTCTGGGGATTCATGTCAATATCGATGGCTCCGGTATTGTCATCAACTGACAGTGACTGTTTCCAACTTTTACCGCCATCTGTGGTCTTATAGACGCCTCTTTCCTTGTTGGAAGAATAGAGGTGTCCCAGCACCGCTACCCAGGCCGTATTGTTATCGGCCGGGTGTAACAGGATCTTACCGATATGATGGCTTTCGGGTAAACCCAGGTATTCCCAGTTCTTACCGTTGTTGCTGGACCGATACACACCGATACCTGCATAGGAGGAACGGCTGCTGTTCACTTCGCCGGTGCCCACCCAGATGGTACGGGTCTTCCAGTTCACCGCAATATCACCCAGGGTAAGGATATCTTCCGAATCGAAAATGGAGACAAAACTCTGTCCATTATTGGTGGTATGCCATAGACCGCCCGAAGCATAGGCCACATAGAATTCAGTGGGATCATCGGGGTTCACTTCCAGGTCAACCACACGGCCACTCATGACACTGGGGCCGATATTTCTGAATGAAGTACCATTCAGCAGCGATCGCTGCAGCAGGGCTTTCCGCTGTTCCGTTTTTTGTAAACGCACCGAAGCGGGGGTAGGCTTTACCTGCGCCATTGCCTGAACGGCAATGACCAGGAATAACAGGATTGTTAATCTTCTCATAGCAGTTATAAATAATTGATAAATTCGAATACCCAATATAGCAATTATGCGTCTTCTGCTGTTACCGTTGCTCATTTTATTTTCCGTATCGGCCCAGGCCCAATACAAAAGCTTTCGTATTGGTTCTAAAGGAGATACGTTGAATATCGTAGACAGTAAGGGATTGAAGCAGGGCAGATGGCTGATACATGTGGAACCCTTGCGTGGCAACCCCGGTTACGAGGAAGAAGGCAGTTATGTGAATGACCGGAAAGAAGGCCTCTGGCGCAGGTATAACCTCATGGACGACCTGGTAGCCACAGAGAACTATCGTTGGGGTAACAAGAACGGAATCTGCCGGTATTTCACCATCGCTGGACTGGAGCGGGAAGAAAGCTGGCGGGCGGTGAATCCAGACAAGACCTATGACACGATCGATGTTGCCGATCCGAAGGACCCCAACAAATACGAAAGGATAGTGATCAAGAACGAGGGCAATTCACTGCGTCACGGTACCTGGAAATACTATTATCCCCCTACCGGTAAACTCATTGCCACGGAAGCCTATTTCCTGGACCAGTTGCAGGAACCCGGTGCGGAGAATCCGGCCGCAGGACTCACCAGGATCAGCACCGATACCACCAAAGCCAAACCGGCCGATAAACCCAAGCCCAAAGAAGTGCTGGAATTCGAGAAAAAGACCTCCGGCAAAAAGAACAAGGTCCGCGACGGCCGCACCGGCGGCTAACCCCCTCCACCCCAATCCCCTTGACCATTTTACCCCCCTTTAACCCTTTTAACCTCTTTAACCATCCCCCAGGCAACCCTCCCCCCCACCACTACCGTATACAAAACAGGATTTGTAGCTTTAAGCAGTCTTATTATCAAAACCTGTATCCTGTAACCATTGCCCCGGGAGATACACCAGATATCGAGCCTGATCATCGGTTGTTGTAAAAATGACCGTAACAGCCAGCGTGACCTGTACCACTGGCTGTACGACTATGCCATGAAGATCTGTTACCGTTATGTGAACCGGACAGAGGAGGCTGAGGAACTGACCAGCGAATCTTTTGTCAAACTATTCAGGAACATACAGCAGTTCGATGGCAACCGGAACGGTGAAACGGAAGCTTTGCTGAAAGGCTGGTTCAAAAGGATCGTGGTCAATACCTGCATCGACCACCTGCGCCGCACCCACCTGAAACTGGTGAGCCAGGAGATCAGTGAGGAGGGGGAGATCTTCATGGATACACAGGAAACGGGGATCGACAAACTGATGTACCAGGAGATCATTGATGCCATACGACAGCTAACCCCTGTTTACCGGACCGTATTCAACCTGTTTGTGATAGAAGGGTTCACGCACGAGGAGATCTCTGCGCAACTGAACATCAGCGTAGGTGCCTCCAAATCGAACCTGTCGAAAGCCAGGCATAACCTGAGAAAGATCATTACCCAAAAAACAGCATACAAAGTATATGTATAACCTTGGCGACGATAAGGAACTGGACCGCTTAAGCAGGGAAGCTGCGGGGAGATATACTCCTCCCGGGGAACCCAACTGGCAGGCGCTGCGCGAAGAGCTGGACAGGGTTATGCCCGTTACAGAAGAGAAAAAACGCCGTTTCCTGTTCTGGTGGCTGTTACCCTTGCTGGTAGCCGGTGGTGCCGCTGTTTACTGGAGCAGCATCCGGCAGGAGAAAACATCACAGGCTGATACGGCCGTTGTCACAACAGCTCTTCCAACCGTGAACAACACCATCCATCCTGCAAAACCTACAGACACGGAAGAGCCCGCTTCAAAGAATGAGTACCAGACACAAAAAAATACGGCGGTCACTTCTCTCACAGAACAAACCATTTCATTGGCTGTGGCAGTCCCCACAAAAAAAGAACAGAACAGTAAGCCGGCTAACCAGGCTTCCCTCTCTGACAAGCCGGTCGATAACCAACTTACTATCGGGCAGGACCGTCCTTTGAACCTGGCCCTGCCAGTAAAGAGCGGGGAATTACCAACGCGTGACATCATGGTCAGGCAGGAAAAAAATACAGATTCACTCATTTTCATTCCAAAGAATGACCAGGAAGACCCAGTAACCCCTACATCGAAAACAGATTCCAGCATGGAAACAACCAACCCCATGACCAGCGAAACAAAGGCACCTATCGTTACCGTAAAACGCGTTTCGGGGAAAGGGTTCAGTTATGCTTTCCTGGTGGGCGTTGATAAAAGCACTGTGAAGTTCAGGTATGACAATAGTCCCGGTATCAATATCGGCATACTGGCGGGGTATCATATCAACAACCGCTGGTCTGTGCATACGGGCGCCATTTACACACAGAAGAATTACAAAGTGGCAGGAGCCGATTTTACCGCCCCAAAAGGCACCTGGATCAGCTATTACCAACTCGAAGACGTGACCGGTTACTGCCGTATGTGGGAAGTTCCTTTACTGGCCAGGTATACCATGGGCCATACAGCGAACAAAAGCAGTTTCCTCAGCGCCGGCCTGTCCTCCTATTTCATGACCAGTGAGAACTATGATTACTTCTACTACTACAATGGACAACCGGTAACCAGGAACAGCAGCCTGAACTCAAGCGACAAACATATCCTGTCGATCGTTCACCTGTCTGCAGGGTTCGGGAAACAGCTGAGTAAAAAATGGACAATACAGGTAGAGCCCTACGCCAAATTGCCTTTAGGAGGTGTGGGATTCGGCAGTATCCGCCTCAGCAGTTTCGGTTTGAACCTGTCACTGCAACACAGGCAACCGGCCAGGAAATAAGAACGTATCACCTATGAACAGCCATGTATCTTATCCCCCACCGGGTTCAGAACATTGGTGCAGATCACAGAAACAATGATTTATTAACGGGGCTTCATTGTATTTTGCTGCATCAATAAAAAAGCAACTCTTCGGAGTTGCTTTTGATTATCGAAGTGAGTGGTGAGTAGGGAGTAGGGAGTGAATTGTCAATTGTGAATGGGCAATGGGCCATGGATGTGTGCCTCCCTATTGACAATTCACAATTGACAATTCACAATTGACCATTCACAATTGACCACTCACTACTCACTACTTCCTACCCTGCCAAAATGTTTTCTGAAGAACAAAGCATGATGGTCGATGGCATTGGTCCAGTAGGCCCAGTTGTGCTCGCCCGGTCTTTCCGTATACTCATGTGGGATCTTGAGTGCCAGCATCTTTTCATGCACGGCCCTGTTCATGGGCAACACTCTGTCTTCGGTTCCGCAGTCGATCAGGATGGACAGTGAATCTTTGGGATATTTCTCGATCGCATTCAAGGTACTCCAGTTGACCCAGTAGCTTTTATTCGTAGCCGTATCGCCCAGGCGTTTGTCCAAATCATACCCTTTGCTGATCACGGTGATGTGTAAGGCACCGCTCATACTGCCACAGGCGCTGAAGGTCTCTGCATGACGGAAGGCGAGAAAGATACTGCCATGTCCGCCCATGCTCAAACCCGTGATGGCCCTGCCGTTCCTGTTATTGACCGTGCGGTAATGTTGGTCGATGTATTGCGGTACTTCTGTAGCCACGAAAGTCTCGAAACGATAAGTGCTGTCTACGGGACTATCGAAGTACCAGCTGGTATAACCACCGTCCGGGCAAACGATCATCATCCCGTACTGGTCGGCCAGTTGCTGTATATGCGGCACTTTCCGGATCCAGTTGGAGTAACTGCCAAAAGCCCCGTGCAGCAGGTACAGCACCGGAAAACGCTGGTCATTTGCATTGTTGTATGACGCTGGCCTGACCACCACTGTTTTCACATTACGGTGCATGCTGTTGCTGTATATCTCAACCGTATCCACAGTGGCAGCACGTGTAGAAAGACACAAAAGGATCGATAAGAAAAAACAAATTGTTCTCATGATGATTGCTATTAATATTTTATTGATCATTCACAAGGGGCTACTCCCTTCCCACTTGTGAATAAGCCATGAACTATTGCCCATTACGTCAATCGTGAGTGGTGAGTAGGAAGTTGGCAATGGTGAATTGTGAGTGGTGAATAGCGTATCACCCACTCACAATTCACCACTCACAATTGACAATTGACCATTGCCCATTGCCCATTCACAAATAAAGCCACCGCAATTACGCAGTGGCTTTATTCATTCAGGGCTGTTATGGATTATTTTCCTTTCTGTAATGCATTCTGCATCGGGTTCACACCCTGCGACTGGCCACGTGACCTGTTGGCCGCTTTGAACAGGGAGAACTTGCTGGGTTCAGCAGCAACGGCTCCTGTTTTGGGCCAGCTATTGTTGGTCTCATTGATGTCGGCGGTTTCCTTCATCGGGTCAAGTTTGATGCCAACCGCTTTTTTCCTGGTGAGGAACAATTTGGTCACGCTGTTCTCATTCTTGCGCCAGATCTGGGCAGGGATCCTTTGTGTTTCCTTGCTGCCATCTTCGAAAGTGAACTCAACAATGATCGGCATTACCAGGCCACCCTTGTTGGCAAAAGTGATCTCATAGAGGTTCACATCTGCATATTTCGCCTTTTCTTCATCGGTCAGGCCGGCAGGTGGATTAGGTGCAGGGGCAGGGATCTTGGTAACAGAATCATAAGGTTCCAGACCTCTTGCATACCTCCAGTAAAAATCACGCAGGCTGGTATCGGCATCGGTGAGGAAGACGATCTTTTTGTCTTCACGGTTACGGATCTTGGAAATATCATCGAACATGGGCAACATTGGCTTGTCCATACCACGTGGGCCTCCGGCTCCCATTCCGAACCTTCCTGCGCCTCCGGCAGCAGCCACTGCGTTTGGATCAAATACGGCATGTTTTACCGTATCGATCGCGATATCGCAAGGATCGATGCCATAGAACCAACCTCTCCAGAACCAATCCAGGTCTTCGCCACTTGCATCTTCCATGGTGCGGAACAGGTCAGCAGGTGTGGGATGTTTAAAAGCCCAGCGGCGTGCATATTCCTTGAATGCATAGTCGAACAGTTCGCGGCCCATGATGGTTTCGCGGAGGATGTTCAGACCGGTAGCAGGTTTGGTATAGGCATTCGGACCAAAACCAATGATGTTCTCACTGTTGGTCATAATGGGTTCCAGCTGATCTTTGGGCAATGACATGTAACTCTTCATCGATGAGGCAAAGCCCATACGTGAAGGGAACTTATTATCGTACAGTTCCTCGGTCAGGTATTCTACAAAAGAGTTCAGGCCCTCATCCATCCATGACCACTGGCGCTCATCGCTGTTAACGATCATCGGGAAGAAGTTATGTCCCACTTCGTGGATGATCACACCCAGCATTCCCTGTTTGGCTGATTCGCTGTAGGTACCATCTTTCTCGGTACGGCCATAGTTGAAACAGATCATCGGGTATTCCATTCCGTTGGCAGCTTCGATACTCTGGGCTACAGGATACGGATAAGGGATAGAGAATTTAGAATAGGTCTTAATGGTATGTGCCACCGCTTTGGTAGAGAACTTACGGTACAGGCCATAGGCTTCTTTACCGTAGCCACTCATACACATCACTTTTTTACCTTCCACATAGGCAGGCATGGCATCCCAGACCAGTTTACGGCTGGCGGTCCAGGCAAAATCCCGAACATTATCGGCCTTGAATACCCATGTTTTTTTGGCGGTGCTTTTCTGTTTCTCAGCTTTGGTGGCTTCATCCAGTGTAACCACTTCTACAGGTTCCTTGGCGTTCTGAGCCTGGTTCCATCTGGCCAACTGTGCGGCAGATAATACCTGGGGATAGTTCTGACACTGACCGGTGGCCAATACCACGTGATCCGCAGGAACGGTCATCTGTACATTGAAATTACCGAAAGTGAGTGCGAACTCACCACGGCCTGTGAACTGGTGGTTCTGCCATCCCTGGAAGTCGCTGTACACGCACAAACGGGGGTACCACTGTGCCATGGTGAACAGGTGGTTGCCATCTTCGGCAAAGAACTCGTAACCACCACGGCCACCGAAAGTCATACGATCAGAGATCTTATAGTTCCAGTCCAGGTTAAATACGAATTTCTGACCGGGCTTCAGGGCAACGGGCAGGTCTACACGCATCATGGTCTTGTTAACGGTATATTTCAATGCTTTACCGGTGGCATCGGTCAGTTTGGTGATCACAAAACCATACCCGTTATCCGTATTCTGCGATGCCAGTTTTTCAACGGCATTCAGAGAAAGGGCCTTGCTCAGGTAACTTGCATCCTGGTAGTTGGCATTGTTAACGGTACTGTGTTCATTCTCATCCAGTTGCAGCCAGAGATAGGTCAATACATCCGGTGAGTTGTTGAAATAGGTAACCGTTTCGCTACCCTTTAATTTCAGGTTGGCCTCGTCCAGCTCGCACTTGATATCGTAATCGGCGCGCTGCTGCCAGTACTTGGGTCCCGGGGCTCCGCTTGCGGTACGATACTCGTTGGGAGTCGGCAAAATCGTTCCCAACTGCTCAAACTTGTTACCGTGGTTTGAAGTGGGGTTGTTACGGATGTCCTGGGCCTGTAAAAAGCCGGCTGAGCAAAGCAGCAAGGACACGATCAGTAATTTTCTCATTCTTGTTGTTTGTTTTAGAAAGGAAGTCTTTCAATAGCCATTTGAATTGCGATCGCGAAAATACCGCCTGTTGCATACAGGATATATTCCCTGCGGTTACATTTCAGAATGGATACGAATATAAAGGAAATCAATAAAACGCCGGATACAATCAGCAACTGCCCCAGTTCCAGTCCCACATTGAAGGCCAGCAGCTGCGCCACGATATTGGTATCTGAGCCCAGCAGGCTTTTCAGGTAGTTGCTGAACCCCAGTCCATGTATCAGCCCAAAGAACAGGGCAAAGAAATAAATGACCGGGAATTTTGACCGGTACACGAACTTCTTTACGAATACGTTACTGATGGCGGTGATCACGATGGTCACAGGTATCAGGAACTCGATCCATTTTACCGGGTATTCCAGCACTTCAAATACGCTCAGGGCCAGCGTAACAGAATGACCAATGGTGAATGCCGTTACCAGTACCAGGATCTTACGCCAGTCACTGAACTGGTAACGCAGGCAGAGCGCCATCACGAACAGGATATGATCGATACCCCGCAGGTCCGCAATATGCTTATAGCCTAGTTCTAAATAAAGTCCAAAATCATTCATGTACAGGATGTTAAATTAATGATGACATTTGTAGCTGTCAAAAAACCTATTTGAATGGTAAATATACTGGTTCAGTGGATGATGACGGGTATTCTGGCGCTGTTGCACCCGTTCTACGTTTCTGTTATAGAAATAAATCATAATGCGAAAGATGCCACGGTGGAAGTGAGTGTGCGCATCTTTGCCGAGGACCTGGAAAAGACCCTGCAGAAATATACCAGCACCAAACTGGACATCCTGAAACCGGCCGATCATGCGTTTCTGGAAAAACAGATCGGCACCTACCTGACCCGCACCATCCGTTTGAAGATCAATGGCCAGCCGGTTACCCTGAATTACCTGGGACATGAAATACAGAAAGAAAGTGTATGGAGTTACCTGGAGATCCCCAAAACGGCCGATGTAAAGAAACTCGAGATCGACTGCACCCTGCTCTATGATTTTGAGAACCTACAGAGCAACCTGATACATGTAAAAGCCCGGAACACCGATAAAAGTTACAAACTGGATTATCCGAAGAATTATGCGGCATTTGAGTTCTGAACAAGGGAACAGATGAACAGATGAGTAAGGAACAGAGGAACAATAATTAATTTAAGGGTATTCAATTTTTCCCTGATGTTTTATTCACCGCAGAGTCGGAGAGAGCGGAGAGTTGCGCAGAGGTAATCCGAACTTCAAACTTCATCATTTCCCGCCATGGCGGGATTCAATATTCATCATTCCCTCGTCTGTTCCTTGCTCATCTGTTCATCCGTTCCCTACTCTTCTTCCTTATCGGTGTCTTTGGCGGTTACGAGGATCTTGTCGATGCGGTGATTATCCATGTCCACGATCTCGAAAGTGAAGATCTTCCACTCCATGGTATCGCCGGTGCTGGGGATCTTTTCCAGCTCGTGGATGATGAATCCTCCCAGGGTATCAAAATCCTGGTCGCCTTCTTTCATCCATTCCGTTTTATCGAAGTGTGAGAGAAAATCGTAAAAAGGGATCTGTGCGTCTATGAGGAAGGAACCATCGGCCCTTTCGGTGATCTCGTGTTCCTCATCTTCTTCCTGCGGGATATCGCCCACGATGGCTTCCAGGATATCGTTCAATGTCATCAGCCCCTGTACGCTGCCATATTCATCCACAATGAAACAATGATGGATCTTGGTCTGTTTGAACCTTTCCAGCACCTGGTAGGCAGTATTGTTCTCCGGAACATACATGGCTTCGCGCATGATGGAGAAAACGGTGGCGGAAGGGTCGGCGGAAAACAGGTCTTTGATGCTCACCACCCCTTTGATATGGTCGATATTGTCTTCACAAACAGGATAAATGGAATGGATGATGTCTTCCATCGACTTCTTTACTTCTGCAATGGTCTTGGAGCCATCGATCCAGGTGATCTCACTGCGGTGTGTCATCAGGGAAGTGATGTTACGGTCGCTCAGGTGGAATACCCGTTCAATGATATCCTGCTCAGCTTCTTCAATGGCGCCATGTTCGGTCCCTTCGCTGATGATGGCTTTGATCTCTTCTTCCGTTACCTGGTTATCGGTTCCTTTGATCTTGAACAATTTGATGATGCTGCTGGCAGAGATGCTGAGCAACCAGATAAAAGGATACATGATCCAGGTAACCAGCCGCATGGGTGTTGCCGCAGATTTGGCAATACCTTCCGGGTTACTTAAACCCAATCTTTTGGGAACCAGCTCTCCCAGTACCAGCGAGAGATAGGTCAGTATGATCACGATCAGCGTTGTCGCGAGCGTGCTGCTATAGGGTGCTATCCATTCAAATTTTGCCAGCCATTGCTGCAGGGGTATTTTAAAGCTGTCGCCTGAGTAGATACCGGTCAGCACGCCGATCAGCGTGATCCCGATCTGTACGGTGGAAAGAAATGTTTCCGGATGATTGGCCAGTTGCAATGCCTGTTTGGCATCGGAATCGCCTTTCAAAGCCTGTGCCTCCAACCTTGCCTTACGTGCCGAAACCAACGCGATCTCGGCCATGGAAAACAAGCCGTTGATCACGATCAAGATCAATAAAATGATTACTTCTGTCATAGCTGTACTTACCCAAAACTAATCAATCCCTGTTAAATCATCATTAAGGCCTGTTTCCGAGCCTGACCAGCACATATTTTGGCACTTCCTGGTCGCGGGTGGAGGGGTTCAGGAAAGGCAGGGTTAACGCTGTGACCCCGAAATGAGGCCCTTCGTGTAATACAGTGGCCTGCGGAAAGATCCGGGTGAACACCGGCAAACTGTCTTTCATCGTGATCACCATCTCATCTTCCCTGAAATCGGTCACCGACAGTTTGGTGGGAAAGATATGTTCCGCATAAAAATGCAGGGCCCTACCTTCGTGAATGCCGTACAGGCCGATCTTTTCTTTGGGCAATTGTTGCCTGTTGATGAAAGCGGCCGCATCGTTGCCCAACTGGTATCTTACCACGTTGGGGTAAAAGCCGGTGCTCAGAAAACAGTTCACCCCGATCACGGTGTACAGAGCAATGGTGAGTAGCAGGGGTAAACGCAACTGATCACGCGAGAACAGGATCACAAAGAAGCCGATCAGTCCCACTAAGGCCAGCACCGGAACATAAACGGGTATGTTGAACGGCCATTTCATGAGTACAATCACCGCCACCCATAACAGGGCAAAAATGATCGCATGCAATACCAGCAAAGGTTTTTTCCATGGCAGTAAGTCGCCGGTAAACAATAACCGGTACAGAAACCGCGCCGTAACAATAGCAGCGAGCGGGAATACCACAAAAATATAATGTGGCAACTGCGCCTGGCTGCGGGCCAGGATACAGTAGGTAACGATAAAACCTCCGGCACTTACCCACTCTTCCTTTCCGGTGAGGTGACCTCTTTTCTGCAGCAGCTCCTTCACAGAGAATACCAGTCCCAGCAGAAAGAACAGGATCCAGGGCAGGAAACTCCAGAGCATGTTCTCCAACAGGAAGGTGAAATGGTTCATTTCGTTGAACACATTCTCACCGGTATACCGACCAAAACTTTGTGTCCAGTAATAAAAGCGAAGACCTGACTTGATCGGCACCCCATTGATCATCTTTCCCGGATGCAGATCGAACTGCTGGTACAGGCCGATACTCATGGGCACCAGCATCACTGCAATGATCAACACACCCACCAGGTATTCCCAGCGGAACAGTTGTTTCCAGTCGCGCCGCAATATCACATGCGGCACAAAAGCAAAAGCGGGCACCATCAGCGCTATCGGCCCCTTGGTCATCATACCGCAGGCGATGGCCATAAATGCCACCAGAAAATGTTTCCACCTGCCCGTCTCATACCAGGCCGCCATCTGCCAAAGGCTCAAAGCCACCCAACCCATCAGCATGGTATCGGTACGTACGTCGTGGGTGATCAGGAACAGTGCCTGTGAAGAAGCCAGCACCATGGCACTCAACTGCGCGATCTCCCGGTTATAATAAATCCTTGCCAGCCGGTAGGTGGACAACACTGCCAGCAATGCAAAAAAGAAGGAAGGCAAACGGTAGGCCCAGTCGTGCACACCCAATAATTTCATACTCAGGGCCGATAACCAGAACAGCATCGGTGGTTTATCGAGATAGTCGTACCCCAGGTCAAACACCTGCAGGAAACTTTTATTTTCCAGCATCTCCCGGCTGATGGAGGCATATTGGGAGGCATCAATATCCATCAAAGGCACCAGGAACATACCCAATAGATATATAAGGGCACATAAAGAAAGGATCAGCCGGTAAACGCGGTTAGGGATCATGTATATGGGTTAATGGATCAAAAATAAAGGATTTTATTCCGTAGCGTATTGTGCTGTTAAACTTGGGGAGGGTATCCGGTTCTGTAGGCTGTAGGCTTTTAGGCTGGAAGCCTGGGGGATAGGCGTCACTCGGCGGAGCCGAGCGACTGGTATGCAATTTTATTCCGTACCACCATTCGCTGTTGAACAGGTAGTGCCGCAAAGGATGGTCATAGGGAGAGGCCGATCTTTCTGTTGAAGTAAGTAGCCGTCAAATAACCGATCACAGAGCCCAGTATCGCTCCACAGAACACATCCAGCGGATAATGGACCCCTACATATACCTGGCCGTAACAGATGGTGGCCGCCCAGGCAAAGAACAGCCATACCCATTGCTTCAGGATCGGCCTCAGCGTCAGAAAAAGGAACATGGCGAACCCAAAATGATTGGTCGCATGCGAAGAAGGAAAACTGTAGCCTCCGGAACAATGGTTCAGGATCAGGCGCACCTGGCTCATGAACAGCTCATCGCGACAGGGCCTGGGCCTGGCGATCCAGTTCTTGATGAGAGAACTGCTGATCTGATCGGTGAGTGTGGCCGTGAGCGCAGCAAACAGGATCCAGGGGATCGCTTTCTGTTTAAAATTCATCAGCGCAAAAACGATCAGGAACAGGTACAGGGGTACCCAGGCATTGGCCTCACGGTACCAGGGAAATACGCTGTCGAGAAAAGAATTGGTCCACTCCGTATTGATCTTCAGGAACAGCCGGGTATCCAGGTAACGGAGCCATTCCCAGGCATTTTCGAAGAAACTGTTGAGTAATACGGGTGCTGACATGTAGTAAAGATAACCAATGAGTGGATGAGTGAATGATAGAATGAGTGAATGTTTTTGGGATACTTATCAGCTCTTTCTGGCTACGATGATCATTCTGGGGGATCTTTTTACATCGTAATGCCCCAGATGGTAATCGCCAAACACTTCCTGGACCTGCATGCCCTGGTAAGAGAGCATGTCGGTAAAATCGCCGAGTGAGAATTTGGCCACGCGCTCGGTATAGAGGTGCTTGGGTGCACTGTTAGCCGCATCGGTGATCTGGATCTGTTTGAAGAAATGATCCTCATCCTGCCACTTGGTGATGTGGAAAGTGATGCCTTCGATGGTGGTGGTGAAGGTTTTCTCCAGTCGCTCTTCGGTATAATGCACGTTCAGGTAATCAATCACAAAAACGCCCTCTTTTTTCAGGCTCTGTGCTATGGTTCGGATGGCATTGTCATGCTCGCGACGGGTTCTGAAATAACCAAAACTGGTAAAGAAGTTGAATGCATACTGGAAATAGTTCATCCAGAAAGGCAGCCGCATATCGTGTTGGAAAAAATGCAGGTTAACAGATTCTTCCTTTCGGGCTTCTTCAATGGAAGCGGCCGACAGATCTATACCGGTAACATCAAAACCCATATCGGCCAGTACTTTGCTATGGCGGCCCTTTCCGCAGGCCACATCCACCATGGTTGCGCCCGCAGGGGGGTGCAGATACTGTATCAGTGTCTGAATAAACTGGAGGGCTTCCTCCTCATCCCTGTGCTGGTACAGCAAATGATAATAATTTGAGTTAAACCAGTCCTTGTACCATGCTTTATCCGGCATAATTGCTCATTATCCTGCAAAATTACGCCAGCAGAGCAAACAAAAAATTTCTATTATGTTTGCATCCCTAAAAACCGATTTCATGGCATTGATCAAGAGCATTTCAGGAATCCGGGGTACCATTGGCGGTAAACCGGGCGATACCCTTAGTCCGCTGGATGTGGTACGTTTTACCGCTGCTTTTGGCACCTGGCTGGCGCAGCAGTCCGATAACCGGAAAGTCGTGATCGGTCGCGACGGAAGGATCAGCGGTGAACTGGTACAGAGGCTGGTGGTAAGTACACTGAATGCCCTGGGACTGGATGTGGTGGACCTGGGCCTGAGCACCACCCCTACCGTAGAAATGGCAGTTGTATTTGAACAGGCGGCCGGCGGTATTATTTTAACTGCCAGCCATAACCCCAAAGAATGGAACGCGCTGAAACTGCTCAATAACAAAGGTGAATTCATCAGCGGCGAAGTGGGTGCCAAAGTGCTGGAACTGGCCGCGCAGGAAGACTTTGTATTTGCCGGGGTTGACCAGCTGGGTTCCTATACCACTAACGACCAGTTATTACAGCAGCACATCGATGCGGTGGTCAATTACCCGCTGGTAGATGTGGCCGCCATCAAAAAAGCAAAATTCAATATTGTCATAGATGCCATCAACAGTACCGGCGCCATCGCGGTCCCGCAATTGCTGAAGGCACTGGGTGTGAAAGATTTCACCGTTCTGAACGGGGAAGTGAACGGAAAATTCGCGCATAACCCCGAGCCGCTTCCCGAAAACCTGCTGCAACTGTGCAACGAGGTGAAAAAACAGAATGCCAGCATGGGCATTGCCGTAGACCCCGATGTGGACAGGCTCTGTTTCGTTTGTGAGGACGGCAGCCTGTTCGGTGAAGAATATACGCTGGTGGCTGTGGCCGACTATATCCTGTCGCAGCGTAAGGGCAACACGGTGAGTAACATGTCCTCTACCCGTGCCTTAAAAGACGTGACCCTCAAACACGGTGGCGAATACACCCCAAGTGCCGTGGGCGAAGTGAACGTGGTGAACAAGATGAAAGCCGTAAATGCGGTGATCGGCGGTGAAGGCAACGGCGGTATCATTGTTCCCGACCTGCATTATGGTCGCGACGCATTGATCGGCATCGCATTGTTCCTGACACACCTGGCCAAACAGAAGAAATCGGTTCGCCAGTTACGCAATACCTACCCGGATTACTTCATGAGCAAGAACAAGATCGAACTCACACCGGGTTTTGATCTGAAGAAGATCTTCGACCATATCAAAAAGAAATACAAGAAACACCCTATCAACACAGAGGATGGCTTGAAGATCGAATTCGAGACGGATTGGGTGCACCTGCGTACCAGTAATACCGAACCCATCATCCGCATCTATGCAGAAAGCAATTTTGAGACCACTGCGTCCAATATTGCGCAAAAGCTGATGCAGGATATCCGGGAAGCTATGTAAAGGAGGTCCCTGCCGGGTGAAATCTACCGAAACCCCGGGTCTGCAAAAAGTCTATGGATCATGAGGAATTGTCATGGACCATAGACTTTTCCTATTTTTGCCCTATGAGCGAAAGAATCTACCTCGACAATGCCGCTACCACCCCGCTGGACCCGCAGGTGCTGGAAGCGATGATGCCTTACCTGACCACCCATTTTGGTAACCCCTCTTCCATTTACAGTTATGGGCGTGAGTCGAGGATGGCAGTAGAGAATTCGCGTAAAAGCGTGGCCAAGATCCTGAACGCGCATCCTGCCGAGATCTTCTTCACAAGTGGCGGAACAGAGAGCAGCAATACCGCGATCACAGCTGCCGTGCGTGACCTGGGTTGCAAACACATCATATCCTCTGTGATCGAACACCATGCCACCACCCATACCGTTGAGTACCTCTACCACAATGGAGAGGCATCTGTCAGTTATGTAAAACTGCTTCCCAACGGGCATATCGATATGGAGGACCTGGAAAAACTGCTGGCAGAAAGCGAGGAGAAAAGCCTGGTGACCCTGATGCACGCCAATAATGAGATCGGCAACATGCTCGATATTCATGCCGTGGGCGAACTTTGTAAACTGTACAATGCCATCTTCCACAGCGACACCGTACAGACCGTTGGCCATTTTCCTTTCGACCTGCGTAACACACCTGTTCATTTTGTGACCGGTGCAGGCCATAAATTTCATGGCCCCAAAGGTGTGGGCCTGCTGTACATCAATGAAAATGTGAAGATCAAACCTTTTGTACATGGTGGCAGCCAGGAAAGGAATATGCGCGCCGGTACCGAAAACCTCTATGGTATTGTAGGATTCGCCAAAGCGCTGCAGCTGGCCACCGAACAGCACGAACAGAACAGCGCTTATATAAAAGGCCTGAAACTGTACATGATGGAACGCCTGAAAAAGAACGTCAAAGGTGTTTCTTTTAACGGAGACCCGCTGGGACGAAGTCTCTATACCGTACTAAGCGTGAGCTTCCCTAAAACCGAGAAAAGCGAGATGATCCTGTTCAACCTCGACATCAATCATATCTGTGCCAGCGGCGGCAGCGCCTGCACCAGCGGCGCCGACCAGGGTTCGCACGTCATCCGCGCCATCAATAACAACCCCAACCAGGTTACCGTACGTTTCTCCTTCAGCAAACACAACACCAAAGAAGAGATCGATGTTGTGGTGGAGAAGCTGAAAGAACTCATATGAATATCGAATACAGAACAAGGAATATTGAATATTGAATCATTCACCCTTACTTCAACATTCAATATTCCTTGTTCATCATTCAACATCCCTACCAGTAGTCATCTTCTTTAAGCCCGCTCCCTTCTACATCTTAGAATATCGAATACAGGACAAGGAATATTGAATACCGAATCATTCGCCCTTACTTCAACATTCAATATTCCTTGCTCATCATTCAACATTCCCTACCGATAGTCATCTTCATTGAACTCATCCCCTTCTTCATCCAGGTTAAAAGAACCCAGGTTCATCATACTTCCCATCAGGTCCTTGAATTCGATCTTACCGTCGATCATTTTCTTGCTGATCATGGAATAGGTGGACAGACCGTGGAGTACAAATTCCATCAACAGGGCATTCTCCTTTTCATTGGCATGCGGAAAATATCTTTTCACGAAACCATATAACCCATCCACTTTATAGAGGTTGGCGATCTTGTCGCCGTCTTTCATGTCCAGCAGCAGGTCCAGGTGATTACCTGCATCAAACCAACGGGTGATGGTCTTGTAGGGATTCTCGGGCTCTTTTTCCTCCACCGATCTTTTACCGGCACTTCTTTTTTTCTTGAGTTGCTCGGGGTTGGGAAAATATTGTACGAACTGTGTGCGTATGGCTTTGTCCAACAGGTTAAGCGCTACCTGGTAAGGTCCTTCCTGTTCTCCCTCGTACACCAGTTCAATTTTACCGGTGATAGACGGAATGATGCCCGAAAGGTCGCTGATCCATACCTGTGTTTCCTCCTCATTGTGAATGATGGCACGGCGTTCTGCACTACTCACGGCATTTTCGTAAGCCGCGATGGTCAGACGTGCACTTACCCCGCTTTTCTTATCCACATACTCATTCGACCTGGCTTCAAATGCCACCTGTTCTATCAACCGTTTTACCAGGTCGCTTACCGCCACCTTCTCTTTCTGTACGTCCAGCACATCCGCTTCCTGTTCAGTGATGGCCAGTGAGGTCTCAATGTCTTTGGGATAATGCGTCAGGATCTGGCTCTCGATACGGTCTTTCAACGGGGTGACAATGCTTCCCCGGTTGGTATAATCTTCGGGGTTGGCTGTGAATACGAACAGGATATCCAGCGGCATTCGTAGCTTGAACCCGCGGATCTGGATATCACCTTCCTGCAGAATATTGAACAAAGCCACCTGTATCCTTGCCTGCAGGTCAGGCAATTCATTGATCACGAAAATGCCGCGGTTACTTCGGGGGATAATGCCGTAATGGATCACTTTCTCATCGGCAAAACTCAGTTTCAGGTTAGCCGCTTTGATGGGGTCAATATCGCCGATCAGGTCAGCCACACTTACATCCGGTGTGGCCAGCTTCTCACCATAACGCTCAGCCCGGTGTATCCATTGGATCGGGGTATCATCACCATGCTCCGCTATCAGGTCTTTGGCGAATTTGCTGAGTGGGTTCATGGGATCGTCGTTCACTTCACTTCCGGCCACCACGGGTATGTATTCGTCAAGCAGGTCCACCATCTGGCGGGCCATACGGGTCTTGGCCTGTCCGCGCAAACCCAGGAACAGGATATTGTGGCGACTCAACAACGCGCGCTCCGTATCCGGTATCACCGTGTCCTCATACCCCAGGATACCTTCAAAAGGGTTCTCCTTATTACGAATACTTTTGATCAGGTTATCCCTGATCTCTTCTTTCACCGATCTTGGCCGATAACCGCTTTTCTTCAGCTGACCAAGGGTTTTTATTTTTTTGATGTCCATAGTTCTTTTTTTTTACTGAGCGGCGAATCGTGAGGCGTCAATCGTCAGTCGTGAGTAGTGAGTGGTGAGTGGGTAGTAGGGGCTTACTACTTACTACTTACTACTTACTACTTACTACTTACTACTCACACCTAATACACCGTTCGCCGTTTGCCGCTTTCGAAATCTTTGAAGATGAAAGCGCCCAATTTATCCAGTGAGGCAAAAAATGCTTTGCCGTGATTGGTCTCTGTGAATTCCTGTACAAATTTCTGCAGGTAAGGGTCTGACGCGATCATGAAGGTGGTGATCGGGATCTTCAGCTTCTTACACTGGGCTGCCAGGTTGATGCAACGGTTCACCACTTTCCTGTCGAGGCCGAAACTATTCTTATAATACCGTCCGCCGATCTTTAAACAGGTAGGTTTGCCATCGGTGATCATGAAGATCTGCTTGTTGGGATTCTTCCTCCGGCGCAGGATATCCATGGCCAGCTCCAGGCCTGCCACGGTATTGGTATGATAGGGTCCCACCTGCAGGTAAGGCAGGTCTTTGATCTCGATACTCCATGCGTCGTTACCGAACACAACAATATCCAATGTGTCTTTCGGGTATTTGGTGGTAATGAGCTCACTCAATGCCATGGCCACTTTTTTGGCCGGTGTGATCCGGTCTTCCCCATACAGGATCATGGAGTGCGAGATATCGATCATCAGTACAGTGGAGGTCTGTGTTTTAAAATCCGTTTCCCGGATCTGCAGGTCATCTTCCTTCATCGAAAAACTATCTACGCCGTGGTTGATCTGCGCGTTGCGGATGCTTTCTGTAAAATCGATCTGCTCCAGCATGTCGCCGAACTGAAAGGGCCGGGTATCTGAGTTCTGTTCATCCCCCTGTCCCGGTTTGAATGTCTGGTGATTGCCCTGCTGGGTCTTCTTCAGTTTCCCGAAGATCTCTTCCAGGCTTTTCTTACGGATCGTCTGTTCCGATTTACCCGTGATCTTAAAACTTCCATCGATCGGATTTTCCTGCAGGTAACCGTTCTGTTTGAGGTCGTCAATAAAATCACCCATACCGTATTCGTCATTGGTGAGCTGGTATTTCCGGTCAAGCTGGTTCAGCCAATCCAGTGCCTCCGATGCATCGCCATTGGTATAGGTGAGTAATTGCATGAACAGGTCGAGCAGTTGCTCAAACCTGCTTTTATCGTTCTCGTGTGGATCAAAATGTACAAACCGGTGTCCCCGCATAACTGTAAACTACAAAAAAGATGAGTACTACAATAATAACGAAGATGCCGGGTATTGGTTTGCGGGATAGGAAATAAATGCAGGCCCTTAAAACAGAAAGCCCGGGGATCCCGGGCTTTCTGTCATTGATCATGAAATGTTATTTTTCAGCACTGTCAGCAGATCCTTTCGGTGCCATCAACTTGCCGGGTATCTGGATACGCGGGTTGTACACACTCTGCATCTGTTCCAGACCTTGTATGTAGCTCTCAGCCATACGTTTCTCGTCGGCCATATTCTCTGCTTTCTGTCCACCCAGAGAATTGTAGTAACGCACCTGCTGCTGCAGGTCCTTCTTCACCGATGCGGCCACTTTATTGGCCAGCGTGGTATCTTCTGCCATATAACAGGCCTGCAGGAACAGCAATGATGTACGGTTATGCATGTTGCCGCGACTGGTCATACCATAATCGAAATTACCGGCGCTGGTCAGCATCTTATCGGCTTTCTCCAGCACTTTACGGGCTTCCTCCTTACGGTTTTTAGCAGCCAGGTCCATGGCCAGGTCTGCATAGGCAGTCCGGATGGTACCCAGGTGGCGACGGTTCTCTTCGTCAAAATATACTCCTTTCGCATTGGCATTGCCAAAAGCAAATACATTCATAGCTTTTTCTTTCATCCAGTCTGTATTCACGCGGCTGTTCTCCACAGGCACCAGGCGATAGGTCAATCCATCCCTGCGCAGATACTGGTCAAAGCCAAGGTCAGCAGTAGGTCCTGTAAAATAGATCGGACGATGCCATTTGTTGGCGGCGATGATGTTCAGCAGCGCGAGGTCATTTTTCACCAGCGCATTCTTCGGTATGTCGAAACGCAGTTCACCCACCACGCTGTCGCTGGCATTTACGGTACCGTTCTTGAGCACGAAGGCCTTATCAACCGGAACGGATACTTTCTTAACGGGATAAGTGTTCAGTCCCTCACCATTCCCCCTGTCGTCCATCTTGGCCGGATCATCACTACCTACATAATTTTTCATGAGATCATACAGGTCATAATAGGTATTCTCAGGAATGCTTGGCTGCGGGCGGTACAGCACATAATCGCGTTTACCCCCTTCGATCTGTTCGGCTGTCCAGATCACATCAACGGGATCGCTCTGGTTCACTTTGTAACGGAGTTCGTTGATGTACCAGTCGATACCCAACAAACTGAAGTTCACTACACGAACATCCGGGCGGATGCCTTCCACTTCCTGTGCATACCAAAGCGGGTAAGTATCATTATCGCCATAACTGAAGAGGATGGCGTTAGGCGCACAGCTTTCCAGGTAGTCTTTAGCGAGGTCGCGCGGCAGTTCTTTTTTGCTGCGGTCATGGTCATCCCACTCCTGCTGCGCCATCACTACGGGAACCGCCAGTAAGCAGATCACCGTAGCCAGCGAGGCCGCAGTTGCCTGAGATAAGCCCTTCGTCAGCCAGTCGCGTACTTTCAGTACCCCCAATCCGATCCATACGGCAAAGGCATAGAAACTGCCCACATAAGCGTAATCACGCTCACGTGGCTGGTAACCCGCCTGGTTCAGGTACAACACAATGGCCATACCTGTGAAGAAGAAAAGCAAGAGGTTGATGATGCCATCATCTCCCCTTTTCTTGAACTGGTAGAACATTCCCAGCAGGCCGAGAATGAAGGGCAGGGCGAATAATTTGTTATTCGCCTTATTGTTTTTGAGGCTGTCAGGCATATTGCTCTGGTCGCCATAGATCATGTTATCAAAGAAAGAGATACCGGTGATCCAGTTACCGTCACGCACATTTCCGGCGAACAGTCCCTGGTTGTCGTTCTGCTTACCCGAGAAGTTCCACATGAAGTAGCGGAAATACATCCAGTAGGTCTGGTATCCCATGAAGAACTTCACGTTATCGGCCTGTGTGGGCGCTCTTTCGTATTTGCCTTCGCGGGTCTTGTTGATACCCAGGTAGTATGCATAATAATCGGCGTGGTTCTGGTCGTTGCTGGGATCCCATACACGGGGCAGCACCATCTTATCTTCTGCAGCATACACGTATTTACGGTCCTGACCCAGCTCAATGTATTTATCATGCGATTTCTGGTAACGCATACCTGTATTCTTCACGTCTATCGGGTCAGCTGTAAATTTCTGTCCGTAGAGCAGCGGGAAGTCTCCGTACTGGTCGCGGCCCAGGTATCCTACCAGGCTGATCGGATTATCCACATTGTACATGTCAACCGAAGGATTGGCATTACTGCGGATCATGGTGGTCACATAGGTACTGTAACCTACCAGCATGAAAGTGAAACACCAGATGCCGAGTCGTAAATAGGCCCATGCTTTTTTGCTGGCATATTTCAAACCGAACCAGATCAGTACAGCTACCAGTACAAAGAAGAAAGCGAAACCGGAGAAGAACGGCAGTCCAAAAGCGTTCACGAAATAACGGTCGAAAGTACCGGCCAGTTTTACCGAATACTGGATCACGCCTACCTGAACGATACCGGTGATCACACAACCGATGGCAAAGAAGATATAGATCCCGCCATAATAGGCTTTTTTGTCCTTACCCCATTTCTCTACCAGGAAGAGCAGACCAATAGCCGCCAAAGCGCCTACCAGCATCAGGCCCGCCATGGTACCATCCATGGGTACGTTATCGGTAGACTCGGCAGAAGCACTGATCAGTGCACCGATCACGGCAAGAACACCTCCTATCGCCACTAAGCGCAGGAACCATTTACGCACTGTTTCATATTGAAAAGATTCTCTTCTGCGGAAATAATAAACCATGACGATGGCAGGGATGGTCAACAGGTTCAGCAGGTGAACGCCGATAGACAATCCCATCAGGAAAAAGATGAACACGATCCAGCGGTCCGCACCGGGCTCATCAGCATGGTTCTCCCATTTCAGGATGGCCCAGAAAACGATGGCAGTGAAGAAGGAAGACATGGCATATACCTCGCCTTCCACAGCACTGTACCAGAATGAATCACTGAAAGTATAGGCCAGGGCACCTACTGCACCGGCTCCCATGATCGACCAAACCTGGCCCATGGTCAGGGTATCGCTGGTCTTAACGTTGGCGATACGTCTGGCAAAGTGGGTAATGGTCCAGAACAGGAATAAGATGGTGAAGCCACTGGCCAGGGCACTCATGATGTTCACGGCTTTGGCGGCAGTGAGCGGATTATCACCGAACAGGATAATGAAGATACGGCCCAGCATCACAAACAGCGGGGCTCCCGGAGGGTGGGGTATCTGAAGTTTAAAACAGGAGCTTACAAACTCACCACAATCCCAGAAACTGCCTCCGGCTTCCGTGGTCAGGATGTAAACAGTACAGGCTATCAGGGCTACTACCCATCCAACAAGATTGTTGATCTTCTTAAACTGCATTTGTTTTGGTTTTTTAAGACTGGCAAACATAACTTTTATATCGTAAACCGGGAAATGGAGATGGGGGTTTGCCCTATTTTAAGAAAACCTTAGGGTGAGGGTGCCCGGACCGGGGAAGGGAACCGAAAGCCGCACCCAAACTGCTAACTTTCCTATCTTTGCCCCCTCTATGGAAAAAAAGCGGACCGTTGCCTTTCACACACTGGGTTGTAAACTCAATTTTTCAGAAACTTCCACCCTCTCGCGTATGCTGGAGAATGAGGGTTTTGAGAAGAAGGAGTTCGACGACCAGGCAGACGTGTACGTGATCAATACCTGTTCCGTTACAGACAATGCCGATAAGGAATGCAGGCAGCTGGTGCGCCGCATCCAGCGCAAAGCACCGGAAAGTTTTGTGGTGATCACGGGCTGTTATGCCCAGCTGAAACCCAAAGAGATCGCTTCCATACCGGGGGTTGACCTGGTACTGGGGGCTGCCGAGAAATTCAATATCGCCCAACATATCGGCGAACTGGCCAAGGGCGATGCGGCCCGTATCTGCAGCTGCGATATTGATGAAGTGAGCGGCTTTAACGCCTCTTTCTCGCAGAACGACCGTACCCGGACCTTCTTAAAAGTGCAGGATGGCTGTGATTATAACTGCTCCTTCTGCACCATCCCTATGGCAAGGGGGAAAAGCCGCAGCGACAATGTGGCCAATGTAGTGGCCCATGCCGAACAACTGGCGGCCGATGGTGTAAAGGAGATCGTACTGACCGGGGTCAATCTGGGCGATTTTGGCAAAGGACCCGATGGCACCCTCAAATACGACGAGAACTTCTTTGACCTGGTAAAAGCACTGGACCAGGTGAGCGGTATTGAACGCTACCGGATCTCCTCCATTGAACCCAACCTGCTCACCAACGAGATCATAGCATTTGTAGCCAACAGCGACAAATTCATGCCACACTTCCATATTCCCTTACAAAGCGGAAGCAATGAGATCCTGAAGCTCATGAGAAGGCGGTATAAAAGAGAACTCTATGCAGAACGTGTGGCACTCATCAAGACCCTGATGCCGCATTGCGCTATCGGCGTGGACGTGATCGTAGGATTCCCGGGAGAAACCGATGCCCATTTTACAGAGACCTTTGAATTCCTCCATTCCTTGGACATCTCTTACCTGCACGTATTCACTTACTCCGAACGCGACAATACCAAGGCGCTCGATATCAAACCCGTAGTGCCGATACCTGTCCGCAACGAACGCAATAAGACCCTCCGCAATCTTTCTTACATGAAGATGCAATACTTCACCAACCAGTTCACCGGACAAACCCGGAAAGTGCTGTTTGAAGCTTTTGAGAAAAATGGCATGATGGAGGGTTATACAGACAATTATATCCGCATCAGCACACCGTACCGGAAAGAATGGGCTAATGAAGTGGTGGATTGGAAGATGTGAGGAATCGTGAGTCGTGAATCGTGAGTGGTCAGTGGTGAGTAGGCAATGGTGAACGGTGAATTGTCAATAGGGGCTGTCCATTCACAATTGACCATTCACAATAACAATACCCAATCCTATATTTACTGACTATTCACTGCTCACTACTCACCACTAACAACTATATCGGCGATAAGAATTCTGCGGGGAACTCGACGACCATCACCTGGCCAAGGCTTTCCAGTTTCACATAGACCTTCTTGCGGCCTCCGCGGATGACGGTACCTTCATTGCCCATGAATACGCCGTGGTTCACTTTGATCCGCATTTCTTCTTTGTAGCCTTCCTGGGAAAGGATGGAAATGCTCGCGTCTTTTTCGGCTAGGTATTTTTTGATGAGGTCCACTTCCTCGTTTTTGATCACAGCCGGTTTACCCAGGTAGTATACAAAATTGAGCACCCCGTCCGTCATGAGCACTTTGGAGCGTTCTGTGTCGTCAATATAAACGAATACGTAGGATTTGAACAAAGGATCCTCGATCACTTTTTTACGATCGCTCCACTGGCGTTCCACTTTCTGCAGTGGGCACCAGCTTTCTATCCCCTTCCTGACCAGTGCGGCATCTATCTTTTTTTCCCAGCGGGGTTTCGTGTATAAAGCATACCATTTTTTTTCAACTTGCATCGCAGTCAGCCAGTTTAGTATTGCAAAATACAGTAATAATTTTCAGGTGTCCGTTTTATTTGGCAACCATCTGCACTTGTGAGTGCGCCATTTGGCTTACGATCTTCACACTCTCATCAATATGCATATCGGTCTTTAAAAACTTCAGCCAGGCCTGGTAACGCTCTCCTTTTGACGGGTCGGGATTGTTATAGAACTTATCCTTATCAGCAGCCAGTGCAGATACATTCAGATCCTGCTTTGCTTTTAACAGTGTATTATTCTGGTTCACGGTTGACATGATCTGCTGTTGACGATTCCTGTATTTTTCAAGGTTCAGATCTACCGGCAGCTCGGAATTTTTAGCCAGCCATTGTAGGTTGCTCTTCAACAGGTTCAGGGATGGATTGCTTTGGATCCGCTCGTTTTCTTTCTTGGCGAGGCTCTCCAGTCCAAAATCGTTGCTCCAGGTCTGGTAGTTCAGTTTGGGGATCTCGTCGTAAGGCAGTGCACCTGGATTGTCCTTTTCGCGGCCCTTGTAATATTCCAGTGCATCGGGTAATACAATATCCGGGGTAACCCCTTTCAATTGGGTGGATCCGCCGTTGATCCGGTAGAATTTCTGGAAAGTAAGGGTCATCGCTCCCATATCCGTACGGCCGCTGAACAGGTCGTTGCGGTTGCCAAACGGGATCTGGCGCTGCACCGTGCCCTTGCCATAGGTTGAAGTGCTGCCGATGATCACACCCCGCTTGTAGTCCTGTATGGCTCCGGCAAAGATCTCACTGGCAGAGGCGCTGAACTCGTTCACCATCACCGCCAGGGGGCCATCATACAGAACCGATTCGTCATTATCTCTCCAGGTGTTCTGATCAACCCGGCCGCTTCTTTCCTTAACCTGTACCACGGGTCCGCTTTTGATGAACAGGCCTACCATTTTCACCACTTCATACAGGGAACCGCCGCCATTGCTGCGGATATCGATCACAATACCTTTTACGTTCTCTGCTTTCAGCTTCTTCACTTCTTCCGCCACATCTTCTGAACAGTGATGACCGCTGGCATCTTCGAAATCAGAATAGAAATCAGGCAAGAAGATATACCCGATCTTATCGTTTCCGTCCTGGATCACGGCGCTTCTGGCATACCGTTCGTCGACCACCACTTCTTCACGGATCATGGAGACCACTTTGATGGAACCATCCTGTTTCTTGATGGTCAGTCTCACTTCTGTTCCCTTGTTTCCACGGATCAGTTTTACCGCATCGGTGGTTTCATAACCGGTCACATCCACGGGTTCCTCTTTGCCCTGCGCCACTTTGGTGATGACATCATTCACCACGATCTCGCCCGACTTCCAGGCGGCACCACCTGTGACCACAGCGGCTATCTTGATACCATAGTCATCTTTCTGCAGTGTGGCGCCAATGCCATAGAATTTGCCACTCATGTTCTCATCAAAAGACCTTTTCTCCACCGGTGGAAAATAATCGCTGTGCGGATCCATCTGGTTGGTGATCACATTGATGAATGAGTTGAATCGTTCATCTTCTTTGAATGTCTTCTGGATGCGCTCATAGGTCTCATTCATGATCTTGAGCACTTTCTCGCGCGATTCCCGCTCCAGTGTACTATCGGCCTTTACCACAAAATCCTTCTGCCCCTTGTTCTTCTCACGTTGTGCCAGCAGGTCGGCATATCTTTCCAGTGTATAATATTTCAGCTTCTTGCGCCAGCGTTCTTTCCTTTCCGCCTCGGTAGCTGCATAATTCAGCTTGTCGCCGTTCAGTTCCACGGTCTCATCGGCGGTAAAACTGAAAGGCCGGGAAAGTATCTCCCGGTAAATACCCATCACATCTTTGATGCGCTGGTCGTACACCGCACTTACCGCGGGTGCGAACTGGATGGGGGCCGTTTCATGGATCTCATCATCGATGCTGTTCTCGTATTTTTTAAGAGCGGCGATATCGGACTGAAGAAAATGCGACTTATCGCCATCCAGGTCTTCCAGGTATTTCTTGAATACCTGGCGGGAGAAATCGTCGTTGATATTCTTAGGGCTATAATGCTGCTGTTCCAGGATGGAGCCCACGGCGTTCAGTAAACGCTGTTTCTGGGTGACCAGTATATCTTTAGACCCGATACCGGAGGTCCTGAAAGCAAAGAACAGGCCGCCAAACAATACGATGGCCACCAATAATAACCCTTTTCTACTCTTCATAAAATGCGTAAATTTTTGCATGACTGTTCCAAAAATAGCCTAAAAACCGGTTGAGGAGCCAAGACTTATCCCAATTAACAAAGGTTTTGATGAGCGGTTCAGAAAAAGATTGTGCAAAATGACGTTCAAGTAATACTGAATTTTCCTATTTTTGCCGTCCCAAAAACGGAGAGCGTAGCTCAGTTGGTTAGAGCGTCAGTTTGTGGCACTGAAGGCCGTGGGTTCGAGACCCATCGTTCTCCCTCTACGAAACCTATCCCGCCTTCAGGCGGGATAGGTTTTTAAATTTTATAGACATGAGCTACGGCCTGGTACTGATTCCCCTGATCTCTGCTTTTATCGGCTGGTTCACCAACTGGATCGCCATCAAAATGCTGTTCCATCCCAGGGAGCCCAGGAAGATCCTCTGGTTCACCCTGCACGGCATTTTTCCCAAAAGACAACGGCAGTTCGCTGAAAAACTGGGTAAACTGGTCAGTGCAGAGCTGCTGTCGTTCAGCGAGATTGAATCCAGGATCACCCACCCGGAGAACCTGAAGAAGATCATGCCCCATGTAGAAGGTCATATTGACCAGTTCCTGCGGGTAAAACTGGCCGAACAGATGCCCGTGATCAGCATGTTCATTGGAGATAAGACCATTAATGAGCTGAAATCGGTATTCCTGGCCGAACTGGAGACCCTGTTCCCCGTTCTGATGAAAAACTATATGGGAACCCTTCAGGAGCAGCTTGACCTGGAAAAGATCGTGATCGAGAAGGTTGCGGGTTTTTCCTCAGATAAGCTGGAGCAGATCCTGAACAGCATCATGGCAAAAGAGTTCCGCTTTGTAGAGATCATTGGCGGAGTGCTGGGTTTTGTGATCGGTTTGTTACAGATTTTGCTCACTTCTTTGTAAGAATTACCGATTAAAAGGGGTAATCACCGACAATATCGATAGTTCTACCCCCCATGTTCCAACTTTGTCCATTCAAAATTGTCTTATTACCGTTGGTGTAATGAAAAACGGGCATGGCCCTATTGCATCGCAACTTTGCATTATATAATTATAACAGAATCATGAGAAAATTATTTACGATTGCCATTTTCAACCTCTTCGTTATCACGGCTTTTGCCCAGATGCCCGGAGGTATGCGCGGTGGAGGTAACTCCCAAAGCATGAATATTGGCCATTTTTACGGTAAACTGGTAGATAGCAAGACCAATAAGGGACTGGAATCTGTTACCGTTCAGTTGGTAGGTAACCGTTTTGATACGGCCACCAAAAAAATGAAAGAAGCGATATTGAGTACCCTGATCACCAAGGCAAATGGTGATTTTAGCTTTGATAACCTGCCTGTTTTTGGCAATTTTAAACTGAAAATCAGTGCCTTAGGTTATAAATCCGTGGAGAAACCCATCAGTTTCGGTATCAAAATGCCACAGGGTGGTGCAGCCAATGGTGCCAATATGCAGCAGATGCTGGCCATGGCCGACAAGGACCTGGGTAACATTAAAATGGAAGAAGATGCCACCAATCTGGGTAATGTAACCGTTACCTCTTCTGCCAAGCCATTACTGGAGCTGGGTATCGACCGGAAGATATTCAACGTAGACAAAAACCTGGTCAGCTCAGGTCAGACGGCTACCGAGATCATGAAAAGCATCCCTTCGCTGAACGTGGATATCGATGGTAATGTGACCATGCGTAATGCCAGCCCTACCCTGTTCATCGACAACCGTCCTACCACACTTACACTTGACCAGATCCCTGCCGATATCATCGACAAAGTGGAGCTGATCACCAACCCTTCGGCCAAGTTCGACGCTTCGGGCGGTAATGCGGGTATCCTGAATATCGTACTGAAAAAGAACAAAAAAACAGGTTACAACGGAGGTATCAGGACCGGTATCGATTCACGTGGTAAACTGAACCTGGGTGGAGACCTGAACCTGCGCCAGGACAAGATCAACTTCTCGCTGAGTGCCAACTTCAACCAGCGTAAATCCATTTCTGACGGGGTCACCGACAGGACCAACCTGCTGTTCACCCCCAGCAACGTGTACAATACCAGCAACGGCGTTAACACCGGATATTTCGGTTTTGCACGTGCAGGACTGGATTTCCTGGTAGACAACCGCAATACGATCTCAGTAGCAGGTAACTTCATGAGAGGACAGTTCGACAACGAACAGACACAACGGGTTGACTCTACCATCAAGTCTGTATTCACTTCCTATAACCAGATCAGCACGAACAGCAGTGCGGTCATGCGAAACGTAGGAACCCAGATCAGCTACAAACACAATTTTACCAAGAGCGGGCATAATATCTCTGCTGACTTCAACTACAACTCCAGCAACAATGAGAACAATGCCAATATTGGTACACAGACCTATAACAGCAATGGTACAACCAAAGGACAGGCTTTGCTGCAGAAGACATTGGGCAGCGGCGCCACCAAGAATTACATCTTACAGGCAGATTACGAGAACCCATTGAGCGACGACAGTAAACTGGAAGCCGGTGTAAGAACAGCCATCAGGGACTTCAACAACATGAGCGACCAATACCGCTATGATTACAACAGCAGCAGTTATAACCTGGTGCCAGGCATCAGCAACAAATACAAATTTTACGACCAGGTGTCAGCAGCCTATGCCACTTACAGCTTCAAAGTGAAAAAATGGAGCTACCAGTTAGGTTTCCGCGCAGAGAGTTCCAATTACACCGGTACCCTGCTGAATGCCAAAGGACAGGATTCGGCCACTTTCAAAGTGAAATACCCGTTGAGCCTGTTCCCCAGTGCGTTCATCACCTATAAGATCAACGACAAACAGGACCTGCAGCTGAATTATTCCCGTCGTGTGAACCGTCCTAACTTCTTCCAGCTGATGCCGTTCCCGGATTATTCCGATCCGCAGAACATCAATATCGGTAATGCCGGACTGAAGCCCGAGTTCACCAACTCATTCGAGGTTTCGTACAACAATGCGTATACCCGTGGTGCCAATTTCCTGGCTACCGCTTTCTTCAAGCATACAACAGACCTGATCACCCGTTATGTGTACAGGGACAAGAATGGACTGGTAAGTGGTGACAGTGCTTATTTCAACACCTATATCAATGCCGATTACAGTTATTCTTACGGTCTGGAACTGACCAACAAAATGGCATTGACCAAATGGTGGGACTTCACAGTGAACGTGAACCTGTTCAACTCGCAGATCAATGCAACCGTACCCGGCCAGAGCCTGAGCAATTCCATGGTGAGCTGGTTCGGTAAAATGAACAACAATTTCAAAGTAGCCAAAGGCTGGTCTGTTCAGTTCAGCGGTGATTACCAGGCAAAATCCGTATTACCTCCGAACTCTGGTGGTATGGGCGGCCGTGGTGGCGGTGGTGGTATGATGTGGGGTGGCCCGCAATCTACCTCACAAGGTTATAACCTGCCCCGTTATGGTTTTGACCTGGCCATCCGTAAGGACTGGACCTGGAAGAACGGACAGAGTGGATCCCTCACACTGAGCATGAACGATGTGTTCCGCACACAGGTCTTCAAATCATACTCTGAAAGCACCTTCTTTACCCAGACCAGCGAAAGAAGAAGGGACCAGCAGGTACTTCGCCTGAACTTCAGCTACCGCTTTGGTAAGTTTGACGCAACCCTGTTCAAACGTAAGAATACCAAAGCCGACCAAGGTGGTGGCATGGAAATGATGCAGCAATAAGGATGATGAACATCCGATCAAAAATACATGGGCCGTCCGTTTGGGCGGCTCTTTTTTTATGGTCCGGTCAGTTCTTCCACAACTGTCGTTTCATGGCAAGCATACCCAAAAGGGGGCCAGCAGCGAGCAATAGGAAGAGATACCTTGCCGTCAGGTCATCCCGCAGGTAATTGAGCGTTTCGATACTGAGAATGGTAATGGCGAACCCGATGGAATTGGTGATGGTGAGTGCTGTACCCCTGATCTCAGGCGGGATGGAACGCGCTACCAGTGTGGAGAACTGCGGAGAGTCCGCCACTACAGACATGCCCCATACCAGCATCAGGAACAAGAAAAACGGAAAAGACAATTGAAACAAGAATGGCGATAACAGACAGCAACTGGCGGAGATGAGCAGCGCCAGAAATGCGGTTCGCGCACTGCCCCAGCTACGCGAAAGATAACCGCCCATGATACAGGCCGGCGCTCCAATGGCGATCACCAGGAAAGACAGCAGCGCCACCTGTCCGTTCTCCTGACCATGCATTGAGAAGTACGTATGGAATACAGAAGGCACGAAGGCCCAGAATGCATAGAGCTCCCACATATGACCGAAATATCCGAAGGCAGCTGACCTGAAATCCGCATTACGGAATATCTTCAGCAACACTGCCGGATCGAACCCATTGCTTTTGCTGCGGTAAGGTCCATCAGGCACAAACAACCCTATGATGCATGCGCCTGCCACTGACAGCAGTGCACTGACAGCGATCACCCATTTCCAGGAGAGACCGGCCGTGTATACTTGCACCAGGTGCGGGAACGCCGTGCCCAATACCAATGCGCCTACCAGCCAGCCCAATGCCGTACCCAATCCCTGCTGGTGATGATCGGCAGCGATCTTCATGCCTACGGGATAGATCCCCGCCAGGAAGAACCCAGTGGCAAAACGTGCCACCATCAATGAGACAACACCTTCTGCTACAAATACAGAAAGGTTAGATACTGCAGCAGCCAATGCACAAACCACAAAAACACGCGAAGGGGAAAACCTGTCTGAAACAGTAAATATGGCGAATAACAATGTGCCGGCAATGAAGCCTAACTGTACGGCAGACACCAGATGACCCAATACTTCGGCTGAAAGTGAAAAATGCCGGATGACATCGTTGATGACCGCGTTTCCCGCAAACCACACAGAAGTGCAGGCAAACTGCGCTGCAACAATATAAGGAAGTACCGTTACTGATCTTTGCTTTTGCATATGTGCTATTGGCGTCAGCCTTTCATCCGGAAGGCGGAAGCCGATACGTTACAGGTTCTTACCCGTGAGCATGGGTACGAAAGAGAACAGGTCAAACGCCTCTTCGGTCACCGATCCATCTTCCTGTTTGGTCAACCGGAGCATCCGTTGCGAACCGCCTTCATCCAAAGGGATCACCATCAAGCCTCCGGGTTTTAACTGTTCCACCAGCTTAGGTGGTATAATAGGGGCAGCTGCGGTGATGATCACCTTATCAAACGGTGCATAGGTGGGTAACCCTTCAAAACCGTCGCCGAAAAAGAATTTGATATTGGGATATTTGCTTCTGAAATAATATCCTTTCTGCAGGTCGTATAATTTTTTCTGTCGCTCGATGGTATATACCCTCGCCTCCATTTCGGCAAGTATGGTTGCCTGGTACACACTGCCCGTACCGATCTCAAGAACTTTGTCGCCTTTTTTTACCTGCAGCAACTGCGTCTGGTAGGCTACGGTATAGGGTTGAGAAATTGTCTGACCGGCAGCGATCTGAAAAGCCCGGTCCTCATACGCTATCTTGTCAAACGCCGAATCCAGGAAATAATGGCGGGGTATGGTATTGATGGCATCCAGCACCCGTTCATCCGTGATGCCTTTTTCACGCAGCAGGTCAACGAGTTTCTTCCGCAGTCCCTTGTGCTGGTATGTGTCTTCGTATTTTCTCATAAACACTACGAATATACTGCTTAGTTGGCATGCATCCGATCGGTAAGTAACACTGTGAACAGAAACTATATCCGAAAAGAATTAACCCACACCCGATCGCCATTCCGATAACATTATTGCCGTTTATAATGATTGCCTTTCCCCGGCATTTCCCGGAAATGCAAATTGCAGGCATGAAGAACCTCTGCAAACAGATCCTGGGCCTGTCAGGCTGCTCTATGTTGTTATTTTTTGCATCCTGCACAAAAGACAATGCCACACAACTTTCCGTCAAACCCAGTTTTACCGCAAAAGTGAATGGCACTGTAACCCGGTTCACGAATACGGTCACCGCCCGCTCGGTAAAAAACAGTTCCGGCAATTTCGAATTACAGATAGAAGGGCAGGAAAACATCGGCGTCGACAGCAATATCGTTATCCGTTTTGTGATACCGGATTTCACCCTCAACGGTCAAACTTCCGCCGATCACCCGCTGAATACCCAATTCAACGGGAATTTCATTGAATGGAAAACAACGCCCAATTCTGCCAAGGGCACTTACCGATTTTTTCAGAACGGCCAGCTTTCCGTACAACAGGATACGGGGTCGCGCCTGAGGGGGAATTTTTCCTTCACCTGTTTTATTTTTGATCAGTTAGGTAACAAAACCGGTGAAGTAACGATCAGCGAAGGAAGTTTTTCGGATGTGGTCATCGAGAGATAACCATGATCCCCTACCCGCATAAAAAATCCGGATACCAGGTAATGCCCGGTATCCGGATCAATAAAAGAGGGTTGGTTTACTGCAGGTTCATATCTGCAATGATCGCCTTGATCTTGTTCTCAAGTATGGCGAACGTACTGTCGAAATCCTCTTTGCGTTTCAGCTGCGTATTCACACTGAAATAAAATTTGATCTTGGGTTCGGTACCAGATGGCCGGGCCGAGATCTTGGTACCATCTGCCGTTACGAACTGTAACACATTGCTTTTGGGCAGCTCTATCTTCCAGCTCTCCCCGGTTACCAGGTTGGTACCTTTCTGCAATTCATAATCCAACAAAGTGGCCACTTGTGCGCCGGCAATGGTCTTGGGCGGATGGTTACGGTAACTCTCCATCATATCTGCGATCTCCTTCTGCCCGTTCATTCCTTTTTTGGTGATGCTGATCAGGTTCTCGTAATAGAAACCATATTTGATATACAGTTCTATCATCTTATCGAAAAGTGTTCTGCCCTGGTTTTTTTCGTAAGCGGCCATCTCGCACATCAATGCTACGGCGCTTACCGCATCTTTGTCGCGGATCTGGTTACCGATCATCAATCCAAAACTTTCTTCACCGCCGATCACATAGTTTTTCTGTCCGTCCAGTTCCTTGATCTTTTCGGCGATCCATTTGAAACCGGTAAGTACATTGTAACAGGCCACTTCATTCTGCCTGGCCACTTCATTGATCATTTCGGTGGTAACGATCGTGGTGATCACCATATCATTCGGCTGTGCGATGCCTTTGGCCTTTCTTGCCTCCATCAGGTAACTGAAAGCCAGCACAGCGGTCTGGTTGCCATTCATCAATACCCACTCTCCTTTATGGTTCTTGACGCCAATCCCCACGCGGTCTGCATCAGGGTCGGTACCCAGTAATATATCCGCATCCAGTTCCCTGGCTTTTTTGAGACCAATGCTCATGGTCTCACTTTCTTCCGGGTTCGGGTAATTGACCGTAGGAAAATTACCATCAGGTGTGGCCTGCTCTTCCACAATGGTCACGTTGGTAAATCCAAAACGTTTCAGCACTTCGGGCACCAGCATGATACCGGTACCATGGATCGGCGTATACACGATCTTGAGGTCTTTCTGCCGCGCGATCACATCCGGATAGACACTCAGGCCTTTCACCATGTCCAGGTAAGCATCATCCATTTCCTTACCGATCAGGGTAATATTGGCATCCCCACCACTCCATTTCACTTCATTCACATTGGTGATGGCTTCCACCTCCCTGATCACATTCTTATCATGCGGCGGCACCAGCTGCCCGCCATCGTTCCAATAAGCCTTATACCCGTTGTATTCACGCGGGTTATGTGATGCCGTGCAGACCACCCCTCCCTTACAACCCAGCTGGCGGATGGCAAAACTGAGTTCGGGTGTGGGACGCAGGGCTTCGAACAGGTATACTTTTATACCATTGGCGGCGAATACATGGGCAGTGGTCTCTGCAAAAAATCGGCTGTTGTTGCGACTGTCGTGCGCTATGGCCACTTTTACCTCTTCGTTACCATATGTCTTTTTCAGGTAATTGGCAAAACCCTGCGTGGCCATGCCAATGGTGTATTTATTGATACGGTTGGTACCTACGCCCATAATACCACGCAGACCTCCGGTACCAAATTCAAGGTTCCGGTAAAAAGCATCTGCCAGCTCATCGGGATTCTCTTTCTGTAATTGGGCAATGGTGTCTTTTGTGGCCTGGTCGTAATGTCCGTTTACCCAGACATTGATCCGCTCCTGAATGGCAGCATCCATAATACTAAGTTTAAGTGAAGGTTCTTTTTCCTGACAAGTTTATGAATATTTTTTGCATTTTCAGCCAACTGCAGGGGTCCTGCCCGATTTGTGGTGGCCATGTCGGCCTATGCAGCAAAGATCACCGGGTAATATTGGCCGTTATTGTATATAGGCACCCGTCAACACCCCGTTCTCCACTTCTACCTGGATATGCTCCTGCAACGTGGTGGCCACAGACAATCCCACATAATCGGGATTAATGGGAAACAGTTTGTGCATTCGTTCCACCAGAACCAGGGTCTGGATGCTTTTGGGGAAGTATTCCAGCAGCGGTTTGAGCGCATACAGAAGGGTACGGCCACTATTGGTAACATCATCTGTGATGACCACATGGCGGTTATCGAGAGAGATCTGTTCATCCAAAGTGATCACTACGGGGTGTTTCTTGTCCATGGTAAGTGAGACCACTTTGATCTCATTACTGACATAATTCCTCAGCAGGCCGGCCACTTTTTCTGCGATCACGGTGCCACTGTTCCGGATGCCGATCAAAACAACCGGCTCCGTATCGCCGTTCAGGCTTTCGGCCAGTTCCAATGTCATCCGGTGCAGTTTCTGTTCTGCAGCTTCCCGGTTCAGTATATAGTTCTTTGCTGCCATAATCAGGATTTATCAGTCAAAAGTAACAACAATAAAACCAACCCACAATCCCTTTACAACTCGTCAATTTGTTATCTTAGCAAAATAAGCGATTACTATGCACTATCTACAGCAAATCCTGTTTGTGGTCATTTCTGTGGCAGCCGTTTGGTTATTTGCCAAAAAAGCAGGTGAGATCAAAAGAAATATCCTGCTGGGCAAAAAGGAACAACTGAACGACCAACCCGGTAAACGCTGGAAAAACCTGCTGTTACTGGCATTTGGACAAAAAAAGATGTTCAAGAACCCGCTGGTGGCCGTCATGCACTTCCTGATCTACGCCGGCTTCATCATCATCAACCTGGAAGTGCTGGAGATCGTGCTGGACGGGATCTTCGGTACCCATCGCCTGTTTGCCCCGTTGCTGGGCGACCTGTATAACTGGCTGATCAACGCCTTCGAATTACTGGCACTTGGCGTGATCGTTGTTTGCCTGGTATTCCTCAGCCGGAGAAACCTTCTGAAACTGAAACGCTTCCTCAGCAAGGACCTGAACGGCTGGCCCAGGAGTGATGCCAATTATATCCTGTTCACAGAGATCATCCTGATGTCACTGTTCCTGACCATGAACGCAGCCGACCAGGTATTACAGGCAAGGGGAAGTGAACATTATCTGCAAACAGGTTCTTTTGCCGTTTCCAGCCTCATCAGTCCATTATTCTCCGGTCTGAGTGATGGCAGCCTGACAGCCATCGAACGCAGCTGCTGGTGGTTGCACATTGTGGGCATTTTCGCTTTCCTGAACTACCTGCCTTATTCCAAACACCTGCACATCATACTGGCATTCCCGAATGCTTATTTTGCCAGGCTGGAACCCAATGGCAAAATGAAGAACATGCCCGAGGTACAGAAAGAGGTCTTGTATGCCATGCAACCTGAAACCGTGCCGGCCGATGCCGTACCACCTGCTCATTTTGGTGCCAAAGATATCTTTGAACTGAGCTGGAAAAGCCTGCTGGATGCCTATAGCTGTACCGAATGCGGCCGTTGCACCGCTTCCTGCCCCGCCAACCTGACCGGGAAACAACTCAGTCCCCGCAGGATCATGATGGCCACCCGCGACCGCATGGAAGAGGTTGGCCGTAATATCAACCAGAACAGATCCTTTGCAGCCGATAACAAAACACTGCTGCATGATTATATCAGCGTGGAAGAACTTCGCGCCTGCACCACCTGCAACGCCTGTGTGGAAGCCTGCCCGGTAAGTATTTCCCCACTCGACATCATTACCGAACTGCGCCGTTCCCTGATCATGGAAGAAAGCAATGCACCACAGGAATGGAACAGCACATTCAGCAATATCGAGAACAACTTCGCCCCCTGGAAATTCTCACCGGACGAACGGGACAAATGGGCAACGGAAACAGCCTAGGGAATATCGAATATCGAATATTGAATCCCGCCATGGCGGGAAATGATGAATGATTCATTGAACTGTTTCGATATCCGGGCTTGATCTTTAAGATTGAAACGTATCTTATGAAACTCTCTGCCTTCCCTTTCTCCATCACCGATTTCGCCGATATCACGCCGGAGATCAAACCGGGCATTACGGGATTTGCGGAATGGAGAACATTTTACCGCGACGATGTGAGGATCCGGCAGGTGACCTACTCACCTGAATACCTGGCAGATCACTGGTGCCGCAAGGGACATATCATTTTCTGCATAGAAGGATCCATGGAAACGGAGCTGGCCAACGGCAGCAAACATACCCTCAGCAAAGGTCTTATTTACACCGTGGGTGACGATAGCGATGCACACAGGACCTACTCAAAAGAGGGCTGCATCTTGCTGATCGTTGATTAGTTGGAACGTCCGGGGTAATGACGTTTATCCTGGCCAAGTTCTTCATTCATTACACTCCGTGATATGCAAATTTCAGCTACATTCGTATAAATCTTTCGGATATGAAAGTGAACACCATGGCAGAGATGATGGCTGCCGGAGAAAGCCCTGACATCCTTTTCTGGGTAGGCTGTGCCGGCAGTTTTGACCAACGTGCACAGAAGATCACCAAAGCTTTTGCGGCCATCCTTGATAAAGTAGGTTTCAAATATGCGATCCTGGGAAAAGAGGAAGCCTGCACCGGTGACCCCGCCAGGCGTGCCGGCAACGAATTCCTGTTCCAGATGATGGCTTACCAGAACATTCAGGTGCTAAACGGTTATGGCATTAAGAAGATCGTGACCACCTGTCCGCATTGTTTCAATACACTCAAGAACGAATATCCCGAACTGGGCGGTAACTATGAAGTGATCCACCACACTACTTTGCTGCAGCAACTCATTGACGAAGGACGGATCAAACTGAAAGAAGGCGGCAGTTTCAAAGGAAAAAAGATCTCTTACCACGACAGCTGTTACCTGGGCCGGGCCAATGATATTTATGAAGCGCCCCGAAAAGTACTGGAAGCGCTGGATGCAGAACTGGTGGAGATGAAACGTTGCCGAACCAATGGCCTCTGCTGCGGAGCCGGTGGCGCGCAGATGTTCAAAGAGGATGAACCAGGCGATAAACGCATCAACATTGAACGTACGGATGAAGCGCTGGCAACGGGTGCCTCTTTCATTGCCTCAGCCTGTCCTTTCTGCAATACCATGATGACCGACGGCGTCAAGAACCGCGAGAAGGAAAACGAAGTGGCCGTTCTGGACCTGGCAGAAATGATCGCCGCAAGTATGGAATAGGTTTCTGAGAGCTTATCGGCACACACTAATACAATGACGACCTATGTTCGCCCGAAAAAACTTTAGCTGGAAAAAATGGCTGGCGATCACCGCATACATGTTCGCCGCCACCCTGCTGATCAGCTGGCTTCTCTCGTTATTGCTGAAGGAAGCTCCCGAAACCAGGGCACAGCTTTTTACCCGTTCTGCCATTGCCGCCAGGCTGTTGGCAGCGGTGCTCAGCGGTACCCTGCTGAGTTTTATGCGTTTCAGCCGCAGGCCCTGAATCCTTTATGGAACAGGCTATTTTCATCTCGGGTCCCGGCAAAGCACGCTTCGTGCGGAATTATCGCAAATACAGTAATTTTGCAGCATGGACTTCGAATACAGACACCTGATACCGGAAGATTTTCACCCTTCCTCCCGTGTATGGCTTTACCAGAGCAACCGCCTGTTTACCATCAGTGAAGCATTGGAGATTGAAGACATGCTGAAACAGTTCATCGGGCATTGGAAAAGTCATGGTGCACCCGTAAAAGGATATGGCAACCTGCTGTTCGGTCAGTTCATCGTGCTGATGGCAGATGAAACACACACAGGCGTAGGCGGATGCAGTACCGACAGCTCCGTACATTTCATCCAGAAAATTGAAGCCGCTTTTAAAGTGGACATGTTCAACCGCCAGAACCTGGCATTCCTGGTAAAAGACAAGATCGAGACCATCCCGATGGCACAACTCAATTATGCTTTGCAAAACGGGTTCCTTACACCCGATACGATCTATTTCAACAACCTGGTAAGCGATAAGAAAGCATTATTCACCGAGTGGATGGTGCCGATCAGGGAAAGCTGGCTGGCAACACGTATTGCCAAACAATCGGCAGGCCTGTAACCACGGACCGATACCAGAAACTACTTCTGTTGCAATTTATCCAGTGCTTCTTTGCGCTGTTTATCGTTCAGGTTACTGCGCACCATCACTTTACTCAACTGATAACTCACCGATAAACGGAAGTTCCTTGTATTACTGATGCTGTAACTCTCAATATTGAAATTACTGCCGTAGGTGAACCCGTTGTACTTCTGCAGACCAAACGGATCTATGGCCGAGATCCCGATGATCACACGTTTGCTGAAGAATTTCCGCTGCACGCTCAAACTCATGTTCACATTACTTCGTGAGCGGCCCTGGGGTGTGGCAAAACTGGTATAGCGGTTATTGGCTTCAATGATGGTAAGGTTATCCGGCGAATAGGTGTAGTTGAAAGTGGCATAAGCCGTTCCCCCATCCACATAGCGGTACAACTGTTTCTCCCTGGCGCTGTACTTGTTGTAATTGTATCCGCCACTGATACTGATCCTCAGTTTTTTGGCAATGGTAATGCCGCTCCATACACTGGCCTGGTATTCTTCCTGGTCTGAGATGTTCTGCCAGGTGGTCTGCGTTTTACCACTATCGATCAGTGTACGGATCGAATTGAAAACATTCTTGACCCGGTTATACCCAAATGAGGCATTGATGTTGAACTTCTTTGCCGCATAGCTGAAATTAAGGTCAAAATTATCGGTCAGGGAAGGCTGGATATAGGGATTCCCAAAACGGACATTGAAGGGGTCACTGAAATCGATGCTAGGGTTCAATTCATTCATACCCGGTCTACGGATGGTTTCCCTGAAAACGAACGACATATTGAATTCCCTGTCAAATTCTTTACGCAGCGTAAGATTCGGTAATACCCGCCAGTAACTGTTGTTGGCATTGGGTGCATTGCCTTTTACAAAACGGAAATCGGTCCTTGTATTTTCTGCCTGTGCCCCTACGATCAGTTTTACATTGTGCCACAGCCCTATTACCAACGCCAAACGGCCGGTATAGACAGACTGATGAAAATAAAAATCGTTGCTCAGTATCGCATTCTCCACCAGTGCCTGGTCGGCTTTTCTGAGAAAACTGGTATTGAGCATGTTGTGGTGCGTGTTGGATGAATAGGTGCTTCCCATGGATAGATACACCGTTCCTGTGTCATTCAGGGGTTTGTTGTAATTCGCGTTCACATACCAGGAGGTAATGTAATTATCTGTCAACTGCACCTGTGTAGAATCCAACCCGGTCGGTAAAAAATCGGTTCTGAGAAACTGTTGGTAAAAATCACGGTTGTTCTCATTCTTACTGAAATTGATCCCGCTGTATACCTGCAGTTTCTCTACGGGATTTTTACCCTTCCACTGGTATGAACCCGAAATGCCATGGTTGTAACCGTTACCCCCGTAAGCATTGTCCCGCGAACTGGCTTTATACACGTTCAGGAGGCTGTCGCGGTTACTGTATAATACATGGCTGCTGTTCTGATAAAAATTCAGGTTGCCCTGGTACACAAAACTGGCGGTACTTTTTTTGGTAAAATCGTAATCGGCCTGGAAGCGTGCGTTGGGATGCCTGCTGCGGTTATGGAATTCGGACTGTGAATAGAAATAATTGACAGAATCACGGTAAATGTTCTGGCGGTGCGACCAGGAATTTCCCTGGTTCACAGAGGATCCGTAACCAATGCCTGAACTGATATTGAGCTTACTACTACGATAATTGAAATGCCCCGAAATACCGGCTTCGCCACGTGTACCGCCACTCACGCTCAGCTTCTGGTAAATACCTACGCGCCCTTTTCGGGTGATGATATTGATGACCCCTCCGGGATATGTGGCATATTCGGGTGGCGGGGTCTGCATCACTTCCACTTTCTCCACCACGTTGGCCGGCAAACTCTCCAGCAGATCGCTTAGCTGCTGGCCGGTGAGGTTCACCGGTTTCTCATCCATCAGGATCAGGGGCTCTTTGCCGCGCAACAGCAAAGTGCCATCCGGATTGGCATTCATCAATGGCAGGTTGCGTAACATTTCAGATGCATTGGTACCGTTACTGAGGGGGCTCTCTGCCACGTTATAGATGACTTTACCGTCACGGTTCTCAATAAGCGGTTTTTCTGCATATACCACTACTTCATTCAATGTGGCAGCCGACGTACTTAACTTGATATCGCCCAGGTTAATATCTACCCTTTCTGCATATATGTGTATGCTGTCCAAATGATATTTGGCGAAACCCACCACATCCACTGTTAAACGGTAATACCCGAAAGGAAGTTTTTCAAAATCAAAACCCCCGTTTTTGTCTGTAACCAGGCTGAAGGGTGTTTGGTTCAGATCCAAACGGGCCAGCGACAGGCTGGCAAACGGTAATGCCTTACCGGATACATTATCCAGCACATTGCCGATCAGGCTTCCCAACTGAACTTTCTGACGGTTATTTTCCTGCGCGTCCAGTGAAGTAAACAAACCTGCCAATAGTAGTAAAACCCAAATTCTGCCCATGTAAGAATAGCTGGATACAAAATAAGTCATTGAGAGAGAATCCTTCAAATTATTGTCGTTCTGTGGCTATTTTTGCCTCCACAATCGGTCAATATGTATACTGTTTACGGAATACCCAACTGCGATACGGTAAAGAAAGCCCTCACCTGGTTAGACGCACACAAAATACCCTATACCTTTCATAACTATAAGAAACAGGGCATCACTGCAGCCAAACTGAAGAACTGGAGCAAACAGACAGGCTGGGAATCATTGCTGAACAAGAAAGGCACCACCTGGCGTAAGCTGGATCCCGAAGTACAGGCATCCATCACCAGTGAGAAGACAGCCCTTCAGCTGCTGGCCGAAAATACCAGTGCCATCAAACGGCCGCTGATAGAGAATCCTGACGGCAAAGTGACCGCACTCGGGTTTGATCCGGCCAGTTACGAGCAGGCCTTCAAAAACTAACTCATTGACAAAAAAAATCTCCGTCCCCCTGCAACAGGGAACGGAGATGATACCTTTGATACGTTCGGTTATTTCAGGATCTCCTTCAACTTGTTCTGCAATTCTTCACCACGGATATCGCGCGCAATGATCTTCCCATTCGGGTCTATGAGCAGGTTGGCAGGGATACTCTGTATGCCATATAACTGTGCAACAGCGTTGTTCCAGTATTGCAGGTCACTGACATGGGTCCAGGTAAGGTTATCGGCCTTGATCGCCGCCAGCCAGTTGGGTTTGGACTGATCAAGAGACACACCCAGTACGGTAAAATTCTTGTCCTTATAGGATTGATAAGCCGTTACTACGTTCGGGTTCTCCATGCGGCAGGGTTTACACCAGCTTGCCCAGAAATCGACCAGTACATATTTGCCACGGAAAGAAGCCAGTGATACCGGTTTGCCATCCACATCCTTCTGTGTAAAATCAATTGCCTGTGAGCCTACTTTGCCAATGAACTTCTTTTCGATCTCCCTGGCAAAACTGCCCCGGCGTGCAGAGGGCAGCAACTGCCGGTAAGCGGTCTCCAGGTCCTCTACATTCTCAAACAGGGGCATCACCGCAAACAAAGCCAGCGAACTTACGACAGAAGAGGGTTTTTCCCTGGCAAAACGTTCCGCATTCGCTAAGGCACGGGTCCTGACCACCGAATACAGTTTGATCAGTGAATCCCTGCTGGCTGCATTCTTCTCTGCATTGATCAGTTGCACTTTAGTACGCAACTCCTCGAACAGGGGATTAAAAGACGCTTTGAATGATTCATAATCCGTTTCTGTTGCCGATCCCTTCACCTGAACCGTAGCCGGTTCCGCCAGGTTACCGGAAACAGAGATATTGTCGTTAAAGATGAACAGGTCCAGTACCTGCTGATACCCACTGAAACTTACCTGGAAAATATCCGGTTCCGTCAGTTTGCCTTTCAGGGTGAACATCCCTTTCTTTACTTTATCCTTCGCAATAATATTGCCGGTACTGCCACCTCGCAACACCACTTCCGTGCTGTCTTTCACTCCTGTCAGGCTTCCCTTGATCACAAAACCACCGCCCGATGAGGGTGTCATCATGGTAAAACCCTGACCACCCTGTGCCAGGCTCATCAATGGCATCAATAATACAACCAGTAATCTTTTCATATTTTATTTGGAATGACGTTTTTGAAGTACATCCATTACAGCCTGTAAATTATGCCCTTTCGCGTTAAGCAAAAGCAAATAATGGAACATCAGGTCGGCAGCTTCATTCAGGAACAGGTCGTCGTTACTGTCTTTGGCCTCTATCACCAGCTCCACCGCTTCCTCTCCTACTTTCTGGGCTATTTTATTCAATCCCTTGCCAAACAGGCGTGCCACATACGATTCATCCGGTGATGCTTTCTTGCGCAGACGAATGATATCTTCCAGGTAAAACAGGAAATTATCACTGTGATTGCGCTCACTCCAGCAGGTATCGGCACCTGTATGGCAAACAGGCCCCAGCGGATGCGCTTTGATCAGCAGGGTATCATGGTCACAATCTTCCGTGATGCTTTTCACTTCCAGGAAATTACCACTCTCTTCCCCCTTGGTCCATAAACGATTCTTACTACGGCTGAAGAAAGTCACTTTCCCCGTCTGTTCTGTTTTTTCCAGTGCTTCGGCATTCATAAAACCCAGCATCAGCACTTTGTGCGTATGGAAATCCTGCACAATGGCCGGCACCAGTCCATCCGCATATTTGGCAAAATCTATTTTCATGTTTCCAGCTTTTTGTTGTTGTATCAGCCTCGTTGCGTCGCACACTTCTGCGCTATCGCAAAGTTCGGCTGTTATGGTATCGCCCCGTCACCGGGTCGTAAAGGTACAGTAACTATTGTTTTGCCGCCCTTTTGGCAGCAGTTCCCGCAACATTATTGCCTGACCACGATCCCCTTGTCATGCAGGTAACTTTTCAGCTCCGGTATGCCTATTTCCTTGAAGTGGAAGATGCTGGCAGCCAATGCCGCATCTGCCTTACCGGTGGTGAACACATCCACAAAATGATCCATCGTTCCTCCCCCGCCCGAAGCGATCACCGGCACAGGAAGGCTTCCGGCCAGGGCAGCGGTAATGTCCAGGGCAAAACCCTGTTTGGTACCGTCGTGGTTCATCGAGGTCAGCAATATCTCTCCTGCGCCCAGGTCTACAGCCTGCCGGGCCCAGTCGGTACAGAGCGTATCGGTCTTAACGCGCCCCCCGTTCAGGTACACATACCACTGTCCATCCGCCTCCTGTTTGGTATCGATGGCCAGTACTACACACTGGCTGCCGAATTCCCTTGCCAGGTCAGCAATGAGTTGGGGATTGCGGTAAGCTGCGGTGTTCACCGATATCTTATCGGCTCCGTTCTGTAGCAACACGCTCACATCCTCCACGCTGCTGATACCACCACCCACCGTAAAAGGAATGTTGATATGGTGTGAGATCTTATTCACCAGCTCGCTCAGCGTTTTTCTCTTCTCTACGGTTGCCGTAATATCCAGGAACACCAGTTCATCCGCTCCCTGCCGGGCATACAAAGCACCCAGTTCAACCGGATCACCTGCATCCCGGATATTCTCAAAGTTGATCCCTTTGACCGTTCTGCCGTCTTTGATGTCCAGGCAGGGTATGATTCGTTTTGTTAACATATTGCTCTTTTGCATTGCTGCAGGATATGATAGCCCACAGCGGTACGCTTATTAAAAGTTGATCAATTCAGTAAGGGTGATCCTGCTCTCATAGATCGCTTTACCCACGATAGCGCCACAACAACCGATCAGTTTCAGCTCTTCCAGGTCTTCGAGCGTGGCCACACCACCACTCGCAATAAAAATAAGATCCGGAAAACGGTGAATGATCTTTTGGTACAGTTCTATTGAAGGGCCTTCCAGTTTTCCATCCTTGCTCACATCGGTACAGAACACTTGTGTGATACCATAACCGATGTATTTTTCCAGGAAACTGAAGATATCGATCTCGGTGGTTTCCAGCCAGCCGCCAACCGCTATCTTCTCATCCTTCACATCGGCTCCCAACAAAAATTTCTCAGCCCCATATTTCTGTATCCACTCCACAAATAAAGCCTCATTCTTCACGGCCAGGCTCCCAATGGTTGCAAATGCAGCACCAGATCTGAATACCGTACGCAGGTCATCTTCGGTCTTGATACCTCCGCCGTAATCCACTACCAGCGAAGTGGCCCTGGCAATGGATTCCAGGATCTTCCAGTTTTTAATGGCGCCAGCTTTGGCTCCATCCAGGTCCACCAGGTGTAACCGCTGCAAGCCCGCATCTTCGAACTCTTTGGCCACTTCCAGCGGGTTGGAGTGATAGATGGTCTTCTGGTCATAATCGCCCTGCGTGAGGCGGACACATTTTCCATCAATGATATCGATTGCGGGTATGATCTGCATAGGGAAGAAGGTTAATTGGGAATGAGCAATTTGTAATGAAGATTTTCGGGAGCGATTTTATAAGTTGATAAAATTTTTCAGGATCTGCTCACCTACTGCGGCACTTTTCTCCGGGTGAAACTGAACACCATAAAAATTCCGTTTCTGCAGGGCGCTGCTGAAACGAACACCATATTCTGTGGTAGCGGCGGTTTCATCGCATACATCCGCATAGTAACTATGCACAAAATAGCAGTAGGCTTCTTTTGGAAGATGACTGAACAAAGGCCCCCGGGTTTCCTGCACCAGGTTCCACCCTATCTGCGGTATTTTAAGACTGCCGGAAAACCGTTTCACCTTCGTATCAAAAATACCCAGGCAATCGGTATTGTTCTCTTCACTATGCATACACATCAGCTGCATACCGAGACAAATGCCCAATACCGGTTGTTCCAGGCTTTTGATCAGACTATCCAGTTGCCTTTCTTTCAGGTAACTCATTGCGCTGCTGGCCTCTCCTACGCCGGGAAAGATCACTTTATCGGCCGATCGTAACAGCGCATGATCATCCGTTACAACAGCTTCCATTCCGATTCTTTCCAGTGCATACAATACGGACTGGATATTCCCGGCATTATATTTTACAATTGCAAGTTTCATAGTAGACAAGGTTCATTCTTAATTCAGCACTTCTCCCAGAAATTGACGGGTGACTGTTTCAATATCTGTAGCATTCTCCAGCATCTTGATATAGGCGGTACCGATAATGGCACCATTGGCGTATTTGCAGGCCGACTGGAAGGTCTCTTTGTCCTTGATACCAAATCCTACCAGCACGGGATTCCTGAGTTGCATGGATTGCAGTCGTTTCAGGTACAATTCAACTGCAGAAAAATCCTTGTCCTTACCGGTAGTGGCTGATGAACTTACCGCATACAGGAACCCACTGCTCAATTCATCCAGCTTACGTACACGATCTTCTGAAGTTTCGGGGGTTACCAGAAAAATAAAATCCAATCCATATTTCCTGATGATGGGTCCGTATTCAGTTTCAAATTCAAACTCGGGCAAGTCCGGCAGTATCAATCCATCAACACCCACAGCTGCGGCATCGGCGCAGAATTTTTCAAATCCGTATTGCAGTATCGGGTTCATATATCCCATCAATATCACCGGTACGCGGATCGTTTTTCGAAAATCCTTCAGTTGCGTAAACAAGGCGGCCAGTGTCATACCATTGCTCAGGGCACGGGTGCTGCTGGCCTGTATCACCGGACCATCTGCCAATGGATCACTGTAAGGCATGCCCAGCTCTATCAGGTTCGCGCCGCCATCCTGCAAGGCTTTCATCACAGTTACCGTGCTGGTCAGCTCGGGATAACCGGCCGTACAGTATACATTTAATACCTGTTGTTTCTTTTCTGCGAAGAGTTGTTGTATTCTGCTCATAATTTTCCAGGAGCCGCCGGTTGATCAAACTGATACCAGCAGCATTACATTTTATGGTATTACATAGCGTTCATATAAGTAGCCAGGTCCTTATCACCCCTGCCGCTTAAACAAAGCACTACCCTATCCGTTGGTTTCAGTTTCAGTTTTCCCAGTACGGCAAATGCATGAGCCGTTTCCAGTGCCGGAATGATACCTTCTGTTTTGCTCACATGAAAAGCCGCCTGTAAGGCCTCTTCATCCGTTGCACTCAGGAAGGTTCCCCGGCCACTGGCAAACAAATGTGCATGCAGTGGGCCCACCCCGGGATAATCCAGTCCGGCAGAAATGCTGTGCGGCTCCACCACCTGCCCGTCTGCAGTTTGCATGACCAGGCTTTTGCTTCCATGGAGAATACCCGGTTTACCCAATTGCGTAGTAGCTGCACTCATACCGCTGTTCACACCATGTCCCGCAGCTTCCACAGCTACGAGTTGTACACTCAGGTCATCCAGGAAATGATAAAAAGCACCCGCGGCATTACTGCCGCCACCCACACAGGCCACCACATGGGTGGGTAGTTCAGTTCCTGTTTTTTCCAGTAACTGCCAGCGGGTCTCCTCGCTGATCACGCTCTGAAAACGGGCCACCATATCCGGGTAAGGATGGGGGCCTACCACACTACCGATGATATAATGCGTGTCTACCGGATTATTGATCCAGTCGCGGATGGCTTCATTGGTAGCATCCTTCAATGTTTTACTGCCACTGGTCGCTGGCACCACTTTTGCTCCCAGCATTTTCATACGGGCCACATTGGGTGCCTGGCGCTCAATATCTTTTTCGCCCATGTACACAATACACTCCATGCCTTTGAGGGCGCAGACCGTAGCCGTGGCCACTCCGTGCTGACCGGCACCGGTCTCGGCAATGATGCGTGTCTTACCGAGTTTTCGTGCCAGCAATATCTGGCCGATGGTATTGTTGATCTTATGTGCGCCCGTATGGCAAAGATCTTCGCGCTTCAGGTAAATGGAACTGTTAAACTCTTTACTCAACCTTTCTGCCAGGAACAAGGGTGTTGGCCTTCCCACATAATCTTTCAACAACAGCCTGAATTCTTCCTGAAAAGAAGGTTCATACATGATGTCGAGATAACGGGCTTTCAATTCCTCTACATTCCTGTGTAACATTTCAGGAATATATGCACCGCCGAACTGTCCATAATACCCCTGCTCGTTGGGTTGCTGATATGTCTGGGTTTCTGTCATCTTATTATGATAATTAGATCTGTTTTACGGATTGTATGAATGACCGAAGCATCTCCATGTCTTTGATGCCCGGTGCTATCTCAAATTTACTGTTCACATCTGCCGAGAAAAGGTCCTTCGATACCGGCTCCCCGGAGAATTCTTTCAGTTTACCCACATCACCCGGACCGATACCGCCACTGAGGAAAAATGGCTTGCCGATACTCAGCCCACGCAGGATGTTCCAATCGAATTGTTTACCGGTGCCGCCATAACCAGCGCCTTCGGTATCGAACAGGAACATATCGGCTATGTCCATATAGTCCTTCACTTTCCACAACACATTGTCCTCCTCACGCAAACGAAACGCTTTTACCACGCCCACATAATTGGCAATTTTCTCGCAGTATTTGGGGGTCTCATCTCCATGCAGTTGCACCAGGTATAGGCCACATTCGTCCACCGCCTGTAAGACCTCTTCCACAGAAGCATTGACAAATACCCCTACCTTATTGATGTGTTTTCCTTTGATCTTTTTGATCTCGGCCTGCGGCATGAATTTGTGAACATAACGGGGCGACTTGGGATAAAAAATGAACCCCGCAAATTCTACACCCATGTCATCGAGTTGGAGAACCTGCTCCGTGCTGGTCATACCGCAAACCTTGATCCGCATATTATTTTGCTTTTAGTTGATTGACGAAATCAGCAAAAGCAACCGAAGGGCTGGCCTGTTTCATGAAGTTCTCTCCTATCAGGAATCCGGAAAAACCGGCCTGACGTAAAGTTACAATAGTATCCACATCGCTGATACCACTTTCTGTTACTGCAGGTTTTTCCTTGGGTATCTTGTTAATAAGCCCGAGCGAAGTGTCGATACTAACCTCGAAGGTCTTGAGATTCCGGTTGTTAACACCTACCAGGTCAACCGCATCACAGACATGTCCCAACTCCTCCTCATTGTGTATTTCCAGCAATACTTCCAGTCCGAGCCCTTTTGCCGTAGCTGCCATGGTTTTTACCTGGCCCGGTGTTAAACAGGCGGCGATCAGCAGGATCACTTCCGCACCATAGGCTTTGGCCTCGATCAACTGGTATTCGTCGATCATGAAATCCTTACGCAGCAACGGCACGTCGTTGATGGTGGCGGCCAGCAGGTCATCGAGGGAACCACCAAAGAACTCCTGGTCCGTTAAGACAGAAATACCGGAAGCACCGTTTTTGGCATATGCGCTGGTCACTTCTTCTACGGTCACACGGTCATTGATGATGCCTTTACTGGGAGATCTTCTTTTGAACTCGGCAATGATGCCGGTACGCGCGGGATCTGCCAGGAAGGATTTCAACGATAAAGTGTCACTGGAAAAGAATTTTTTCTGCTCCAGTTCCGCTACCGAAACATGGGCTTTTCGTTCAGCCACTTCCTGTTGTTTCTGTGCTACTATCTTGTCTAATATGTTCATGTTATTGCAGGCTGATTAGGGTTTGTAATGAACGGTATGCTTTGCCGCTTTCCAGGCTTTCTACGGCAGCATGATAAGCGGCGTCGTAACTGGCAAAATTGCCGGTGCAATGCAGTGCCATGGCGGCATTGGCAAGTACCACGGCATTCTGCGCCCAGCTTCCTTCACCCTTGATGATCCTGGTAAAGATCCTGGCTGCTTCTTCCACAGAATTACCCCCATAAATATCCTCTGCCGCAACAATGCGTTTACCCAACTGTTCGGGTGTCATGATCTTCTCTCCATCCTGGGTGATCACTTTGGCATCACCGGTAAGTGAGATCTCGTCATAACCGTCCAGGCTATGTATGATGGTAAAAGCGCTGCTGGTCTGCTGCAACAGGTAATTGTAGATCCGGGCCATCTCCATGTTGTACACACCCACCAGCTGGAAATCAGGTTCAGCGGGGTTGATCATGGGTCCGAGCATGTTAAAGAAGGTTCTTACCCCGAGATTCTTTCGAATGGATCCCACGATCTTCATGGCCGGGTGGAACATAGGTGCGTGCAGGAAACAGATATTGGCGGTCTCCAGTTCTTTCAGCAAACGGTCGTTGTCATTCTTGAAGGTATATCCCAACTGCTCCATCACATTCGAAGCACCACTGATCGCTGTAGCTCCGTAGTTACCGTGTTTAGCCACCCGCTGCCCGGCTCCAGCCACAATGAAACAGGACAGGGTAGAAATATTAAAGGTATTCTTACCATCGCCACCAGTACCAACGATATCCATCACCGGGTGGCCCTTCAGATCCACTTTCACACACAACTCCAGCAAAGCATCCCGGAAACCCAGCAATTCCTCGATGCTGATCGTACGCATCAGGAACACGGTGATGAAAGCCGACATCTCCGCTTCATTATACTGACCACGCGACATATTCACCAACACTTCCTTCGCCTTTTCCCTGGACAGTGTCTTGTATTCGAATAAATACTGTAAAATCTTTTTCATTGCTATTTTTTTAACCAGTTACGCATCATGGTTTCACCATCCGGCGTCAATACGCTCTCGGGATGGAACTGCACACCTTCCACATCATATTTACGATGTTGCAGGGCCATGATATAATTGTTATCGTCTTTTGCCGTGATCTCCAGTTCTTCCGGAAACCCTTTCTCATCAACCACCCAACTGTGATAGCGGGCCACTTCGATGGTATCTGGCAGATTCCTGAAGATACTTGGTGAGTGATCAGTGGTGAGTGATGAGCCTGCCGAAACAGGATGCACCACATGGATCTTTGTGGCCACACCATGATATACTGTGGACAAATTGGTGAGCGTTGCGCCAAATGCCTCTCCGATGGCCTGATGCCCCAGGCAAACACCCAGTATGGATTTGCTTGCCGCATATTCCTTGATCAAAGGCAACAGCATCCCTGCTTCAGAGGGGATGCCGGGACCTGGCGAAAGAATGATCTTATCATATACTTTCACTTTTTCCATGGGCAGTTCATCGTTCCGGTACACATCTACCTGGTCATGCGTGATCTTCTGCACCAGGTGAACCAGGTTGTAGGTGAAGGAATCGTAATTATCAAAGACTAATATTTTCATGGTAGTATTTTCTATCTACAGGTGTTCGTTCGTAAATCAGATCTGTTCTGCTATCTCGATGGCTTTTTTCAGTGCGTTCAGTTTGTTGTTCACTTCCTGCAATTCGCTTTCGGGAACACTGGCGGCTACCACACCTGCACCGGCCTGGTAATACAGTGTATTGTTCTTGCTGAGGAATGTGCGGATCATGATGGCATGGTTACAGCGGCCATCGAAACCGATGAAGCCGAGTCCACCGCCATAATAACTGCGTGCTGTGGGTTCATAATCGTCTATGATCTCCATAGCTTTGAACTTAGGTGCCCCACTTAAGGTTCCGGCCGGGAAAGTCTTGGCAAGCAGTTCAAAAGGATTCTGGTCTTTGCGTACTTTACCGGTCACTTCGCTTACCAGGTGTATCACATGACTGTAATACTGCACCTGCCGGTACTGACTCACTTCCACTTCATCGCAGGCCCGGCTGAGGTCGTTTCGGGCCAGGTCCACCAGCATCACATGTTCTGCATTTTCCTTGGCATCGGTGAGCAATTTTTCGGCCATCTGCTGGTCAACCGCATCATCTCCGGTCCTTTTGAAGGTTCCGGCGATCGGGTGTACAATGGCTTTCCCGTTTTTGATGATCAGCTGGGCTTCGGGCGATGAGCCCATCAGTTTATAATCACCATAATCAAAAAAGAACAGGTAAGGAGATGGGTTCACACTGCGCAGTGAGCGATACACATTGAATTCATCACCGTAGAAACTTTGCTGGAAGCGTCTGCTCAGCACGATCTGGAACACATCACCGCGCATACAGCGTTGTATTCCTTTCTGCACCATTTCCATGTAGGTTTCGTTGGTCATATTAGACAGTTCCTCGCCACGGATCCTGAACGGAAATACCGGTGCATCCTTACTCCTGATCAGTGATTCCACTATCGGCAGTTCAGACTCGATACCCGGGATCAGGTTCTCGCAGATATACAGTTCATCCTTGAAATGATTGAAGGCGATCACATACTGGTACAAGCGGTAACGGATCAACGGTATGGCAGGCTCTGTGGCCGAGGCTGTATGCAGGGTAATGGTATCGAAGAATTGTACGGCATCAAATGCAGTATAACCAAATAGTCCCTGGGCGAATTTCCCTTCTTTGGCCGCAGGCTCATTCACATGAAAACGCTGCATGAACGACCATAACTGGCCCGGCACTTCTGCCGTATCCTTGATAGCCAAACGCTCCGGTTTCTGACCCGGCAGTTTGAATTCGATGCTTTTGGTCGATGATATCTCGATACCAGCGATCGCATTGATGCAGATAAATGAATAACTGTTCTCCGCAGCATGGTGATCGGTGCTTTCCAGCAATACCGTATCCCGGAAACGGTCACGCACCCGCAGGTAAATGCCCACCGGCGTAAACAGGTCGGCCAGCATTTTCTTGCACTGTGTCTGTAATTCTATTTTCTTCATATTCCTTTTTTAAACCCGCCTGGCATTCTATAAAGACTTCCAGGGGTAGTAACAAAAAACCCCGACAATCTCTGTCGGGGTTCTGAATAATATTCAAAAAAGTACTGGCTATGCCATTACAATCCCCGAACGGAGTTTGTATGCCACCACCAATATTTGTTTGTGATCTGGTTCATTACAGGCAAAGTTGTGGGAGAATCTTTGGAAAAACAAATTTTTTTTAAGGGGGTACGATCGTTCGTTATCTTCACAGTAACAAGACCTATATGAGAATATCCGCGGCTTTTCTGCTTTTCTGCCTGTTCGGTACATTCTGCGCCGATGCGCAGGACACCGCTTTATTACTGAAACCTGACCGGGTATTTGACGGGGAACTGATGCACAACAACTGGGTAGTACTGGTAAAAAAAGACCGGATCGTTGCTGTAGGCGATGCCAGTTCCGTAAAACCAGAGGGAGCTTATACCACCCTCAACCTGAAAGGAAAGACATTGTTACCGGGCCTGATAGAAGGGCATTCGCACCTGTTGCTGCACCCCTATAACGAGACCAAATGGGACGAGCAGGTGCTCAATGAATCCAGGGCCGAAAGAACGGCAAGAGCGGTGGTACATGCCAACAAAACCTTACTGGCCGGCTTTACCACGGTGCGCGACCTGGGCACAGAAGGCGCCGACTATGATGATGTGGGATTGAAAGCGGCGATCGATAAGGGCATCATTCCCGGACCGAGAATGATCATTGCCACCAAAGCCATCGTTGCCACCGGCAGCTACGGACCCAAAATGAAGAACCTGGATCATCAACTGATCAGGGGCGCGGCCGAAGCGGATGGTGTAGATGCATTGATCAAAGAGACCCGGACACAGATCGGGAACGGAGCCGACCTGATCAAAGTATATGCAGATTACCGTTGGGGACTGGACCCCAAAAGATCAGAACCAACTTTTACGCTGGATGAGTTGAAAACGGTTGTTGAAGTAGCCGCAAGCAGCGGCCGTAAAGTAGTGGCACATGCCAGTACGGAAGAAGGTATGCGCCGGTCCATATTGGCAGGCATCTCCACCATCGAACATGGAGACAATGCCAGCGAAGCTATTTTTGACCTGATGCTGCAACACAAAGTAGCCTATTGTGCCACCCTTAGTGCAGCAGAAGCCACCAGCGAATACGATGGATGGAAAAGAGGAAGTCTGCCAGAACCCAAACGCATCACCACCAAACGAAAAGCTTTCCAACTGGCAGTACAGAAGGGAGTGACCATTGTGTTTGGCGGCGATGTAGGCGTTTATCCGCACGGCGATAATGCCCGCGAAATGGAAGCCATGGTAGCGTATGGCATGCAACCGATCAAGGTTTTACAAAGTGCCACATCGGTGAATGCAGATGTGTTCGGATACGGCAGCAGTATTGGCCGGATCAAGACAGGATTATTGGCCGACCTGGTGGCCGTGAACGGAGACCCCTCAGTGCAGATATCCGATATCCGCAAAACAGCTTTGGTGATCAAAAACGGAAAGATCTATTTGAATCAACAATAAAAGAGAAATACAACGAACATGAAAAAACTGATCGCTATCATCGGCCTTTTCTTTAGCACTATCAGCATGGCTTCTGCAAGCAATGCCGATGATATAGTTGGCATCTGGCTAAGTGCCAGCGGGGAAGGTAAGATACAGATCTACAAGGAAGGAGATCGCTATTTCGGCAAACTCTACTGGATGAAAGAACCCAACGGTCCCAAGGGTAACCCGAAACTGGACAGTAACAACCCCGATCCCGCCCTCAGGAACAAACCCTTGCTGGGTTTGGTGATCCTGAAAAATTTCAGGTATGATGATGGTGAATGGAGTGGTGGCCTTATCTACGACCCGAAGAACGGAAAGGAATACAAAAGTTATATCAAACTGAAAGATCCGCAAACGCTCAGCTTACGCGGTTATATCGGCATTTCGCTTCTGGGCAGAACGGAACTGTGGAAAAGAGCGGGCTAACGGAATAGTGAGTCGTCAGTCGTGAATTGTGAGTTGTAAGTGGGTTATATGGCCCATTCACGACTGACGACTGACGACTGACGATTCACGACTCACGACTCACCTACAACACCCCCTTCGTTGAAGGCAGTTGATCAGAGAGCGGATCACGTTTTACCGCCATCCTGATGGCTTTGGCAAAAGCTTTGAAAATGGCTTCGATCTTATGGTGTTCGTTGTCTCCCCTGCATTCGATATTCAGGTTACACCTGGCCGCATCGCTGAATGATTTGAAGAAGTGGAAGAACATTTCCGTAGGCATCTCCCCTATCTTCTCCCTTTTGAACTCGGCATTCCATACGATCCAGTTACGCCCGCCAAAATCGATCAGCACTTTGGCTTCCGCCTCATCCATGGGCAGGGCAAAACCATAGCGTTCCATACCACGTTTATCCGCCAGTGCTTTGGCAAAAGCTTCTCCCAGTGCAATACCCGTATCTTCAATGGTATGGTGTTCATCAATATGCAGATCACCCTGCGTGGTAATGGACAGGTCCATCTTGCCATGCCTTGCTATCTGATCTAACATATGATCAAAGAAGCCCAAACCCGTAGCTATCTTCGCCTTACCGCTTCCATCAAGGTTCAGTTCCACCCGGATCTTGGTCTCGTTGGTATTACGTTCATGCACCACTTTCCGCAGGCCCAGCTTCAGAAAAGTATATACATCGGCCCAGTTACCCGATTCGAACACGATGGTATCGCGCAGGCGGACTTCCTGCTCTTCTGTTAACTGGTGCAGAGGTGAATGCAGGTAAATGGCTTTGCAGCCCAGGTTTTTGGCCAGTTCAATATCACTCCACCTGTCGCCGATCACAAAGGAATTGGCCAGGTCGAATCCGGGATTATCCAGTATATGCTGTAACAAAGCCGTTCCCGGTTTACGGGTGGGTTTGTTCTCGCTGGCAAAGGTTCTGTCGATGATCATCTCATCGAATACGAATCCCTCGCCCTTCAAAGTACGTAGCATCAGGTCATGATAAGGATGAAAATCCTTTTCAGGATAGGAATCCGTTCCCAGTCCGTCCTGATTGGTCACCATCACCTTATAATAATCCAGGTCGGCGGCTATGCGCGACAAAGCGGTGATCGCTCCCGGAATGAATGTGGTCTTCTCTATGCTGTCTACCTGGAAATCGGTGGGTGGTTCTTCCAATACCACTCCGTCCCTGTCTATGAAAAGGATCCTTTTCTTTCCCTGTTCAGCGGAAGATGTATTGGAAATTGTATCCTGTTGGTTACTGCTCATGATTGGGTTGCTTATTTTATTTTGGCACGTACCGCTTTCACTTCGGTCGGGATCACCATCCCCGCTTTGTTGCTCCAGCTGTTGCGGATATAGGTAAGTACATCTGCGATCTGTTGGTCTGAAAGATCCGCATGTGCGGCCATATTGTTACTATAGTATTCTCCATCCAGTTCCACACGCTCGTCAAATCCTTTCAGTACAATGCGGATCAGGCGTGCCTTGTCCTTACCCAATACACCGGAAGCGCCATCCAGCGGTGGGTTCAGGTGCGGTACGCCACCACCATCGACTTGGTGACAGGCAAGACAACGTTCCAGATAGATGGTCTTGCCCCTGTTCACAGAAGCAGCCAGACCTGCTGAAGCGACCGCTACCGGTTTTGTGGCAGGTAGCGGTTTTTTGGGTGTTGTCTGAAATGCCATCAATACCAGGGCGAACGCAGACAGTATTCCTATTTTCTTCATTACCATTATTTGCCTTTATAAACGATACGATAAATGGTTCCCTTGGAATCGTCAGATACGTACAGTGATCCGTCAGGACCTTGCGCCAATCCGGTAGGACGGTGTTGTGCACCGCGGGTTCCGGTAACCACTTCTACGCCTGCAAAACCATTGGCAAATATTTCCCATTTGCCAGGTTTACCTTTTTCATCAAAAGGAACGAATGCTACATAATAACCTTCCTGTGGCAGGGGTGCACGGTTCCAGGAACCATGGAATGCGATAAAAGCGCCATTCTTGTATTTGGCAGGGAACATATCACCTGTGTAAAACAGCAAGGCATTCGGAGCCATATGCGCCGGGAAAGCTACTACCGGATCAATGAATTCTTTGCCTCCTTCCTTTTTACCATCACCGCCATATTCAGGCGACAGCATCTTTTTATTCTGGAAAGGATCGTAATAGATATAAGGCCATCCGGCATTGTCACCTTTGTTCAAGGCATACATGGTCTCTGCCGGCAGGTCCGCATTCTGCTGTTCTGTGAACAGGGAAGGGAAAATATTGTGCAGGTCATCACGGCCATGCTGCATCACAAACAGTTGGTTCAACTGGTTATTCCAGTCAAGGCCCACCACATTACGCAGACCGGTCGCATACCTGATGCCATCACCATAGGTCTGGTTCAGTTTATCGGCCCTGAACTGCCAGATGCCACCTGCAGAATCCAGGATGGGGCAAGGCATACGGCCAAGAGAACCTGGCTGCCTGTCGCGCTCCTGGCAGGAATTGGAATACGCACCAATATTCACATAAATGTTCCCGGCATTATCCAGCGCGATCGATTTGGATTCGTGCTGGCGCCGGTTGATGAGTCCGGTGATGATCTTCTCAGGCTGCATGGGACTGATCACTTCTCCTTTCTCATTCAGTTTATAACGAAAGACCTCCTCATCAGAAGAAGCATACAGGTATCCGTTTTTGATGGCGATCCCGGTACCACCGTAATTACCCATGCCGGTGATCTCCTCTGCTTTACCATCGCCATTGCGATCACGTAAACGAAGGATACCCTTCCCTTCTGCCACACGGCCCATCAGTTTTACATAAATATCGCCCTGCGCGGTAACCGCAATATGGCGGGCACGGCCCAGGCCGTCGGCCACTTTCAGTGCACTGAAACCGGAAGGCAGTTTCAACCCGGCATTATCCGCATCGGCTACCACCGAATTGGGCGCCACCGATCTGAGTGAATCGGATGCACAGGCAGGAAAACTGCTAAGTCCTGCAACAGCCAGCAAGAGAGAGAGTACAGAAATGGTCTTTTTCATATGTGTTTTGATTAGGGGTTGAATTTACAACGTAATACAGACAAATCACTGCTTTGTTTATCGCTCATACCACTCTTGCATGGCATCTACCAGTAATGTGTTCTCTTTTTCAGTGCCTATCGTGATCCGAAGACAGTCTTCACAGAGTTTCACATTACTCCTGTCCCGAAGCACAATTCCTTTTCCCAGTAAAAATTCATAGATCTTTCTCGCATCCTTTATTTTCACCAGCAGGAAATTGGCATCAGAAGGATACACTTTTTCAACCGTCGGCATGGAACGGAATACTTCCGCCAACGCCTCCCGCATATCTACCAGCAAACGGATCATGTCATTTACCTGCCCTACCTCGTCAAGTGCTTTTAATACCAGGTCCTGCGTGGCCTGGTTGATATTGTAAGGAGGTTTTACCTTATCCAGCAACTCGATGATCGATGATGAAGCAAAAGCCATGCCCAACCGGAGACCTGCCAGGCCCCATGCTTTACTCAGCGTTTGTAACACTACCAGGTTGGGATAGTCTGCCAGTTCCTGTATGAATGATTTCTGTTGGGCAAAATTGATATACGCTTCATCCACCACTACGATCCCGTTAAAATTGTTCAGGACCGTTTCAATGTCTGTCCTGTTCAGGGCATTACCGGTGGGATTGTTGGGCGAACAAAGCCAGATCAGTTTGGTATTGGCGTCTACCAGGTTCTCCAGGTGAACCAGGTCCAGCTGGAAGTCTTCAAGCAGTGGCGCTTTCTTCACGGCCACATCATTGATATTGGCGCTTACTTCGTACATGCCGTAAGTTGGCGGACAGATGATCACATTATCCTTGCCAGGTTCGCAGAAACAGCGGAACAACAGGTCGATACACTCATCACTGCCATTCCCCAGGAAGATATGTTCCGGACCTATGCCCTTGATGACGCTCAGTTTTTGTTTAATGGCACGCTGGTGCGGATCGGGATAACGGTTATACCATTTGGCAAGTGGGGAACCCAGGCTGTTCTCATTGGCATCCAGGAACACTTTTGCCTCTCCGCTGAATTCATCACGCGCGGAAGAATACGCTACCAGGTTTTTGATATTGGACCGGACCAGTTTATCGAGATCGAATGACATATTGTTTTCTTTATTCTTTGATTGATCGGTGATCTTTTATGCTTTATTAAGACGGACACGCACAGCATTGGCATGTGCATCCAAGCCTTCTGCTTCTGCCATCAGTACCACGGTCTCAGCAATATTCTGCAAGCCCTGCTGCGATAATTTCTGATAGGTCACTTTTTTCACGAAGCTATCCACACTTACGCCACTATATGCTTTGGCAAAACCATTGGTAGGCAATGTGTGATTGGTACCACTGGCATAATCACCCACACTTTCCGGCGAATAGTTTCCAAGAAATACTGAGCCCGCATTAACAACCTGCGCAGCCAGTTCATCCGCATCCTTACAGGAGATGATCAGGTGTTCTGCTGCATATTCATTTACCAGCGCAAGTGCTTCCTCTGTATTTCTCACTACAATGGCCGTACTGTTATCCAGTGCTTTTGCCGCCAGCTCTTTGCGCGACAAATGCGCCAGCTGCCGGTCAAGCGCTGCCCGTACCTGCTCCACCAATACCGCGGATGTGGTAACCAGCAATACCTGGCTGTCTGTCCCGTGCTCGGCCTGGCTAAGCAGGTCGGCAGCAACAAATGTCGCATCGGCCGTATCATCTGCCAGCACACAGACCTCGCTCGGGCCTGCCGGCATGTCTATGGCGATGCCTTCCTGCTGTACCAGTTGTTTGGCACAGGTCACATATTGGTTTCCCGGTCCGAATATCTTATACACCTGCGGTACCGTATCGGTTCCATAGGCCATGGCTGCAATGGCCTGTACCCCACCGATCTTATACACCGATGTGATACCGGTAATGGATGCCGCATATAGAATTGCCGGGTTCAGTTTACCATCTTTACCCGGAGGTGAACACAACACGACTTTCTTGCATCCTGCGATCCGGGCCGGAATAGCCAGCATCAGGATGGTGGAGAAAAGAGGGGCCGTGCCGCCGGGTATGTACAGGCCCACTTTCTCAATGCCGATGCTTCTGCGCCAGCATTGTATCCCGGGCATGGTCTCTATCACTTCAACCGAAGCCGTTTGTTTCTGGTGAAACAATTCAATATTCACAGCAGCCTGCCTGATGGCCTGCTTCAGTTCATCTGGCAACATGGCCGCAGCCTCACTGATCTCTTTCTCCGACACAACAAGATCTGCCAGCTCCACCCCATCAAACTGCCGGGTAAACTCCTTAACAGCTGTATCCCCCTGCAGCTTCACCGCATTCATCACCTCCTTTACTTTCTGCTGCAGCGAACTGTTATCAATGGCAGGCCGTGTAAGCAATTGCTGCCAGGCAGCTCTCTCGGGGTATTGTACAATTTTCATATTCTGTTTTCTAATTTTGAAAGGAAGTGCTGTCGTGAGTCGTCAATCGTGAGTCGTGAATGGTGAGTAGGTAGTTGGCAATGGTGAATTGTGAATGGGTTTACTCTATTGACAATTCACCATTTACAATTCACAATACCCATTTCCTATACACTCACTACTCACTACTCACTACTCACCACCCCCTACACGATCATCTTTTCTATTGGCACCACCAGTATTCCCTGGGCGCCGGCTGCTTTCAGCTGTTCAATGATATCCCAGAATTCATTTTCATTCAGTACGCTGTGCACGCTGCTCCAGCCCTCTTCGGCCAGTGGCAGAACAGTGGGACTTTTCATGCCGGGCAATAAAGCAATGATCTCTTTCAGCTTGGCATTGGGCGCATTCAGCAGGATATATTTGTTGTTCTTGGCCTTTTTTACCGATTGGATGCGGAACAACAGCCTTGCGATCAACTGTTCTTTTTCTTCACTCAGCCCTTTGTTCTTGATCAGAACCGCCTGCGACTGGAGGATACTTTCCGTTTCCTTCAATCCGTTCATGAACAAGGTGGAACCACTGCTTACCAGGTCGCAGATGGCATCAGCCAGGCCAATGCCCGGCGCGATCTCCACACTGCCGCTGATCTCATGGATCTCTGCATCAATACCCTTCTCTTTCAGGAAATCACCCAGTATCACGGGATAACTGGTAGCGATCTTCTTGCCGGAAAGGAACTGAACACCGGTATACTCCTCACCCTTTCTTACGGCCAGGCTCAGGCGGCATTTCCCAAAACCCAGCTTCTCGGCCACGGTCACTTTCTTTTTCTTTTCATACACTACGTTCTCACCCACAAAACCGATATCGGCCACACCATCTTCCACATATTGCGGAATATCATCATCACGCAGGAAATACACTTCGATCGGGAAATTGCTGGCTTCCGCTTTCAGCTTGTTGACACCATTGCTGATATCGATACCACATTCTTTCAATAAACGGATCGAATCATCATGCAGCCTGCCGCTTTTCTGGATCGCCAACTTGAGTTTGTCGCCAACTGCTGCTGTTTTTTGAGTACTGTCTTTCATACCATTGATCGCTTCGCGATGTTTTTTTCTCTGAAGTATGATAGCCCCCCTTCAGAGGATGGGGGCAAAAGCAAAGGGCCTACCGTTCGGTAAGCCCTTTAATGTTTTATCGTAAACCACACAAAACACCAACAGCCTACCCCTGGGGTAAGAAATGATGGTGATGAGTATGTGCGAATGTTTTCATATCTAGACACAAAAGTACAGCCTATGCCATTTACCCGCAAATTTTTTTCACAGGAAGTTCACCAGAAACCCGGCAAAGCCCGTTTTGTCAGTATCTTAGGTACCCCAAAGATCAAGCCTGATGAAAAAACTTACAGTTGTTATTATTGCCTCAACCGCTTTATTGTTAGCCGGTAAGCTTACGGCACAGGTAAAAAGAAAACTGGTATGGAGCGATGAGTTCAATTACAAGGGTTTACCCGACTCCTCCAAATGGAGTTATGATGTAGGAGGCCATGGCTGGGGGAACCATGAGTTGCAATACTACACTTCAAAAAAAACAGAGAACGCCAGGGTAGAAAATGGTCACCTGGTCATAGAAGCCAGAAAGGAACCCAACGGACAGCAGGCATATTCTTCTGCAAGACTGGTGACCAAGGGCAAGGGCGACTGGACCTATGGGCACATTGATGTGCGCGCCCGCCTGCCCAAAGGAACAGGTACCTGGCCGGCTATCTGGATGCTATCCTCGGCTACTCCATTGAAATGGCCCGATGACGGGGAGATCGACATCATGGAACATGTAGGTTATAACCAGGGTGTGATACACGCTTCGGCGCATACCCGTAAATATTTTCACAGCATCGGCACACAAAAAACAGCCACTACCCTGTTACCGGATTGCAGCGAATCGTTTCACGTATACTCACTCGACTGGGATGCAGAAAACATCACCATGCTCATAGACGGCAAAGCTTATTTCAGTTTTAAGAACGAACACAGTGGTAAAGAAGCCTGGCCATTCGATAAACCATTTTACCTGTTATTGAATATTGCGGTGGGCGGCGACTGGGGTGGACAGAAAGGTGTGGATGAAAAAGCATTTCCCGCAAAAATGGAAGTGGATTTTGTTCGCGTTTATCAATAACCTCAACTATACAAACTAAACTATCATGAGAAACAAAAGACCGATCGCAACCCTGTTGCTGCTCTTTTTCTTAGGCAGAATTGCCTTTGGACAGGATGCTACGAGCTACCAGACACCTCCCAAAGATGTGGCCGACCTGTTACTGGCCAAGCCCACACCTGCCGTACGCATAGACAGCAAAGCGGAATGGATGTTACTGAGCGAACGCAATTCGTATCCAAGCGTAGAAGAACTGGGACAACCCGAGAGCCGTATCGCAGGCCTGCGTTTGAACCCGAATAACTTCTCGCCCAGCAGGCAGTTCTTTGTCAACAATTTCCGTTTAAAGAACATCAAAAACAACCAGGAATTTGCCGTATCAGGATTACCCGCTAACCTGCTGGCAGGTAATGTAACCTGGAATCCATCCGAAACCAGGATCGCGTTCACCCATACCACCGGCAAACAGGTAGACCTGTATGTGATCGACATAGCCACCAAAAAAGCCAGTAAGCTGAACAAACAGGCACTGAATACGGTATTGGGCAATGCGTATACCTGGGTAGACGATGTTACCATCCTGTACAAAGCCGCTACGCAACCTGCGGCCAATGCTCCTAAAAAACCTATTACACCCAAAGGACCTACCATTCAGCAGAACCTCGGCAAAACAGCACCCAGTCCTACTTACCAGGACCTGATCAAATCGCCCTACGATGAACAGCTTTTCGAGTTCTTTGCAACCACGCAACTGGTGCAAAATGAAAACGGCGTAGAAACCAAAGTAGGCAAACCTGCCTTGATCAGCAGTTTCTCACTATCTCCCGATAAGAAATATATGATGGTACGTACCATCCGCAAACCCTTCTCTTACCTGGTAACAGCCAATGGTTTTCCATCTACCATCACCATTACCGACCTCAGTGGCAAACTGGTAAAAGTACTGGCAGAACTTCCTTCAACGGAAGGAACCCCTTCTGGTTATGACAATACGCAGAACGTTGCACGCGGTTATGACTGGCGAGATGACGAAGCGGCTACCGTTACCTGGGCCATGCCGCTGGATAGTGGACTGATCAAAAAACAAGTTGAGTTTCACGATGCGGTGTACGCATTGAGCGCTCCCTTTACCGGTGAAGCAAAAGAACTGTTCAAAACCAGGATGCGATATGCGGGCACCACCTGGGGCAATGCCTCTCTGGCGCTGGTGACTGAAATGTCAAGGTCTAAACAGCTATTCCGCGTAAGCCGTTTCAATGCTTCTTCCAACACACTGGAGTTATTGTACGAGCGTAACATGACAGATGCCTATAACAATCCGGGCTCCCCAGTTATGACAAAGAATGCATTCGGCCGGCCAACCATCCAGACCACTGATAATGGCAGCAAGATACTGATGAACAATACCACAGGTGCATCACCCAAAGGCGATCTTCCGTTCCTGGCCAAATTCGATCTCGCAAGTAAACAGAACGAGATCATCTGGCGCTGCCAGGAAGGTGTGTTCGAAGCGGTGGAGGATGTGATCGACGCCAACAAACTGGTATTGCTCACCAGAAGGGAATCGCAGAAAGAGGTCCCCAACTATTACATCAAGAACCTGGTATTGCGCATGGCTGATAAGGCCATCACTCATTTTGCCAACCCCTATCCGCAACTGGAAGGCGTGACCAAAGAAAAGATCAAATACAAAAGGGCCGACGGGGTCGACCTTACCGGCGATCTTTACCTGCCCAAGGGATACAACAAGGACAAGGATGGTCCGTTACCTGTGGTGATCTGGGCCTATCCGCGCGAATTCAACTCTGCTGCTGATGCCGCGCAGGTACGTGGAAGCAGGGACCGTTTTACCACTTTGAGCTGGGGCACACCCATCTATTATGTAACACAGGGATATGCCATCCTGGAAAATGCAGAAATGCCGATCGTGGCAACGGGGCCGGATAAAAAACCGAACGATGATTTTGTTGCGCAATTAACACTGAATGCAGAAGCGGCCATCAACAAACTCGTTGAGATGGGTGTGGGCGACAGGAACCGCATGGCAGTTGGGGGACATAGTTACGGTGCATTCATGACAGCCAACCTGCTGGCGCATACCAACCTGTTCAAAGCGGGTATCGCCAGAAGCGGCGCCTACAACAGGACCTTAACACCCTTTGGTTTTCAGAACGAGGACCGTACCTACTGGCAGGCACCCAAACTCTATTATGAGATGAGCCCCTTCAGTTATGCAGACAAGATCAAAACGCCGATCCTCCTGATACACGGCGAAGCGGACGACAATACCGGAACCTACCCCATCAACAGTGAACGTCTGTTTGCTGCCATCAAAGGAAACGGCGGTACGGTTCGTTTTGTATTTCTGCCCTATGAAGCCCATGGCTACCGTGGCAAGGAAAACGTACTGCACACTTTATGGGAGCAGTACCAGTGGCTGGAGAAATATGTGAAGAACGCCAAATAAGATCCTTCTAACAATAAAAAAAGGTTCACAGGTGATCTGTGAACCTTTTTTTATTGCTTCAGCAACTTCTCAACCGTTTCTTCAAACTCTTTTTTCAACTGTTCGTGATAGCTACCCGCACCTGGACCGGCAAAACCGGCTTTGATCTTTGCCACTTTACCATCTTTTCCGATAAAAAGGGTGGTAGGAAATGCTTTGATGGGCGTGATCTGTGGCAATGTTTTCTCCGTGCGCAGGCTATCGGATACCGCAACACCCGTATTCAATAACGGATAGCCGACCTGGAACCTGTCCTTGAATTTCCGGATACTGTTGCGGGCCCTTTCAAAATCGGTACTATACTCGTATGCCAGGCCAATGATCTCAACCCCGCGTTGTTTGTTTTTCCGGTAATAGTCACTCAGGAAAGCTGTTTCATCCATGCAGTTGGGGCACCAGGATCCCATGATCTGTACTACGACAACTTTATTTTTATACCTGGCATCATTGATCGATACCCATTTTTGATCAAGGTCCCGAAAACGGAAATTCAGTCTTTCCTGGCCTTCTTTCAGGTAAACGGCAGCAGCATCAGGCAAGCTGGCATCCTTGTTCCTGACGGCCACCCAGGGTTCTACTCCGGTGGCACCCGAATAAAACATGCCCCCGGTTATTTCATTTTCATTGTTGATACCTGCCGTGAACAGGAAAGCATGTGACCCATCAAAGGTCGACAGTTGCAGGCTATCGCCATTAACCACACCAGTGAGATAACGATAATCACCGGAAGGCGCAAGAAAAGTTCCTGTAAGCTGGTTGCCTTTCTGCTGCCACTCACCTATAGCGGGTCTTGTGGTACCATTGGGACGGGTCAACGTTACCTGCCACTTACCTGTGATATCGGTCTTGGGTGCTGCCAGTACCGGCTGTGTAACTGCCGCCTGCTGTTCAGCTATGAATGGCATTACGATCCATTGAGTGGAGCCCGCATTGGTCCAGGCCCCTTCCCATCTTTGCGCAGACACCCTTCTGGCACGGAAATACGATTCAAAAACAGGCATTTCTATAAACACGGAATCTGCCGTATACCGGATCTTGTCTACCCGCAACTTTTCAGCTGCATTGATGATGTACATCACCGGCTTATGGTTCTCGGTCCGGAGATCGAAATGAAAACGTATCTGTTTCCCGTCTCCCCGCAACAGATAACCGAACCAGGCAGTATTGTCCGGGCCTTTCTGTGCATGCACCATTGTCAGCATGGTCATACACATCAATACCCATTTCACACGTTGATATACCATAACTTTTTTTATGGGTACGAAAATAGAACTCGCCTGATAACCCGATATGTTAATTTACCGGATTCGTAAAAACCGACTTGTCATCCATTTATGGCTTTGCGGGCTTTACCTGCAACTCCTCCCAGGGTGTGGAACCATCTTTTTCGCGCATAAATACCTGTTCTTTGGATTCACCGATCACGATTTCAGCTGTGGTATAGACAATGTTCCCGTCCAGCAAATGACCACCGATGGTCTTGCCGGTACTGTCAGAAACAGCCATATGCAGATGCGAGCCATTCACTGAAACGGTTCCGGTGAGACTCACGATCTCAAAATGCCCCTTATCGCCATAAGCCCTATCCTGGTTGGCAAAACGGAGCTGGTATTCGGTAAGACTACCCACACAGGCGGCGACCCATCCCGCCTGAATTTTGTGGTCCCTTACATACTGCTCTATGGATCTTCTCAGATCCTGTCCCGGCAATAAACGGAAGGCATGGTGCTTTGAATTCGGTTGCATAGTCGTTGAAGGATTACAGGCAATGATCAAAAAAAGAAAGACCGGTAATACAAAAGCTGAATAACGCATGCTACGAATATAAATAAACCATCGGAACATGCGCTATCAGCGTAAAGCTGTGTTGTTTTAAAGAATATATTTGTATGCGTCAGCTCATCCCAATTCATTTGTTATGGTCACATTGTTACTGATAGCGGTTTTTGTGATAGGGTATCTTGCCATCGCTTTTGAACATTCCTTACAGCTAAACAAAGCCGCCCCTGCACTGATCACGGGCGTACTTTGCTGGACCATTTATCTCCTGCAGGGAACAGACCCGCATGCAGCTGTAGAAGAACTGATGCACCACCTGGGGGAGATCGCTTCGATCCTGTTTTTCCTGTTGGGCGCCATGACCATTGTAGAGCTGATCGATTCCCACAACGGTTTTGAGATCATCACCGAGAAGATCACCGCCACGCGTAAATCCAGCCTGTTACTGCTGATCGCCGCCATCACCTTTTTCCTTTCTGCGCTGCTGGATAACCTGACCACGGCCATTGTCATGACATCGCTCTGCGCCAAGCTACTTTCAGACAAAGAGGACAAATTATGGTTTGCAGGCATGATCGTGATCGCCGCCAACGCAGGAGGCGCCTGGTCGCCACTGGGCGATGTGACCACCACGATGTTATGGATCGGCGGGCAGATCACGGCTCTCAACATCATCAAACAACTGATCCTGCCCAGCCTGGTGGTCGGCATCATACCTGCCTTGCTGATTGCCAGACGTTTTGCCGGACAAACACTGGTATTACAAACGCAACCCACCACCACAGCCAGGGAGAAAAAAGAAGGAAGCATTATCCTGTTCTCAGGACTTGGTTTTCTTGTATTTGTTCCGGCATTCAAAACCATTACCCATTTACCTCCTTTCATGGGTATGATGCTGGCACTGGGGTGTATGTGGATCATCACCACCCTGCTGCACAAAAGGAAAGAGGCGGAACTGGCAGAAAAATATACCGTTGCCAAAGCCCTGCAACGGATCGACTCATCCAGTATCCTGTTCTTTCTGGGCATCTTACTGGCGGTAGCTGCCTTACAATCGGTCGGTATACTGACGCAGTTGGCCGTTTTTTTAAGTACTCATTTGCAGAACGATTACCTGATAGGTGCCACTTTAGGTGTGTTATCTGCCCTTGTGGACAATGTTCCGCTGGTGGCGGCTTCACAGGGCATGTACGACCTGGCCACTTACCCGACCGATCACCCCTTCTGGGAATTCCTGGCGCTTACCACAGGAACAGGGGGCAGCATGATCATCATCGGTTCAGCAGCCGGTGTGGCTGTCATGGGTATTGAAAAGATCGACTTTGTCTGGTACCTCAAAAAGATCGGATGGCTCGCTTTACTCGGCTTCCTGGGTGGTATACTCACCTTTATCCTGCAGCACGCACTGCACCTGTATTAAAACAACAGCTCCAGCAAAGGCTGCTTTCATATCTCGCGTGCAATCTTTATCTTACAGGTCCTAAAAAGATCCCGTATGCGATACCTGCTTGCCCTATTCCTATGTTTGTCAGTCCCGGCTCTGTATGCCCAGCAGTATTACCTGTTTGCAGGAACCTACACTACCGGTAAAAGCAAAGGCATCTATGTGTACGAATTCAACGCGCAAAACGGGGAGTTGACCTGGGTAAGTAATACCGACAGCAGCAGCAACCCTTCTTTTCTTGCCATAGCACCGAATGGCCGGTATGTATATGCGGTCAATGAAACGGGGCGTAATATTCCCGGCCGGGTAAGCGCCTATGCTTTTAACAAGACCAATGGGCAGTTGCAGTTGCTGAACCAGCAAGCCAGTGGGGGCGATGACCCTTGTTTTATCACGGTGCATCCTTCGGGCAAATGGGTGGTTGTAGCCAACTACAGCGGCGGCAACCTGTCCGCACTGCCGGTAAATCCTGATGGAACACTGGCACCTTATACGCAACTCATTCAACACAAGGGCTCCGGCGGCAATAAGGAGCGGCAAAGCAGTGCGCATGTGCATTCCACCTTTTTTTCGCCGGATCATCAATATATCCTGGCGCCTGACCTGGGTATGGACAAAGTAATGAGTTATCGTTTTACCGCTACCGCTCAAAAACCTTTACAACCTGCAGCCGTTCCTTTCAGCGCTTCTGCACCGGGCAGCGGCCCCAGACACCTGGCATTTCATCCCAATAAAAAATTTGTATACCGAATTGAGGAGCTCACTGGAACCGTTACCGTATCGGCCTACAGTAACGGCGTCATGAAAAATATACAGACCATTGCTACGCACCCGGATGGTTTTACCGGGCAGCCCGGCAGTGCAGATATCCATGTATCGCCCGATGGAAAATTCCTATACGCATCCAATCGGGGCGAAGAGAACAATATCGCCATCTTCTCCATTCATCCCGTCAGCGGAAAACTGACCGCCGTGGGTTACCAATCGGTAGAAGGTGCGCAGCCGCGTAATTTCATCATTGATCCTAGCGGCAAATACTTACTGGTGGCCAACCAGAAAACGAATAATATCGTGATCTTTAAAAGAAACCAGGAGACCGGTTTATTGAAGGCCACCCTGCAGAAAGTGGAAGTACCCAGCCCGGTATGTCTGCAACTGTTGGCAAAATAAACAACCTTGTTCCGTTAACATAAAACAGCATTATGCAGAACTGGAAGATCAAAGCCTCGCTTTTTCTCAACTATTTTGTTTTTGCCATCCTGCTGAACAGTGTGGGAACCGTTATCCTGCAGGTGCAGAACAATTATGGCGTGACCCAGGGGGCCGCTTCGGTACTGGAAGCTTTCAAAGACCTGAGCATCGCCATCGTTTCGTTCCTGGTCTCCTCCTACATAACACGGATCGGTTATAAGAACGCCATGCTGATCGCATTAGGATTTGTGACAACCATTTGTTTCATCATGCCGTTTACCGGAAGTTTCTTCACTACCAAACTATTGTTTGCCGCTGTAGGTTCGGGTTTCGCGTTGATCAAGATGTCTGTCTACAGTACCATCGGCCTGGTCACCCGCAACGAGAAAGAACATATCAGCCTGATGAATTTCATTGAATCCTTTTTCATGATCGGCATCCTTACCGGCTATTTCATCTTTGGATATTTTGTAGACGATCAGAACCCGCAATCCACCCAATGGCTGAAAGTGTATTATGTATTGGGCGCCATCTCACTGGCTGCCTTTCTGTTGTTGTTAAGCGCTCCCCTGGATGAATCTACGGTAAGGAACCAGGAGAACGGCTCCCTGGTAAAAGACTTTGGCAAGATGTTCCGGCTGATGGTGTCTCCGATTGTGCTTGTTTTCATTTTCTGTGCTTTCTTTTATGTGCTGATAGAGCAGAGTATCATGAGCTGGCTTCCCACTTTCAACAACAAAGTGCTGCTGCTACCCGCGGCCCTAAGCATACAGATGGCCAGCATCCTGGCAGGTTCTACCGCCGTGGGCAGGTTCCTGGCAGGACTGCTGCTGAAAAAAATGAACTGGTTCCTGGTATTGGCCGGTTGCCTGATACTGGCCGCCGCATTGGTATTGCTTGCGATACCCATGGCAGAGAACCTGTCTGGCGAACCCATTACCGGATGGAGCAGCGCACCATTGGCCGCATTCATCTTTCCCCTGATCGGATTACTGATCGCCCCCATTTATCCTGCTGTAAATTCTGTGATACTGAGTACACTACCCGTACAGAAACATGGTTTGATGAGTGGCCTCATCATCATCTTCTCGGCATTGGGCGGAACAACCGGATCCATCATCACAGGACATATTTTTGAAAAGTATGGCGGGCAAACTGCTTTTTATTTTTCGCTTGTTCCGATGGCCATACTCATTACCTGTCTCTTTATTTTCAAACGCCTTCAGAACCGGTTCAAACTGGCCAATCCGGAGCAGGTACATTAACGATAACACATGAAGGTCACCAACTATCTTACGCTGGATCAGTTATCCCCACTGTATGAAGACGTACAGAGCAGCGGGCTCTTTGCTGATTCCAAATATTTTGTGGACGCGATCCCACTACAACCTGTGGCAGCTATTGTGGCCGCCTATAACAGTGCCAAAACATCAGCAGGTTTCAACCTCCTCGCATTCATAGAAGCACATTTTCAATTACCACCCGAACCGGATAGCAGTTACCGTTCGGCCAACAAACCCATTACACTGCACATAGCAGAACTCTGGGATGTACTGACCCGTATGCCGGACAGGGAAGCCGGCACCTTGTTACCGCTACCCCATCCCTACCTGGTTCCGGGTGGACGCTTCCGGGAAGTGTATTACTGGGACAGCTATTTCACCATGCTTGGTTTACAGGTATCCAAACGGACAGACATCATCGAGAATATGGTGAACAATTTTGCTTACCTGATCGATACGTTTGGCTTCATTCCCAACGGCAACCGGAGTTATTACTTAGGCCGTTCACAACCGCCTTTTTTCGCCTCAATGATTTTATTGCTATCGGAAATGAAAGGTGACAGTATTTTGCTGCACTACCTTCCCCAACTGGAGAAAGAATACCAATTCTGGATGGATGGTGAGGAACAGCTTTCTGATACCTGCCCCACACACCGCCATACGGTTCGAATGCCGGATGGCTCTGTACTGAACCGTTACTGGGATGATTTTGACACAGCCCGCCCGGAAGCCTTCATAGAAGACCAACACCTGGCCAACAAGTCGCGCCGTAACCCCTCAGAAGTGTACCGGCACATCCGTGCTGCAGCTGAGTCGGGCTGGGATTTCAGCAGCCGCTGGTTCAAGGACAACCACGATATGGGCACCATTCAAACCACAGACCTGGTCCCTGTTGACCTGAACTGTCTTTTGTGTTCCATGGAGATGCTGTTATCAATCACGTACGGCAATCAAGGCAATACAGTAAAAAGTGAGCAGTTGTTTGCACGTTTCCTCCAAAGAAAGACCGCGATTCAGCAATATTGCTGGAACGAAGAGAAAGGATTTTATTTCGATTACCAGTTCCGCGAGAACCGGTGTTCGGAAGCGTATACACTGGCGGCCGTTTTTCCACTGTTCTTTGCGCTGGCAGATATGCAACAGGCGGGGAAAGTAGCGGATATCATTGAGAGCAGGTTCCTGCAACCTGGCGGACTGCTCACCACCCTGCAGCATACCGGACAGCAATGGGATGCTCCCAACGGTTGGGCCCCACTGCAATGGATCGCTTACCAGGCGTTCAGCAGGGTACCATACGGTTTCCATTCACTTGCAAAGAAGATCAGGGATAACTGGATGCATAACATTGAGAAAGTATATGCGGCTACCGGCAAACTGATGGAGAAATACAATGTGACGGATACCGACAGCCAGGCGGGCGGAGGTGAATATCCCAACCAGGACGGCTTTGGCTGGACGAATGGTGTGTACCTGAAATTCAGGTCGCTCAGTTAGATCCTATTTGTGCTTCCGGTGTTTGTGATGATGACTTTTCGGAGCCGGATGCAGACGCTGTTTCTCTGCTTCGGATACGATCTTGCGCTGGTTCTGCAAGGCACCCAATCCAATGAGAACGACACCGGCGATCATGTATACATACTGGATCATAAAGGTCTCTCCCAGTAACAACATCTGGAGCGTAACAAAGGTACAGAGCAGTACACCTTGCAGCATGATCAGAAAAGAGTAGCTGCGGCCCTTACGCAAGGTTTGTGCCATGGTGTACATACTGAACAGTCCCACCACGATCAGCAGCACCCAACCTGCCAGCAGGTAATCCGTAAAATAAGAACCATTCAACAGGTAAAAAGGCAAACCGAGCGAAGCTCCGGTAGGATCGGTGATCATGTGATAACTTCCATACAGCGCAGTGATGGCTAGCAGCACTAGTATGGCAACGGATAATTGGCGGGCTGTTTTCATCTTATGACATTGTTTGTACAAATAAAGAAAAATAATGCAGTTAAACAAATGACGATGGTCATGAAACCCCAAAAAAGCAAAGATCCCGGTTGCAGCCGGGATCCTACAGTTTATTTCACATTACTGCTCCAGTTAAAGAACTCATCCACATCCTTCTTGAACTGCTGCAATGCTGGCTTATGGATATAGTACATATGACCTGATTCATAAGTGTACACTTTCACATTCTTCCGCTGTTCCGGCCGCAGGAACATGTGTTCCAGATCGTATTGAGCCGTGAAATAAGGTGTGGCAAAATCATAATAACCACAACCGAGATACACTTTCAGGGAAGGATTCTTCGACATGGCATCCCGTAAACTTTCGGCCACGTTCAGGAACTGGTTCTGTACATTGTTGTAATTCCAGGGACCTACATCTCCAAAGATATTATAACCTTTCTCTTCCTTGAAGTTCAGCTCCTTTTGAAAATAGTCGTTGATGGTAGCCGTGAACGGGCCGTCGATATTGGCAAAAGATGGGTCGAAACTGAAATGCTCTCCTCCATCATCCAGGTCACGACCGGTAAAACGTGCATCCAGGCGACCGATGATCAGGCCATCCGCACGGCGGAGTTCTTTCCAGAAACGACTTTCTTCCACACGCAGGTTGCTGCGCAGACAAAACTCTTTGCTCAGTCCTGTGTAATAACTCATTTTAGTGGCAACCGCATCTTTCTCAGCATCGGTCAGCCAACCGCCTTTCAGCAAAGCGGAGGCATATTCGCCCAATGCAAATTGTTCTGCCTCGTGTAAGGTCTTTTTCAGGTCGGCCTGTAAAGCCGGGGCCAGTTTTTTATGGTACCAGGCTGCCGCTGCATAAGAGGGAATGTATAAGGCCCGCGGCAGGTCATTTCCTACATAATAATCATTGGTGCCGAAATTCAGTACGGCCGAGATCAGGAAGATACCGTTGAGGTAGATACGGTATCGGTCCTGCAGGAACTTGGACAGTCCCGCCGCACGCGTGGTGCCATAACTTTCCCCGGCCAGGAATTTGGGCGAACCCCATCTTTCATACCTCGATAGAAAGTGACGGATAAATGATCCGACAGAAGAGATATCTTCCACATACCCATGGAACTGTTTGGGATTTTCACCCGGAGCAGCACGGCTAAACCCGGTTGATACGGGATCGATGAACACCAGGTCGGTCTTATTGAGCCAGGTGTATTCATTGTTGACATACTGGTAAGGTGGTGCTGTGGCTGTTCCATCATCCTGCATCAACACACGTTTGGGGCCAAGGCCTCCCATATGCAGCCATACCGATGAAGAACCGGGCCCTCCATTGAATGTAAAAGTTACAGGCCTCTTGCCCGCGTCCTCCCCTTCTTTACGATAATAGGTGAAGAACACTTTGGCGATCAGTTTTCCAGTATCGTTCTTCAGATTCAGGTAGCCGGTATGGGCCGTATAATCGATCTTTTTACCGTCGGCTACCACGCTGTTCCTGGTCACGGTCACTTCCACACCGGCGGGAACCAGTTCGGGTATGGCCGGGGCTGGTGTGGCCGTTTTTTGGGAAAAAGCGGTTACGCTAAACAGGCAGACTGCCAGGGCAATCATTGTTCTCATACAGTTAGAATTGAATGATTAAGATACAGATTGTTTTCTATACCTGCACCATTGCGATTTTCTACTTGAATAGATTTTCACGCCAAGGCACTAAGACGCAGGGGCTATCTTTTGGTGGCCAACACTTCAATATCGAATACAAGCACACTGTTGGGAGGAATGGCTTTGCTGCGGCTGCGGATCGTATATGCCAGCCCGGAAGGGATCAGCAACCGGATCTTGCCACCTACTTTACACATAGGCAGACCAACCTGCCAACCTTTGATCAGCCTTTTTAAGGGGAATGTAGCAGGTTTATCTTTGGTCTGGTCAAAGATGCTGCCATCTTTCAGCAGTGAGCCTTTGTAGAACACAGTAACAGTATCATCCACCGAAACATTGGCGCCGGTGCCTTCCCGCAGCAGCTGATAATACACCCCCTCGTTCGATCCCGTGGTATCGATCTCCTTTTTCTGCACCGCTTCCAGTATCAATTTCCTGTCTTTTATGGCCTGGCTGGCACTATCGGCATTTTTTGTCCAGTCGATCGCAGGCCGTTTGCCTGCAGCATTCCTTTCATACACCTGTCCATATACCGCATCGGCCTTTTGGAAGCCCCCATTCCACAGGTAAAACTTACCATCGTTCACGCCACCACCATAATCGATCCGATCGCCTGCCTTTCCAGTGGCATCATAAGAAAAGCTGCTTTGGGTAAGTTCTTTCCAGGAACCGTTCTCACGCTGTACCCATTGATTTCCGAAAAATACTTTGCGTTGCAGCTGCCCATTGGAGCCCACAAAATTTTCACTGAAGGAATAGAGGTTTCGCAGGTGTTTACCGTCGAATGGCGTTTTGAAACTGGCAATGAGTTTCCATTTCTGCAGTTCGGGCACAAAGAAATATCCTGTGTAGATCGTTGTTGCCGTGGCACTGTCGGTCAGCGCGGTCACCATCAGCGGGTAGGTTTGTCCGGCCTTCCACGGGTACACCCAATGACTGTGACCACCGGTTCCTTCATTACCAAAATCATTCGCTATCACTTCCTCGCCTTTGGCCAATAATTGTACCCGGTTGGAATCAGGTACTTTGGTACGGTCGATGGCTTCGTTACCAGCATCCCATACAGAAAAGATCACACGCCGTTCCGTTGCACTGTTCACCTGTATACCAAAATAGCCCCTTGCAAAACCACAGGCCATATAATAACTGTGTTCCAGGTCTGCACCTTCAGGAACCATGATCTCATTGTAGAAAGCCACTGCTTTCACCGAGTCGGGTAATGGATAACGCAGGTGCACAGATGCTGCATTGCGGCGGGGTTTAGGATTGAAATGAATATCGGCCGCAGTTCCGGTAAGTTCCACAGCACTGAGATCAGCTATGACCGGCCCGGCTTTTTTTACTGCTTTGAGCTGGATAGTATAAAAACCTGTATCATGGATCGTATAACTGCCTGCAGCTATTTTGGCAAAGGCCTTACCGGCGGGCACCTGCAGTAATTTTTCCTTCCCGTTGAACAGCAGTTTAACTTGCGAACCTGCCACCGCATTTTTCCCCAATAGTGTTATCTGGAGTATCCCAGTTTTGCGTACGTAAAAAGAATAACTGATCTGTTGCCTGGAATCCGTCCAGTGCAGGCCATGCGGTGCTGAGAACATAGCTGACTCCTCCTGCTCAACCGGTACCGAATAACCGGTATATGCCGGAATACGCACCGTTTGTGCACATAGAGCCACCGAAATGAACATACAGAGCAATAGCAGGCAATGACGCAGCATGGTTAGTTGTTTAGGTAACCAAACTTAATAACAAAAATTCAGGAACCTCTCATAAAATCGCGGAACCAGTAGCCTGAGTTTTTAATGGTGCGCAGTTGTGTGGCAAAATCAACATGTATGAGCCCGAAACGGGGATGGTATCCTTCGGACCATTCAAAATTGTCGGTAAGCGTCCAGGCAAAGTACCCATTCACATTCACTCCTTCTTTTTTGGCCCGCAGTACCGCCTGCAGGTATTGTTTGAAATAGTTGATCCGCTCCACATCATCCACCACCCCGTTCACCATGGTATCTTTAAAAGCAGCGCCTCCTTCCGTTACAATGATCTCTTTTACACCTCCATACAGCCAGAAACGTTTGATCATCCGGTAAAAACTATCCGGGTTGATCTCCCAACCCATCGCCGTATGCGGCACTTTGCGGGTAGCTGCTTTCACTTCCGAAGCCTGCAGGTACGGGATCAAGGCATTATACCTCACTGTCAGAGAAAAATAATTCTGGATACCGATGAAGTCGAAATTGAATTGCATCCGTTCCGTGTATTTCCAGGCTTTGTTGTGCAGGTGCAGTTTATCAAGTAAGGCAAAATGATCCACCTGCGGGTATCCCCTGCCCAGCGATGGTTCTATAAACAAGCGGTTCAGTAGGGCGTCGGCCCTTTTGGCAGCCATGATATCTTCTTCCCTTTGTGTGTAAGGCATTACTTCGCTACAGGAGAAAGTAGTACCGATATTGGCCCGGGGTACCAGTGCGCGGACCAGTCTTCCTCCCTCTGCCTGGCAAAGTGCCGCATTGTGTACCGCTGAGAAAAAATTACCGATCCCTGTTTTTCCCGGCGCATGCACACCCAGCATATAACCCAGCGATGTAAAACCCATGGGTTCATTCAGAATGATCCAGTTCTTCACTTTATCGCCATACTCCTCGCAACAGACCGTAACAAAACGGGTGAACCATTTGAGCATCTGGTGACTGGTCCAGCCTCCATTGCGCTGCAGTTCCTGCGGCAGGTCCCAATGATACAAGGTCACATAGGGCACCAGGCCCAGCAGCAGGCACTCATCTATCAATCGGTGGTAAAAAGCAATGCCTTCCCTGTTTACCCTGCCAATTCCCTCGGGCAGGATACGGCTCCAGGAAATGGAAAAACGGAACACTTTAAAACCCAGCGCTTTTACCAGCATCAGGTCGTCCTTGTAGCGATGATAAAAATCGCAGGCTTCGTAAGGTTTGGCACCACCTCGTATCTTACCGGAGCGACGCGAGAAGGTATCCCAGATGGACAATCCCCTGCCATCGGCAGTATGCGCCCCTTCGTTCTGTGCAGCGGCTATGGCCACTCCCCAAAGAAAATCTTTGCCAAAACTGTTTGCCGATAAATGTTGCGGGTGTTGCAAGGGACTGGTTTGCGCAAAGTTCACCCGAGTATTTGTTAAGATGGTATTAAGCAATCGTTATGTTTATGGGTCATCAGGAGAACAGGCACCTCACAATTCGGCAGCCATACATCCCGGTGTTTAGTAATTTAGCATATGATCAATTACAATCCACGGGGTATATTCCCGTTCATTTTCCGCTTTCATAAAGCCGATACCGTTCGCCGCCTGTTCCCTGTGATCATTTTCGTGTGCCTGTATTCCTGGCTGGTGACCTATCTGCAACTGGAATACCTGCACATGGAGCTTAGCAGTCATGTAAAGAATATCACCACCATGCACAGCCTGCTGGGTTTTGCCATATCCATGTTATTGGTTTTCCGGACCAATACTGCTTATGACCGCTGGTGGGAAGGACGCAAACTATGGGGATCGCTGGTGAATAACAGCCGCAACCTGGCCGTGAAGCTGAACAGTATTCTGCCCAACGATGACGACCAGAACCGCATTTTCTTCAAGAAACTCATCGCGCTGTTTGCCGATGAACTTCGCCAGCACCTGCTGAATGAAAGAACAAGGCTGGCGCTGGATGAGCAGCCACACCCCGAGATCCCTGATTTTGATACCAGCAAACATATTCCCAACCAGGTGGTCAGCCTGCTGATGACCAAGATCAACCTGTTGCACCGTGACGGCAAGATCAGCGGTTACCAGTTATTACTGCTGAACCAGGAAGTACAATCCTTCCTGGATATCACAGGAGGTTGTGAACGCATCAAGAATACGCCGATACCCTACTCCTATAGCGTATTCATCAAAAAATTCGTGTTCATCTATATCCTTACCATGCCGCTGGGCTTTCCGCTGGTGATGGGTTATTTTACCATACCCGTAGTGGCGTTCATCTCATATGTTCTCGGTAGCCTGGAAATGATCGCAGAAGAGATCGAAGACCCATTTGGCAAGGACGAGAACGACCTGCCCATGCACCGGATCGCAGAAAATATCCGGAAGAATGTGAAAGATATACTTGCCTGATAATCAAATAAATCCAGCAGCTGTGATCTGCAAGAAGGTAATGTAATTGTCAAATTTTAAACAAACGTTTGTTTAATTCAAACATTTGTTTAAAATTTGCGCCCTCAAATCACAGACATGTTACAGGAAAGTTCCGGGCAGGTTCTATCAGACAAGAAACAACATATCCTCAATGCTGCCATTGAGCTGTTCGCCGAAAAGGGTTTTGAAGGAAGTTCCATCCGCGACCTGGCAGCACGGGCCGATGTGAACGTGGCCATGGTGAACTATTATTTCGGCAGTAAGGAAAAACTGTTCGAGACCCTCGTTGAGCACCGTGCCACTTTTATGCGTGGCAAACTCGATGAGATAGAGGCCGATACCACACTGACCGAGATCGGGAAAATCGATGCCATCATCGAGAACTATGTGGCCAAGATCCTGTCACAGCCCTCCTTCCACCGCATTCTGTACCAGGAGCTGCTGAAGGAAGAGCGCGAGGCCCTGCACGAGAATATCATCCGGATCTTTGTACAGAACACCCATACCCTGCGCAATATCATTGAAAAAGGCATCCGTAAGAAAGTATTCCGCAAAGTGGATCCTGAGCTTACCATGGCCACACTGATCGGCACCATCAACCAGGTGATGTTATCCAAATCGCTCTGCGTGATGCTGGTTGAGCCCAAGGATAATTTTGACCCCTATACGGACGATGCCTTCCAGAAAAGGGTCATCAAACACCTGAAACAGGTGATGCACTCCTACCTGCTATTGGACCAGGAAGAGAGGTGAACAGGGGAATATTGAATAATGAGCAAGGAATGATGCCTGTTGAATGACACGCCAAGCGTTAAAGACCAACCATCCATAAAAGAGATAAAAGCACTATAAACAAACAAGTAAACAACAACCTTATGTCGCAAGCAAGCAACGAAAAAAAATCACCGGTAAAACTGATCGTATTGGTCCTGGCCCTGCTGGTGGCAGGTTTTTACGGGTATAAGAAGATCCATTATGCCCTTACCCATGAAACCACCGACAACGCACAGGTAGAGACCCAGATCACACCGGTATTACCCCGTGTGGCAGGTTATGTAAAACATATTTCCGTAAAGGATTACGACTCAGTAAAAGCAGGTGAGCTGGTGGTGGAGCTGGACGATGCCGAACTGCAGACCCAGTTACTGGAGATGGAAGCCGATTACCGCCAGGCGGAAGTAGACATCATCAACGCCAAAGCTGCCCTGAACAACGCCGTGGTATCGCTCAAAGTGAACAAGGGCAATATTGAACTGAGCCAGGTGCGCCGCAAAAAAGCCGAAGACGACCTGAAACGGGACCAGAACCTCTATGCAGACCAGGCCATTACCCGTAAACAGCTGGACGATTCAAAGTTCAATGCAGAGACAGCAGTACAGCAGTTGGAGAACAGTCGCACAGACCTTACCGCAGCCCAGAGCCGTATTGCAGTATTACAGGCAGGCGTACAGAAAGCCACTGCTGCGCTGGGCGTGAAAAAAGCAAAGATCGAGCAGACCAAACTCAAACTCAGTTACACCAGGATATTCGCGCCACAGGCTGGCCGCATCGGTAAGAAAAATGTATCGGAAGGACAATATGTGCAAGCCGGTACCCCGCTGTTCTCGATCGTGAACGATACCACTTACTGGATCGTAGCCAATTTTAAAGAGAACCAGCTGAAGAAACTTTACCCGGGCAAGGAAGTGGACGTGGAAGTGGATGCATTCCCGGATGTGAAGATCAAAGGTACCATCGAAAGTCTGAGTGAAGCCACTGGCGCCAAATTCTCCTTACTGCCTCCCGATAATGCCAGTGGGAACTTTGTGAAAGTCACCCAGCGTGTACCGGTGAAGATCCTGATCAACAACATCAACCAGTACCGCAACATGCTGCGCGCCGGTTTGAGTGTGTATGTGAGTGCAGAAACCCATTAACTAAATCCTTGCCTCCTACCTGGAGGATAAACTATATACATGGCAACACCTAAAGGATTTGCGAGAGCGATCATTGTGCTGACAACGGTCACAGCCGCAGTGATGGAACTGATCGATACTTCCATCGTGAACGTGGCCCTGACCGATATGAGCGGCAGCCTGGGTGTGAACATTGAGGACATGAGCTGGGTAATCACTTCCTATGCCATCGCCAATGTGATCATCATACCCCTTACCGGGTTCCTCGCAGAATATTTCGGAAGAAAAAATTATTACATCGTTTCCATGATCATCTTCACCATTGCCTCCTACATGTGCGGGCAGTCCGACACACTGGTGGAGCTGATCATCTGGCGGTTCATACAGGGTGTGGGCGGCGGTGCATTGCTGTCTACCTCACAAGCCATCCTGTTCGACGCATTTGAACCCAAGGACCGTCCCATCGCTTCCGGCCTGTTCGGAATGGGCATCGTATTGGGGCCTACACTGGGACCAACCCTGGGTGGTTATATCATTGATCATTTTTCCTGGCCGCTGATCTTCATGATCAACATACCCATCGGTATACTGGCCACTTTCCTTTCCTTCACTTTCATTGAGAAAAAAGAAGGAGAAGGTAAAAGAAAAAAAGAGATCAAGATCGACTACACAGGCATCCTGCTGCTCTCCGTAGGTATCGGCTGTTTACAGTATGTGCTGGAACGGGGCGAATCGGAGGACTGGTTCAGCAGTAACATCATCCGCATCACCGCGGTACTGGCCTTTATCGGCATGGTTGGCTTTATCTGGTATGAGCTCAGCATCAAAAATCCTGCAGTGAACCTGCGTGTGCTGGGCAACCGTAACCTGGCTTTCACCACCATCTTCACTTTTGTAGTGGGTGTAGGGCTTTTCACTTCCGTATTCGTGTTCCCTGTACTGGCCCAACGTACGCTGGGATTTACGGCCTATGAGACCGGTCTGACCCTGCTGGCGCCTACCCTCATCACCGTGCTCATGATGCCCATTATCGGGAAGACCATGAGCAAGGGAGTTTCACCCATACCTTTTGTAGTGATCGGTTTCCTGCTGTTCGCTGCTTATGCATGGATGAGCGCCAATGTGAGTCCGGATGTAGGTAAGCAGGACTTCTTTATACCGCTTGCCTTACGTGCCGTAGGTATCAGCATGGTGCAGTTACCCCTGATCAACCAGGCAGTAGCAGGTTTACAGCCCAAAGACTACGCCGCAGGTATTGCATTGAATAACATGATACGTCAGCTGGGTGGGGCATTCGGTATTGCACTGGCCAATAATTATATCGCTCATCAATATGCACAACACCGCTACGACCTGGTAAGTAAAGTAACCGGTGAGTCGCAGATGTTCATCGAAAGGAGCAATACCCTTACCCAGGGTTTTATTGCCCGTTCAGGTGATGTGGCCGGAGCCGCCAATAAAGCCCTTGCCACCATCAATGGCATTATTGACCGGCAATCCTATTACCTATCCTATCTCGATACGTTCCGGCTCACGGCCATTTTCTTTATCCTGGTGATACCGCTGGTAGCTTTCCTGCGGGTAAAGAAAAAATCAGCCGCTGAGATCGCTGCTTCGATGAAAGCAGCTGCGGAAACACATTAGGATAATGAGTGAAAGAGTGGGTGAGTGAATGAGTGAATGGAATCAAAGAATACAAATATCCATCCACCAATCTGCGGATTGGTTTTAAAAAGTATAACCGTAAAATGAAAAAAATAATCTTTGTATCAACCCTTTCATTGATCAGCCTGGTCAGTAACGCACAGGTGAAAGTGAATGCGGAACTGAAAAACCTGATCGGGCAGTCGTTCGGGTATTTTCCTAAACTGAAGGAAGTAGAGAATACTGTTGTCACCGCCCAGGAAAAACTGGCACTTACCCAGCTGAACAAATTTCCTGAGGTTACGGCGGATGCTTCTTACGCCTATGTTCGTCCCAAGATCGAATTACCCATCAATGGCGAAAAATTCCAGTTTGCGCCCTTACACAACCTGAATGGAGCCATTAATGCCAACTATGCACTGTTCGATTTTGGCAGGTTACAGGCCAACATCAACCGCAGTAAGGACGACCTGCAGTTTGCCAAACACCAGGTAGAATATACCAAGGCACAGCTGGCATTCCAGGTGGCCAACGTCTACTACAACATCGTATTCCTGCAAAAAGCCATCGGTATTCAGGACAGTGTGCTTAGCTTCCTGAACGAGAACAGGCGGATCGTAGAGAGTCAGCTGGCAAATGGCACTGCATTGCGCATAGACCTGCTGAACATACAGGCAGCCATCGACAATGAAAAAAACAGGAAGGTCGACCTGAACAACAGCCTGCAGAAACAGTTGAACCTGCTGGAATACACCACGGGCAGTAAGCAGAACAACGGGCAGAACTTTGATTTTGATGTGAATCTCACGGATGCCAGCAATGCCCTGATGACGGCCCAAACCCAAAACCCCGATTTCATCCTTGCCAAAGACAGGATCAAACAGGCCAACAGTGACCTGGCCATCACCAGAACAGCCGACAAACCCGTGATCGGTCTGCGTGCCGCTGCGGGCGTTAAGAACGGTTATGTACCGTATATAGCCGATATGCGTTTCAATTACCTGACCGGTATCTCCTTTTCAGTTCCCATTTACAATGGTGGCAAGAACAAACAGCAGCAAAAACTGCAGCAGAACATCATCAAACAGAACGAAATGGCGGTGGAGAGCCTGAGTAGCACCTACAAAAAAGATATTGAACAGGCGTTGACCGATATCACTGCGAGCCTGGAACGTATCAAAAATACACAGGGACAAATTGAGCAGGCACAAACCGCCCAGCAACTGGCCAGTGTCCGTTTTAAAAATGGTACCGGAACCAATCTTGAGATCACCAATGCCAGCACCAACCTGCAGCGTGCTGCACTTACCCGACTGCAGTATGAATACCAGTTATGCCTGGCCAAATTAGAATTAACAAGATTAATGGGATACCAGTATTGGTAGTTAATAATTAAAAATTAATAGTTAATAGTTAGTAGTTGGTAATTGGATATGTTCATTACTGGCTGCTAACTGTTATTTGGCTTCAAACCAGATGGGGTTCTCATCGTCGGGGGTAGCATTGTAGTTGATGAAGAGTTCTTCGCCGGCTTCTATATCGCGAACGGTTTCGATACGCATGCGCTCGTCTTCAAAATCCATATCGTAATTGCAGTTAGCCTGGTAAGAATGGTTGTACATGGACAGGTAGCCAAGGCCAATACAACACTGTTTACTTTCAGCCCCCCATTCAAAGATGTAATTGTACAGTTGAGTCTTCTCTACTTCTGCCCTTTCGGTTTCGTTCAGCACCAGCACCGGAGATATCTCTATCGTAGTTCCTTGCGAAAGAGCTTCTGTGGTAAACACACCCCGGCCCCGATCACCGGATGGCGCTATAACTAGTACAGGAAGGATCATGGTATGAAGATAAGAGAAATGAACAGATGAACAGAGTAGCCTTCCTGACAGCGGACAAGAATGCAATCCCTTTCAATAAAATCAAAGGTCGATCGCAACAAAAGAAAAGAGTCTCAATTCAATCCCATCAATGATCCATCACCGCAACCGCTATCTTCGAATCTGCTGTTCCATAATACAGGAACCATTTGTTCTGGAATTGTGCAAGTCCTTCTATAAAACAAACCCGGTTCACCTGCCCCGTTAGCTCGTAGGGTTTATCGGGCTTCATGAAATAGTTATCCAGTCTTTGGATCACTTTGGTGGGATCATTCTTATCCATCAATACCTGCCCTGCCGCATACGTGCCCTCTGCCAGGCTGGTATCACCAATTGCTGGAATATTGCGACTGTTATAGATCAGTAAAATACCCTTTTCTGTCAGCATGGCCGGCGGTCCGGGTTCAACCAGGTCGCTGTCGAATTTTTTAGCACGGGTGGTGACCACAATTTTCAGGTCGGGCATATTCAGTCCCTGCCCCCGTAACGGGATGGGTGTTTTTTCACCAGGCTTCATCTCTACCGGCATCCAGTTAACCAGGTCGTCTGAAATAGCCGCCCAGATATACTGGTCGCCCCAGTACATCCAGTATTTACCATTAATTTTTGCAGCTATGATCCTGCCCTTTTCATACCGGGAAACGATGCTGCCCGATTTGGACCACTGATCCTTATACTTCCCATTCATGGCAGCCGCAAAAATAGGCCCATGTTTGGTCCAATGCAGGAGATCTCTGGAGCTGGCGATCAGCAAACGTGCGGTCTTACCGTCAAAAGCGGTATAGGTCATATAATAAGTGCCGCTTTCATCTTCCACAATGCGTGGATCCTCACACCCACCTTGCCATTCATATTTCCGGTAAGGGTCATTACCAGGAAAGAGCACGGGTTCTGCATTCCGTGTAAAATGCAAGCCATCCGAGCTACTAGCAAGACCGATCCTGGAAGTACCTCCGGGCAGACCGACCTTATCCTGTGCCCGGTATAACATGTATATCGTATCATTCCTGACCACAATGGCAGGATTAAACACATCTTTCTCCTCCCAGGCCAGTTTCTTCTTCCATATCGGATCAAAAAACTGGTTACTGCCAGGTATCAGAACGGGATTATTGCTATCCGCTTTTTCAAAACCCAGCAAGGCCCAGTTAGTGCTGCTGTCAACTGCAACAGGCTTCTCACTCGAAGCTGAATTGTTACAGGCAGACAGGGATGCCAGTATCATCAGCAAGGAGAAGGCACAACCTAACGACCGGGATCTTTTCATGGCAGTGATGTTTTCTTGTAATCAACAAACAGATATTCCCTTACTCTCTACGGCTTCATTGCATATAAGATCCCTCCCAGGAGGTGTTTCAGGAACAGCGGATCGCTATACGATTCGTCGGTATGCCCCAGGGCCGTATAGAAGGAACGGCCTCCATCAAATTCATGGTACCATGCCATAGGATGCAGGTCGCCGTTGGTGCCACCGGTATAACTCTTCTCATCAATGGTAATGAGTGTATTCAGTCCCGGCTGTATGCTTTTAAAATTATACCACTCATCAAAACGTTTCCAGGATCTGGGTAGGTGTTGGGTGGCTATATGATTGTCGTTAACCACCTGCAGCACCGCTTCCTGCTGTTTGGGGTGGCTCTGGAAATAAGCACCTACCAGCTGGTTATACCAGGGCCAGTCATATTCCGTATCTGTTGCGGCATGCACCCCAACAAAACCATGACCCGAACGGATGTATTGCTCAAACGCAGCCTGTTGTTCATCGGTCAGCACATTTCCGGTGGTGCTCAGGAAAACGACCGCCGCATATTTTTTCAGCGTTTTCGGAACAAAATAAGAGGAGTCCGTTGTTGTATCTACAGCGAAATTGTTTTCCAAACCAAGCTTCTGAATAGCCACCAGTCCGGCAGCGATGGACTTATGATGAAAGCCTTTTGTTTTGGCGTATACCAATATATGCGGTGTCTTTTTTGTTTCGATAAACGAAACCAATGCCAATGCAAGCAGTAAAATGCCAACAGGCCTGTTGATTTTTTTCATGATGTATTTTTGTGCGGTTACGTGCTTATTTGACTTTTTTTCTTTGTTCCATCATTTCACGCCAGGTAGTGATGATGATCTTCTCCTCCTGAATGGCTTTACGAAGAGCGGGATCCATCATGGCCAGCATATCACCTCTGCGCACCGGGCCCGAATCCGATATATAAGGAAACACATCAGAAGTAGCGGTGCAGTGCATGATCATCATGGTAAGGCCGGGTTTCAGAGAACGTATACCCTCAATGTATTTCTTTGTTTTATACGCCTGGAGTTTGGCATCGTCCGATGCGATCTCATTGGGAATGGGCCAGCCATAACTTTCATTGTGCAGATCGTCCAGCACGGGTAGACCTGCCTTCCACAAGAGTTTACCGATCATCCGCATTTGTTGTATCTGTGCCTCAGGTGCATTCATCTGGGCTTTGATCAGCGTGGCATGACCGGCTGGTACCATCACCGGTATCTGGTTATCGATACCCAGTTTTACATATCGCTGTGTGAATTCAGGAGTAGCCAGCAGAGTACCCATATGTGTATCGAAATGGGTAGGTTCAAATCCCATAGAACGGGCCCTTTCCAACTGCGCCTTGATCTCCTTTTCCACTTCATCACCACTGGCATGTTGCACCACATCACTTACACCTGGCCATAAAGCACCTTCCGCATCCACCAGCCCTGGCGTGGTATTCTTACCCGATAAGGGCCCCCAGCGATAGCCCTTCCATTCGGAAGTCAGCGTCAGGTGCAGGCCTGCATCCAGGCCCGGATTCGCTTTCATATACTGAACAAATGCGGGCACCCAGGGGCAAGGCATCATAATGCTCAGGGAACTGGCTACGCCTTTTGTGATGGCATTGATGGCCCCTTCATTGGAATCGAACGACATACCTACATCATCCACGTGCAGGATCAATAGTTTGGTTCCACTGGGGTATCCCAGTTTTTCGGCATAGGTACTATCCGTCTGCGAAAAGGCACCGGCACAGAACAAGCTGGCAGTGAATAAAAGGCAAAAGATCTTTTTCATAGTGGAATTTAAAAAAACAATCGTAGCAGGCCACAACAGGTCAATAAATAATCACTAATTGCTAATTATTAATTACTAATTATTCTTACATTCAACCCTCGCAAACCACAGATTAAATCTAACGAAAGAAAACCAAAACGACGCTGCTTATGAAAGCAAAAACGGGTTCATTACTGGCCTCCATGATGTTTTTCGAATATTTCATCTGGGGCGCCTGGTACGTGACCATGGGAACCTATATGGTGGAACACCTGCATGCCACCGGTATCGAGATCGGGGCCACTTACAGTGCGCTGGCCATCGCCACCATGATCTCTCCCTTTTTTGTAGGACTGATCGCCGATCGTTTTTTTGCAGCACAAAGGATCATGGGGGTCCTGCACCTCACAGGTGCCTTGCTGCTGTTCCTGGCCACCAGGATCGAGCACAGCAACACTTTTTACTGGGTCATTCTGGTATACTCGCTTCTGTATATGCCAACCATTGCTTTGAGTAACAGCGTGGCCTTCTCACAGATGACCGACCCTGGTAAACAGTTCCCCTGGATACGGGTTTTCGGAACCCTCGGCTGGATCGTAGCCGGCCTGCTCATCGGTCAACTCGGCATCGAAAAGACCTCTGCCACTTTCCATATGGCCGCTGCAGTTTCAGCAGGGCTGGGTCTGCTGAGTTTTGTACTACCCAATACACCGCCCAAAGCCCAGACCTCCGACGCATACAGTGCTTTGGGTACGGAGGCCTTTGTACTCTTCAAAGAAAGACCTTATCTCATCTTTTTTATCGCTGCCATCCTGGTATGCATACCGCTGTCGTTCTACTACGGTTTTGCCAATCCTTTCCTGAATGAGATCGGCTTTGAGAATGCAGCCAGCAAGATGACGTTGGGACAGGTTTCAGAAGCAGTATTCATCCTTGCCATCCCATTCCTCTTTAACCGCATTGGTGTAAAGAAGATGTTGCTGATGGGTATGAGCGCCTGGATACTCAGGTATATCTGTTTTGCCTACGGCAATGCCGAAACCGCCAGCTGGATGTTGTATGGAGGTATCATACTCCACGGCATCTGCTACGATTTCTTTTTTGTGACAGGTTATATGTATACGGAGAAAAAAGCCGGAGAAAAGATCAAAAATGCGGCACAGGGCCTATTCACTTTTGCCACTTATGGTGTAGGTATGTTCATCGGAACCTGGTTCTCTGGCTTTACAGTTGACCAATACAAATTGGCAGCCGGCACACATGACTGGCAGGGCATCTGGATGGTACCCGCCTATATTGCCTTGGGCGTGCTGATCTATTTCATATTATTCTTTAAAGAAAAGAAAACGACCGTTTCGTGAGTCGTGAATCGTCAGTCGTGAGTACGAAGAATTCACGACTCACGACTGACGATTCACGATTGACCAATCAAAATTCAATAACCACACAAATAACACCCAATTATGAAACGAATTGCTATGCTGGGGTCCGGTTTTATCGGACGTTTTTATGCCGACTCATTACAAGGTTACAGAAGCCGGGATAAAGTATTCAGTATCTATGCCCGGAGAGAAGAAAGTGCGAAGAAATTTGCGGCAGATTATGGCTGCCAGCATTGGACAACCAACATGGAGGACGCCATCGCACATCCTGAAGTGGATATTGTTTGCATCGCCCTCCCCAACAACCTGCATGAGACCGCTGTGATGCTTTGCTGCAAACACAAGAAAGCGGTGATGACCACCAAACCACTGGGTCGCAATGCAGAAGAAGCCAAACGTATGTTACTGGCAGTAGAGGAAGCCGGCATATTCAACGGTTATCTGGAAGACCTGGTATATACACCCAAATTCATCAAAGCCAGCCAGAGCGTGAAAGAAGGCGCACTGGGCAGGATCCTCTGGGCCAAGTCAAGGGAAACCCATCCTGGCCCGCACAGCGAATGGTTCTGGGACATTGAACAGGCCGGCGGAGGCTGTATACTCGACCTGGGCTGCCACTGCGTTGAGATCACACGTAGTTATATCGGTAAAGACATCAAACCGGTGGAAGTCATGTGCTGGGCCGATACACAGGTAAAACCGATCGATGCTGAGGACCATGCCATTGGCCTTGTTAAATACGAGAATGGTGCCATTGGTCAGTTCGAAGTCAGCTGGACCTTCCGCGGAGGCCTTGATCTGCGCGATGAAGTGATGGGATCCGAAGGAACCATCTGGATCAATAGTTTCCTGCGTACCGGCTTTGACATGTTCACCACCGGAAAGGGCGGCGATTATATTGCCGAGAAAGCGGAAAGCAATACAGGCTGGTTATTCCCGGTAGGCGACGAATTGAATGAACTCGGTTACAACCACATGTTCATGGACATGTTCAACGCCATGGAAAAAGGTGTCGACCCGAAAGAGACCTTCTATGACGGATACGTAGTGAATGCCATACTGGATGCCGCTTACCGTTCTGCCAAGACAAAATTATGGGAGCCGGTAAAACTGGATATCTGGAGAGGCAAAACAGGATTGAGCAAGGAAAGCCATCTGGTTGAATACGATGCCGATCATTACCTGGTAAAAGAAGAAATGACTCACTACGGCGCTAAAAAACTCATCCTTAAAAACAAACAATCCGGCAAGATCATTGAACGGATCCTTGAATAATGAATGATGAACAGGGAATATTGAATGATGAAGTGTCAACTGCATGATTCTTTATTCCCTGTTTCTTTAAACAAGCTGCAACCACATGAGATACTACCATCGGTCAGGGTTACCAGTAACCATCTTGCTGATGGTACTGGCCTCCTGCAAACACAGTCCCGCCGAATGGCCAGTCTATGGCGGCAGCAAAACAGGCACACACTATTCTCCACTCACCACCGTTGACACATCCAACGTGAGCCAACTGGCAGTTGCCTGGGAATACCATACGGGTGATGCCGAGGAAAGAACACAGATACAGGTAAACCCCATTGTGGTGAATGGCATACTCTATGGCGTATCACCCAAACTGAAACTGTTTGCCCTGGATGCTGCCACCGGAAAAGAGAACTGGGTATTCGATCCTGTTGACACTGTTACCAGTGTGCAGGGTAAAGGATATTTTTCCATGAATGTCTGCCGGGGTGTTACCTATTACAGCAATCAGGGAAAAGATGCGCGCATTTTTTATGCAGCAGGTGCAAACCTATACTGTATCGACGCTGTCACCGGTAAACCTGTGAAGACATTCGGAACAGCCGGCATGCTGGACCTGCACAATGATCTTGACCGGGAAGCAAAGGACCTGTATGTTGCCTCCACCACTCCGGGTATCATCTACAAGGACATGATCATCATAGGCACCCGGGTTGATGAAGGCGCTACTGCCGCACCCGGACATATCCGTGCTTATGATGCATACAGCGGCAAACTCAGGTGGATCTTTCATACCATACCGCATCCGGGTGAAGAAGGATACGAGACCTGGGATGATAAGGAAGCCTACAAACATATCGGCGGCGCCAATGCCTGGTCGGGCTTCAGTCTGGATGAAGAGAAAGGTATTGTTTTTGCGCCCATTGGTTCTGCCTCCTATGATTTTTATGGAGGAAAAAGGACCGGACAGAATCTCTTTGCCAACTCCGTACTGGCCCTGGATGCAGCCACCGGCAAACGCATCTGGCATTACCAGACGGTACACCATGACCTATGGGACAGGGACCTTCCCACGGCACCTGTATTAGTGACCATTCTCAAAGACGGGCAGAAAAGGGAAGCCATTGCACAGGTCACCAAATCGGGTTTCGTTTTCCTTCTTGACAGAACAACCGGAAAACCGGTATACCCCATAACCGAAACGCCGGTTCCGACAGAAACAGAACTGGCAGGGGAAAAACCATGGCCCACGCAACCCATACCCAGTTTTCCGAAACCGTTTGTCAGACAACTGCTCACAGAAAATGACCTGAACAGGATCGTTCCCGAATCTTCCTACCAGGATATCAGGAAAAGATGGCAGGCAACCAGACATGAGCATCTTTTCTCACCCCCATCCAAACAGGGAACGGTCATTTTCCCCGGGTTTGATGGTGGTGCTGAATGGGGCGGACCTTCCTTTGACCCCACTACAGGCATCTTGTATGTGAATGCCAGCGAAATGCCCTGGATCCTGACGATGATCGATATCAAAGACCAGAAAAAGAAACAGGAAACCAACCTGGAAGCCGGCAAACGTTTATACACCACTACCTGCATGTCCTGTCATGGCGCACAGCGACAGGGATCTGGCAACAATCCTTCCCTGCTGGGTATTGAAAAAAAGTATACGATCGATTCATTCAGATCCTTGCTCAGCAATGGACGCAGAATGATGCCCGCATTCAAACAACTCAGCAGCTCTGAAACAGAAGCCCTTGCATCGTATATACTCGCTATCAAAAACAGCCAGGAGAGATCTTTTGTGGCGCCACCTAAGGCTACAGACCCTTATGCCCAGCTACCCTATACCTCCACCGGTTATAACAAGTTCCTGACCAAAGAAGGTTACCCCGCAGTAGATACACCCTGGGGCACTTTGAACGCCATCAACCTGAACACGGGCGAACTGCAATGGAAGACAACCCTTGGCGATTATCCGGAACTGAAAGCCCGGGGCATCCATTCAGGAACCGAAAACTATGGAGGTTCCGTGGTCACTGCCGGGGGACTTGTATTCATCGCCGCAACCAGCGACCATACTTTCCGTGCATTCAACAAACGTACCGGCCAGCTCTTATGGGAATATAACCTGCCGGCATCAGGTTTTGCCACGCCTTCCGTATATGAAAAGAATGGACAACAATTCATCGTCATCGCCTGCGGCGGCGGCAAACTGGGGAAGACCTCGGGTGACAGTTATGTTGCATTTGCATTGAGCAGCAGAAGATGACGGCGGAAGTTTAATTGGTTAAAGTGGTTAAAATAGTTAAAAGGGTTAAAGGGTGTGTTGAATCATTTTAACCTATTTAACGGATTAAACTACTTTAACCACTTTAACCAATTCAACGATTTTAACTAATTTAACCCTTTTAACTAATCTAACCCTTTTAACCCTCTCCCACCCATGTTATCCCAAGACCTTTTCATCCACCACGTATACTTCTGGCTGGCTTATCCGGAAAAACCAGAAGACCATGCCGCTTTGTTGGCCGGCCTGAAAGCATTAAGCAAAGTGCCCTCCATACAACAATTCCATATCGGGGTGCCGGCATCCACCAACAGGGATGTGATCGACACCAGTTACCAGTTTTCCTGGCTGGCCATCTTCCCCAATAAGGAAGCGCAGGATGCATACCAGGTGGATCCCCTGCATTTGCATTTTGTAGACACCTGTAAACATTTGTGGAAAGAAGTGAAAGTGCTGGATTCGATCGGGGCCTACTAAAAATAAAAACGTCATTTCGGTGTAACAAGGAGCGAACTGATGGAAGCCGTTCCCTCTCTGCAACCGAAATGACGTTGATCCTGTATATAATTATTTATTCCATTCTACTTCTGCAGATTTCACGTTGGACGAACTGGTACCGATGTGGATGACAAACTTCCCTGGCTCCCAGATCCTTTTCAGTTCACGGTTGAAGAATTTCAGTTCTTCGGTGGTAATGGTGAAACTGATCTCTTTCGATTCACCTGGCTGCAGCATCACTTTCTGAAAACCTTTCAGGTCTTTCACAGAACGGCTTACGCTGGCAACAGGATCTGAAATATACAATTGCACCACTTCTTCACCGGCATATTTGCCGCTGTTGGTCAGGGTTACGGATGCGGTCAGCTTTTCCTCACCTTTCAGAATGGTCTTGCTCAGATTTACAGGACTGTACTCAAAATGGGTGTAACTCAATCCATAACCAAAAGGATACAGGGGTTCATTCACTTCATCCAGGTAACTAGTTTTGAATTTAGCGCCTCCTGTTCCATCAAAAGGTCGACCGGTATTCTTGTGGTTATAATAGATAGGGATCTGTCCCACGCTGCGCGGGAAAGTAGCAGAGAGTTTTCCGGAAGGATTGTAATTACCGAACAAAACATCGGCAATGGCATTACCAGCCTCTGTTCCCGGCGCCCATGCTTCCAGGATGGCAGTGGCATGTTCGTTCTCCCATACCAGGGTGAGGGGCCTTCCGTTGATCAGCACTACTACCAAAGGTTTGCCGGTCTTGTGTAAAGCTTTCAGCAGAGCCTGCTGGCTGGCCGGCAGACTGATATCCACTCGGCTGGAAGATTCTCCGGTCATATTTGCCGATTCACCCACCACCGCTACCACTACATCCGCTTTATTGGCGGCGGCAACGGCTTCATCGATCATTTCCTGCGGTGATCTTGGATCGATCACAGCCTCTACGCCCAATGCATTCACGCGTTTCAGGAACATGGCCGTATCATCCGTGATATTGGCACCTTTGGCTGAAAGAATATTCACGCCTGATCCTGCAACATTTTTAAACCCTTCCAATACACTAACAGATTTGTTCCAGTCACCGGCAACCACCCAGGTACCCAGCATATTCCTACGGTTATCGGCCAATGGGCCTACCAGGGCGATCGTGCCGGAGCGTTTCAGCGGCAACACCTGTTTATCGTTCTTCAGCAGTACCATACTGTGTGCCGCAATGTTGCGGGCTGCAGAGCGGTTATCAGCAGTAAGTATTTCTTTGGCAGGCCTGGATTCATCAATATAACGGTAAGGATCATCAAACAGTCCCAGCTTGTACTTGGCTTCCAGGATACGCAGACAGGCTCTGTCTATATCAGCAACAGTTACCTTTCCTTCTTTCAACGATTTGGCCAATGTGTTCAGCATGCCTTCTCCCACCATATCCATATCCAGTCCGGCTTTCAGCGCCAGTGCAGAAACCGCCTGCAGGTCGCCCATACCATGGTTGATCATTTCAGTCAGCGAAGTGTAATCAGATACCACAAAACCATTGAAGCCCCATTCTTTCCGAAGCAGGTCGGTCAACAGCCATTTGTTACCGGTAGCAGGAACACCATCAACCAGGTTAAAGGAGCTCATGATACTTCCTGCACCTGCATCGATCGCGGCTTTATAAGGTGGCAGGTAATATTCGTACATCTGGATACGGCTCATATCAACCGTGTTGTATTCGCGTCCTGCTTCCGAAGCACCATATAATGCAAAGTGTTTTACACAGGCCATCACGGTATTGTTCTTTGACAGGTCAGAACCCTGGTAACCACGAACCATGGCCTGGGCGATCTTGCCACCCAGGTAAGGGTCTTCCCCGGAACCTTCCGAGATCCTTCCCCAGCGCGCATCACGGGCAATGTCTACCATGGGTGAAAAAGCCCAGTTCAATCCATCAGCTGTGGCCTCTTTGGCAGCGATGCGGGCCGATTGTTCTATCAGTCCCATATCCCAGGAAGTAGATAATCCCAGAGGGATGGGGAAAATGGTCTTATGCCCATGGATCACATCCAGGCCAAAGATCATCGGTATATGCAAACGTGATCCGTTCACAGCCAGCTCCTGCGCCTTTCTTACCTTCTCTGGCGAAGTAATGCCGAACAATCCGCCCACTAATCCTTTTTTGATCTTATTCTCCACGTCGGTGCTAACTACGGAACCCGTTACGGCAGCGCCACCGGGTATGATCAGGTTCAGCTGACCGATCTTTTCCTCGAGGGTCATCTTGGCCATCAGTGCTTTGGCTTTGGCCGTGTAGGTGTTTTGCGAAAAGGATGGAGACGCGAGCAGCAACAATGCCCCGGCCACAAATAGCTTTTTCATAACTGTATTTTTGAAGTGAATGCAGACAAATGGGTTTACCTGCAGAAGACGGGCCAAGTTAGAAAAATTTAGCTGTTAATTGGCTGACGAATGTCAGGAAAATAAAAAGACCCGTCATTACTGATCGGGTCTTCTGGATCGCTCTCCTGAAAACAGCGGTTGCTTGCTGCTATTATTTCAGTATACGCCTGATATTCTGGTAGCTGGTAGCGATATTCTCGAATGGCTTGGGAGCCCCATCCTGCTCAATAAAGAAATACTGCATACCCGAATCTCCGGCATGATCGAAGATCCGTTTGAAATCAAAATGCCCTTTACCCACTTCCAGGATATGTTCAAACTGGGCATCCATATCTTTCACATGCCAGAGGTGAAAACGGCCGGGGTGTTGTGCAAACATGGCAACCGGGTCTTTACCAGCTTTCAGGGTCCAGCCCAGGTCCAATTCCATCTTCACCAGGTCCTTATCTGTTTGCGACAGGATCAGGTCATACGGCACCACCCCATCCACTGTTCTGAATTCTGCATCATGGTTATGGTAGGCAAAGAGCAGGCCCGCTTTTTTGGCTGCTTCGGCAGATCTATTCAGCGTATCGATCGACGATTTGATCTCGTCCAGGGAACCGATGGGCGTATTGGCGCAGACAAGGTATTTCACACCGCCTTCTGCGGCCTGGTCAACCAGCTCCTGGTAATTATCCCGCAGGTTTTTCATCGGTGGGATCACCATTGGTTTACCATCTGCGCCAGCAGGCATTTTGGAACCGGGCGGCAATTTGAACGGCGCACCCAATACATGATGAGAACGCCAGTGCATACCCATACCATTCAGCATGGATGCGAATTCTTTGGGTTTCATCCCATAAAAACCACCTTTTTTGCTGAAAGCCGATTCGATCTCGGTATAACCGATATCAGCGATCTTCTTCAGGTTACCGGGCACATCTTCGTCCAGTACGCCAAATAAAGTGAACAGTTGCAGACCAACACCCGGCATTGCAGACTTATTGGTCAGGGCTTTGGCCAGCAGGTCTTTGTTCAGCAACAGTCCACCCAGGGTCATGGCTGCTGTATTTTTCAGAAATTTTCTACGTGTATTCATGATGATCAGAATGATGAATGAATTAATAGGTTAAACCAAATCCGAATTTGTACAAAGGATCTTTTGAATCGTATGGAAGATCCTCTTTCTGGTTGCGAACGGCTTCCATGGAAGAGGGTAGTTCAAAAGGTAGTTTACCACCGGGTTTCGCCTTACCAAAGATCACATCCATCAGCGCAGCATCGCTTGCACCAAAATTCGCCAGAACGGCTTTGGCCCTGGCATTGATCTCAGGAAAAACAGCGGGCCTGTCCAGGTAAATATCAACGATGGTCGGAACCTTGCTCATGATCTGCAGAATGCTGTCGCGCTCCTTCTGTTTGAAATCCAGATCACCGTGATGGAACATCCTTGCCATAAAATTTGGCGTCTCTACCGGCACCCAGGGCGTATTCAAACGAAGGATGGCAATATCCGCTTCAGCTGGCTGATTCACCACAATCCCATATTTACCCACTACTTTGGGGTCCATATTACCGGCATAGATCTTCAACTTTGAATTTGATAAAGGCAGCTTTCCCTTACCCGTATTCGTATTCTTCAGCAATACCATGGCCCTTCGCTGAGACTCCTCTCCTGCTTTCACAAAATCCGCACGGCCCACTGTTTTCACAGCATGGTCCACATCCACATAGGGATTATCGAACAGTCCCAACTGGAACTTCTGGCGCAATACGCGGGTAACGGATTCATCAATCCTTGACTCCTGGAGTTTACCTTCCTTTACCAGTTTCACTACCAGTTCCGGTACGCTTTCTCCGCCAAACTGGTCAACACCTGCATTGATCACTTTCAACACACGTTCTTCCGGTGTCAGTTTCTCTACTCCCCATGCACGCGCCGGCCATACAAAAGCACCCATATTGGCATCGGTGATGAGCCCCCAGTCGGTGCAGACCACCCCATCATATTTGTACTGTTTCCTGAGCAGGTCTGTGATCATGGCTTTATTGAAAGAGAAAGCCACGTTCTCGTTAGACTGGTCAACAGGAATGCCATAATAAGGCATGATGGCCGATGTATGTGCCTTGAAAGCCGCCTCAAACGGGATCAGGTGGTATTTGAAATTATTGCCGGGATATACCTGGCCTTTCTGAAATTCGAAGTGAGGGTCCAGGCCTTCTTTCTGCGGACCTCCGCCTGAAAAATGTTTGGTCATGGCAGCTACGCTGTTGTTACCCAGTTGCGCACCCTGTAATCCCTCCACATAGGCTTTGGTCATGCGGGCAGCCAGGTAGGCGTCTTCACCGAAAGTGCCACTGATACGTGGCCAGCGGGGTTCTGTGGCCAGGTCGGCCATGGGATGCAGCGCTTCCCGGATACCTACGGCAACATATTCCTGCCGAACGATATCTGCAAATTTCCTGGTGAACGCATCGTCCCCGATGGCAGCCAGTCCTAGCGGCTCACAGAATAATGTAAAACCATTGGCAGCCATCGCAAAAATATTCTGTGCAAATGCATTGCGTGGATCAGAAGCCACCGTTACCGGAATTCCCAGCCTGCTTTGCTCAGCATGTTTCTGTACGTTATTGTACCAGGTGGCCAGTGCTTTGATATCAGGTACCTGCCACAGGTTGATGTGATTCATTTTTTTCCCATCCATCAACTGCGTGGCCACCGGGATACGATCGAAGAAACCTGTGCCGCTGAAATCATTCAGTGATCCATCGGCCGCGATCTTGGCTCCATTGATGAATAAAGTGCCTGCTTTTTCTTCCAGTGTCATCTGAGACAACAGGTCTTTTACCCGCGCGTTGATGGGTTGTTTCGCATCTTCATACACATCCATTTTCCCGTTCTTGTTCAGATCGCGGAAAACAGGTGCGGTCTTACCGGATCCATTATCCGGAAGAGTTACCCAGGAAACGGTAACCAACAGCAGGGACAGCGCTGTCAGCAACAGCAGGGCTTGGCGGTTGTTTTGTTTTTTCATATTCATTGCGTCGTTATGACACAATAATACTGATTAAATAGGAAAATCCAAACCCGAGCCGCGGTTTTCCCTAATTTTAGCAGCGTTATGAAACGGGAGATATCCATCAAAGAAACCATACAAAGAGGAAGCAGCTTCTTTATGCCCTCAGTATCACTGGATTGTGTCATTTTTGGCTTCCATGAGAACGAACTGAAAGTGTTACTGCTGAAAATGAAAAATGCCGACACCTGGGCACTACCCGGTGGTTTTATCTACAAGGAGGAAGACATAGAGGATGCCGCCATCAGGGTATTACGCGAAAGGACCGGTCTGCATGATATCTTCCTGCGGCAGTTCCATGTATTCGGGCAACCCAGCCGTTCAGAAAAGAAGTTCCACAGCAACCTGCTCCGGAAAGATGGCATCAAGGTGACCAAAGACAATTGGATCCTGCAGCGTTTCATCACCGTGGGCTATTATGCGCTCGTTGATTTCGCCACGGTCACACCAGAACCAGACCAGAGTTCTGTTGCCTGCGAATGGAAGGATATCCACAGCATCCAGGACCTATTCATGGATCACAAACACATCCTGGATACAGCACTGTATACATTACGGATGCAATTGAACCATGTTCCCATCGGTCACAAACTGCTGCCGCAGAAATTCACGATGCCGGAATTACAGAAGCTTTACGAAACCATACTCGACAAAAAACTCGACAGGAGGAATTTCCAGCGGCGCATTCTCTCCTTCGGATTCATCAAACGGCTGAAAGAGACCCGCAAAGGCGGTGCACACAAAGCGCCTTTCCTCTATTCCTTTGACCTGAAAAAGTATAAGAAGGCCCTGGAGGAAGGATTACAGGGAGGCTGGTAGATTCCCTTATCTTACTTCCTTACTAATTGGTCTGCTACAGGTTCCTTTTTTTCAATTCGTCAACCGCAAAATTTGCTGCTCTGGCCGTTAAAGCCATATAGGTAAGTGATGGATTCTGACAGGCAGATGATGTCATGCAGGCACCATCCGTGATGAATACATTTTTAGCATCCCATACCTGGTTGGTCGCATTCAAGACAGAGGTCTTGGGATCTTTGCCCATGCGGGCCGTTCCCATTTCGTGTATCCCGTGACCAATGGCATGCCCGTTGTCCCAGGTATGGACATTCGTTACGCCCGACGCTTCGAACATGGCTTTCAGTTCTTCCACAATGGCTTTGCGCATTTTCTTTTCATTGTCTTTCAACTCACAATCCATGGATAATACGGGCAAACCCCATTTATCTTTCCTGTTTGTATCAAGTGTGATCTTGTTCTCGTGGTAAGGCAGTATTTCACCAAAACCCGTAGCGCCGATGCTCCAGCCGCCAGGTTCTGTCAGGGCTTCCTTAAAATCAGCTCCAATGTTCAACTCGGCAATATCCCTGCTCCACCCGGCCCTGCTGGCACTTCCCTGGTAACCAAAGCCACGCAGGAAATCGCGTTTATCGTTACCGATATTGGCAAAACGGGGAATGTAAAAACCATTGGCTCTCCTTCCATAATAGTATTGATCCTCGTATCCCTCTACCTGACCGGACGCGCCCAGGTTGTAGTGATGATCCATCACATTATGTCCCAGCTCACCGCTGCTGCTGCCCAGTCCGCCGGGCCAGATATCGGTTGCCGTATTGAATAAGACCCAGGTGGAATTCAAAGCCGAAGCATTCAGAAAAACGATCTTGGAGTAGTATTCATAGGTCTGGTTGGTCTCCGCATCCAGCACTTCCACTCCTTTGGCTTTTTGTGTGTCCTTGTCGTAGATCAGTTTGGTAACGATCGAGAAAGGCCTTACGGTCAAGTTCCCTGTTTTCATGGCTGCAGGCAAAGTAGAAGATTGCGTACTGAAGTATCCGCCAAAGGGACAACCCTCCCAGCAACGGTTACGGAACTGGCATTTCGTTCTTCCTTCAATTGCTTCCGTAAGGTTGGCCACCCGGCCTATGAACAGATGCCGCGCGCCTTTATAATGTGCTTTGATCCTGGCGGCCACTTCTTTTTCAACACAGTTCAGATCCATCGGCGTTAAAAAATGACCATCGGGCAATTGGGGCAACCCTTCTTTTGATCCGCTGATACCGGCAAACTTCTCGGCATGATCGTACCAGGGTGCAATATCTTTATAACGGATCGGCCAATCAACGCCCACCCCTTCTTTTGCGTTGGCTTCAAAATCAAGATCACTCAACCGGTAACTCTGCCTGCCCCATAAAATGGAACGACCGCCCAGTTGATAACTACGCCACCAGGTAAAGGGTTTCACTTCTGTGTAAGGACAATCCTCTTCATTTGTCCAGGAATCCATCACTGGCTCACTGGCTGCCCAGCCCCGGTGAATGACAGGATATTTCTTCCGCTGATCAGCGGTGGTTCTGCCGCGATGTGTAAAGTCCCAGGGGTCCTTGGATGCAGTCGTATAGTCCTTGATATGCTGATGATCCCTGCCACGTTCCAGCATCAGCACTTTCAGTCCCTTCTCAGTAAGTTCCTTCGCCGCCCAGCCACCACTGATACCCGATCCGACTACAATGGCATCAAACGTATTTTGCGTTTTGGCTTTGTTGTTCACATGGGTTGAATCTGCAGACATGTTATTTTGATTTGCGGATGACAGATTAACAAATACCAATTTCAGATGGCTCAAACACAGATCTCACAAACAACCTCACTCCCCACTCACAATTCACAATTGCCCCCTCACAAAGTCCCTTTCTTCAGCTCTTCCACCGCATGATTGGCCGCTCTTGCCGTAATGGCCATGAAAGTGAGTGATGGATTCTGGGTACTGGTTGAAGTCATGCAGGCTCCGTCCGTTACAAAAACATTCTTGCACTGGTGCAACTGGTTCCAGGCATTCAGCAGGGAGGTTTTGGGATCCCGTCCCATGCGCACCCCGCCCATTTCATGGATATCCAGTCCGGGAGCCTGTTTGCTGTCGCGGGCATTGATATTGGTGCAACCAGCTTTCTCCAGCATTTCCTTACCCTGCTCAAGAAAATCCTTCAACAGTTTCTCATCATTATCATCATATCCTACGGACGTGATCAGCTGCGGGACACCCCATTCATCTTTCTGGTCCTTACTTAAACGGACATGGTTCGATTCTTTGGGGATCGTTTCACCCTGCATCATCATATAGATGCCCCAGTCACCGGCTTCGGTCAGCGCGTCCTTATATTCGCCACCGATACCCTCAGCCCATGCCCTGCCCCTGCTGGCGCTGTAATGCACCATATAACCACGCAGGAAATCCATTTCCTGTTTGTATACATTGCGGAAATTGGGCATCATCACCGCAGTGGGTCTGCGGCCGTAATAGTATTTGTCTTGCGGCCCGTCGTACGATGCCGTTAGAGAGCCCCGGTAATTGTGAAAAGCCACGTATTTACCCAGCAGACCATTATCGTTGCCCAAGCCGTTGGGAAAACGGTTAGAGGTGGAATTCAACAGGATCAGGTTGGTATTCAAACAGGCTGCATTCACAAAAATGATGCGTGCAAAATATTCCGTGGCCGCATGTGTCACAGTATCGATCACGCGAACGCCGATGGCTTTCTGTTTCTGTTCATCGTAAATGATGGAATGTACCACCGAATTGGGACGCAGCGTAAGATTCCCGGTTCGCTGAGCCCAGGGAATGGTGGTGGAGTTGGAACTGAAATAACCACCGAATGGACAACCTCTTTCACACAGGCTTCTTGCCTGGCACTGCGTACGTCCCTGTTGAATATGGATATCCCTGGGTTGTGTCAGATGTGCGCAACGGCCCTGCACCACGTAACGGTCTTTGTAATGGGCTTTGATCTTTTGCTGGATCTCTTTCTCTACACAATTCATCTCCCAGGCAGGCAGAAAATCACCATCGGGTAATGTTTCCACGCCGTCTTTATTGCCACTGATACCGGCAAACCTTTCCACATGCGTGTACCAGGGCGCCAGGTCATCATAGCGGATGGGCCAGTCTACCGCAAAACCATCGCGGCCCGGACCTTCAAAATCGTATTTGCTCCAACGTTGTGTTTGCCTTGCCCATAACAAAGATTTACCACCTACCTGGTATCCACGGATCCAGTCGAAGGGTTTTTCCTGCACATAGGGATGTTCATGGTCCTTCACAAAAAAATGATCCGTGGCCTCGCCATACGCATAACAACGGTTCACTACCGGATCCTTTTCTGCAATGGGAGGCGGCATTTTACCCCGATGCGGAAAATCCCATGGGTTCTTGGTGGCGGTAGGATAGTCTTTCAGGTGTACCACATCTTTTCCTCTTTCGAGCAACAGGGTCTTCAGTCCCTGCTCGCAGAGTTCCTTGGCAGACCAGCCACCACTGATGCCGGATCCTATCACAATGGCATCAAAAGAATTTTGCGCAACACCTTTGGTGTTGACATGAAGTGTATCAGGCATAGCAAGCGATATTCAATGAGTGAATGAGTGGATGAGCGAATGAGTGAATGACAAGCACATTCTGATCATATATTCAGCCAATCATGATATTTTCATCATCACTTAAATCTAACATAATATTTTTTTCCCCGTATGCCCCGGTAAGATTATTATCAACTTTTGATAATTTTATACCAGAATTCATTTTAAATTCAGCAATATGGAATACAGGGAGATCGGGCAATCGGGTGTACATGCTTCAGCCATCACGTTTGGTGCCTGGGCCATTGGTGGATGGATGTGGGGCGGAGCCGACCGGAAAGAGGCGCTGGAAGCCATCCTGGCTTCGTATGAACTGGGCGTTACTTCAATAGATACGGCTCCTGCCTACGGACAGGGACTCAGTGAAGAGATCGTAGGAGATGCGCTGAAGACACTTCCGAGAGACAAGGTCCAGATCCTCACCAAATACGGGCTTCGCTGGGACCTGAACAAGGGTGAATTCTTCTTTAACAGCATCGACAATTATGGTAATCCCATCGTGGTCAACCGCTATTCCGGCAAAGAAAGTATCATCGAGGAATGTGAGAACAGTTTGCGAAGGCTGGGTACGGATCATATTGACCTGTACCAGATACACTGGGCCGACCCCACCACCCCTATTGAAGAGACCATGGAAGCAGTGCTGCAATTACAGCAAGCTGGTAAGATCCGTGCAGCGGGTGTCTGCAACTATACGGTTGACCAGATGAAGACCGCTGAAACCGTTCTTTCACTGGTATCCAACCAGGTGCCCTACAGTATGGTGTTTCGCGATATAGAGAAAGATGTGGTTCCCTACTGCATCGAACATAAGAAATCCGTGATCGCCTACAGTCCCTTACAGCGGGGTCTGCTGACAGGCAAGATCAAACCCGGCCACCAGTTCAACGAAGGTGATACCCGCGAAGGCAACCGTTTTTATTCTGACGAGAATATCAGGAGGATCAATGGTTTCCTCGACGATCTCCGGTCACTGGCGGCAGATAAGAACGCCTCACTGGCACAACTGGTCATTGCCTGGACCCTGCGGCAACCCGGTATCACATTGGCATTGGTGGGCGCCCGCAACGCAGAACAGGCAAGCCAGAACGCCCGGGCAAGCGATATCCAGCTGAACCAGGAAGAATTACAGCTGATCAATGACAAACTGGGCAAACTGGAGCTGGTGTTCTGATCATCCAGAATGGTATTGCAATAGTTCATCCCTGCATCACCGACCCGGATACTTCCACCATAAAATATTTTTGGAGATGTCTGATCGGGGCATGTATATTTACCTACCAAATAAGTAGACTAATCAATCCCATATCATGCAATCACATCCCAACAACACCGTTTCGCTTATCTTCGTTCACCCTTTGCAAGGGAACAGGTATGCCTGTTGTTGCTGCTAACCTGTTTCCTGATTGCCGTTCTGCATCAGAACTATTTAGAAAGTCGCCTGTTTACTGAAATTATTTACCTGTCATCTTTACAACCATTCCCATGAATCCTTATACAAGAATAGCTGTCCTGTTATCGGGCCTTGCCCTTTCCATTCAGTCCCTGGCACAAGTCACCGATGACTACCGGGCCAGCATCGATAACTGGCACCATACCAGAACAGAGAACCTGAAAAAAGAGAATGGCTGGCTGAACCTGGCCGGACTGTTCTGGTTATCCGAAGGCAGTAACAGCTTCGGCAGTGACTCAACACAAGCGATCGTTTTTCCCAAAGGCAGCATTGCAGCGCAGGCGGGCCATTTCGTACGGAAAGGCAATACCGTTTCATTGCTCACCCGGCCGGGTGTGAAGATAACCATACAGGATACGGTCGTGACCGATCGCATCATTTTCCAGCCGGATTCTATAAAGACCCCGGTATTGGCACATGGTTCTTTGAGATGGTCGGTGATCAAAAGAGAGGACAGGATAGGCATCCGCCTGCGCGACCTGGAGAGCCAGGAACTGAAACATTTCAAAGGCATTGACAGATACCCGGTAAATGCAGCCTGGAGAACCACGGCCAAACTGGAGACCACCGGACAACCCGGACGTATTTCCATTACCAACGTGCTGGGACAGACCAACCTGCAGAATGCGGCCGGCAAACTGGTATTCACCCTGAAAGGCAAAACCTATACACTGGATGTACTGGACGAGGGCGAGGAGGAACTCTTCATTGTTTTTGCTGATGCCACCAATGCCACGGAGACCTATCCATCCGGACGTTTCGTATACATTCCCAGGCCAGATGCCCAGGGGAATACGGTCATTGATTTTAACAAAGCGTATAACCCACCCTGCGCTTTCACCCCTTTTGCCACCTGCCCCCTGCCACCGCCCCAGAACCGCCTGCCATTGGCGATCACGTCAGGGGAAAAGAACTATGGGAAACACGGAACCGGCAGATAACTAAATTTTGTCAGAATCGTATCAGACTATACATTTGCACTCCTATCGGCATCCATTGGCTTCCTGCAAAAGATGACCGGTTGTATGGGGGGTTAGCTCAGTTGGCTAGAGCGCTTGCATGGCATGCAAGAGGTCGTCGGTTCGACCCCGATACTCTCCACTTAAGTCTCACAGTTTTGTGAGACTTTTTATTTGTATTAACTCAAGTCCAAACAGAGCGTCCCGCCATCGGCGGGAAGGTCCTCGGTTCGACCCCAATACTCTCCACTTAAGTCTCACAATTTTTGTGAGACTTTTTTATTTGTATTAACTCAAGTCCAAACAGAGCGTCCCGCCATCGGCGGGAAGG
>CAYWPM010000002.1:0-85322 GCA_964460235.1 uncultured Sediminibacterium sp. | reverse complement strand
TCCTCGGTTCGACCCCGATACTCTCCACTTAAGTCTCACAATTTTTGCGAGACTTTTTTATTTACCACAGTTCAACATTCCTTACCTGTCTGCCGTCAGTCAAGCTCGATATTCATTAATCATCAACACGTTGTGCTATTAACCTCTTAATATAATCGGAGACCCTCCGCGAAAACGCTGCTCCTCATGTTCTTTGCGGTGAGAAAAACTTACAAAAGGCCAGTCGCTATTGTTCGGAATGTTATTCACCGCAGAGAACATGAGAACAGGGAGGTTACGCAGAGGTTTTAATAGCACAACACATTATTCATTATTCATTATTCCTCAGATCCATCCTTTTTTCTGATACGCTTCATACCCTATCTGAATGGCTTTCTCCACTTCTGACAATATCTCCGGATCCATTTTTTTGAGATGAAAACAGGCTTTGCCTTTCAGGCATGCGATAAAAGCCGGGCTGAATAGTTTTTCCATCGACGGGTTCATATAAACGGGCAGATAATGAAACGCTACATACCCTTTCTGTATCATCACAGATACCAGCCACATTTCCTTTCTTGTACGCCCTTCTACCTCCAGGGTCTTGTGACTCACCAGGTGCGCCTGCCCACCGGTAGCTGCATGAAAGACCAGTGAACCCTTTTGATCATAGGGTATCATCATCTGTTGAATGGCGGTAAAGATCTTGACCAGTTCCGGCTGCCCTGCAGATTTATCGGCATACTTGACCGAGATGGTTTTTTCTTTCTTCTCCGGTTCGCCTTTTTTGACCACCGTTTTTTTGACAGTGGTCTTTCCGGCAACTGTTTTCTTAGCGGCCTTTTTTCCGGCTTTGACCACAACACCCTTAGACTTTGCCATAGGATCTGTTTCTCCTAATATAAAAAAAGTCCGCCGAAGCAACTACTCCGGCGGACTTTTTTTTTAGGTGAAATGTCAATAGTGAATTGTCAATGGACACCATACTAACTAACTACTCCCCACTGACCACTCACGACTCACGATTGTCCCTAATCCCAGATCTCTTCCTTCCCTTCCAGCCATAATTTAACGGCTTCGGTGGTAACAGACTTGGGTCTTTCGAGTGGGAATCCGAGGGCTCTGTCCCAGCAAAGGCTGGCCAGTACACCCAGGGCACGGCTAACGGCAAACAGTACCGTGTAGAATTCGTATTCCACCAGGCCGTAATGAACGAGCAATGCACCGCTATGCGCATCCACGTTGGGCCATGGGTTTTTGATCTTACCCAGTGATTGCAGGATCGGCGGAACCGTATCGTAAATATTCCATACGGTATTCACCAGTTTATCATCGGGCATATGTTTCTTTCCAAACTCCATCTGCGCAGTAAAACGGGGATCGGTCTTGCGTAATACCGCATGGCCATAACCCGGAACCACTTTACCGGAAGACAGGGTTTCCTGCACATAGGCAGCGATCTGCTCTTTGGTAGGATTATCGGTACCCAGTTTCTCCTGCATCTCAAAGATCCATTTGATCACTTCCTGGTTGGCCAGTCCGTGCAGGGGACCTGCCAAACCGTTCATACCGGCTGCATAGCTGAGGAAGGGATCGCTCAGGGCAGAACCCACCAGGTGCGTGGTGTGGGCAGATACGTTACCACCTTCATGGTCTGCATGGATGGTCATGTATAAACGCATCAGTTCTTTGAAGCTTTCATCCTCAAAGCCCATCATATGTGCCAGGTTACCGGCCCAGTCGAGCAGCCCGTTGGGTTGTATATGTTCGTTGTTCTTGTATTTGCGGCGATAGATATAAGCTGCGATCCTTGGCAGACGTGCGATCAGGTCCATGGAATCATCGAACACAGGATCCCAGTAATCTTTTTTATTGATGCCTTTTGCATATTCTTTGGCGAACTGGCTCTCGGTCTGCAGAGCCATCACACCGGTTACAAACATGGTCATGGGGTGCGCACTGATGGGCAGGGCATCGATGGTATCGAACACGTAATTGGGAACATGGCTGCGGCGCTGCCAGATGCTGGTGACATTGTTCACATCATCGCAGGTGGGTAATTCACCGATCAGCATCAGGTAAAAAAGGCCTTCGGGCAGGGGTTCTCCTCCATTGGGAGCTTTGGGCAATTTGGCCTGCAGCTCAGGGATAGAATATCCGCGGAAACGGATACCTTCCTGTGCATCCAGCAAACTGGTCTCGGTTACCAGGCCAGTGATACCACGCATACCCTGGTATACCTGCGACAGGGTCACTTCCCCTACTTTTTTGTTACCATGTTCTTTCAGTAGTGCTTTGATCTCTGCATTCGAAGCATCTGCTTTTGCTTTGAACCGCTCTTTTACTATTTCCATGACTAAGCTATGTTTTTATTAACCATTGATAACAAGCACGTTAGAATGCTTGCAGGCAATGGGTTGGTTGTAAGTGCTAAAGGTAAAACAACTTGCTTTCTACAACAAAACAATTAGGTCTAAGGTTGTCGAAATCAGGTAAAATTACTTGGGGGCTTTCCGGTACAGATAGACCACCACGAACACGAAGATCATATTCGGGATCCAGGCCGCTACCAGGGGTGGCAGGTTGCCCTTGGTAGAGAAAATGGTGGAAAAGCGATCAGTGATAATGAACAGGGCGGCGATCATAAAACCCACAGCCAGGTGCACACCACTGCCTCCCCTCACTTTGCGTCCGGCCACAATGGCGCCGATCAGGGTCAGCAATAACACCGTGATACAGGTGGCATCCCTGCGGTAACGTTCCACTTTCAACTCGTTCAATCCTTCCGATCCCCTCAGCTCCTCCAGTCGGATGAAACGGTCCAGTTCAGGCGAGGTCAGCTTGTCTTTGGTGTATTTATCCCGGCTCAGGTCATACGGTTTGAAATTGAAGTTCATGGCCCTGGTCATTTCCAGTTTCACCTCTTCCTTCAATGGCCGCAGCTTCCGGTCGAGCAGCGATTCCAGCCGCCATTTTTTGGTAGCGGTATCCCAGGAAATACCATCGGCACGCATGTTCTCCACCACCTGATCATTCTGTACCTTGTAAAAGAACACGGGCCCTCCCCGTTTGGTCAGGGTATCGTAAGAATAAATACCGGCATAGGTAAAGGAATCTACCCGCAGGTAAATATTACTGCTGGTGGCAACCAGGGCATTGTAAGAATTATTACCGTCAATGTATTTGGCCTCAAAAGCACCTCTGATCTGGTTGGCTTTGGGTACCACGTACTGGTTGGCAAACCAGAGCAGCACACAAAGGAATCCTCCACCGATCCAGTAGGGCCTGAGCCAGCGAATATAACTGGTACCGCTGGCCAGTATCGCAATGATCTCGCTTTTACCGGCCATTTTGGAGGTGAAGAAGATCACCGCAATGAATACGAACAGCGGAAACAGCAAAGCAATGATATGGGGAACAAACCCGAAATAATACAAAGTGATGATCTGGTTTACACTTAGGCCCGTCTTCACAAAATCATCGGTCTTTTCACTCACATCCACCACCACGGCAATGATGGTGAACAGGAAAATGGCAAAAAAGAACGTGGTCAGGAATTTCTTCAGTATGTACCAGTCTAGTTTCTTCATGATGGGTTATGGGCAAAGATACGGGGGGTGGGGAGTTAGAGGGGGGTAAAATCGTTAAAGAGGTTAAAAAGGTTAAAGAGGTTAAAGCTGTTAGAAAAGTCAATAGTGTTAAGGGGCATACTTAATCGCATGAGCCGCCCCTTTTAACTATTTTAACCCTATTTAACCCTTTTAACTACCCTACAGCCTTTGCTTCACCTGCTCCACCATACTCTTTTTCCAGCTGCTGAAATCGCCTTCCAGGATATGTTTGCGGGCTTCTCCGACCAGCCAGAGGTAGAAAGACAGGTTCTGGATACTGGCCAGTTGCAGACCCAGTATCTCGTCTGCCACGAACAGATGCCGCAGGTAGGCTTTGGTATAGAACTGGCTCGACTCCACGGGTAGTCCGGGATCGAGCGGTGAAAAATCGGAGGCCCATTTCTTATTGCGGATATTGATCACACCCTGGGTGGTGAACAGCATGCCGTTACGGCCATTGCGGGTGGGCATCACGCAATCGAACATATCGATGCCAAGATCGATGCACTCCAGAATATTCCAGGGAGTACCCACGCCCATCAGGTAACGGGGTTTGGCCACAGGTAAATGATCGGCACACAGTGCGGTGAACTCATACATCATCTCTTCCGGTTCTCCCACGCTCAAACCTCCGATGGCATTACCCACTGCATTCTTTGAGGAAATATATTCACAGGAAGCTTTCCGCAGGTCCTGGTAAGTACTTCCCTGCACGATCGGGAACAGGTTCTGTGTATACCCATATTTATCAGGCGTCTCTTCCAGTCTTTTGAAACAACGGTCAAGCCAGCGATGGGTGAGCTCCATGCTTTTTTTGGCATACCCATATTCGCTGGGATAGGGCGGGCATTCGTCAAAAGCCATGATGATATCGGCGCCGATGCTTCGTTGGATATCCATGACCGATTCCGGACTGAACAGGTGTCGGCTGCCATCAATATGCGATTGGAACATCACACCCTCTTCCCTGATCTTCCGGTTGGCGGCCAGGGAAAATACCTGGTAGCCGCCGCTATCGGTGAGAATGGGCCTGTTCCAGCCATTGAACCGGTGTAAACCACCCGCAGCCTCCAGTACCTCGGTACCCGGACGGAGGTACAGGTGATAGGTATTACCCAGGATAATCTTTGCATTGATCTCGTTCAGCAACTGTTGCTGGGTGACCGCTTTCACACTGCCTACCGTACCTACGGGCATGAAGATCGGCGTGGGTATCTCACCATGATCCGTTGTGATCTTTCCTGCCCTTGCTTTGGAACTCGCTGCGGTTACCTGTAACTCAAAATCCAGTGCTGCCATGGCGCAAAAGTAGGGAAACTCGGTGTTTGACAGGCAGCAGGCGCCTTCCCTGCTTTTACAGGCCCCGTTTGGGCGCCACCCATCTTTTCCACACCCGCGCCAGCCGAAGCTTTCAATGCGCTATTTTTGCCGGATGATGATACCATCCATCACCTGGACCATACTGTTTTATGTATTCTGCGCCGTTATTGCCATACAGGTCAGCTATTACCTGTATTTCTTCAGACGGCTGGCTTTTTTCAAGAAACCGGCAAGGGATGTGAATTTTGAGCATCCCGTATCCGTGATCATCTGCGCCCGCGATGAGGCCGATAACCTTACCCGTAACCTGCCCGGGGTGCTGGTGCAGGACTATAAGACCACCCACGAGATCGTGATCGTGAACGACAACTCCACCGACGAGGGCAAATACGTGATCGAGGAGTTCCAGAAATCGTTCAAGAACATCAACCATATCCAGCTTACGCAGGAAGCCAAGATGATCAGCGGAAAGAAATTTCCCCTGTCCATCGGTATCAAAAGTGCCAAATACGAGATCGTGTTGCTGACCGACGCTGATTGTACGCCCGCTTCTGAGTTCTGGATGCAGAAAATGCAGGATGCCTATGATGAGGATACCGAGATCGTACTCGGATATGGCGCTTACCACAAACGTCCGGGGATCCTGAACAAACTGATCCGTTTCGAGACCTTCCATACGGCTTTACAATACCTCTCCTATGCACTTGCCGGAACACCTTATATGGGTGTGGGCAGGAACCTGAGTTACAAGAAAGAAGTGTTTCTCCGCAACAAGGGATTCTCATCCATCAACCAGATCCCCAGCGGCGATGATGACCTGTTCATCAACCAGGTAGCCACAGCAGAGAATACCGCAATAGTGATCGATCCGGAAGCACATACCCTGAGCGAACCCAAGAAACGCTGGAGCGATTGGATGACACAGAAATACCGCCATTACACTACGGGTCGTTATTATAAGCCCAAACATAAATTCTTGTTAGGACTGTATTCGCTCAGTTTATTCCTGCTCTATCCCTTACTGACCTTGTCCATCATCTTCTTTAACTGGTGGATCGCACTAGCCGTGTTCGGCTTCCGTTTGCTGATACAGGCGGTGATCCTGTACAAGGGCATGAAGAAACTGAATGAGTCCGATCTCTGGCCCTGGTTCCTGTTGCTGGATATCTGGATGTTCTTTTATTACATTTTTACCTTACCTGCCATATGGAAAGCGCCCCGCAAAAACTGGGATTGATCCTTAAGTACTTCGACGATTTCACCGAAGAACAGATCACACAGTTCACAGCGCTGGAAGCGCTGTACAAAGAATGGAATGCCAAGATCAATGTGATCTCGCGGAAAGATATCGACAGTATTTACCTGCACCATGTACTGCATTCGCTCAGCATTGCGGCAATAGCGGATTTTGAGCCAGGTACGCAGATCATCGACATCGGTTGCGGAGGTGGTTTTCCCGGTGTGCCGCTGGCGATATTTTTCCCGAAAGTGAAGTTTCACCTGGTCGACAGCATCGCCAAAAAACTCAAAGTGGTGGAAGCGGTCTGCGAGGGAGCCAATATCCATAACATCACGGTTCAGCATACCAGGGCAGAAGACATCAAGAACCGGAAATTTGATTATGCCATCTCACGTGCGGTAGCACCCTTGAAGGATCTATGGAAGTGGAGCGCGCCCCTACTGAAAAAAGACCATAGCAAACCCCTTCCTTCCGGGTTGATCTGTTTGAAAGGCGGCGACCTGGCCCAGGAAATTTTTGAAAGTGGCTTACGCCCCAAAATGATGCCGATCTTCAAGATCTTTCCGGAAGAATATTTTCAAGAGAAATATGTGATCCACGCGGCAAAATAGGGTCTTCAGCTGTTGGTCTTTAGAGTCATTCAATATTCTTCTGTTCCTTGCTCATCTGTTCTGCTGATCACAGAACAGGATCACTCAAAACCACTGCGCCTTAGCGCCTTTGCGAGAAAAATCACACGCAAAGACGCTAAGGCGCAGGAAGAATTTTGTACCAGACAGGAATGTTAATCCGGTATAACCAGTTTATTATTGATCCTGTTCACATCCGCCAAACGCTGGCTGGGGTCGATCTCGATGGATTTGATCTCCTGTATCCCCCTGGAAGTGGCGAAAGAATATTCAGGGTGCGTCCATTTCCATTCTTCATGAACGGTTCTTGGCGTGGCATCTTCTGCCGGCTTCGCTCCATACATCAGGCTCAATGGTATATAATGTAATTCCTTACTGCCATCTTTGAAAGTGAGCAATACATCAACCGGCATCGGCATTTTACCAATGCGTCTGATGGTAATCAGGGTCTTACCATCTTTTACAGCAATATCACCTACGCCGTAATCGATGGTTTTGGTGCCGTTGATCCAGTATTCCTTGAACCAGTCAAGCTCCATGCCGCTTTGTTTTTCCGCCACGCGCACAAAATCATTGGGATTGGGATGTTTGAAACGCCACTGGTTGTAATAGGCCAGCAGTATCTTGTCCCGTACACTATCGCTCACGATATACCCCAGTTGCGAAAGGAACAAAGCGCCTTTGGCATACGATGCGCTGCCATAGGCATAATTGGTGTTGTAATGATCCGCATGTGTGCTGGCAGGTTCCTCATAACCGCTTTTGGCCAATGCAAAATAACCGCGGTAAGAGCCTGTATACCAGAAATCCTTACTGTTACGCAAAGTAGACAGTACCCGGGTGCTGGCATAATCGGTAAACCCTTCGTCCATCCAGGGATACAGGGATTCGTTACTGCCCATCATCATCTGGTACCAGCTGTGCATCCACTCATGAATGGCCGTACCCACGCTGGCACTTTTCAGCAGCGTTCCCATGGGGTATTCCATACCGCCATCGCCTCCCTGTATAAAAGTATAGGTCTTGTATGGATAGGCACCAAAGGTCTTTGCAATGACCGGGTAAGCGAGGGCGGCCGTATCTGCCATTTTCTGCCAGCGGTTCTCCAGTGAGTCCACAGCTTTGTATACCACACGGATCAACGGACCATCTTTTACGGCACGTGTGATCATTTTATAAGAAGGGTCTGCTGCCCACATGAAATCATGCACATTATATGCCTGCCATTTCCAGGTAAGGGTATTACCGGCGGCGGGTTTTACAACGGTTCCGGATGCCTGGTAACCAAAGCCCACTTCATTGGCATTCATCAGGTCGCCACCGGCGGTGACCATATAATTCCTGTCGATGGTGATGTTCACATCAAAATCTCCCCATACCCCATAAAACTCGCGGGCAATGTAAGGGTTGGCATTCCAGCCCTGGTAATCATACTCGACCATTTTGGGATACCATTGGCTCATGCTGTAACGGATGCCCTCCGCATTATCGCGGCCACTGCGACGGATCTGCAAAGGCACTTGTGCTTCGAACACCACATCCATCTGCACTTTACTTTTGGGTAAAATGGGTTTGCTGAGTATCACTTCCAGGATGGTCTCATGTTCTTTCAGTTGCTGCTCCACACCTGCTATCCGGATACTGCTGACACGCTGGTACCCGATCTGATCGGGTGTGAGTTTGCTGATACGGTCTTTCACGCGCGCGTCCCAGTCCAAACCATCACTGTTCCTGCGGGGTTCCGCTATCTGTATCTTACCCAGCTCCCTGCTGCGCACATCCATGCTGCTGCCGGGCTGGAATGCATTCCAGTACAGATGGAAATACACTTTGTCCAGTGTGTCGGGCGAATTATTGGTATACTCCAGTTTTTCTGTTCCTTTAAAACGGTTGGTGGCCACATCCACAGCTACATTGATATTGTATTTGATGCGTTGCTGCCAACGGTCGGGTTGGGCAAAGGCGGTGGTCAACTGGGTAACAGCGATCGACAGTAAGAAAACCTTGAATAGTTTTTGGCTCATGTGATGAGGAAATTTTTAGAAGGGGTAAATTTCAGGAAATTCGGCTTAGAAAGTGCAGAATAGTGGTCAATGGGTAAAAGAAACCGGGCAGGGGGCGAATCCTGCTGTCACCTACCCGCAAAACGGCACTGAAACTTCTATTCTTTACCGGCAAGAACGATCACGATCTCACCTTTCACCGTTTTGGCCTTGAAATGATCGGCCACTTCGCGCAGTGAGCCCCGTTTGTTCTCTTCGAACAGTTTGGTAAGCTCGCGACTGACGCAACACTGTCTTTCGGCACCAAAATAGGTGATAAATTCTTCGAGGGTCTTTACCAGCCGCATCGGGCTTTCGTAGATGATCATGGTACGCTCCTCTTCTGCCAGTTGTTTCAACAGGGTCTGTCTGCCTTTTTTAATGGGCAGGAACCCTTCGAATACGAAGCGGTTGGTAGGTATGCCACTGTTCACCAGTGCCGGCACAAAAGCAGTGGCGCCGGGCAGGCATTCCACTTTCACGTCCTGTTTGATACATTCACGCACCAGCAGGAAAGCGGGATCCGAAATACCCGGTGTGCCTGCATCGGTGATCAGTGCCATCGTTTTACCGGCACGCAGCTGGTCCACAATATGCTGAACGATCTTATGTTCATTGTGCTGGTGATATGGCGATACCGGTTTCTGTATCTGGTAGTGATTCAGCAAACGGGCAGAGGTCCTTGTATCCTCACAAAGGATCACATCCACCTGCTGCAGCACTTCCAGTGAACGGAGCGTGATGTCTTTCAGGTTACCAAGTGGTGTGGGAACAAGGTATAGCAAGGGAGTGAATAGTTAATAATTAATAGTTGGTAATTAATAGTTGATGTACTATTAATTACGGCTGCTGGTGAGTGTGCTATTAATTGATCAGTTCGATCTCGTAGAACTCCATCACCGGGTTGGCCAGTAATTTTTTGCTGGCTTCATCGGCTATCTGTTTGGCTTCCGCTTCGCTGGAAGCTTCTACATCGAGGGTAATATGTTTTCCAACACGCACATCGGCTACGGTATGTAATCCCAGGTTCTGCAATCCGCCCAAAACGGCTTTGCCCTGCGGATCAAGCAGGTCTTTCAAAGGCATTACTTTGATCTGAACATGATAGGTCATGATACTATTCGGGTTGTTTGAAGGTCAAAGATAGAATTACATACGCAATAAACGCGATAGGAACTGCCAGCCAGCCAAAACTTAACCCGCTGGCCAGCGCCAACAGCGCTATGATCAGGAAAGGAAGCAGCTTGCGCGTGGTGATACCGGAAAACTTGAGCGCCAGCATAGGCAGGCGTGATACCATCAGGTAACTGCACAGCAATACCGTACCATACCAGAACCATTTATTCAGTAACAGGTTGATCAGGAGATCACTACCCGAATACCAATAGATCAGTGGAAAAGAGGCGAATAACAATCCAACGGCAGGTATGGGCACTCCCTTGAAGCCATACCCCTGCGAATGATCGATATTGAAGCGTGCCAGGCGGTAAGCGCCGGCGCAAGGCAATAGGAATGCCGGCAACAGCCAAAGTGTACTGATATCCAGGCCATCTTCCTGTTGGGCAAAACACAAACGCAGGAACTGGTAAGCGATCAGCCCCGGGGCCACGCCAAAACTCACTGTATCTGCCAGCGAATCCAGTTGTTTACCCAGTTCGGAGGGCACCTGCAGCATACGTGCCACAAAACCGTCCAGGAAATCCACTACGGCTGCCAGGCCTATGAACAGGCTGGCAAGCCAGATCTTTTCAGGTATCACTACCAGGTTCTCGCCATTGGCGTCCACGGAAATGGTCACGCCCGACTGCATGATCGCAACAATGGCCAGACATCCGGCCAGCAGGTTCAGTAAGGTAAATAGGTTGGGGATCTGTTTCATGCCTGGTTCTGGGGGTCATTGGTCCATGTTCCTTACCGTTAGGATATCAGCGGTAGCGGGATCATGAACGATCGACTATTTTCTTTTCATCAAAGCTTCGATCTCTTCTACTGTGATCGGAATATTCTTCATTAAATCAATGTTACCATTCTTCGTGATCCAGAAATTATTTTCAATGCGGATCCCCATTTGCTCTTCCTCAATATAAATGCCCGGTTCAATGGTGAACAGCATCCCCGCCTGTATGGGCGCGGTACGGGTTCCCAGGTCGTGCACATCAAGGCCCAGATGGTGCGAGATGCCGTGGTACAGGTATTTACGGTAAGCGCGGTTCTCAGGATCTTCGTTCTTAACATCCGATTTACGCAGCAGGCCGATCTTCAGGAACTGCTGGGTGGCTTCCTCTCCTACTTTTTCTGTGTATTCAACAATGGATATACCGGGTTTGAGGATGCTTTTGCAATAGTTATGTAAATGCAGGCAGGCATTGTATACCGTTTTCTGCCTGCGGCCAAATTTACCGTTCACCGGAACGGTACGCGTCAGGTCTGCACAGTAATTTCCGTATTCTGCACCGAAGTCCATCAGGATCAGTTCGCCATCCTTACATTCGGCGTTGTTGGAAACATAGTGCAGGGTACGGGCATTATCGCCGCTGGCAATGATGCTGCCGTAAGCGGGCCCCGTTGCGCGCTGGCTTAAAAAACTATGCCAGATCTCGGCCTCGATCTCATATTCCGTTACGCCGGGCCTGATGAACTGCAACAGCCTGCGGAAAGTGTTTTCGGTGATATCGATCGCTTTCTGCACCACTTCGATCTCTTCTTTGGTCTTGATGCTGCGAAGCTGTTTCATGATCTTGGCGGCGCGCTGAAATGAATGCAGCGGGTAGGCCGCTTTCATCTCATCCACAAACCGGTATTCGCGGCTGCGGATATGGGAAGCTTTCCGGTCGTTCTCATTCGTATCCAGATAGATATGATCCGCCAGGTGAATCCAGGTCTGCAAGGGTGCATCGATCGTATCCAGCCATACAATGGTCTGGATGCCGGAAATTTCAGCAGCTTCCTTTGCACGCAACCGTTTACCATCCCATTTCTCTTTCAGCTCGTTGGGACGAACCAACACCAATACCTCTCGGTATTTGGGATCCGGGTTATCAGGGAACAGGATCACCATGGAATCTTCCTGGTTGATCCCGGAGAGCCAGAACAGATCCGTATTCTGCTTGAAAGAGTGAAGCGCATCGCCATTGGAAGGAAACTCATCATTGCTCACAAATATGGCAATGCTGTTGGGTAACATCTCTTTCACAAACCTTTTCCGGTTATTGAGGAAGAGTTGCGGATTCAGCGGCAAATATTTCATAGCGGTTCGTTGATATGCCGCAAGATAAAAATTAAGCCGCAGGAATGCGCATAATATATTTGACCAGCCAGATCGGCCATCCCGACGTATTTGTTAAATAAATAAAAAAATGATGACCGGCAGACCGAATTACGAATTCACTCGTATATTTACTACGAAATTATTCGTTTATTAAACCATGCAACTATGAAACATCAAGTAAAAAATGGGCTGGCACTGGCAGGAATAGCGGTTGCTACCCTGGGCACCCTTTCCTGGAAAACCGCTGAGAACAACCAGATCCCGGTAAAACCTTACAGCATTCATTACCAGGACGACACCAGCAAACCCCGTAAAAAGTATTCACAGAACAGGGATTATACAGTTGGCGATCTCGACAAGGCTTCAAAGGAACTGGACCGGGCTGCAGAGGAACTGAACAGGAACATGAATATTGATTTCGCCAAAATGGACAAAGAGCTGAAAGCTGCCATGGACGAAATGAAAAAGATCGATTTTGAAAAGATCAGCCGCGAAGTGCAGACCGCCCTTGCAAAAGTGGATTGGGAAAAAACCAGGACCGAAGTAGAACGTTCCCTGCGCGAAGCTGAAAAGAAAATGAAGGAGATCGACAAGAAACAGATAGAAAAGGAAATGGCCCGGGCCAAAGATGAAATGAACGAAGCCAGGCTGAAGTCGAAGATCGATATGGAAAAAATCAAAAAAGATGTGGAGAAGGGCATGGCGGAGGCTAAGGTCGGCATTGAAAAGGCAAAGAAGGAGATCGCGCAGTTAAAAGAGTTCACCGAGAGCCTGGAAAAAGATGGCCTGATCGACCGGAAAAAGGGATACCGGATTGAAGTGAAAAAAGGAGAGCTCTACATCAACGGCACCAAACAACCGAAAGAAGTGAACGATAAATACAGGAAATATTTTAAAGAAGAAGATTACAGCATCAGGAGTGATGGAGATGGAATCTCATCTCTGTAAACACAGAACACTTTATCCCCCGTATCAGCTGAATAGGGTAGCATGCACCGGATCATCCTTGCATGTCTATCCTACTCCTGTTTTGTAAGACCAGGAATTAAAAACGCACCGTTGGGCAGCGCACCGATCTTCCGGCACTGGAAGGGAATATCCCGGTCTTCACGATGGAAAGCTCATAGGCGCCCCGGGTACCATTCAGGCTGCTGAGGCTCGATACCGTTGCATCATAATTGATGGTGAACCTGAGATCATTCACCTGGTAACCCAACATCGGGATCAGCGCATCCTTGTTACGGTAATACAGGCCGATGATGAATTGAGATAGTCCGTCGCCGGTAAGGTCGCGGTTGGCATTGAAGCCCACAACGGTCTCCCAGCTATTGCCCATTTTACTTACATATACATTCGGGTTCACGATCCACACATCCTGTATCTTGATACTGCTGTTCAGGAAAGCCGTATACCTTCTTTGTACACGGTTATCCGACACCGTGGCATCAAAAAAACTTTCCCGCGGGCGGTTGATGTGCATCACACTCAGCCCGGCATTGAAATACACATTCTCCGAGGCAAAATAGGCATAGTTCAGGCCTACCTGCAGGTCCAGGTAATTGACCTTGTTATAAGCAAAAGGCTCGTTGGGCGGAATCGTGACATCAAAGAAGCTACCGTTCCACTGGTTGTCAAAAGTGAGTTTGGAGAGATCGATGCGCTTGGAGACATAACCCAACGAAAAGCCACCACTCAGCAAACTGTTATAACCCAGCATCTGGTGATAGGCAACACTGGCAAAACCACCGGTGGATGATAAGCTGCCGCTGCCCGCCACATCTTTCAGAATGGAACCGCCCACACCGAGCCAGCCATTCTCGAAACGATCGGTAAATAGTTTGGTATCGGCCCATACGCTCATGGTCCGGTAAGGATTACCTCCTACGCTGGCCCACTGGCTCCGGTAATTACCCCCTACCCTGAAATCATAATCCGGGTTAAAGCCGGTATTGGCGGGGTTCACCAGCATGGGTATGTTGAAGTACTGCGAAAAGTGCAGGTCCTGCGCCTCTCCTGTTCCTGCCATCAGCAGGGTCACCAGTGCCATTAGTATGTTCTTTCTTACCTGCATAACCTTATCGCAATAGCGTGATATCTCCTTTTTTCGTTGTCCGTTCCTTACTGCTGAATTCCACCACCAAGGTATAATGATAAACATCCTGTGGCTGTATCTTTCCCTGGTAAGTGCCATCCCAGCCTTCATACGGATCCGTTCCTTTGTAGACCACCGCTCCCCAGCGGTTATAGATGGTCCAGGTCATCCTTTCGATACCGTATCCCCGCACATAGATCTTATCGTTGCGCCCATCTCCGTTCGGAGAAAATGCATTGGGCACATCCAGTAAACTGTTGATCGTAACAGAAATGGGCTGACAGCTGGTATCGCTGCAACCTGCACTGTTGTAGGCAACCAGGCAGGTATTATACGTGCCGGATGCGTTGAACAGGTGCCGTACCGTTGTATCAGCACTGATCGTGAACAAAGTATCTCCATCTCCAAACAACCATTTATAACTGCTTGCTCCCACAGCCGAATTCAGGAAAGTAACTGCGGTATTGGGTTCCGTTGGATTAGGCGTATACGTGAAGGAAGAACTGGGGTTCGGATTGACCGTTATCGTATAGTAGGCCGATGTATCCGTTTGATTACAGGTATTCGGATCATTGGCGATCAGCCGAACCCGGTAAACGCCTATTCTGGTATATTCATGCTGGGGGTCATGTTCGGTAGAAGTGGTACCATCCCCAAAATCCCAGATAAAATCGCTGCCTCCCAAAGATGTATTGTCAAAGAAAGCAGTGTAAGGAGCACAACCTTTGGCAGGCGTTGCGAACTGCGCTTTTACATTGGTGGCGATCCGTATGCGCTGGGTGATACTGTCGGGGCCATTACAATAATTGGTGTCGATCAATACCAAACGCACGTTGTAGGTTCCTGCCGAGGCATAGGTATGGGTCACTTTTCCTAAACCGGCCAGTTGCGTGGTGCCATCGCCAAAATCCCAGCGGAAGCTGGTATTGGTAAATGGTTTATTGGCCACTGAATTATTGGTGAACTCATACGCCAGTAACGTACAGGGCGGCAGTTTTACGGCGGTCATATTCAGGGCAGCCTGGTCATCACGCACCCTCATGGTAACATAGGCCGTGTCGGAAATATTGCAACTGCTCGAATCCACCGAGATCAGCCGTACCCGGTACATCCCGATGGTGTTGAAGGTATGTGTGACCGTTGGTGAGGTAGTGGTTTCGGGAGTGCTGCCATCGTTAAAATCCCAGATGTATTTTTTTCCCATGGCAATGGTATCTGTGAAGACCACTGTCATGGGCACACAACCCGAAGTATCACGCGGCACGCCGTTGATGGAAGCCTGTATTCCGGCACCGATGCCCGCCAGGTTGAATGCAATTTTCACCGCGGCCAGGTTACAGCCCTGCGAGCCGTTGTAGGGCGACCATACACCCGGCGTGGTAGGGAACCTGGGTTTGGGAGAGCTACAGTTGGCACACATGGCCTGGTAGATGACCCCATTCCTGTCGAAGCGGCTGGTACCGCCATCCACATGTTCGCCAAAGCCACCCAATTGCCCGAAATAACTTCCATATAACTGCGATTTGGCGTCTTTCTCCAGGACAAAAAAGTAGAAGTCGCTGTTATCCGTTACTTTCTGGTATGCATCAGCGGTTATGGGCAATCCGTTGGTTCCGGCGTTGGGATAATTTTCGGAAATATTCACCGAACCTCCCCAACCGGAATAATATACGTTCTCGCACCTGTCTACCAGAAAGGCAGTAGGCGATAAATTAGGGTTGGCACTGCCTGATCCAAAAACGGTGGAGTAAACGTAATCGGACAGATCCGGTTTCAGTTTTACAATGAACTGTTTTCCATTGGCCTGGTTAAAAGGGGCATTCACCACAGGCCAGTTACCAGTGGTGGTACCAGCGATATACGGGAAGCCAAATCGATCAAACTGGATACCATAAATAATATCGGTTCCGTTGGTACCAAAGAAACCTGTCCGCACAGGCACTCCGTTGCTGGTATATTCCGCCACAAAACCATCACTCAAGCCACCCTGGTAGGTAGGATATTTGGTACCGGTCTTATCACCCGGAAAATTACTGCTGGCTGTAGCACCCGCTACAAATATATTGTTGGTAAAAGGATGGATGGCCAGCACAAATGCAGCATCATCATCATTACCACCAACGATCACGCTGAACAGTACCTGTCCAAGATCGGGTGTCAGTTTTAAGATGACTGCATCCTGTGCACGGTTCTTGGCATTGACACCGCCCAAACCGGTTTGAAGAGAAACAGCAGTGACCGGGAAATTGGACGACTGTGTGCAGGAAGCGAACAAAATATTCCCGGCATTATCCAGGATCACTTCACTTCGGGCATCATCGCCGTAGTTACGGTCGATCGATTCGGCCCCAAGTGTAGAATATTTATGACGGATGTTCACACCATCATCTCCCCTACCACCAATACGTACCGAGCCCACCAAACCTGTTCCGGTTGCATTCAGTTTGGTGACCACTATGTCCCATCCGCCACCCAGCGGACCATAGGTCTTTAAAGCGCCCTGAACAGGATAGTCGGTAGAAGTGGTCCTGCCGGCGATCACCAGGTTGCCGGCCCCATCCACTACCAGGCTATGAGGTTGTTCATTTCCATTGGTGCCGCCGATATAGGTAGCATAGAGACGACGTGAACCGGTGGGGTCGAATTTCATGATGGCGATATCAAAACCACCCTGTTCCCCTGTTTGGTTATTACCCCCCTGGTAAGTTTGCTGAAAAGCGCCGTTGCTCACGGGGAAGCTACCCTCCTTTCCAAATACGATACCGCCGGCATAAAAATTACCACTGGCATCGTAAGTAGCGGTATACCCCCAGTTATCAGCCGAACTGCCGGTAAAAGTGGAGAATACCACCGAAGGATCTATCACCATGGTTGCCGAGCGTGAATACGCTGCACCCAACTTGAACTGAACGATATTGCCCTTCACATCATAACTGCAGGGGATCTCTTTGCGGCTGTTATCGATCAGCTGATACGTGTATGGCGCCATTTCCTGCACCACTTCCACAGAGGTCTTGATCTGCAGCGCACCGTCTTTTACCCGCAGGTTCTCGGCACCATCGAAATACATGGCAATATTGGCAGGGTTTCCGCCGGGATGCACGATGATATCATATTTCAATACCCCATTGGCGGTATAGTAACGCACATCGATATTGGGATACACATTTTTGTAGGTAAGGGCCTGGTAGGTCTTACAGTTATTGGCCCATTTGGAGGGATCGTTGCCGATCAGGTAATTGGCATAGGTCTCCAGGGGTTTGTCCGGCACGATCTCGGGTGCGGGATTGGCATGCAAAAACCGCATCTCATAAACATGCCCGCGTAATGGCGGAGAAACCGGTTGCTGATCGGATGGCAAAGGCAATGGCTTTTCCAATGTGTTCTTTGCGCCCAGTGTTCCCTGTTCGGGTTTCACACCATGTTTGTGGACCGATTCCCCGATGCGGGTAAGGTCTTCCTTGTTGTACAACACCACGCGGTAGCCATTGTCCTGCAGTAAAAAAGCCCCCGTACTCATCTCGCCTTTGAAACGGATCTGCTTGTCCCATTGCCCTTTATTCTCGATAAACTCAAGGTTGTTTTGGGAAAAGGTATTGGCAGATACCAGCAGCAATACCAGTATTCTTCCTATCGTCTTCAGTATAGCCAAACTATTTTTTTAAAAGTTACGATTTATATACGTCCGGTGCAATGATAAAGTTCAAAATCTCAGATTGTTAGGATAGTTTTAAGAATCGTGAGACGTGAGTCGTGAATCGTCAGTCGTGAGTTGGCAATGGTGAATTGTCAATAGGGGGCCACCCATTCACAATTGCCCATTCACCGACCACTCACTACTCACCACTCACCACTCACGACTGACGCTTCACGATATCTTCCCCCACCCATGCTTCCGTTTCTGCGACTGCAGGAAGTTCTTCAACTGCAAATTCTTTGCCATGGTCAGTTCCACATCTTCCTCCACCAGTTTTTCGGCTTCTGCACGGGCCAGTTCCAGTAATTCCTTGTCGTTCACTATACTTGCGATCTTGAAATTGAGCGCGCCGCTCTGCCGGGTACCCTCAATGTCGCCAGGACCCCGGATCTCGAGGTCCTTTTCGGCTATCCGGAACCCATCATTGGTAGCACACATAGTTTTGATACGTTCTCTTGCCTCTTTGCTGGCTGAGCTACCCGTTAATAAAATGCAAAAACTCTTTTCACTGCCCCGGCCCACCCTTCCGCGCAGCTGGTGCAATTGAGATAGGCCGAACTTCTCGGCGCTTTCGATCACCATCACCGTGGCATTGGGCACATTCACGCCCACTTCTATCACCGTGGTGCTCACCATGATCTGCGTATCGCCTTTTACGAAACGCTGCATATTGGTCTCCTTCTGCTCGGCCGGCTGCCGTCCATGCACCATGCTGATATGGAATTTGGGTTCCGGAAAGAAACTTTTTACCTGTTCATATCCCTGCATCAGATCCTCGTAACTCAGTTTCTCGCTTTCCTCGATCAGGGGATAGATAAAATATGCCTGCCGGCCCTTATCGATCTCTGATCGAACAAAATCCATCACATTGGCCCTGGCGGTTTCGTTACGGTGAACCGTAGTGACCGGTTGCCTGCCGGGTGGCAGTTCATCCATGATGCTGTAGTCCAGATCGCCATAGGCCGTCATGGCCAGCGTGCGGGGAATAGGGGTTGCCGTCATTACCAGTACATGCGGCGGCACAGCTGCTTTCTCCCATAGTTTGGCCCGCTGCGCCACCCCGAAACGGTGCTGTTCATCTACGATCACCAGTCCCAGGTTACGGAACTGCACCGCATCTTCGATCACTGCATGGGTACCCACCACAAAATGGATCGTATCCTCCAGCAATCCTTTTAGAATACGTTTCCTTTCTGCCGCGCGGGTACTACCGGTAAGCAAGGCGATCTCAACCGGCATTTCTTTGAGGATTTCACTCAATCCAGTATAGTGCTGTTGGGCCAATATTTCTGTGGGTGCCATCAAACAGCTCTGGTAACCGTTATCGGCTGCCAGTAACATGCTCAGTAGTGCCACAATGGTCTTACCACTGCCCACATCGCCCTGTAACAAACGGTTCATCTGGTGTCCCTTACCCGTATCCATCCTGATCTCTCGCAACACCCTTTTCTGGGCACCTGTCAATTCAAATGGCAGGTAGTTGGCATAGAGTGTATTGAAATAATTGCCCACTTTCTCGAACACCACCCCTTTACTGGTATGATGGCGTTGCAATCGAACCAGGTTGAGCCTTACCTGTGCAATGAACAGTTCTTCGAACTTCAGCCGTTTCATGGCCGCATCGGCCAAAGCCGGTGAACCTGGGAAATGCATGTTGCGATAGGCTTCAAAACGGTTCATCAGTTGCAGCCTGTCCAGTATCTCCTGCGGAATATTCTCCGGCAGGTCTTTGGGTTGCAGCAGGGTGAGTAACGTATAGGTCAATTTGCCCAGCTGTCTTCCATTGAAACTTCTTGCCTTCAGTTTTTCGGTAGTGGGGTACACCGGCTCCAGGAAAGCTTTACCACCCGCTTTTGCGGCTACGTACGGTTCTATTTCCGGGTGCACGATCTGGGGTTTGCCGTTAAAGAACCCTGTTTTGCCAAACACCAGGTAATCACTGCCTACATGCAAACCTTTCACCACCCAATTGATGCCCTGGAACCAGGTCAGTTCCAGTATGCCCGATGCATCCCGCAATTGGGCCACCAGGCGTTTGCCCCTTCCTGCCCCCATCGTTTCATAACTGATGAGCGTGCCTGCCACCTGCGCATATTCTGTCTGCGGCGTGATCTCGCGGATACGGCTGACCTTGGTCTTATCGATATGCCGGTTGGGAAAATGATCCAGCAGATCACCGAATGTGAAGATCTCCAGTTCCTTTTTCAACAGGTCTGCACGCAGGGGTCCCACCCCTTTCAGGTATTCGATGGGAGAAGTTAATATGGTGGCGATCTCGTTCAAAATAAATCTGCGGAATGCGGATCAAGGGATTAATGAGCAAAAGCATCCGTGAATCGGTACAAATATCCTTACACAAATTCATATTCAGCATTTATCGCATACACTTCCTGGAAAACACCTCCCGTGAAATGGGTTATCCATTGCGGTCAGCACTTTGATCGACAGATCCGAATGCCAGTAAAATCGGCCATCCGTGGATCCCCCCTAAAAAAAAGCATTCCCCGTTCACCATTCCCCATCCACTAATATTATCTTCGCGCCTATGGAAAAAGAGGTTGTTTTAAGCGGCATTCGTCCCACCGGGTTCCTGCACCTGGGTAATTATTTCGGGGCCATGCGCAATTATGTGCGGATGCAGGATGATTATAACTGTTACTTTTTTGTAGCCAACTGGCATAGCCTTACCACACACCCCGATACCCGGGAACTGCAGAGCAGTGTACACCGGGTGATCGCTGAAAATATTGCCTGCGGACTAGATCCGGAAAAAGTATCGCTCTACATACAAAGTGATGTTCCCGAAATAGCCGAACTATACCTGTACCTGAATATGCTGGCTTATAAAGGTGAGCTGGAAAAGACCGTGACCTTCAAAGAGAAAGTCCGCCTGCAACCAGAGAACGTGAACGCGGGACTGCTCACTTATCCGGTTTTGATGGCTTCAGACATATTGATCCACCGTGCCCTGAAAGTACCGGTGGGCAAAGACCAGGAACAACACCTGGAAATGGCCCGGAACTTTGCCGAACGCTTCAATTACCGTTACGGCGAAGTATTCCCGATGCCCTATGCCTTTAATTTTGGCGGCGACCTGGTACGCATCATGGGACTTGACGGCAATGGCAAAATGAGCAAGAGCGAGAACCAGATGGCCACCCTGTACCTGGCGGATGACGATGAGAGCATCCGTAAAAAGATCATGAAAGCAAAGACCGACCAGGGGCCGGCTGAACCCAATTCTGTAAAACCTGATTATATCGAGAACCTGTTCACGTTGATGCGGCTGGTAAGCAGTCCGGACACCGTGAAAAAGTTCGAGGACGACTTCAATGCCAGCAGCAGCGGCAACTGCATCATCCGGTATGGGGACATGAAAAAACAACTGGCAGAGGATATGGCAGGGTTCATCAAACCGATCCGTGAAAAAGCAGCCGATATCCAGAACAACAAAGAACTGCTGGGCAGGATCATCCGGCAAGGGGCTGATAAGGCCCGGGCCAGCGCCTCAGAAACGCTGAAGCTGGTAAGACAGGCGGTTGGGATGAATTACTAGGTGCTGGATACTGGTTACTGGTTGCTCGTGGCTCGCGGCTCAAAGCTAGATGCTGGACACTGGCAGGAGAAGTTAAAAAAATATTTCTATTACCGCATAGTTCATATGCGTATTTCGTACTTTCATTTTTATGGCAAAGGCAAAAAAACCAAAACACATTGCAGTGGCCGGCAATATCGGCGCGGGAAAGACCACGTTAACTGAAATGCTGAGCAAACATTACCGTTGGATTCCCCAGTTCGAAGATGTGGACCATAACCCCTACCTCATGGATTTTTATGAGGACATGCCCCGCTGGAGTTTTAACCTGCAGATCTTCTTCCTGAACAGCCGCCTGAACCAACTGCTCGAGATCCATCATGGAACCGAGACCGTGATACAGGACCGTACTATTTACGAGGATGCCAACATATTTGCACCCAACCTGCACGAAATGGGGCTGATGAGCAAAAGGGACTTTGATAATTACTACCTTTTTTTCCAGACCCTGAAAAGCATGGTGCAGCCACCAGACCTGCTGATCTACCTGAAAGCCTCTGTACCCACCCTGGTGGCCCAGATACAGAAACGCGGACGGGAATATGAAGAGAATATCCGCCTGGATTACCTGAAACGGCTGAATGAATATTACAATAAATGGATAGATAGCTACAAGGAAGGCCCCTTGCTGATCATCGATTGCGATAAGAACAAATTTGCCGAGACCGATGAACATTTCGGGGATATCATCAGTAAAGTGGACAGTACATTGTTTGGTCTATTCTAAACAGATCGGTCTCGATCCCTGACCGCATCATCTCTACCATATTTGCAAAAAGAAAACTCCACCCGAAGGTGGAGTTTTTTGTAACAGACAAGCAACCAAGAGACCCTTTCTGTAATGCGGTATGGCATTACGGTAATCAGTTAGTTTTGGGTGCGGCCTGCAGAATTTCTTCGGATACGCCGGAAGCGTATTTTTCAAAATTCTGCACGAATTGCAGGGCCAGGTCGCGTGCTTTGGCATCATAGGCAGTTGCATCCGCCCAGGTGCTGCGTGGGTTCAGGATCTCTGAGGGTACGCCGGGACAACTCAATGGCATTTCCATACCGAATACGGGATGGGTTTCGTACGCTACCTTATCCAGCTTGCCTTCCAGTGCCGCGGTGATCATGGCACGGGTATAGCCCAGTTTCATGCGGTTGCCCACACCGTAGGGGCCGCCACTCCAACCGGTATTCACCATCCATACGTTCACTTCATGTTTGCGCATCTTCTCTCCCAGCATTTCGGCATATTTACCGGGATGCAGTGGCAGGAAGGGCGCACCAAAACAGGCGCTGAAAGTGGTCTTGGGTTCGGTTACACCCGCTTCGGTACCTGCTACCTTAGCGGTATAACCGCTGATGAACTGGTACATGGCCTGTCCGGCAGATAAACGGCTGATCGGAGGCAATACACCGTAGGCGTCGCAGGTCAAAAAGAAGATATTTTTGGGCAACCCGCCAATACTTGGCTCCAATGCATTACTGATATAACCCAGCGGATAACTTACCCGGGTATTCTCGGTGATCAGCTTGCTGCTGAAATCGATCTTTTGCGTACCGGGATAAAAATGGATGTTCTCTACCAATGCCGCAGGGCGGATGGCACGGAAGATCTCGGGTTCTTTCTCTTCGCTGAGGTCGATGGTCTTGGCATAACAGCCACCTTCAAAATTGAATACGGAACTGTCCGTCCAGCCATGTTCATCATCACCGATCAGTTTGCGGTTGGGATCGGCACTGAGGGTGGTCTTACCCGTTCCGCTCAAACCAAAGAAAACGGCCACATCACCTTCTGCACCCATATTGGCGCTGCAGTGCATGCTCAGTACATTTCTTTCATTGGGGAGTATAAAATTGAGCACACTGAAAATACCTTTCTTGATCTCACCCGTATAACCGGTTCCTCCTATGAGGATGGTTTTATGTGTGAATGACAGGATCGCAAAATTGTGTTGCCTGGTTCCATCAACCGCCGGATCGGCCTTGAAACCGGGCGCCTGTATGATATGCCATTCCGGTTCAAAACCCGGCAATTCCTCTTCTGAAGGACGAAGGAACATGTTGTGGGCAAACAGGTTGCTCCAGGGATGTTCGTTGATGACACGGATATTCAAGCGATGAGAGGGATCGGCGCAGGCATGCGCATCGCGCACCCATATCTCTTCCTTCTCACCCAGATAATCCAGCAGTTTTTTCTTCAGCTGGTGAAAATATTTTTCTTCGATGGGTATATTGAACCCGTTCCAATCAACCGAGTCCGCCGTGATCTCATCTTTTACGATGAACTTGTCTTTTGGACTACGGCCGGTAAATTCACCCGTTTGTATACAAAGGGCCCCGGTATCGTTGAATACACCCTGCCCCCGCAGAACCGTCTGTTCTGCCAATTCTTCGGGCGATAACTGGTAATGAATGCCTGTGCTGTCGGATAAACCCAATTCCTGCAGGATCTGCTTGGGGATCATAGTAGCTGCCATCATAAACAAACAAACGTTAGTTAGATTGCAAAAGTAATTGTTTAATGGTTTCGCTGATTTTTATGTGTGGCAGGTACACATAAAAATTATTTACCCTGCTACAGGTTTCTTGAAGAATATCCAACGGGTTTTGTGGTTTTCTAAACCATACATAGGGATAACAGGCATATTTTGAAGGTTTTAGAAATCATTTCGAGCGGTTCCAGCAGACAGGCAGCCAGAACAGGTTAGCAGCGAAAAAGAGGTACTGACAGCAGGGCTCATCAGATGACCAGGATCTTCCTAACATTTTTTTAGATAACAAAAAATTTCTATGCCTGCTGAAATGAGTAGGTTTGCAGGAAATGTGCGTTATGAAGATCCAGAAACTGCTTTTTGTACTCGTTTTGGCTGCAACAGCCACCGGCAGTTTTGCACAGCAGAATGAAGAGGAGGAACAAAAGGGCAAATTTAAAAGGGAAAATATGTTTTTGGGAACCAGCCTGAACCTGGGTATCACCAACCGTTCATTCAATGTTGGCTTGAATCCCGAGATCGGCTACAGCATCACCAGGTGGCTGGATGGCGGCGTGGCACTGAACATCAATTATTTTTCACAGAACGCTTCTGAGTTCAGCAATATCCGTTTCCGCAATTTCAACCTGGGTGGCGGCCCTTTCCTGCGGGTATGGCCGGTCAGTTTCCTGCACCTGCAGGTACAGCCTGAATTCAACTGGATCAACTCCAGCCAGAAAAATGTTCAAACCGGGCAAACCGGCAGTTATCATTACAATGCAGGAAGTTTACTGGTAGGCGTAGGTTATGGAACACGGGTACTGGGCTCGCATTATTCCTATGTTACGCTGATGATCGACGTAACCCAAAACATCAACTCTCCCTACCGCGATCAGTACAACGATCCGTTGCCCATTTTCCGGGCAGGTTTCGGCATGTACCTTAAACCAAAGCGCCGATAGCGGTCTCCGGATCATCACAAACGATCAGGCGGTCGCGCCAGTGATCATATAGGAACTCCTCATCCGACATCCTGTCGATATGTGCCACCATGTGTTGGTAGAATCCTGCCGTATTCAGCAGCACGATCTTTTTGTTGTGGATATTGAGGTTGTTCCAGGTCAGCATCTCAAACAATTCATCCAGTGTTCCGTTGCCGCCGGCCAATACGATGGCCGCATCGCACAATTCATACATCGTTTTTTTACGGGCATGCATATCGGACACCACTCTAAGTTCGGTGATGCCCTTGTGTTCGGCCTCCCATTCCAGTAAGATCTCGGGGATCACACCGATCACTTTACCACCGTTTTCCATAGCAGCATTGGCAACAGCACCCATCAAACCTTTGTTGCCACCACCATATACCATTGTGATCTTTCGTTCTGCGAACAGCCGGCCCAACTGTGCGGCATGTGCCACATAGAGTGGATTTTTACCGGCCCTGGAACCACAGAAAACGGCAATATTGTTAACTGGCATATGTCAAAATTTTGAATGGCAAATTAGGTTAAATATTTTTCACTACTTTTCCGTTTTCGTTTGATCATTTTAATTACCCCAATATGTCCCCATTACTGCTTTTTTCCTTTGTTATCGCTTATTTCATGATATTACTCGGTGTGGCCTGGTACACCGGCAAGAACAGTAACAACGATTCATTTTTTATCGGCAACAAAAGCAGTAACTGGATGCTGGTGGCATTCGGCATGGTAGGTACCTCCCTGAGTGGTGTTACCTTTGTGAGTGTTCCGGGAGCTGTTGCCAAAGAATCCTTTGCTTATTTCCAGATCACACTCGGTTACCTTATCGGTTACCTGGTGATCGCCTATGTATTGCTTCCGCTCTACTACCGGCTGAACCTTACTTCCATCTATCATTACCTGCATAACCGCCTTGGCTTTAAGTCGTATAAAACAGGCGCCAGCTTCTTTATCCTGTCGCGCATACTCGGTGCTACCGCACGTTTATACCTCGTGGTCAATATCCTGCAGGAAGCCATCCTGAACAGTTTTCATGTTCCGTTTTGGGCCACTACCCTGATCATCCTGGTGATGATCTTATTGTACACATATGAAGGAGGTGTTAAAACCATTGTCTGGACCGATACCCTGCAAACCACCTGTATGCTGCTGGGTCTCGTGATCTGTGTGGTATATATCCTCAGCCAGATGAACATGGGTCTGGGCGAAAGCCTGCAAGTCATGGGTGAAAAAGGATATTCCAAGATCTTCTTCACAGATCCTAACAGCAAACTGTTCTTTGTAAAACAGATCCTGGCCGGAGCCTTTATCACGGTGACCATGACCGGTATGGACCAGGAAATGATGCAGAAGAACATTTCTGTAAAAACACTGAAAGATTCACAGAAGAATGTGATCTCCATGTCTATTGTGCTGATGATCGTAATCCTGATCTTCCTGTTCCTCGGTGGTTTATTATATCTGTACGCCACCCAGCTGAACCTGGATGTTACCGGCGATAAATTGTTCCCCGCCATCGCCTTACAGCATATGCCGCCATTTGTTTCCGTGATCTTTATCATCGCCCTGATCTCAGCACTGTTCCCAAGTGCCGATGGTGCTATCACAGCCCTGACATCCACTTTCTGTATCGATATCATCGGCATGCAACGCAAAGCTGATATGACAGATGAGCAAAAGAAAAAATTACGCCAGCGCGTGCACCTGTCCTTCGCATTCATCTTCCTGCTGTTTGTGATGATGTTCAAATGGATCAATGACTCCAGCATGATCGGCCTGATCCTGAAAGTGGCCACTTTTACCTATGGTCCGCTTTTGGGATTGTTCACTTTCGGCATCATTTCCAAACGTAAGGTGAGCGATCACCTGGTGCCTTTCATCTGTGTGATCTCACCCGCCATCTGTTTCCTGCTGGACCGCTTCCAGAAACAGATCTTCGGTTCCTTTGAACTGGGTCTGGAACTGCTGATCATTAACGGATTCATCACTTTTATCGGCTTATGGCTGGCATCCAAACCCTCCAACGAACCCGCGAAAAAATAAGATCATTGAATGAGTGAATGACGGTCTTGATCATTCACTCATTCACTCACCTGCCGGCAGGCAGGTCCACTCATTCATTCATTGTATATTTGCCCATGGACCTGATCCTTCCACTTGCGGAAGCCTATGCGGCAAAATATACCTCCCCGGAGAACACCCTTTTGCAGGAGGTGAACCAGCAGACCCTGGCCAGCCATCCCTTGTCGCATATGCTGAGTGGTCATGTACAGGGCAGGTTCCTCTCCCTGATCAGTTCCCTCGTACATCCCCGGTACATCCTGGAAGTGGGGACTTTTACCGGTTACAGTGCACTCTGCCTTGCGGAGGGACTGGCGGAAGATGGCGAACTGCACACCATTGAACTGCGGGAGCAGGATGCCGCAACTGCCCGTGCAAATTTTAGCATATCCGAAAAGAATAAGCAGATACATTTGCACATTGGCAATGCAAAGGAGATCATCCCTTCACTGGACTTTACCTGGGACCTGGTTTTCCTGGATGCCGACAAGACCGGTTATATCGGGTACTACGAGCAGATCGTACCCCGTTTGCGTCCGGGTGGTATCATCATAGCCGATAATGTATTGTTTCATGGTGAGGTTTTACAGGAACCCGTCAGCGGCAAAAATGCCAAAGCCATGGAAGCTTTTAATGAACATGTATACAAAGACCCCCGGACCGAACAGGTGCTGGTAACGATACGAGACGGGGTACTGCTGATCAAAAAGAAATAACATGAAGAAACTGGTCCTGCTTTTCTGCCTGGCTTTCTCTCTCACTGCCCGCGCGCAGAAAGAAAAAGTAATGGCTTATATCGACAGCTACAAGGAACTGGCGATGGCGGAGATGCAACGTACCGGTGTTCCTGCTGCCATCACACTGGCCCAGGGCATACTGGAATCACAGTGGGGTGAAAGCCCCCTGGCCAAAACCTCCAACAACCATTTCGGCATCAAATGCAAGACCGAATGGACAGGCGCAAAGACCTACCACGATGACGATGAGAAAGGGGAATGTTTCCGCGTATACAATTCTGCAGAAGAATCTTATCGTGACCATTCCGATTTCCTGAAAACAAGGCCTCATTATGCTTTCCTGTTCAAACTGGATCCCACAGATTATGAAGGCTGGGCCACAGGTTTAAAAAAAGCCGGCTATGCCACCAGCCCTACCTATCCCCGGCGCCTGCTGAAACTCATCAACGATTATCAACTACAGCAATACAGTCTCACCGCACTCGCCAGGAACCAGGCACCTGTGAACGGTTCTTCCAGCCAGTCAAAAACAGCCTCAGCCAATCCTGCTCCGGTAGCCACACCTGCTGCAGAACAATCGGTTGTTGTTTCTCAGGAAACGGTTCAACCCGAACCAATAACAGCAGTTGCGCCATCGAATTCCAGTACATCGCCCAGCACACAGGTAGCTGTCAATAAAAAGACAAGTTATCCATCCGGCATCTTCGTGATCAACAATACGAAAGTGATCCATGCCACGGAAGGCACATCGCTGTTATCGCTGGCCAACCAATACGATATTCCATTGAGCAAACTGATAGAGTACAACGATCTTCCTTCCATGGATGTACTGGATACAGACCGGTTGATGTTCATTGAAAGAAAACCCAAAAAAGGGGCGGTTGATTTTCATGTGGTGGCCGAAGGCGAAACCCTGCACTCTATTTGCCAGCAGGAAGCCATCCGGCTGGACAGCTTACTGGAATATAACCGGCTGAGCCGGGGCAGCCATGTGACTGCGGGCGAGAAGATCTACTTACGGCCTGCCACTGCCGCACCTACTGTTAATACAACACCCCGTTCACCTAAATAATCATTCCTGATACGTAGTTTCGGGACAAATAAAAACTGTCATATGTCAGCCATCACCATTCACGATAAGACCTTTGTACCCTATTTACCAGAGGCGTTGATCCTGGAAAAAGTAAAAGAACTGGCGAATACCATAGACAGGGATTATGCAGGTAAAAAACCTTTGTTCATCGCCATACTGAACGGTTCTTTCATGTTCACATCGGACCTGTTCAAATACCTGACCATTGAAGCGGAGATCTGTTTTATCAAACTGGCTTCGTATAAAGGGACCAAGTCGACCGGCCAGGTCATCACCGCCATCGGACTGGATACGGATATCACAGACCGCCATGTGATCATCCTGGAAGACATCATTGATACCGGCAAGACCATGAGCGAGTTCTTACCGCAGCTACGTAACCAGCACCCGTTATCTTTGAAAGTAGCCGTATTACTGCACAAACCGGATGCTACCGTTTACCCGGTTACCATTGACTATTGCTGTTTTACTATTCCCAATAAGTTCGTGTTGGGCTACGGACTGGATTATGACGGGTTGGGACGTAATATCCGTGAGCTTTACCAACTGGGAGCCTAGCCAAAATTCTGCTAATCTTTTACAGGCACTTGCCATTGCCTGTATGCTGTGTTATCTTAATTAAAATCCTGCTGACCAATGAAACAGATCATTTGGGCTGTATGTGTATTGCTTGGCTTTCCCACAGTACAGGGTCAGTATTACCTGCGTGGCGAAGTACGCGATGAGCGGGGGCAATGGTTACAAGGAGTTAAGATCCAGTTGGATTCAAAAGGCAGTTTTCCTTACTATAGCGGCAGTACCGGCACATTTGGTATATCCACATCCAGTATCAATGACAGTATCCGGCTTAGCCTGGCAGGTTATGAAACGATCCGCATGGCCATCGATACCCGGAAATTTCTGTCCATTACCATGAAGATGTTACCTGCTACGGCCAACCTATACAGCCGTAAGCCCATATCCATCACCACCAACCTGAAAGCCCATCGCGGTAATTTTTTCTCTGTACTGGGTGAGAGTTACAGTAACCTGGTGGAGAATGGTTTTATCGCAGCGGAGCAATACCCGGAAACAGGTTTTTCCCTGAACATCAACAAAGCTTCCTATAGCAATATCCGCAGGTTCCTGAACCACGAGATGATGGTACCGATCGATGCCGTTCGCATTGAAGAGATGCTGAACTATTTCAATCTTTCAAAAATACACGGTACAAAAAAAGATACCGGTTATTTCAGCTTCAGGACTCAGCTGAGCACCTGCCCCTGGGAGGAACAAAACCAATTGCTGTTCCTGAATATTACGGCACCCAGGCTGGCATTGGATAGTGTGCCTTCATCCAACCTGGTGTTCCTGATAGATATATCAGGTTCCATGGACAAGCCCAACCGTTTGCCACTGTTACAATCTGCTTTCGGCTTGCTCACCGATAACCTGCGCGAGAAAGACACCATCACCATTGTGACCTATGGTGGCGGTGTGGGTGTGGCGTTGGCACCAACAGGCGGCGTACACAAAAAAAGGATCCGTGAAGCCATCGACTCGCTGGTGGCCAGTGGCAATACACCCGGCGAAGGGGCCATCCGTATTGCTTATGAACTGGCGAAAAAAAGTTTTATCAAAAAAGGGAACAACCGTGTGATACTCGCTACCGACGGCGATTTCAATATTGGCCAGACCTCTGAGTTGGAACTGGAAGCCATGATCAGTGGCTACCGGCAGAGTGGCATTTATCTGACCTGCCTGGGTGTGGGAATGGGTAATTACAAAGACAGCAAACTGGAGGGACTTGCCAAAAAAGGCAATGGCAATTTTGCCTATATCGATAACCTGCAGGAAGCGCAGAAAGTACTGGTAAAAGAGTTTACCCAAACCCTGTACTCGGTTGCCAACAATGCGTTCATTAAACTGTCCTTTCAACCGAACAGCATCAGTGAATACAGGCTGATAGGATTCGATAACAAAGAGCATTCCGCGAACGACAGCACGGGAGAGCTGGAAGGTGGTGAGATCGGCAGCGGGCATTCCCTGATGGCCATCTTCGAGATCATACCGGCATCAGGCAACCGGTTCAACGAAAAAAAATTGATCGCAAATGCTTCCCTGCAATACAGGATACCAGGAAAGGACAGCATCCGGCAGCAGTCGTTCCCCATCATTGGTCAGGCAGAAAAAATTGAGGCCATTGATTCCGCTTACCGGTTCGCCGCTTCGGTGGCCATGTTCGGATCCATACTGAAACATTCTAGGTTCACCCGGAACCATTCGCCTGAAGATGTGTGGTCGCTGGCCAGAACAGCGGTCGATCCTCAGGATCCCCAACAGGCAGAATTCCTGTCACTGGTAGAAAAAGCCATCAGGATCTATCATCCGGGCAAAGAACGGAAAAAACAAAAAGGCTGGTAACTATATACAAAAATGCCTCGCTGTTCAGCGAGGCATTTTATAATTAATTGAATGCATCCCGTATCCGTTCGAAGAAACTCTTCTCCCCTTTACTGGGGTGTGGTTTAAAATTATCGCTCTTACCCATTTTCTCCAGTGCCTCTTTTTCCTCGGCCGTCACATGCTGCGGTGTCCATACGTTCACCTGTATCAGCTGGTCGCCCTTGCCATAACCCTGCACTTCGGGGAAACCCTTCCCTTTCAGGCGGAAGATCTTTCCACTCTGTGTTCCCGGTGGTATCTTGATCTTGGCACGGCCATCAATAGTGGGTACTTCCACATGTGTACCGAAGACTGCATCGGGGATAGAGATGTGTAGGTCATACGCCACATTCAATCCATCCCTGTGTAATTCTGCATGTGCTTCCTCTTCGATCTGTATGATCAGATCACCCGGTGCACCGCCTCTTTCACCGGCATTACCTTTTCCGCTCATGCTCAGCTGCATGCCTTCCTGTACACCAGCCGGAATATCGATGCTGATAGTCTCTTCACCATATACCCTTCCCTCACCTTTACAGGATCCGCATTTGGCGGTCACTGTGGTACCTTCCCCATTACAGGTAGGACAGGTGGTCACGGTCTGCATTTGCCCCAGGAAAGTGCTGGTAACTTTTCGTACCTGACCGCTTCCATTACAGGTTCCACAGGTCTGTACACTGTTCTTATCTTTTGCACCATTACCACCGCAAGTGCTGCACACCACATGTTTTTTCACTTTCACACTCTTGGTAACCCCTTTGGCGATCTCTTCAAAAGTCAATTTGAGTTTGATGCGAAGGTTGCTTCCGCGCTGACCACGTGCGGCACGGCCACCGCCGCTACGTCTTCCGCCACCGCCTCCGAAGAAACTACCGAACATGTCTTCTCCGAAAATGTCACCGAACTGGCTGAAGATATCATCCATATTTCCACTGTACGCACCACCACCCGATGTGCCCGGGCCAAATGCCTGGTGTCCGTAACGGTCGTACTTGGCTTTTTTATCCGCATCACTCAATATCTCGTAGGCTTCGGCAGCTTCTTTAAACTTCTCTTCTGCTGCTTTATCGCCGGGATTACGGTCGGGGTGGTACTGCATGGCCACTTTCCGATAAGCTTTCTTGATCTCATCGGCACTGGCTGATTTGCTGACACCCAGTATCTCGTAAAAATCTCTTTTATTAGCCATTGGCTTCTAGCTTTTAGCTGCGAGCATACAATACTACCAGGACCCGGCTCGCAGCGAAAGGTTCCTGGTTCACAATTTTATTTTCCTACCACCACTTTGGCAAAACGAATGATCTTATCGTTCAGATAATAACCTTTCACCACTTCATCCATCACTTTACCCTGCATAGCAGCGTTGGGTGCGGGTATTTCGGTGATGGCTTCGTGTTTCTCCACATCAAAATCCGTATTAATGCTCTCCATGACTTTTACCCCTTTTGCCTGCAGGGTACTGCGCAGTTTATTGAACACCAACTGGATGCCTTCCTTCTGCAGGGCTATATCATCAGAAGCCTGTAATTGTTTTTCGGCCCGGTCGCAATCGTCCAGCACTTCCAGCAGGGATATGATCACTTCTTTACCGGCGGTCTGCATCAATTCCAGGCGCTCTTTGGCGGTTCTGCGGCGGAAATTGTCGAATTCTGCCATCAGGCGCAGGTATTTATCCTTTTGTTCCTGCAGTTCAGCCTGCAGTTTTTCAAGGCCGTTTCCCTCTGTTACCGGCTCGTTCAGGTGCGAGGTCCCGGCTGCATTTTCGTCAGTATTGATATCCATTTCGTTCACCGTTTCTTTACTTTCAGGGTTTTGTGTCATTTCTTGCTCTTCCATAGTAATAATTCGTTGTGCAGCAATACCTGTCAAAAATATTGCCGGGGCAAAGAAAAGGGAAAAAATGGCAGGAATGAAGTGAAGTTTGGGGCTTTGGCCCAAGCATTTGTTCTATAGTGGCTGAATCCTCAAGCCCAAATGCCAAACCGTTATCTTTGGCGAATGACAAGTGTATATCTCCGGAAAAAGATCGCTCCCAGGATCGCCAACGGGCACCCCTGGATCTATGGAAATGAAGTGGAAAGAATTGAGGGCGAAGTGGCCGGCGGGGATATTGTGAACGTATACTATGGTGATGGTAAGCCCTGTGGCCGTGGTTATATCAACCCAAAATCGCAGATCCTGGTGCGACTGCTTACCCGTAAGGGGGAAACCATCAATGCGCAATTTTTCCATAACCGCATCCTGCAGGCATGGGAATACCGGAAAAAGATAGGTTATACCGAAAACTGCCGGCTTGTATTTGGCGAAGCCGATGGTTTGCCCGCCCTGATCATCGACAAGTTCAACGACTATTTTGTGATCCAGACCCTTTCACTGGGGATCGATACCTGGAAAGCAGCCATTGTTTCGGCATTAGAAGCTATTTTTTCGCCCAGGGGCATCTATGAAAGGAACGATGTACCCGTTCGTGAACTGGAGGGTTTACCCCAGCAGAAAGGGTTCTTATCCGCTCCGTTCGACACGAATATCCTCATCAACGAAAATGGTTTACGGTTTTGGGTCGATATTGAGAACGGACAGAAGACCGGTTATTTCCTCGACCAGCAGGATAACCGCCGCGCCATACAGCATATTGTAAAAGATGCTGAGGTATTGGGCGTGTTCACCTATACCGGCACATTCGAGATCCATGCGGCCCACTATGGTGCCAGGTCGGTGCTGGGACTGGATATTTCTGAGACCGCTGTGGCACAGGCCAATAAAAATGCCGCCCTGAACCAATTGGATACCATCTGCCGCTTTGAAGCAGTGAATGCATTCGATGTATTGAAACAATGGGGCAAGGAAGGCAAACAATACGATGTGGTGATGCTGGACCCACCCGCTTTCACCAAAAGCCGCGAGAACATACAAAAAGCATTAACGGGTTATAAGGAGATCAACCTCCGTGGTATGAAACTCGTTCGGAATGGAGGTTTCCTGGTAACATCCAGTTGCACCAACCTGGTATCACCCGAACAATTCCTGCAAACCATTGACCAGGCCGCCAAAGATGCCCGCAAAAGAATACGCCAGGTAACTTTTCAGGCGCAGGCCAGTGACCACCCGATCATCTGGGGCATGGAGAACACGAACTACCTGAAATTTCTGATCGTAGAAGTGACAGACAGGTAGCGGAGGAATGGCTAATTTGAAAATTTGTGAATTTGAATTGGCAGCGATGTATGCAGGGTCCCACTGATCGCTTAATCAATTAAAGCTTATTTGTTTACCTGGAACTTGCCTGATTCTACGATCCTTCCGCTTTGGTCACGCAGCTGGTAAATATAGAGGCCCCTGAAATAATTATCATCCAGGTTGATGGTGAGTTTGGCATCGGTGATGCGGTACTCATTCATCTTTTTCCCGATAAAATTATAGACCTGTAAAGTGTAGGATTTATCAACCGATTTATCGAAAGTGAAGTTGATATAACTGGTAGCAGGGTTCGGATAAAAATGCGCGATCTTGGGGGTAGACCCATCGGTGAAATTCCAGTACACGACATCTTCAGCACCAAAACTGCTGCTGAAAAGGGAGAAAAGTACCAGTCCGATCAGGTAGAATTTTCGCATGCATGACAAATTACTTAAATCTAACCCGTTTTAACAAGGGTTTCACCCTATTTTTAACAAAAATGCCCTCCGGTTACAGGCCGGAAGGCATTTTTTGAAGCTATTTTAGTTCAATCCAGCCAGTGTTTCCTGGATCGCTGCAAAATTGGGAAGGTCGCCCGGAGTGGCACAAACTTCAGCATAACGCACAACACCTTCTTTATCGATGACGAAAGCCGCCCTTTTACTTACGCCCTGCATCTCGAATGCGGGGAAGGTTTCGTACAACACGTCAAAGGCCTTGGCCGCTTCTTTGTTAAAATCACTCAGCAGCGGGAAGTTCAGGTTCTGCTCGGCCTTGAATTTACCCAGGCTGAACAGGGAATCAACAGAAACACCGAATACTTTGGCGTTGGTGTTGTTGTAGATAGCGATATTATCCCTGATGTTACACAATTCTGTGGTACAAACGCCAGTAAACGCGAGGGGGAAGAACAAGACAACTACATTACTTCCTTTCTGTTCTGCCAGTGATACCTTGTTCTTATCGGTATCAAACAATACGAATTCGGGGGCTTTTTGTCCGGTCTGGATGCTGCTCATGGTGTTATTTTATGTTTTAGGTGAAAGTTACCGGTATAAAAACAACCTGTTGACCAGATTGTTTTCCGGAGTGCAAAGAAACACTATTTTATCTGGTTAACGGGCAGCTACAGTTGCATTTCCGGCACAGACCCGGGAACAATGAGTTTGCCCAGGGTCTTGGAAACGATCTCTTCTACCGATACGCCGGGAGCGCGTTCCTTCAGCACAAAACCTTCAGGGGTGATATCCAGCACAGCCAGTTCCGTCACTACTTTTTTTACACAGCCCACCCCTGTCAAAGGCAAGGTACAGGCAGGCAGCAGTTTGCTTTCTCCCTTGGGATTGGTATGCATCATGGCAACGATGATGTTCTTGGCACTGGCCACCAGGTCCATCGCCCCACCCATTCCTTTCACCATTTTGCCCGGGATCTTCCAGTTGGCAATATCACCGTTCTCACTTACTTCCATGGCCCCCAGCACGGTAAGGTCTATCTTACCCGCACGGATCATTCCAAAACTTTCGGCACTATCAAAGAAAGCCCCGCCCGGTATCAGCGTTACGGTTTCCTTTCCTGCGTTGATCAGGTCTGCATCCACTTCTGCCTCCATGGGATAAGGTCCCATGCCCAAAATACCGTTCTCGCTCTGGAAGATCACGGTCATACCTTCAGGAATATAGTTCGAAACCAATGTGGGAATACCGATACCCAGGTTCACATACATGCCGTCTTTCAGCTCCTGTGCGATGCGTTTGGCGATACCGAATTTATCTAATGACATACGAATGAATTAAGAATGAGGAATGAAGAGTTAGTAATTAGTGATACTGTTGTTGTTAACCATTCACTAACTGAACCGTTTTGCGTTCGATCCGTTTCTCGTAATGACCTCCCTGGAAGATCCGGTGTACGTATACACCGGCCACATGTACATCATCCGGGTCAATCTCGCCCGGCTGCACCAGTTGTTCCACTTCAGCGATCGTAATATCGCCGGCTTTGGCCATGGAGGTAGAGAAGTTCCGCGTGGTCTTACGGAAGACCAGGTTACCCATCGTATCCCCTTTCCAGGCCTTCACGATCGAGAACTGCGCATGCAGCGCGTGTTCCATCAGGTACCTCTTACCGTTGAACTCACGGATCTCTTTTCCCTCAGCGATCTCGGTTCCATAACCGGCAGGTGTATAAAATGCGGGGATCCCCATTCCAGCCATCTGGATACGGGTTGCCAGGGTTCCCTGTGGTATCAGGTCCACTTCCAGTTCCCCACTCAATAACTGACGCTCGAACTCTGCATTCTCTCCCACATAACTGGCCATCATTTTCCGGATCTGGCGGGTCTGTAATAACAGGCCCAGGCCAAAGCCATCCACTCCGGCGTTATTGGAGATACAGGTAAGGTTCTTGATTCCCTTTTTAACAAGGGATGCGATCGTGTTTTCGGGGATTCCGTTCAGGCCAAAACCACCCAACATTAAAGTGGCTCCATCGGGTATGTCGTGAATGGCCGCATCGGCATTGGCAAATACTTTGTTCATGTGGCAATCGTTATACCCATAAAGGTAGAGAAGATTCCCTATTTGGGAGCGCCGTACTTCTTTTCGAACTGTTTGGTCCGTTCGCGCAGTGCATACACATCCAGAGAATCGAGCAGCAGTTTGAACTGGTCGGGGTGAGTGGCATAAAAATGGTAGCTGCTGTCGAACTGCTTTTTGGTGACCTTGTGCACGGCAAAAACCTGTTCGTATAACCGGATATTCTCCTTCCGCCTGGCTGCAGTAGTATCTCTGGCGCTGATACGGAGGTACAATTCATCGGCCTTCATCATGTCCCACATGATCACTTTCATGCTATCTGGTGCCAGTAAGCCTTCTGTAGATTCCCCGGACCGGCAACCCATCACTACAAACAGGCAGATGCAAAACAGCTTGACGGTATTCCTCATCGCAATTCCTGTTTATAACGTGAAGCATTGATCACATCAATCTCAGAAAGAATGTCTATGGCTTTATTTCGCTGCTCGCCTGTTCCCTTCTTGAAAACGCCGATCAATTCCTGCGCTTTGCCCTGTAAAAAGAACTGGAGGAACATGGTATTGGCATTCTCTTTATTGAATGCCTGCAACTGGATCAGTGTTTCCAGCAAGTTCTTACGGGCTTCCGCTTCTGCACCAGCCATATTATCCATGCCTTTCCGGTAATAGGCGTAGATCACATCGTGGATGATATTGTACCGGGTATTGATCAGGTTCTCATTGAGCCAGTAACGGTTACGCTGTCCGTCAAACACCCGCCAGCCCGTTACATTCCTGCCTTCCGGTGCGTTGTTCACGATGTTCTGCGCCTTACGGTAGAAAAGTTCCCCGCCTTTGGGCGAGAAGGAATCGTAGTCAAGACCGATGATCATATAGGCATAATACGCCAGTATGGCCGGCAAATTGGCCGCAGCAGCATCGGTTCCCTGCACCCTGTTTTCATTGAATTCTACCGGTTGAAATTCCTGGTACTTGAAAGTCACATCCGCATCTATGAAATTCACAAGTGCGGCCTTGTAAGAACTATTATATACGGGTCTTGCTGCCTGTATGGTCAATGTGGCTTTGTACACATTGGTCTCCACGATACTTTCTATGTTCAGCAGGAAACTGCATTCGATCTTCTCGTTGGCCTGAAAAACATCATTGGTCCATTTCCGGTTGTTCAGCAGGTTGTTCAGTTGCGTCTGCAATGTGGTGAAGATCTTCTTATCGACCGTGGAGTTCACCCTTGACGCCACCACACTCACCCTTGCCTGCAATTCCTGCGAAACAGCCGGAACTGCCATCAGGCAGCAAAGGATCATACTATAAACAACTTTTCTATTCAGCATGTAAACGGGATACGATGAATGAAACAATATCTTTTGCGATCTCTTTTTTGGTTTTGAGTTCAGTGACCATTTCGGTCCCGTCCTTGCAAAGCAAGGTAACTTTATTCGTATCAACGCCAAAACCGGCCGCTTCGTCGCGCAGGGAATTCAGTACGATACAGTCGGCGTGTTTACTTTCCAGTTTTTTGTGCGCGTTCTCCTTTTCGTTCTGTGTTTCCAGGGCAAAACCCACCACCAACTGCCCCTGGCGTTTATGGGTCCCCACATACTGCAGGATATCTTTGGTGGGCACCAGCAGCAAGGACAGGTCACCCGGTTGTTTTTTGATCTTTTCATCGGCCGTTTCTGCCGGACTGTAATCGGCAACGGCCGCCGACATGACAGCGATGTCCACACCCGGGAATATCGCCACGCTGGTGTCAAACATCTCTGCTGCAGATCGCACTTTGTGCATCTGGATACCTGTAAAAGCGCTGGTCTGCTGTGTGGGACCAGCGATCAGCTGTACATCAGCGCCGCGCAGGTACAGCTCTTCCGCCAGGGCAAACCCCATCTTACCGGAAGAATGGTTCCCGATAAAACGAACGGGGTCAATGGCCTCATACGTAGGCCCGGCCGTGACCATGGCTTTTTTGCCCGCCAACTCCGACGTTCTGAAAAAACGCTCTACCAGGAATGAGACGATGGTTTCGGGCTCTGCCATCCGGCCCTCACCATGCAAGCCACTGGCCAGCTCTCCGCTGTTCACTGGAATGATATGGTTACCGTATCCCTTCAGCAGATCAAGGTTCCGCTGTGTGGCAGGGTGTTGCCACATATCTTCATCCATGGCCGGAGCTATGACCACCGGACAGGTGGCTGAAAGGTATACAGCCAGTAACAGGTTATCACATAACCCATTCGCCATTTTGGCGAGCGTATTACAACTCAGGGGCGCGATGACGAACAGGTCAGCCCAACGGCCCAGCATTACATGGTTGGACCATTCACTGCCCTCTGCCAATTCAGAAACGACCGCATTTTTGGAAAGGGTTGCCAATACCAGCGGAGAAACGAATTCCCTGGCGGCAGGGGTCATCACCACTTTTACTTCGGCCCCCTGTTTTACCAACTGACGAACCAGCAGGATGGACTTATACGCAGCAATGCTGCCGGTGATGCCAATGAGTATTTTTTTATTCTGGAGCATGTTTTTTGTGAATGGGCAATGGGCAATAGTCAATGGGGTATAGTCAGTAGGTAGCGAAGGATAAAGATCATGCCACAGGCACCTATATGGCCTATCACCATTGACCATTGACAATTCACCGCCCCAATCTCCCTCAAAATAACAAAAAACGACAGTTCATCACTGTCGTTTTCGTATCATTTATCAAATAGTTGGCTTATCTGAACAGGTCGTTCTCGTCGTTGCGCCTGTGGTATACTTTTCCCTCCATGAATTCCTGGGTAGCCAGGATAGCGGGGTTAGGCATTTTTTCATAAGCCCTTGAGATCTCGATCTGCTCTTTGTTCTCATGAATTTCCTCCAGACTGTCCGTATGGCTGGCAAATTCTTCGAGTTTGTTGTGCAGTTCTTCCCGCAGGGATATGTTGATCTGATTGGCCCTTCTGGCAATAATAGCGATCGACTCGTACAGGTTGCCCGTTTTGCCCTTAATGTCAATCAGGCTTTTGGTTTCAACCACACTGGCGGTGTTAGCGCTCATTTGCCTTCTTAGCTTGCTCATTTTTCAGATTTTTTAAAATGTTATTGGTTTGTGTTTTGTATTTGGCAACTTCCTCTGCGTATTTGCTGTCGGCAAAACGCTCGGTGAAGTCGTTACATTCAGAGATCACTTTCTCATAACGCTCTTTCTGTTTCTCTTCGTAACTCATTTCTGCATACTTTACGTATGACTTGATCACGAGTAACTTGTATTCGTCTGCTTTTTTTGAATCCGGGAAATTATCAGACACATTCCCAAAAGCAATGGCAGCCGCTTTGTAAAAACCCAGGTTATAATACAGTTCTGCTCCTTTGAATTCTTTCAGTTCCAGTTTCTCACGGCATTTATCAATGATCTCACTGGCATCCTTTGCCCTTTCGGAATTAGGGTGCGTATTGAGGAATGCCTGCATCAACTGCATGGTCTTATTGGTATTGGTCTGGTCCAGTTCCACTTTGGGTGATTGCTTATAATAGCAATAGGCCCTCATATAATCACACTCTTCTCCCCTGGTACTGGTAGGGAAGTTCTCTACAAAACTCTTGAACAGGTTCTCTGCATTCAGATAATCTTTCTGGTAGTAGTAAGAGTACGCGAACTTGTAATACATATCCTCGTAACGCGTAGACCCTTTTACATAGGGAAAGATATCTTCAAAGAGCTGCTGGGCGTAACCGTAGTTCTTGTTTGCATAGTATTGTTCGGCCATTTTGTATTTGTACTCATAATCTTTGCTCTTCATGATCTTTCCAAATTTATTGGAGCAGGAAGAGGTGAGCAGTACTACCGATAACAATAACAGAACGATCCTATTCATAACAAGTTGGCAAAATTAGTTAATTACGGGCAATTTATAAAGTCCGAATGGGGTTTGGGCCGTTATTTCGTTAAGAATTATCCAAAAAGGGGGGGATCGGATGCTGGATACTGGATGCTGGATACCGGATATTGGAGGTTGATAACGCTGGGAGTCCCTATCCAGCATCTAGCATCCAGAATCCAGTATCTGGTATCCAGCATCAAAAAAGCCACCTTTTCAGGTGGCTTTTTTGTCTATTTCCCAGAAAGAGTCGCTTATTTGGCGTCTCCTTCTCCTTCCTGTAATTTGGCTTTGATCTCGGCCAGTGCACCCAGGTCACCCAGGGTTGCTTTTTCTACCTTAGCCTGGATGTTTTTCACCGCTTTCTTGGTGTTATCCGCTTCAGCTTTGGCTTCTTTTTTCTCTGCCGCTACCGCATCAGCTACGTTCTGTTCCCAGATACGTGCATGGCTCAGGACGATACGTTTTTCGTTACGATCGAACTCGATCACCATGAACTGGGCAGTTTCATCGGCCTGTACCTGCTTACCATCTTCCTTGTTCAGATGACGGTTAGGTGCAAAACCTTCGAGACCATATTGTAACTGAACCAGGGCTCCCTTGTCATCCTTGCGGGTAACAGTGCCTTCGTGGATGGTACCTACAGCAAAGGTATCTTCCAGTGCATTCCAGGGATCTTCTTCCAGCTGTTTGTGGCCCAACTGCAGTTTGCGGTTCTCTTTATCAATGCTTAAGATGATGATATCGATCTGCTCGCCAACTTTGGTATAGTCGGTTGGGTGATTGAAACGCTTTAACCAGCTCAGGTCGCTGATGTGGATCATACCGCCGATACCTGGTTCCAGTTCAACAAATACACCGTAAGGAGTGATGTTTTTCACCAGGCCTTTGTGTTTGCTGCCTTCAGGGAATTTGGTTTCGATGGTGTTCCAAGGATCCTGGCTCATTTGTTTGATGCTCAGGCTCATCTTGCGTGAATCTTTATCCAGGGTAACCACTTTTGCTTCGTACTCATCACCCAGTTTGAAGAATTCCTTCGCGTTGATCGGAGTATTGGCCCATGTGATCTCTGATACGTGTACCAGACCTTCCACACCAGGCTGAATTTCCAGGAACGCACCGTAATCTTCAATATTCACCACTTTACCTTTCACTACTGAACCTTCGGCCAGGCCTTCAGGCAGCACATCCCATGGATGTGGAGTCAGTTGTTTCAGACCCAGGCTGATACGTTTCTTGTCGTCGTCGAAATCCAGTACCACCACCTGTAATTTCTGGTCCATCTTCACCACTTCGCTTGGGTGAGAGATACGGCCCCATGAAATATCGGTGATGTACAGCAGACCATCCAGACCACCGAGGTCCATGAAAGCACCGAAATCTGTGATGTTCTTCACCACACCTTCCAGTACCTGTCCTTTTTCGAGTTTGCTCATGATCTCTGCACGCTGTGCTTCGATATCGCTTTCGATCAGGGCTTTGTGTGATACTACGGCATTCTTGATGGTTTCGTTGATCTTAACCACTTTGAATTCCATGGTCTTACCTACGAACTGATCGTAATCGGTCACAGGTTTCACGTCGATCTGAGAACCTGGCAAGAATGTTTCCATTCCAAACACGTCTACGATCAATCCACCCTTGGTTTTGCTGGTAACGGTACCGGTGATCACTTCTCCGGTCTTATGTACTTCCACAATTCTTTCCCATGCACGGAAAATGCGTGCAGATTTGCGGCTCAGGTGCAGGTTACCGGAACGGTCTTCTTTCTCTACTACCATCACTTCCACTTCGTCTCCGATCTTCAGTCCTGGCACATCGCGGAATTCGTTCAGGGAAACGAGGCCATCACTTTTAAAACCGATGTTTACAACCACATCTGTTTTGGTCAAAGCAACAACACCGCCTTTCACGATCTCGCCATCATTGATCTGTACAAAAGTGTCATCATACACTTTGTCGTACTTCATTCTTTCTGTTTCAGCATAGTGACTCACATTACGCTTGTCAATGCTCCAGTCAAAATCATCATGAGCGGTCTCAATAACCGGCTCTGCTACAGGTGCATTTTTTGTCGCAGTAGTAACTTCTACAGCTTCTGAAGCTGCAGCGTTCTCCTGAGCATCTGCGTTTAGTTGTTTGTTAATAAGATTCATAAAATACCCGATGGTTTTATTTCGGGGGAGCAAAGGTAGGGAATATTGAATATTGAATGATGAATAAGGAAAGATGAATGACTTAACTTATTGATAATCAATAAAAAATGTTGAAGTATGGATACTTCAACATTCAAAATTCCTTGCTCATCATTCGATATTCTACCGGTTTCGCTCAATTCCCAGTTCCAGGCCCCTCAATTCTGCCAGGCCTCTCAAACGGCCGATAGCGGTATAACCGGGGTAGGCGCCTGATTTTTTCAGGTCGTCCAGCATCTGGTGGCCATGATCGGGACGCATGGGGATGGAGATACCGCGGCGCTTCTGTACCTGTACGATTTCCTTTACCACAGCGTACATATCCACGTCGCCATCCAGGTGATCGGCTTCATAGAAATTACCCAGGTCATCCCTTCGGGTACTTCTGAGGTGGAGGAAATGGATATGATCACCCAGGCGTCTTACCATACCAGGCAGGTCATTATCCGGACGCACCCCGAAAGAGCCGGTGCAAAAACAAAAACCATTGGCAGGCGAAGCCACGGCAGCCAGCATGTCGTTAGCATCCTCTTCGGTACTCATGATGCGTGGCAGACCCAATACGGAGTAAGGGGGATCATCCGGATGGATGGCCATTTTCAATCCAAGTGATTCAGCTACGGGAACCACTTCGCGAAGGAAGTGGAAAAGATGTTCTTTCAGTCTGGCGCGGTCGATACCTTCATATTTCTTCAGCGCATCAAAGATCTGTTCCGGCGTGAACTGCTCGCGACTACCGGGTAATCCCAGCAAAGTATTCTTGCACAGGAGGTCTTTCTCTTGCTGCGACATGGAAGCCAGTTTCTGTTTACCCCTTTCGATCTCTTCCGGTGTATAATCTTTTTCTGCCCCGGGCCTTTGCAACAGGAACAGGTCGAACGCAATGAAAGCCGCTTTCTCAAAATAAAGGGCACGACTTCTGTCGGGCATTTCATAGGCGATATCGGTCCTTACCCAATCCAGTATGGGCATGAAATTATAGGTAACCACTTTCAGACCGCAGGCAGCTACATTGTGCAGACTGATCTTATATTTTTCGATCCACTCCCGGAAGTTGCCGTATTGCCTCTTGATATCTTCATGCACGGGCAGGCTCTCGATCACGGTCCAGGTCAAACCCGCCGCTTCTATCAATGCCTTGCGTTCATTGATCGCTTCCACGGTCCATACCTCTCCTACCGGGATCTGGTGTAAAGCGCTGACCACACCGGTACATCCGGCCTGTCGTATGTCCCAGAGATCAACCGGGTCTTCCGGTCCGTACCAACGCATAGTGTGTTCCATTGCCATAACGCTTGCTTTATGTCAAACCTAAAAGTATCCCCACATATTTCATCGATCCCGACCGAAAAAATCTGCGAAATCGATGGCGGGAACGTCGTTCGTGAGTCGTGAGTAGTGAGTAGTCAATGGTGAGTGTTTTACTTCCTACTCACTACTCACTACTCACGCTCCCCTACCAGAAAATCGTATACAGCGCCGTCAGGATACCGCCCACGATCAGGGTCCCTACCGTAAAAGAAGGATTGAGTTTGAACATAGATCTATCTATCTCAAGTCCGTTGGTCTTGACGCCACGTTTATTTTCAATAGTACTGATGATCCACATACCGATGATACAGATCACGAATACGAAACCCATCCTGTCGATAAAAGGTATTTCATAGACACCTTCCACTTTTGCGGCAAAACCCATGGGCTCCAGGAAAGAGAGGTCGGCAAATTTGGGAAGGAACTTGAAGATCACAGAGAACACAAATCCACCTACCGTAGCGAACAGGGCCGCGTTGGAAGTGGTCTTTTTCCAGAAAAAACCCAGGATGAACATGGCAAAGATGCCGGGAGACACAAAGCCGGTATATTCCTGGATGAATTCAAATCCTCCTTTTTTATCGATACCCAGGAACGGCGCAATCAGAACAGCAACCAGCAGGGCCATTATCACTGTGATCTTTCCGATCCAGACCATCTTCTTTTCGCTGGCATCAGGATCGATCTTTTTCTTGTAGATATCGAGTGTAAAAATAGTGGCGATACTATTTGCCTTACCCGCCAGGGATGCTACCACGGCAGCCGTGAGGGCAGCGAATGCCAGTCCTTTCAGGCCGGGACCCAGGAGGTTCAGCATGACGGGGTAAGCATTGTCCTGCACCAGTTCCCCATTCACCATCATCTGGTCCTGGAAACCGCCTTCGTTATACAAAACATATGCTGCAATTCCGGGTAACACAACGATCACCGGCATGAGCAGCTTCAGGAACGCGGCAAAGAGCAGACCGCTTCTTGCTGTCTTCAGATCGGCCCCCAATGCACGTTGCGTGATGTATTGGTTACAGCCCCAATAGTTCAGGTTCACGATCCACATACCGCCGATCAATACGGTGAGGCCCGGCAGACTGATATAATTGGGATTATCTTTTTTCAGGATCATGTGAAAATGATCATCGGCTTTTTCAGTAAGCAGCTTCAACCCATTCAATACACCTGTTGTGCCAAATTTTTCAGATACCAGTGTCAACGCCAGGTAGGTAGTGGCCAGTCCGCCCACGATCAGGAAGAACACCTGGATCACATCGGTATAACCGATCACTTTCATACCACCCAATGTGATCACGATCGCAAACAAGGCAAGGAATACCATACAGAGATACAGTGGCAGACCGGATATGGCATGAATGGCCAATGCGCCCAGGTATAAGATCGAAGTCAGGTTCACCACTACGTACAGCAATAACCAGAATACCGCCATGATCATGGCCACCGTACTGTTGTAACGCTGGTTCAAAAATTGCGGCATGGTGTAGATCTTATTCTTCAGGTATACCGGGATAAAAAAGATGGCCACGATCAGCAGTGTGGCGGCTGCCATCCACTCGTAGGTTGAAATGGCAAGTCCCATCTTGAATCCATTCCCACTCATACCGATCATCTGTTCGGCAGAGATATTGGAAGCGATCAGCGATGCGCCGATGGCCCACCAGGTGAGAGATCCTTCGGCCAGGAAATAATCATGTGAAGCGGTGGTACTTGCTTTTTTCTTACGCCGGTACACCCAGTATCCATAAGAGGCAACAATGATAAAGTACACAAGGAACACAATGTAATCTGCAGTTTGCAATGATCTCATAATGACGGCTGTTTATTGGTGGGGTTTCTGATTATACATCTTGATGAAACTAAATGACTGCCAAACAGGATGATGCTTTTCATGCCCGGTAGTTATTTAACAGAAAACCGGTAGTGCGTAAGGGACCGATAGGTCTCACCCGGTTTTACAATGGTATTCGGAAAAGAAGGCTGATTGGGCGCATCCGGAAAATGCTGGGTTTCCATACAAAAGCCAGCATGTTGCTGGTACTTCTGCTGCTGTTTTCCTTGCAGGGTGCCATCCAGGAAATTCCCGGTATAGAATTGCAGTCCGGGCTCAGTTGTGAACACTTCCATGAACCTGCCGCTGGACGCATCATAGGCAGTCGCAATTTTTTCAAGATCATTTCCTTTACGTTTCAATACCCAGTTATGATCATATCCCCCTTTTACGGCCGCCAGTTCTGCACCGATCTTTTTGGGAGTTGTAAAATCCATCGGTGTGCCTTTCACATCTGGCAACTGTCCAGTCGGTATCAACAGGATATCCACTGCCGTAAACTTTTCTGCCTGCAGCATCACTTCATGATCCAGGATGGTGTTCTGTTTCCCAGCTGATAGATTGAAATAGCAATGATTGGTCAGGTTCACCGGAGTGGCTTTATCAGTGGTAGCACTGTAAGCGATCTGCAAGGCATTATCGGAGCTGAGTGTGTATACCACTTCAATTACGAGATTTCCGGGAAAACCCTGGTCCCCGTCCTTACTGGTATACGTAAGTTTGAGGCTGCTGTCTCCTGCAGGTTTACTCGCCTGCCAGATCACTTTATCAAGTCCCTGCACACCTCCATGTAAAGTGTTGCCATGATCGTTCAGGGTAAGCTGGTATGCCTGTCCCTCCAACATAAACCTTCCTTTGGCAATTCGGTTGCCATAACGTCCCACCAGGCATCCGAAATAAGGGTTCGCTTTTTGCAGGTATCCCGATAATGAATCGAAGCCCAGCACCACATCTCCCAGTTCCCCTTTCCTGTCAGGAACCCAAAGCTGGGTAACGGTTCCTCCATAATTCAGAATACTTACCCGCATACCCTTCGGGTTGGTAAGCGTATACTGCACGACCGTATCGTTTTGGATTGTTCCAAAACGCTGCTCTGTTATTTTGAAGTCCATTGGAGAAGGTTCTGTTGGGGTTGAACTGTTCTGACAGGAACTGAATGATACCAAGATGACTGCCAGCAAAAAAAGACCCTGTTTATTCATATGTTTATTTTATATGCGGATGGACTTGTTTTCGTACTACCTGTTTGCTTTATTACAGTTTCAAAATGGCAGGCTACGATCCGTATGCCGTTCTGAAATCAGTTTATATGAACCGGTTGATCAGGTTCTCCAGGTATTCCTGTTTTCCGCTAACTACCTTGGGCTCCCCATGGGCAACAGCGAACGATCGCAGATCCTCCAGCGTCAGCTTACCTGTTTCAAAATCCTTACCTGCACCAGTATCGAATGATGCATACCTGTCCTTGCGGATCTTCCGGTAGTCCGAATGCTGCAATACCTGGTCCGCTACGATCAGTGCCCTGGCAAACACATCCATACCTCCGATATGTGCATAGAACAGGTCTGCCGGATCGGTCGAATTCCGCCTGCGTTTGGCATCGAAGTTGATACCACCGCCGGCAAAACCACCAGCCTCAAGAACCACCAGCATGGTCTCTGCCAGTTCGTTGATATTATTGGGGAACTGGTCTGTATCCCAACCGTTCTGGTAATCGCCCCGGTTGGCATCCATGCTGCCCAATACCCCTGCATCAGCTGCCACCTGCAGTTCGTGTTGGAAAGTATGCCCGGCCAGTGTAGCATGATTGACTTCGATATTCAATTTAAAATCATTCAGCAGATCGAACTGACGCAGAAAACCGATCACGGTTTCACTGTCATAATCATATTGGTGTTTGCTCGGCTCACAAGGTTTGGGCTCAATGAAAAAGGTTCCGGTAAAACCCTGCCTGCGTGCATAATCTTTGGCCGTGTGCAGGAAGCGGGCCAAATGTTCTTTCTCCCGTTTCATATCGGTATTCAGCAGACTCATATAACCTTCCCGTCCACCCCAGAATACATAGTTCTCACCTCCCAGTGCAATAGTGGCATCCAATGCCGCTTTTACCTGAGCTCCGGCATGTGCCAGCACATGAAAATCCGGGTTGGTGGCAGCGCCGTTCATGTATCGGCGGTTACTGAAAAGATTGGCGGTACCCCACAACAGTTTCACACCACTGGCAGCCTGCTTCTGTTTGGCATAATCAACCAGGGCCTGCAGCCTTTTTTCGTTCTCGTGTACATCATCCGTATAATCCACTACATCCACATCGTGAAAACAGTAGTATGGGATATTCATTTTGGTAATGAATTCAAAAGCTGCATCCATTTTATCCTTTGCTCTTTCCACCGCATCTGCTTTTGCGTTCCATGGATACAGGTGCGTAGGTTCACCAAACGGATCTCCCCCACTTCCTACAAAGGAATGCCAGTACGCACAGGCAAAACGCAACCAGTCTTTCATGGCTTTGCCGGCTACTACCTTGTCTGCATCGTACCAACGGAAGGCCAATGGATTATCACTCCCTGTTCCTTCATATTTCACCTGGCCGATCCCCTGGAAAAATTCTTTGTTGCCTGTTATCACTTTCATATTGTTATGTTTTGATCATTACGAGTTAGATGATGTCAATTTTTCCTGCAGTAAGTTTTCCCATTCCCGGTACAGGGTGTCATAACGTTTCGTATCGGTGGGTTCCACTACTTGTAACTTCTTCATATTCACGAAAGCCTCTTTTTCATCGCTATAGATCCCTGCTCCGATACCTGCGCCTAGGGCCGCACCCACACTTCCGTCACAGGCATACAATTCAACCGGCACTCCGGTGGTATTCACAAAAGCTTCTGTAAATACATCACTGAGAAACAGGTTGGCCCTGCCGGCCCGGATCACAGAAGGTTGCAGACCATTGCTGCGCATGATATCCAATCCATAACGGAAAGAGAAAGCGATACCTTCCTGTGCGGCCCGGAACAGGTGCGCTGCGCCGTGTTTATTGAGATCGATGTTCAGCACATGCGCCCCAATGATGGCGTTGTTCAACATCCTTTCCGCTCCGTTGCCAAAGGGCAGGATGAATAGTCCTTCGCTGCCCGGCTGAATGGCAGCTGCCGCTAAATTCATTTCGCGATAATCCAGTTGTGCCCCGTTGATGTTACGCACCCAATTGTTGAGGATACCCGTACCGTTAATGCACAAAAGCACTCCCAGACGTTGTTGCAAGGCACTATGGTTCACATGTGCAAACGTGTTTACCCGGGATTGGGGATCATAGGTCAGTATGTCACTGACACTATAAATGACGCCCGAGGTTCCGGCCGTAGCAGCGATCTCGCCGGGTTGCAGTACATTCAGCGATAAGGCATTGTTCAGCTGATCACCAGCCTTGTATGAGACCGGGATACCCGGTTTCAGTTTCAACAGGGCAGCCACCTCGGTACTGACCAACCCGTGAGGTTCGAACACTTTCCTGATCGGTGGGATGATCGCAGGATCAAAACCATAATAGGCAAACACGTCTTTCGACAGTTCCTGTTCGGCAAAATCCCAGAAGATCCCTTCTGACAAAGCAGAGAGGGTTGTCGTCGCCTGGCCGCTGAATTTCATGGCGATGAAATCTCCGGGTAATAGCACCTGGTCAATTTTCTCGTAGAGCTCCGGCTCATGTACCTTCACCCATGCCAGTTTGGAAGCGGTAAAATTACCTGGTGAATTCAGTAAATGTGAAAGACATTTCTCCGGACCAATCGCTGCAAAAGCTGCGTTGCCGATAGTAACTGCACGACTATCACACCAGATGATACTGTCGCGGAGAACGCGCTGGTCTTTATCCACCAGTACCAAACCATGCATCTGGTAACCGATACCGATGGCCCCAATATCTGCCGGCTGATACCTTCCAGTGGCGTGTGCCTTGAGAATAGCCTGCTGTACATGCTGCCACCACATGTCGGGCGATTGCTCGGCCCAGCCAGGTTGCAACGATGTGATCCCCGATTCTGATTCGGGATACTGCACCGATGCCAAGATCTCCTGCGTAGCCGCATCTACTATCGATACCTTGATAGAAGAAGTGCCAACGTCTATTCCTAATAATAGCATTCGATTTTTTTTATATACCACCTTGATCAGGCATTCCATATAATGGAATATGCGACCGGATTAGATAGATCAATTTACTGATAATGTTTACAAAAAGCCTGAATTCCTTCCGATAAATGACTGCATCCGTTACAACATATCAATGGGTACCTAAGACAGTACTTAGCGAAAACGATATCGTAAAAAGGTAAAAATTACTGCCGGTTCAGTAAATTCATGAAAAGAAGCCTCCGGAGATGGAGAGCCCTTTCCTTCATTTGTGTTACAATGGCGTTTGCATGAAACATTGTATAATGATTCGCTTATCCTAAAACCAAAGTGTATGCCCAACACTCTTATCCGGCGAACTATCTGCCTGCTGTTCCCGTTTCTGCTGTTCTGCGTTTCCGCCAAAACACAATCCGATCAACTGGGTATGTTTGATCATCAGGATGATGTTGGCAACCCAAAACTGAAGGGATCTGTAGCGTACCATGCTGCCGATCAGACCTACCGACTCACTGGTGCAGGAAAAAACATGTGGTTTGACCATGACCAATTCCATTTTGTCTGGAAAAAGATCAAGGGCGATTTTATCATAAAAGCCACAATCCGTTTTATCGGCAAGGGTACAGATGAACACCGGAAGATCGGTATCATCGCTAGGGATCGGCTCACTCCGGATTCCCGCCATGTAAATGCCTGCGTACACGGGAACACCCTTAGCTCCCTGCAGTACAGACAGTCAGACGGAGACTCCACCAGGGAGCTACCCCTATCGTCCTTTCATCCTACCGAAATAGAGCTGGAACGCTCAGGTAATGTATTTACTTTTTCCGCCGCCAGTGCCGGTGAGAACTATAAATCGGTCCGTAAAGAAATCACCCTGAATGAGGAGGTCTATGCCGGTATCTATATCTGCTCACATACTGAAAATACCCTGGAACAGGCACAGTTCAGTAATGTACGCATCATCATCCCGCCCTCCCGTGATTTTCGGGCCTACCGCGATTATCTGGGAAGTCACCTCGAAATAATGGATATCGCAACCGGACAACGCAAGATCCTCCATAGTGCGCCCAATTCATTGCAAGCGCCCAACTGGACACCGGACAACAAATACCTTATTTACAACGAGGACGGCCTGCTACGTAGATATGAACTGGCTACCGGAAAGATATCTGTTCTGAATACGGGATTCGCCAGGGATAACAATAATGACCATGTGCTTTCATTCGATGGCAAACAAATAGCCATCAGCAATCATACCGATCCTGAACATACTTCTGTGATCTACACGCTGCCCGTTAGCGGTTCCGATAAACCCGAACCCATCACATCTGAAAAAGACGGGCATTCTTACCTGCACGGCTGGTCGCCGGATGGCAGCAAATTGCTTTTTACCGGGCAACGCGGAAAGGAATGGAATATCTGGTCCGTTGACATCGCTACGAAACAACAGACCCGGTTAACAGATGACCCCTTACTGGATGACGGGCCGGAATATACGCCTGACGGTAAATACATTTATTTCAACTCGGTACGGACCGGCACCATGAAACTCTGGAGAATGAGACCCGATGGCTCGGAACAGGAACAGGTTACTTTCGATGAATACAACGATTGGTTCCCGCATATCTCACCCGATGGCAGATGGATCGTGTTTATTTCCTTTCCAAAAGAGATCGATCCCTCCTCCCATCCCTTTTACCAGAAAGTATATCTTCGGTTGATGCCTGCGGGTGGCGGTGTACCCAGAACGATTGCGTACGTATATGGCGGACAGGGAACCATCAATGTACCCAGCTGGTCGCCAGATAGCAAAAAGATCGCCTTTGTGAGTAATACCAAATTATGATCACGACAGCAGTCAATGACCCCCGTATCAACATAGAAAAATCAGGAGCACATATCAATACCCAACGTTACCTACAATAGAAAGCCCATGGTATTCCTCATCATCTTATTCGCGATCGCCTTACAGGTATTCCTTACCGTAAAAAAAATCAGCCCATTCCTGTCACTTTTGGTGGTAGCCATCGTATCAGGTCTCTTGTTGGGTATGGAACCCTCCGCACTGCTGGCGTCTATAGAAAAAGGTGTGGGAAGCACACTCGGCGGACTTGCCCTCATTGTTTGCCTGGGGGCCATCCTGGGAAAGATCCTGGAAACCAGCGGCGCCGCTGAACAGATCTCCGGCACACTGATCAACGGCTTTGGCGAAAAGAATATTCAATGGGCCGTGCTGCTCACCGGTTTCCTGATCGGCATTCCCCTTTACTATAATGCGGGTTTTGTGATACTGGTACCACTTGTATTTTCCATCGCCCGAAGAACCGGCCTTCCATTATTGTATATCGTCATGCCCATGGCGGCATCCTTATCTACTACGCATTGTTTCCTCCCTCCCCATCCTGGCCCGGTAGTACTGGTCAACGCATTTCATGCGGATATGGGCAAAACACTGATGTATGGCCTATTGATAGCCGTTCCGGCAGTAATTATTTCCGGGCCTTTACTGGGAAGGGTTTTAAAGAATACGAAAGCTGGCAGCTACGACCTGTTTGGAGATACCGACCCGGTTGCACACCTGCACCTTCCTTCCGTTCTCTCCAGTTTTTGTATTGCCCTGATGCCGGTTGCACTGATCAGTCTGTCTGTGATCGGTAACCTTATCCTGGACAAAGAAAATATGCTTCGCCGTTTTCTGGCTTTTAGCGGTGACTCTACCATTGCCTTATTGCTCGCCGTAATTGCTGCGATCTATTTCTTTGGGTTACGGATCAACAAGACCATGCCGCAGGTAATGCAATGGGCATCCGATGCCATTTCCGGTATTGCGGTGATCTTACTCACCATTACAGCAGGTGGCGTATTCAAGCAAGTGTTGATCGATAGCGGTACCGGCAGTTATATCTCTTCTTTCAGCAGTACGCTGGAGATGCCTCCCCTTTTGTTTGCATGGATCTTAACAGCACTATTACGTGTTACGATGGGCTCAGCAACCGTTGCAGGCCTAACGGCGGCGGGTATCGTATCACCGCTTGTTGCTGCAGGCAATGTATCGCCTGAACTGATGGTACTGGCCGTGGGAGCGGGCAGCGTATTCGGATCGCATATCAACGATTCCGGTTTCTGGATGTATAAGGAATTCTTCCGCTTGTCTTTAAAAGAAACATTCCTGTCGTGGACGGTCATGGAAACATTGATCTCCATCATCGGCCTCGCAGGAATATTGATACTGCAGCTGTTTATCCGGTAACTAACCCGTATGACTTTCAGCTTCACTTAACCTTACGATTGTATGTAACTATGCAGGTGTGAGATGGTCTCCTGCTGCGTTGAAATGGTTTCTGTGACCACATCATTGATGGATATGATACCAGCCAGCTTACCATTTTCAATGACAGGCAGGTAACGGATATGTTTATCCGACATCAGCTGCATACAGGCATCCACCGTATCCGACTGTTTGATCACAGGAAAATCTGTTGTCATGATCTCGCGCACAGGAGTATCGCTTGAATGACGTCCCATCAGGATCACTTTCCGGGAATAATCGCGTTCTGTCATGATCCCCAGGAAAGTATCATTCTCCATGATCACCACAGAACCGATATTCTGCTCAGACATGATCTTTAACGCTGCGATCACCGTGGTATCCGGTGTTACAGTAGTTACCCGGTTCCCTTTTCTTTTTAAAATATCGCTTACTTTATGCATATGGCAGGATTTGCCACATAAGTTAACACAATTTCCCCGGATTGACAAGTCTCCTACCTTTTCAACCACTCTAATTGACTGAAAATCAGATCAAATAGCGCCTAATACCAGCCCTACCCTTCGGGATACACAAAAAAAAACAGAGCGGGGTTCGCAAAACCCCATCACAGTTCTGTAACTTGATTACTCATTAAATTTTCAACCCATGAAAAAACTACTGATCGTCATTGCTGCTGTTCTCTGCTTTACCACCGCTTCATTTGCCCAGGCCAAACCTGCATCAGAAAAAGCCAAAGCAGCTACCAGCAAGACCACACCAGCCGACACCAAAAAAGCCAGTACTGCCGCACCTGTAAAAAAAGACGGCACTCCTGACATGCGTTACAAAGCCAACAAAGAAGCAGCGAAGGCCGCTGCCCCTGCCGGACCCTTGAAAAAAGACGGCACACCTGATATGCGCCACAAAGCCAACAAAGAAGCAGCAGCTAAGAAGAAAGGATGATCCTATCACATAAAAAAACCTTCCGCAAAACGGAAGGTTTTTTTATGTCTGATATTTCAGCGAACGAATCAGTCCGCTTTCAGGGCCTTGTCGATCAGGAAGATCATATTGGTCCTGTGTGCCTTGGTCTCTTCATTTCCGGAAACGGCAGCCGACAATCGGGTCCTCAATTTCTTCAATGTATACAAAGCTGCTGCCCTGGATACGTTATCCAAAGGCGAATTATCTGCTGTTAACTGCGCCGTACCACGTACAAAGCTGGTTTGCAGGTATTGCCTGTACACATTCACATTACCATTGATATCCGCATCAAAAATTCCTTTTACCAGGTCATTCATCACATCTGCCACGCTGTACGAATTACCGTACAAACGTGTATTGGTGATACGTTGCAGCGTGGATGGATTCAAAATATGCGCCAGTGTACCACCTACCTGTAAATTGGTCAGGTTCGCTGTGATCTTGTAGTCCTCACCGATGCTGGGCTGGTTATAACCACGGCGTTGCATCTGCAGGTATGGGAATACCGGTGCATCCGCATCAAAGGCATTAGGAGCAAATACATATTTGCTCAACAGGTCCATGGCCTTTTTCTGTGTGGCAACCGGAACAGGTGTATATGGCTTATTACCCGAGTTCTGTTCAGGAAAACTCCGGTCCACATAAACCCCTCCCACAAAACGGCTCACCGCATTGATCATATCCCTTCGCTGTGCATTCAGATTACCATAACGGTTGCGCAGTTCGGCATAGGACTGGCCGGGTTTGGTGTATTTCTGTACCAGCTTACCCATAAGGTTATTCACCAGTTTAAAACGTTCTTCTGCGTATGCGATCGGATCGCTGGACATATCATTCACATTCACCCTTGGGTCCATTCCCTTGCCCGGCGCACGCATATCATCCCCATCATTACCGAACGTAAGTTTGGGATCATGGCTGCGCGACAATATTTTGGTCAATCCCGCTTCTTCCTCACCGGGAGCAAATTGGCGATAACCATACTCGATGGCCCATAAATCATAAGGACCTGCTTTTGTGGTGTAGTAGTCCCCTTGTTTTGTCCTGTCAAGCGCTACGTTGATAGAAGGATAATCCATCACAGATCCCATGAGGCCGATACTGCGTGTGATGCTGGTGTTATGCACTTCTGCAGGCGACAGCATATTGCTGGCCTTCATGTTATGATTCAGACCTAACGTATGCCCCATTTCGTGCATGATCAGATAGGTAAGGAACTGCTTGTGCATTTCCTTGATCTCTGAATCGGATGCACCTGTCATCTCAAGTGTGGTAAGGCCGGCAGTGTATTGTGCCTTCAGTTCAGAAGCCAGCGTGCAGTTGTGATGGCCATTCATGGTGAGGCCTGGGATCTGCAGCTCGGGTTGCTGTGCACCGAATCCATTGAACAGTTCATCATAAATAGCGGTAGCACTTCCTGAGTACCATTCCACCGTAATATCGGCACCCAATATCTGGCCTGTTCGCGGGTTTACGAAGCTGGGGCCGATGGCTCCATAAGAAGGCTGGGCAGAAGATACCCAACGGATCACGTTGTAATGGATATCAGCTGGATCCCAGGTGGCATTATCGGGTTGTATTTTCATCTGCAAGGCATTCTTAAAGCCTGCTTTTTCAAAAGCTTCATTCCATTTCATACCTGCCTCATAAATGATCTGCCGGTACTCATGTGGTGTGGTATTCTCGATCCAGTATACCAGCGGTTCAACAGGTTCGCTCATAACCGCATTCGGGTCTTTTTTCTTCAGGTTCCAGCGGTTGATCATGTCTTTATATGGCACCGAACTGATACTGGTCTGGTCATTCCTTTGCTGCATAAAATATCCTACACGCGGATCATCCCTCCTGGCTGTAAAGTCATTATTGGGCATTGAAATAAAACTATGTTGCATACGCACCCTGACATAACGCGGGTCTACTACATCCGGTCCACCATTGGCAAGTGTAGTGGGATTATCATAAGAAAGATCCACTACCACATCAGTATTGTCTGAGAAAGAACGCAGCTGGGCATATTTGGACTTGGCAGGATTCAGCATTCCCAGGTTGAAGATCGAAGCCGTGAACGGACCCGGCTGGAAGATCGGTTTTACTGGATCAAGTTTCTCGCTGAGGAACAACGCATCCCCGCTTATCAGGTAACCCAATGAATCTTCGAGAGAAAATTTATCAGAAAAGAAGATCGCTTCCGGTTTATCCACTTCAGCCGTTTTGCTTACCGGGTTGTTCTTATCGTAATAGAGATTGGTGTTCACGATGGAGAACTCCAGTTTATCGAACGCTTTTTTGATCTTGAATACAGCTGTGGAACGATGCATGCTCTGATTCAGGAACAAGCTGGTTGGACCGCTGATGGAGAAACTCTGGTAGATGAACTCTTTATCCAATTGGTCTTTACGGATATACATCTGTACACTTCCGGTAGCCGTATCCTGGTAAAGGGTGAACAGGCCTTCGTTCTTTTTTTGGCCCTTGGTCTTATCGGCCACCGTCTGTTTTTTGGGAGCCGCAGGTTTCGAAGTATCGCCTGCAGGTTTTAATGCTGTAGGTGTTACACCGGCAGGCTGCGCCGTAGCCAACGCCAACAGAAAATTAGATGCCATTACGGCAAAGAAGATCTTTTTCATAGCAGTATTTTGAGTCTTTCAAATTAAGCTTATTTCACATAACGCATCCAGGAACAGGTGCTTTTTACATAAAATGCCAAAATACGGCTATGAACGGCGGAAATAACCTGCTATTCGTTTGCTGCGGCCGCTATGGATCGTGCAGCGATCCAGCCGCTGGTCCAGGCGTGTTGAAAATTGAATCCGCCGGTGATACCATCTACATCCAGTATCTCCCCTGCAAAATAGATCCCGGGCTGTTTTCGGCTTTGCAGCGTATTGGGATCCACTTCCGCCAGCTGAATACCGCCACAAGTAACGAATTCTTCTTTAAAAGTAGTTTTCCCCTTCACCGGGAATTCCTGTGCCGAAAGGTTTTTGATCAGCTTGTTCTGTTGTTTGGCGGGTATCTCAGCCCATCGTATATCCGGGTTGATGTCGCTCACCTGCAACAGGTATGACCATAAGCGGTTAGGTAAACCAAATGGGTTCCTGTTCGCCATTTTCATGGTGGCATAGGTTTCCCGGTATGTTGACCAGGCGATACGCAGATCCTGTTCCGTCTGACCGGGTACCCAGTTTACCAGTAAGGTGAAATGATATTGCCTATCGGCCAGTTCTCTGGCGCCCCAGGCAGATAAACGGAGGATGGCAGGTCCGCTCATTCCCCAGTGAGTGATCAGTAGCGGCCCCTGTTCTGCCAGTTTGCTACCTAACACTTTAACAGCGGCGTTCTCCACGGCAACGCCCATCAGTTCTGTGATGCTGTTGCCTGGCATGTTACAAGTGAACAAGGAAGGAACAGGTTCAGAAATACTATGCCCCAACGCACGCAACCAGCCGAACATTGGCGATTTCGGATAACCTCCGCAGGCAATGCACACCTGACCGGCTGTAAATACCGCATCGGGCGTATGGATGGAAAAGCCACCCGATATGACCGTTATCCGCTGTACTTCACACTGCATAAGCACTTTAACACCATATTTATCAGCTTCTCTTAACAGACAGTTGATGATCGTTTGTGAGTCGTCCGTTACGGGGAACATCCTGCCGTCTGCTTCTGTTTTCAGCTGAACACCACGTTCACCAAACCATGCAATGGTATCATGGGGGTTGAAAGCGTGAAAGGTCTTTTTAACAAAATGCTGTCCTCTCGGGTATCGTTTCACCAGCTCAGGGATATCAAAACAAGCATGCGTAACGTTGCATCGACCGCCACCGCTCACTTTCACTTTCGACAATAATTTATTCGATTTTTCAACAATGGTCACTTTCAGTTCCGGGTTCATACGCGCAGCATTCACTGCACAGAAAAATCCGGCAGCCCCGCCTCCAATTACAAACAGTGATTTTTCTCTCATATTAATGCATCGTCATGATCGCCGCCATGGTTTCTATACCATTCCATAAGTTCCGGATACGTATGTTCTCATTCTCGGCATGCTGGTTATTATCATGGTTTGCCACAGGAACCGTAATGGCAGTGGCTTTCAGATGTTTTTCAAATAAGAAAAGTGGCAAGCTGCCGCCCATGGTGGGTATCAGCACCACTTTATCAGGCGTGGTGCTCTTCACGGCTTCAATCACCCCCTGAACCACCGGGAGATCCATCGGGGTCCTTTGTGCATTATATCCTCCACTGAGTTTCACCCTCGCAATACGGGGAAATATTTTTCTCTCCGCATCTGTCGGTTCTTCTTCCGTAACATAATAACCCTGTTCGCGTATATGATTCACCACCCGCTCCTGCTGCCTTTTATAATCATTGCCCGGAACCATTCGTAGGTCCAGCACTGCTGAAGCCGTGGTGGGTATCACATTACTGGCTTTCGCTCCCACATTCCCGCTTTGCATTCCATTGATGTTCAGGGAAGGCATCATGATCGCTTCACCAAGATCCACGCCGGGCATTTCTTCCGACACGAAATGCAATTCCTCTTTTAACTGGCTGCCCACGGGAGGCATTTCACTGATCGCTTTTTTTTCCTGTGCCGTCAGCGGTATCACATCGTCATAAAAGCCCCTGATGGTGACACGGCCTTTTTCATCTTTCATGGAAGCCAGTAACCTGGCCAGTAACAATCCGGGATTCGGGGCCCAGTTCCCGTAATGCCCGCTATGCAAAGGGCGGGTGGCTCCATAGATAGTAAGGTCTACATGCGCATCGCCCCTGGCGCCGAACAAAATGGATTTTTTGCCTGATTGATGAACAGGCCCATCACAAATGATCCATAGATCTGACTGGAGTAAGTTTTTGTGTTGATCAAACAGGCTGCCCAGGTTAGGCGAGCCCGCTTCCTCTTCCCCTTCAAAAAAGAACTTGATGTTGTACTGCAACGGCAAACCCGCTTTTTGTATGGCTTCATAGGCATTGAGTATGGCCATGATACCTGCTTTATCATCCGATGCTCCCCGGGCATATATGCGCCAGTCGGGATCATATTTACCCGCTATTCCAGGAAAAGGTATGATAGCGGCTCCCTGCTCCAGCGAACCTTTCACCAGCTTTGGAACAAATGGCTTCAACCCTTTTGCCCACTGTGTGCTGTCTACCGGCTGACCATCATAATGCGCGTAAAAAATGAGTGTACGCGTAGCACCAGGCACCATTACTTCTCCATAAATAGCGGGTGTTGCGGTCCTCGATTCATTATGCAGCAACTGCACTTGCTGTATGTTCCTTTGCCGCATCATCTGCATGATAAAATCCGCATTCCTGTTCAGGCCGGTCTTATCTGCAGCAATATTGGGAATGGATAAAAAACGGATATATTCCTGCATCCACATGTTCTCCTTCTGCTCACGCACCGAACGGATGCGAATGGTCTCATCCGACTGCGAATGAACACCCAGAGGAAACAATAAACAGATCAGTAATTTTCTCATCTTCCCGGTTTTACCGTAAGATAACAAGAAAAGATCAGTAATAGCTGGCGTTCAGGTTGGCGTTTGCCTTCTCGGCCGCTTCAATGATGCTGTAATCAGAGAGTACCAGTGCCTGGTTCCTTTTGATACAGACATCGTGTTCAAAATGAACCGACACTTTCCCATCGCGTGTTCTAACGGTCCAGCCATCCTCTTCCGTATATACTTCGCGTGAGCCAAGGTTGATCATTGGTTCTATGGCCAACACCAGGTTCTCTTTGAGTTTAGGTCCGCTACCGCGTTTGCCATAGTTGGGTACCTGTGGATCTTCGTGCAGGCTGCGGCCAAGGCCGTGACCTACCAGTTCCCTTACCACACCGTATCCATACTTTCTTTCGGTATGCTCCTGTATGGCATAAGAAATATCTCCCACACGGTTATTCACAATAGCTTTTTCAATCCCCTTATATAAAGATTCTTTGGTCACTTTAACCAGTTGCAATACTTCAGGGGGCACTTCACCCAGGATAAATGTGTAAGCATGATCACCATGCCATCCATTCAGGATCACGCCCATATCCACAGAAACGATATCCCCTTCTTTCAAAGCGATATTGTTGGGGAAACCATGCACCACCACATCGTTTACAGACGCACAGACATTGAAAGGATAACCCCGGTAATTATAAAATGAGGGAATGGCTTTATGATCTTTCACAAAATCACCACAGAGCTTATCGATCTGCAGGGTGGTCATACCGGGCTTCAGTACTTTCGCCACTTCGGTAAGTGTTTTACTTACCAGCAGCGCTGCTTCTTTCATTAAAACGATCTCCGCCTCTGTCTTATGGATCATCATGTTACTGCGTCTTGTCATTGTTCAAAAAAAAGAAACCTGTCGTCCCATTTTAGCGGGCAGACAGGTTTGCAAAGTTCGTGATTATTTCTGTTAAATCGTTGTTGTAGATACGGTTTGTCTTCCCTGTACGCGTCCACTCTTCATCAGTCCATCGTACTGGCGCATCAACAGGTAAGTTTCGATCTGCTGTAAGGTATCCAGTACCACACCCACCATGATCAGCAGGGATGTACCTCCAAAGAAAGAGCTGAAGCCCTGGGTAACACCCAAACGCTGTGCAAAACCAGGAAGGATACCTACAAACGCCAGGAAAATGGCGCCTGGTAAAGTGATCTTATCCATGATGGAACCGATATAATCTGCTGTAGGCTGACCTGGTTTCACACCTGGTATAAAACCATTGTTACGCTTCAGGTCTTCAGAGATCTGCTTAGGATTGAAGATCAATGCAGTGTACAGGAAGGTAAATCCGATCACCATAACAGAATAGATGACCATGTACCAAACATTGCTGTGATCGTTGAATATCTTAACGATACCCTGTGCTGAATCGATATTGGTAAATGATACCAGTGTAGGCAGGAACATGATCGCCTGGGCGAAGATGATCGGCATAACACCGGCACTGTTCACTTTTACAGGCAGGAACTGACGGGCACCTCCGAACTGGCGGTTACCAATGATCTGCTTGGCATAGTTCACAGGGATCTTTCTTACACCCTGAACCAGGATGATCAGTCCCATGATGATGGCAACCAGAATAGCGATCTCGATCAGGAAGATCAACAGACCACCGCCACCACGCTGTTCTTTCGCGGTAAATTCCTGGATGATGGAAATAGGCAAACGGGACAGGATACCTACCATGATGATGATAGAGGTACCGTTACCCAGACCTTTATCCTGGATCTTCTCTCCCAGCCACATTACAAACAGAGTACCTGCTGTTAAGGTGATCACGGTAGAGAATCCGAAGAAGGCTTTATAGGCCGGCAGGATCGCTTCTGCATAACCAGGACTGTTCAGGTAAGCCACATAAGCGCCCGCCTGGAACACAGTTACGATCACGGTGAGGTAACGGGTCCATTGGTTGATCTTTTTGCGGCCGCTGTCTCCTTCTTTCTGCACTTTCTGCAATTGGGGAACCAGGATGGTCATCAGCTGCATGAAGATAGACGCGGAGATATAGGGCATGATACCCAGGGCAAGAATTGATGCCTGAGAGAAACCACCACCCGCGAACATATCAAAGATACCCAGCAGGCCATTGCTCTTGGCAGCTTTCTGGGCTATTTCAATTTTGTTGGGATCCAGACCTGGCAACACGATGTGGTTACCCAGTCGGTAAGTAAATACCAGGGCCAGCGTAACGATGATCTTGTTACGCAGCTCTTCAATGGTCCAAATATTCTGTAAAGTCTTAACTAATTTTTTCACTTAAATGCAATTGAAAGCGTTAATACTCAAAACCAAAAAGACGCACTGGGTGCGTCTGGCAATTTACGTGAAATTACTTTACAATTTCAACAGTACCGCCGGAAGCTTCAATAGCCCCTTTTGCTTTTTCACTGATGGCGTTCACTTTAAAGGCCAGTTTCGCCTTTAATTCACCAGTTGCCAGTACTTTAACTTTATCGGTACGGCTGATCAGGCCATTGATGTACAGGTTCTCAAGGCTGAACTCGGTAAAGCCGTATTTTTCAGCCAGCTGGTCGATCTGACCCAGGTTGAATACTTTGAACTCAACACGGTTGTTGTTCTTGAATCCACGCTTGGGGATACGACGCTGGATCGGCATCTGACCACCTTCATGTGCCATTTTGCTTTTGTAACCGGCACGGCTTTGTCCACCTTTGTTACCTTTTGTGGATGTACCACCCTTACCGGATGCTTCACCACGACCAATACGGATTTCCTTGTGCGTTGAGCCTGCTGCAGGCTTGAGTGTGTGTAGTTTCATGTGTATCTGATTTGAACTTACGGGGAATCTCCCCTCGCAAATAATTTGAAAATTTGTGATTTGAAAATTTGAAAATGAAAACAAAAATGAATCAACATAAGCTGACTCATTTTCAAATTAGTACATTTTCACATCTTCGAACTGCTACGCGATCTCTTCTACCTTCACCAGGTGGCTAACTTTGTTAACCATACCCAGGATCTGGGGAGTAGCTTCTACTTCTTTGGAAGCATTCAGCTTTTTCAAACCCAGAGCGATCAGGGTTTGTTTCTGACGCTCGGATCTGTCGATACCGCTTTTAACCTGTGTGATCTTAATCTTTTTCATGATGTTATCATTTGAACTGACTGCTGTCGGCAGGCGACAGTCGCCAGGTATTATCCGTTAAATACTTTGCTCAGTTTCAAGCTGCGGTTCTTGGCAACCTGGATGGGTTCTCTTAACAGACCCAGTGCTTTGATGGTTGCTTTTACCACGTTGTGCGGATTGGCAGAACCGAGGCTCTTGGCCAACACGTCGGTCACACCGGCACTTTCCAGAACGGCACGCATGCTGCCTCCGGCGATCACACCCGCTCCATGAGCAGCTGGTTTGATCAACACTTTGGCTGCACCATCTTTCGCCCACTGGTCGTGAGGGATGGTTCCATGCATAACAGGAACTTTTACCAGGTTCTTCTTGGCATCTTCGATACCTTTTGAAATTGCTTCCTGTACTTCTTTCGCTTTACCCAGGCCCTGGCCTACCACACCATTTTCATTTCCTACCACTACCAATGCTGAGAAGCTGAAAGTACGACCACCTTTGGTAGTTTTCACTACACGGTTAATGGCAACTACCTTCTCTTTCAGTTCCAGTTCGCCACCGGATTTTACCTTATTTACGTTTACTTTAGACATTTATCTAACGATTAATTGTTGTTAGCAAATTAGAATTGAAGACCACCTTCTCTGGCACCATCCGCTACTGATTTCACACGACCATGGTACAGGTTACCACCCCTGTCGAATACGCAGGCAGTTAAACCTAACTCGATAGCTTTGCGGGCTACTGCAGCACCAACCAGTTTCGCTTTCTCGCTCTTGGTCACTTTCTGTGCAGCGATATCCTTATCTCTTGATGAAGCAGCTGCCAGGGTTACCGAATTATCATCGTCGATCAGCTGAGCATAGATCTCCGCGTTGCTTCTGAAAACAGATAAACGGGGTTTTACTGCTGTACCTGCCACTTTCTTACGGATGCGGTACCTGATCTTCTGCCTTTGAATTAATTTACCCATTGTTTTATTTTTTGGCCTTCCGATTCTGCCGGAAAGTTTGTTATTGTTTTATTTATTTACCTGCTGCTTTACCTGCTTTTCTTCTCAGGATCTCACCAGCGTATTTCACACCTTTTCCTTTGTATGGCTCAGGCTTACGTAAGCTGCGGAGTTTAGCGGCAACCTGTCCGATCAGCTGTTTGTCGATACCTTCCAGCATGATCTTCGGGTTCTGTCCTTTTTCAGTAACAGTAGCTACTTTCAGTTCTTTTGGAATTTCGATCACGATGTTGTGAGAATAACCCAGGGCCAGATCGAGCAGGTTTCCGGTGTTGGCGGCTTTAAAACCCACACCCACCAGTTCCAGTTCTTTCTTGTATCCTTCGGTTACACCTTTCACCATGTTGCTTACCAGTGAGCGGTACAGACCGTGCATGGCACGGTGACGGATCTGGTCTGTAGGACGGGTCAGGTTAACCTGGCCATCTACAACAGTTACAGTGATATCCCTGTCAATAGTTTCCTTTAATTCACCTTTAGGACCTTTCACAGCAACAACGTTATCGTTGCTAACGGTAACGGTAACGCCTGCTGGGATTACCACCGGTTGTTTTCCAATACGAGACATAGTCGTTTTCTTTTTTTTGTTTGATGCAATATCCTGTTCCGTGTTCAGCTCCGACTAAAAAGCTTAATTGTCAGTCCAGGGTTTATTCTCAATGGCACTTGTATGCCACCGTAATTCAATTGTAATTCAATTAGTAGATATAGCACAATACTTCACCACCTACGTTCTGAGCTTTCGCCTGCTTATCGGTCAATACACCTTTAGAGGTACTCAGGATAGCAACACCCAGGCCATTGATCACACGTTTGATCTCAGAAGGTTTGGCGTACTGGCGCAGACCCGGACGGCTAACCCTTTCCAGAGAACGGATAGCAGCCTGTTTGGTTTGAGGATCGTATTTCAGGGCGATCTTGATCAGACCTTGCTTGTTGTCATCTTCAAACTTGTACTTCAGGATATAACCCTGTTCGTACAGGATCTCTGTTAAGCGCTTCTTCAGATTAGAAGCAGGAATTTCAACCAGCCTGTGGCCAGCCAACTGAGCGTTACGAATTCTGGTTAAGAAGTCTGCTATAGGATCAGTTACCATGTTTATTAGAATTAAATCTTGTTCAAAATTTTGTTTGTTACCGGTTTGCGGCTGCCCGCACCTGGAAACATGTCTTAATTTACCAGCTGGCTTTCTTCACACCAGGGATCTGGCCGTTCAGTGCCATATCGCGGAACACGATCCTTGAGATACCGAAATAACGCATGTATCCTTTTGGACGGCCGGTTAACTGACAACGGTTTTTCAACCTTACAGGTGAAGCGTTCTTAGGAAGCAGGTCCAAAGCAGCATAGTCTCCGGCAGCTTTCAGAGCAGCACGTTTTTCTGCGAATTTGGCAACCATTTTCTCACGCTTGTTTTGCCTGGCGGTAATTGATTTCTTTGCCATGTGATATTAGTTGTTTTCTTTTTTAGCATTTTTGAATGGCATACCCAGTTCTTTCAGCAGCTCGTAAGCTTCTTCGTTGGTATTCGCCGTAGTAACGAAAGTGATATCCAGGCCGGTGATCTTGTTCACTTTATCGATATCGATCTCAGGGAAGATGATCTGCTCGGTCACACCCAGGGTGTAGTTACCGCGTCCGTCAAATGCCTTGTCGCTGATACCCTTGAAGTCACGTACACGTGGTAAGGCCACAGAAACCAGCCTGTCCAGGAATTCATACATCTTCTCTCCTCTCAGTGTAACGCGTGCGCCGATCGGCATGCCTTTACGCAGTTTGAAGTTAGAGATGTCTTTCTTAGACATGGTAGGAACTGCTTTCTGACCAGTGATCATGTTCAGTTCTTCAACTGCGATGTCAACCAGCTTCTTATCAGTCACCGCACCGTTAACGCCGCGGTTGATACAGATCTTTTCCAGTTTAGGAGCCTGCATTACAGTTTTGTAAGCGAACTTCTTCATTAAAGCAGGAATAACCTCTTTGGTATATTTATCTGCTAATCTCGGAGTGTATTTTACAGTACTCATTATTTGATTACCTCCCCTGATTTTTTAGAGATACGTACTAATTTGCCATTTTCACGGGTGCGTTTTGCTTTCGTTGGCTCACCTTTCTTGGCATCCCATAACATCACATTGCTGATGCTGATAGGTGCTTCGATCTTTACGATACCACCCTTTGTGTTGGCAGCAGAAGGTTTGGTGTGTTTGGTAGCGATGTTAACACCTTCTACCACTACACGTCCCTTGTCAACGATAACTTCCAACACCTTACGGGGCTTTTTCAAGTCCTTGTCATCACCGGCGATCACCACAACGGTATCTCCTTTTTTGATGTTGAATTTGGGTTTGAATCTTGTACTCATTATTTTGAGCTTTTAGCTTTTAGCGGTCGGCCTTTCGCTGACCAATTTATTATATCAACCGTATCGGCTATCAGCTATCGCCAACAGCTAACGGCAGTTTTCTACAATACTTCTGGCGCCAGTGAAATGATCTTCATGTAACCCTTATCACGCAATTCACGTGCTACTGGTCCGAAGATACGTGTACCACGGGGCTCATCTGCGTTGTTCAACAACACAACCGCGTTGTCGTCGAAGCGAATATATGAACCGTCTTTACGGCGCAACTTGTTCTTGGTACGAACGATAACTGCTTTTGATACAGTACCCTTCTTAACACCACCTGCAGGGATCGCATCCTTTACCGTTACTACGATCTTATCGCCGATCTTGGCATAGTCCTGACCACTGTTTCCGAGTACCCTGATACACAGGACCTCTTTGGCACCACTGTTATCAGCTACGTTTAGTCTGCTTTCTTGCTGAATCATCTTTTTTAGCTTTGAGCCCGGGACCTTGATCCCGGCATTTATAACAATTTGTTTCAGAGGCTGTGGCTTTGGTCAACCAACTGCACACAGCATGTAAAAAGCTTACTTCGCTTTTTCTATGATTTCCACCAGTCTCCAGCGCTTTGTTTTGCTCAGCGGACGGGTTTCCATGATCTTAACTACATCACCGATGGCACACTCACTCTTTTCATCATGAGCATGGAACTTGGTGGTTTTCTTTACGAACTTACCATAGATAGGGTGCTTTACTTTTCTTTCTACAGCAACGGTGATGGTTTTATCCATCTTGTCGCTTGTAACCACCCCGGTCCTTGTTTTACGCAAATTTCTTACTTCAGCCATTGTTTTAAATTTATGGTTTAAATACCCATTTCTTTTTTCTTCAATTCCGTTTTCAAACGGGCGATATCCCTGCGGAGACCGCGGATATTCATTGGATTCTCCAGCGGAGAGATCGCGTGGGCGAACTCAAGCTTTTTCAGGCGTAACTGGTCTTCCTGGATCTTTGTTTTCAGATCTGCGATATTCAGATCCTTGATAGACCTGTTAAATTCGTATGTCTGTTTGTTTGCCATTGGGTCAATTTGAAAATTTGAGAATTCGAAAATTTGAAAATTTGGCTTGTGTTTTTTTGAAAATCATTTTCGAATTTTCAAATCAACACATTTTCAAATTGTCTTTATGCTTGCAAATCTCTTCTTACGATGAATTTGGTTGCGATTGGTAATTTCTGTGCGGCCAGGCCCATTGCTTCTTTGGCAACAGCTTCTGTAACACCATCACATTCGAAGATGATACGTCCTGGTTCTACCACAGCAGCCCAGAATTCAGGATTACCCTTACCCTTACCCATCCTCACTTCGGCTGGCTTACGGGTAATGATCTTGTCAGGGAAAATACGGATCCATACATTTCCCTCACGCTTCATAGCACGGGTCATCGCCTGACGGGCAGACTCGATCTGGCGATTGGTCAACCAGATTGGCTCCAGTGCCTTCAGGGCAAAAGATCCGAATGAAATGGAAGTACCACGCTTTGCTACTTCGCGAATGCGTCCTTTTTGCTGCTTCCTATGCTTACTTCTTTTAGGCTGTAACATTTATTTCAATTTGAAAATTCGTTAATTTGAAAATCTGAAAATGGTCTGCTCTGAGTGGTAATCTGAAAATCAATTTCAAAACTGCCACACCTGCCTGTTGGCAGACAGGTTTTCAAATTCAGTTTTTAACTTCTACCTCTTCCACCACCACGGTTATCGCGGCCACCACGGTCGCCACCACCTCTGCGGTCATCTCTCCTGTCGCCACCTGGTCTGCGGTCTTCACGGCCACCATCCCTTCTGTCGCTCATGTCGTTCTTACCACCTACGAAGTTCGGGTTCAGTTCGCGCTTGCCTAATACTTCACCTTTACAGATCCACACTTTGATACCGATCTTTCCGTAAACGGTCTGTGCAAATACATTGGCGTAATCGATATCCATACGGAAAGTATGCAAAGGTGTACGTCCTTGTTTGAACTCTTCGCTACGGGCGATCTCTGATCCACCCAAACGCCCGCTCAGTTTCACCTTGATACCTTCTGCACCCATACGAAGGGTAGAAGCGATCGCCATCTTGGTAGCACGTTTGAAGTTGATACGGTTCTCGATCTGGCGAGCGATGGTGTCACCTACGATGGTGGCATCCAGCTCAGGACGACGGATCTCGAGGATGTTGATCTGAACATCATCCTTACCGGTCAATTTCTTCAATTCTTCCTTAATACGGTCAACTTCACCACCACCTTTACCGATGATGATACCAGGCTTGGATGTATGGATGGTTACGATTAACTTACCCAGTGTACGCTCAATAACAATTTTGGCAATACCACCTTTGTTAATACGGGCACTCAGGTAAGTACGGATCTTATGATCTTCGATCAGTTTGGATGCGTAATCTTTCTTACTGCCATACCAGTTACTGTCCCATCCGCGGATGATACCTAACCTGTTACCAATTGGATTTGCTTTCTGACCCATATAATGGTTTTACAATTAGTTTTTAGAATCTACGATTAATGTTACGTGGTTGCTGCGTTTACGAACCCTGTATCCGCGGCCTTGTGGTGCAGGGCGCATACGCTTCAGTACACGGCCTCCATCTACAAATACGGTCTTTACCACCAGGCTGCTGTCCGCCGCACTGGCTCCGCCGTTTTTCTGCTCCCAGTTACTGATGGCACTTTTCAGCAGTTTTGCCAAAGGAGTGGCATTGTGCTGTGGATGGTGTTCAAGAATAGCCAGGGCTTTCTCTACTTCCATACCGCGGATCACATCAGCCAGCAAACGCATTTTGCGTGGGCCGGTCGGGTAATTGTTCAGTTTAGCTACTGCTTCCATTTCTTTCTTTGTTTATGGTGTGTGATCTCGCGACCACAGACTATTTACTATTTTTTGGCTCCTGCGTGTCCTCTGAAGTTCCTGGTTGGGGCAAACTCACCGAGTTTATGACCTACCATGAATTCTGTTACATAAACAGGGATGAACTTGTTTCCGTTATGCACAGCAAATGTGTGACCTACGAAATCAGGTGTGATGGTGCTACGGCGGCTCCAGGTTTTGATGACACCTTTCTTGTTTTTACCGTCGTTGATCGCAACCACTTTACCTTCTAAGTTTGCGTCTACGTAAGGACCTTTTTTTATCGAACGACCCATATTGGTTAATTTGAAAATTTGAAAATTTGAAAATTTTGTTTTTGTGGCGATCTGAAAATCATTTTCAAATTTTCAAATTGCCGTATTTTCAAATTGCTATTTTGCTAATTTTTTTCCGTCTCTGCGCTGGATGATCAGTTTATCGCTACCCTTTCCTTTGGTACGAGTCTTCTCACCTTTTGCATACTTACCGGTTCTGCTGCGTGGGTGTCCACCGGAAGCTTTACCTTCACCACCACCCATCGGGTGATCTACCGGGTTCATCGCAACACCACGAACACGTGGGCGGATACCCTTCCAGCGGTTCTTACCCGCTTTACCGGCAGTTTCCAGATTATGGTCGCTGTTGGAAACCACACCTACGGTAGCATAACAGTTGATCAATACTTTTCTCAATTCGCCAGAAGGCATCTTCAATACTGCGTATTTCTCTTCTTTGTTGGCCAGCTGTGCAGAAGATCCTGCACTTCTTACCAGTTTACCACCCTGACCAGGCTGTAATTCGATGTTGTGGATCATAGTACCCAAAGGCATATTCTTCATCAACAGGGCGTTACCGATCTCAGGAGCTACTTCGTCGCCAGAGATAACAGTGGCGCCTACCTGTAAGCCCTGTGGGGCAATGATGTATCTTTTCTCACCATCCGCATATTGCAGCAGGGCGATGAAAGCAGTTCTGTTCGGATCGTACTCGATAGAAGCCACCGTAGCGCTAACGCCGGTCTTGTTCCTTTTGAAATCGATGATACGATAGTGGTGTTTGTTACCACCACCCATGTAACGGGATACTCGGCGACCGGATGAGTTACGGCCGGCAGTGTTCTTCTGAGGCTCCAGCAAGCTCTTCTCAGGCTCATTGGTAGTGATCTCAGCATAAGCATTACCAATTCTCCAACGTGTTCCTGCTGTGATTGGTTTGTACTTTTTAAGTGCCATTTTTTACTCTTTTTACTACGGACTTTTCAGCTCCGCGTGCTATAATTAAATGTTTGAATACAGATCGATCGTTTCACCTTCAGCTACGGTCACCAGCGCTTTCTTGTAAGCACTTTTCATACCCTGTATGAAACCGGCTTTGGTGTAACGGGTTTTGTTCTTACCTGGAACAACAGCAGTGTTCACATCCACTACATTTACTCCGTAGAATTCTTCTACTGCTTTTTTGATCTCCAGTTTGTTGGCCCTGCGGTCTACTCGGAAAGCATACCTTCTTAATTTTTCCTGTTGAGCGTTGGCTTTTTCAGTTAAAATGGGCTTTATCAGTACTTCAGTCAGTTTCATTTGTATCTGTTTGAAACGTTACTTAAATTAAGCGGTTACGCCTTCTTCTTCTGCGAAGATCTTGGCGGTGTTTTCAGTGATCACCAGGACATCAGCATTCATGATCTCGTATGTGTTGATGTCGGCCAGCAATGAACTGGTAATATTTGGAATATTGCGTGTGCTCAGGTACAGGTTGTCGTTGTATTCTGGTAACACGATCAATGTTTTCTTATTAGCCACGTTCAGGTTGTTCATGATGTCAACCACCTGCTTGGTCTTGGGAGCATCCATGTTGATGTCTTCCAGAACCACGATGGCGTTATCCTTGGCTTTGTAGCTCAGGGCAGACATCTTGGCCAGGTCCTTCACTTTACGGTTCAATTTGAAATCGTAAGAGTGTGGCTTAGGTCCGAAGATGGTACCACCACCTTTGTACAGCGGGTTACGGATATTACCTTTACGGGCACCACCGGTTCCTTTTTGCTTATGCAGCTTACGGCTGGCACCATGTACTTCGGCACGGGTTTTCACTTTGTGTGTACCCTGACGGCCCTGGGCCAGGTATTGTTTCACAGCCAGGTAAATCACGTGATCGTTCGGCTCGATACCGAATACATCAGCAGGTAATTCAACCGTTCTGCCGGTCTTCTGTCCTTTTATATTTAATACGTCTACTTGCATGTTCTTTCAGTTAAATAGGTGATTACTTCTGGATTAAAACGATGGAACCGTTATGGCCAGGAACCGAACCGCTGATCAGGATATAATTCTTTTCAGGGAAGATCTTAACCACTTTTAAACCTTTCATTTTCACGCGGTCACCGCCCATGCGGCCAGCCATCCTCATTCCCTTGAATACGCGGGAAGGATAAGATGAACCACCCACAGAACCGGGTGCACGCTGACGGTCGTGCTGACCATGCGATGCTTCACCCACACCGGAGAATCCGTGGCGCTTTACAACACCCTGGAAACCTTTACCCTTGGTGGTACCAACTACTTCAACACTTTCTCCTTCAGAGAAAATATCAACCGTAATGGTTTCGCCCAATGCTTTTTCTATGGAATAATTGCGGAATTCTTTTACGAATTTCTTAGCGGCAGTTTGCGCTTTAGCGTAGTGATTCAGCTCGGCTTTTGTGGAGTGTTTTTCTTTCTTGTCGCCTAAGCCTAATTGAATGGCAGCGTACCCGTCTGACTCGATCGTCTTCACCTGGGTCACTGTGTTGGGAGCAGCTTCGATGATGGTGCAGGCGGTCTGCTTTCCATCGGCGGCGAAGATGCTGGTCATCCCGATCTTTTTACCAATAATACCTTTCATCTTTTGCGGTTTATAGCCCCGCTTGGTTAAGAGGACATCCCGATGATGAATCGGGATTCAATCCTTGTTCGCTACCGACCTTTTCCGTTGTTTCTCCCGCCTTGGCGGGAAAGAGGAAGTACCGGTAGTAAACAAACCTCGAAGGGCCTGTTTATATGTTATGATCGCGGATTTTATGATTCTGAAAGGATTCATATGATGAAACCTCTCTTAAAACCCCGGATCGTTTCTATTCAGAGCTGCTTTCTCCCGCCTGAAGCGGGTTTGGCAGATGAAAATAATTTATAAGAACTAAGTGGCTCATAGCTTACAGCTACCAGCTCACAGCTGCTTTATCAGGCTTTGATCTCAACTTCCACACCTGAAGGCAAATCCAGCTTGCTCAGTGCATCTACAGTTCTTGAAGAAGAAGTGTAGATATCCAGCAAACGCTTGTGCGTGCACAACTGGAACTGCTCACGGCTCTTCTTATTCACGTGTGGTGAACGCAGAACGGTAAAAATTCTCTTATGAGTAGGCAAAGGAATAGGTCCTGTTACCACGGCACCGGTACTACGTACGGTTTTAACGATCTTTTCGGCAGATTTATCCACCAGGTTGTGATCGTATGATTGTAATTTGATCCTGATTCGTTGAGACATAGTCGAAACCCAATTTTCTGATTGGGGTTGCAAAGGTAAGAGCCTGCAACTGAACCGACAAGTATTTTGGAAGTTTTTTTGTGCATTTCCCAAATAAATCAGGAAAAATATCCCCAAAGAAGCCATCCGGCTGGATGAATCTGCCCTTGAAAAGCCGGTTTATCCATTTATACCCGGCAGGCCGATGCTTAGCTGACGGGTAAACCCGCATAAAGGAATGGTTCCGGACGTTTTACAGACAGCAAGAATTTCCCACCCATTCAAGGGTGATTGACAGGGAATAGCGCCAATTCGATAATTTTACCGCAAGACTAACATAATGGCAAAGATAACCAAGACCAAAGAAGGTAAAGCTGTTCATTCACAGACAGTTACAACAAACCAGGGCTTCAGTTGGCGAGCGCATGACCTGATTCCCCTCATAACGGCCCTACTTTATTTCGCTATTCACTTCGTTCCTGACTTTGGCGCATATGATGCCATGGGATCACAATGGCTCTATATGATCCTGGTGGATATGTTGGTGGTCATTTTCATCCTGGCCCGTAAGAATCAATACGATGAAGCTACTTCAAAGGTCTTCGGCAACCTGTTCTCACGGCTCTACATCGCTTTCTTCCTTTTGGCAGGGATCTCCATCATAACAGCCATCAATCCTACCGAAAGCTGGGTCTGTTATGCAAGGCTGATCGCAACGATCGTGGCCTTTTTTAATGTGAGCATTCTTTTATATAAAAGAAATGACTTATTCAAGATACTGTCCCAACTGCTTGCCCTGTTACTGCTGGTCGAATCCTGCCAGGCCATCGCTCATTTCCTGAAAGGTATTGAGACAACGGATATGACCACGGTCATCCTGGAATTAAAAGGCACTACCGGCAATAAGAACATTTTTGCGGCTAGTACCATCGTCAAAATACCCTTTGCCATCTATTGCATCCAGTCATCGAAACTGGTTGGTAAGATACTGAATGCCATCATACTGCTGCTGGCGGCTTTAACCATTTTCCTGGTGAATGCGCGTGCCAGTTACGTCAGTTTAGCATTGATCACAATGCTCTATATCTTTTACTGCCTGTGGAATTACCGGGCAGAGAAAAAGATGGAAGCAATGCTGTCCCGCCTGGGCTATGTCTTGATACCCATTATCGTGGCTTTATTTATTTCGCAGGTAGAATTGAGTAATGTAAAAAGCCTCCAGGAGCAGAAAGGGGAAGGCTATGGCACTGTGGCAGAAAGGGTAGCCACTTTTACTGTCACCAGCAACCAGGTGAGGATCGATCTCTGGCGCCACGCGTTGGATTATACGTCACAACACCCCTGGCTGGGCTGTGGTTATGGTAACTGGAAAATTGCCTCTATCCCCTACCAACGGGTCATCACCAATGACCTTTTTGTGCCGATACATGCTCATAACGATTTCGTAGAGCAATTCGCCGAAATGGGTATCGCCGGTGGTTTGATTTACCTGGCCCTGTTCGCCTGTATCGTTGTATTCACCCTGAAAACCTTTTTTAGCAAGGCTGATGAGGATGCCAAGCTGATTTCTCTGATCTCCTTCCTGGCTTTTATCGGATACTCGGTCGACGCATTTTTCAATTTTCCTATGGAAAGACCGATCAGCCAGATGTTTTTTGTATTCATCACTGCTTTGAATGTTTCCGCTTACCTCTCCGGCAAAGAAGCCATTGAGAGCGCATCTCCCGAAAATACGCCTGTTAAAAAGGCCCAGGCTGCTTTGTTCGGTGTAACCGCATTACTCCTGCTGATACCCGCTGCCTATATTGCCTACCTGACATATCAATCACTTGAGGTTCAAAAAACAGTAATGGCCGATCTCAATAATGAACCGCTCAAACTGGACTGGAAAACGACCGTGGCCTCCTTCCCACCGATGCCCAACCTGACCGCTACGGCACAACCCGTAGACGCCATTAAGGGAAGATACCTTTACGAAGCAGGCAAGTACGAAGAGGCGCTGGTATTACTGGACAAAGGCCGTGTGGCCAACCCACTTATCGGGTACAGTGAATTTCTGAAAGCCGGACTGTATTTTAAGACAGGCAAGTTCGACAGTGCCGTAAGAAATGCCACTTATGCTTATTATACGCGCCCGAAAGCAAAAACCTATTATCAGACCCTGATCGCTGTTTTGGCCAAAGTAAAAGATACTACCGGCATTAAAAAAGCTTTTGCTGAATTTGACAGGTACCGTCATGAGCCCATTGGATGGGATCTGTACCTGCGCGGCATGCTCAATGCCCAGGGACAGGGTAGCAAACACCTGCTTCTGATGGCCGATAGCGCCATGAAGATGTTTGCCAACCAGGAAGGTGTAGCTGCCATTGCCAAAGTAAGAGAAGAGATCATCCGGTTCATGAATGCGCCGGCTGCTAATACGGCCGCTGCAAACAGTATCAACGCTGAAGCGCTTGCCATGGCCAATAAATATTATAATGATGGTGTGGCTACTTTCGGCGCCGGCGTCTTCGGCAAAGACGACCTGGAGAAAGCTGCGGGTTACTTTTTAAAATCTGCAGCCCTCAACCCTGGTAATTATGTAGCGTATGAAAATGCCGCTATCTGTTATTTCAATATGAAACAGTGGCAAAAATCGATCACCTACTTTAACAAGGTCCTTGCCACCAAACAATCTGTGAACGGCAAACCCGAATATTTCAAAGGGGTAGCCCTGTATAACCTGGGACAGAAAGATGCCGGTTGTAGCAACCTGAAAGCAGCGCTGGCCAAGGGATGGAAAGATGCCGAGACCATCATAAACGCCAATTGTAAGTAGTGAGTGGTGAGTAGGAAGTTGCGGCAATAGTGAATTTATTGACGATTGCCCACTCACACCTCACCACTCACCGATATCACGAAAAAGCCCCGTTATTGTAACGGGGCTTTTTCTTTCTTTATTCACTTCACAAAATACTAGTCTTCTACTTTTACTTTTCCTTTGTTCTTGGCAATTACCTCTTCCGCAACGTTGTTTGGTGCAGGAGAATAATGGCTGAACTCCATGGTTGAGGTAGCACGGCCTGAAGACAATGAACGCAGCTGGGTCACATAACCAAACATTTCGCTCAAAGGAACCTTGGCCTTGATCACCTGCAGGTTGGCACGACTGTCCATACCTTCCAGCATACCACGACGACGGTTCAGGTCACCGGTTACATCACCCATGTACTGATCCGGGGTCAATACCTCCACCCGCATGATCGGCTCGAGCAGGGTTGGTTTGGCTTTACGGCCGGCTTCACGGAAACCAGACTTGGCACACAATTCAAAGCTCATCGCATCAGAGTCCACATCGTGGTAGCTACCATCGAATACGCGGACCTTCATATTGTTAACCGGGTAGCCAGCCAGAACACCTGTAGACATGGCGGTTTCGAAACCTTTGGTAATGGCAGGAACGAATTCCTTAGGGATAGATCCACCAAACAGGTCGTTCACGAACTGGAAATGTTTTCCTTCGTTTTCTTTCAGCCACTCTTCATCAGCAGGTCCGATAGCGAACTGGATGTCGGCGAACTTACCACGACCACCTGACTGCTTTTTCAGCACTTCGCGGTGTTCGATTGTGGTACCAAATGCTTCTTTATAAGCAACCTGGGGAGCTCCCTGGTTTACTTCTACTTTAAATTCGCGGCGCATACGGTCGATGATGATCTCCAGGTGCAGCTCTCCCATTCCACGCAGGATGGTCTGACCGGTATCTTCGTCTGTATTTACACGCAGGGTAGGATCTTCTTCTACCAGTTTGGCAATGGCCATACCCATCTTATCAACGTCGGCCTGTGTTTTAGGCTCAACAGCGATCGCGATCACAGGCTCAGGAATGAACATGTTCTCGAGGGTGATCGGATGATCTTCATCGCAAAGGGTATCACCGGTTTTGATCTCTTTGAAACCAACGGCAGCAGCGATATCACCAGCTTCGATGAAATCCACCGGATTCTGCTTATTGGCAAACATCTTCATGATACGGCTAATACGCTCTTTCTTACCACTTCTTACGTTCAATACATAAGAACCGGCATCGAGGTGACCAGAGTAACACCTGAAGAACGCCAGACGACCCACGAAAGGATCGGTCATGATCTTGAATGCCAGGGCCGCAAATGGCTCTTTGGCATCAGCCTTACGAACTTCCGTTTCGCCGGTATCAGGGTTGGTACCTACGGTATCTTCAATATCGACAGGAGAAGGCAGGTAGCGGCAAACGGCATCCAGTGCGGTCTGTACCCCTTTATTCTTGAAGGAAGAACCACACATCATCGGAACGATGCTCAGGTCGATGGTAGCTTTGCGGATCGCTTCATGCATCTCTGCTTCAGAAATGCTGTTAGGATCATCAAAGAATTTCTCCATCAGCTGGTCATCATATTCAGCTACGGCTTCCACGAGGCTCTGCCTCCATTCGTTGGCTTCTTCCACCATATCAGCAGGAACGTCGATCTCGTCGAAAGTCATTCCTTCTGTTTCCATGTGCCAGATGATCCCTTTCATTTTGATCAGGTCAACCACACCTTTAAAGTTATCTTCAGCACCGATCGGCAGCTGCAAAGGCACCGCTTTGGCACCCAGCATTTCCTTCACCTGTTTTACCACGTTCAGGAAGTCAGCACCGGAACGGTCCATCTTGTTCACGAAACCGATACGGGGTACTTTATAACGGTTGGCCTGGCGCCATACGGTTTCAGACTGTGGTTCAACGCCATCCACAGCAGAGAACAGGGCGATCAGACCATCCAGTACACGCATAGAACGCTCTACCTCTACGGTAAAGTCCACGTGTCCGGGAGTATCGATGATGTTGAAATAGTATTTTTTGGTATCGGGGGTTGTTTTACCCAGTACGGTCGGGAAGTTCCACTGACAGCTAACAGCTGCAGAAGTGATGGTGATACCCCTTTCTTTTTCCTGCTCCATCCAGTCGGTGGTAGCGGCACCATCGTGCACCTCACCAATCTTGTGGATCATACCGGTATAGCGCAGGATACGCTCGGTAGTGGTGGTTTTACCGGCATCAATGTGAGCGGCAATACCGAAGTTGCGTTGAAATTTCAAGTCAGCCATAAAAAAGTTCTTGTTTTAAGTTTGATGTTTGGCCAGGTGTCCAAATTTTTTCGAGCCGCAAAGGTAGTAATTCTAACGATTGTTCGATTTTTTGGCAGCCATTAAATTATCCTGTGGAAAACTATCGGAAACTAAATAAGCCGGGGTACGGCAACCCTACCCAAAGGAAGTCGGTTGTCGCCCCGCGGCTTATTCCGAGCACAAGTAACTGATTATCAGTAATATCTATCTTGCTGGTTTCACGCTCACCAGGGCAATATCATAAATAATGGCAGAATTCGGCGGGATGGTGGACGTACCCTGTTCGCCATAAGCCGTTGCAGCTGGCAGGATGGCCCTGAAAATAGCGCCCTGCTCTACCCTGTAAAGGACATCGCGCAATCCGGGAATCATTTCACCGGCAAGGGCCATATAGGAAGACTTGGTTTTATTGTAATCATCCACCACGGTGCCATCAGGTAAGGTGCACACAACATTGACAACGATCGTATCCCTGGCCGCAGGGCGGATACCAGAGCCGGCTTTGGCGATCATGTACATAACCCCGCTGGGAAGCTGGGTGAACCCCTTCTCTGTTTTTGCTTTCTCGAACAAAAGGGCTTCCACCTGGCGGTTCCGGTTCAACTGGTAGCTCTTCTGGTAAGCCAGCAGGCGATCCTGGGTGGTTTCTGGCTTCACCATCAGGGGCTTGTTTCCCAGCACGTCATCGATCGCTTTTTTGAAGAGGGTGGGATTATTGACCACAAAACCGGTCTTGGCAAACAGTTGCTGCATCATATATACACCCAGGCTGTACTGGATGGTATCTTCCACCGGGTTAGGCTTGGCTTTTGCCGGTGCGGATGTTTTCTGGGCCAGGACAGCTGAAGTCAATAATATGAGACCTGCAGATAGTAGGATCGCTTTTTTCATATATCGGTATTTATATTTTGTATTGTCTAAAGGTATTGATACAATGACCCTTTTCGGGGAACCAAAGGTTAATTATGGTTAAAGAACCCATCAAGATAGGGCTTTCCCTGACCATTACCTATCTATAGGGTAAATGGTTCAGACAGGCTTATCTTTTGTTCTTGATCTCTATCAATTCAACCAATATCATCAAGGCACTGTTGGGGGGGATCCGGTTATTGCCTTTTTCGCCATAGGCCAATGCCGCGGGAATAAATGCTTGCCAGGTAGCTCCTACCGGCATCAATTGCAACACTTCATTCAACCCGGGTATCACCGTGGCAGGTGTGGTGAGTACGGGGGTATTGGTGGCGAATGTATTTTCAAAAACCTTACCATCCGGAAGGGTTCCCTTGAAGTGGATCAGCACCGAATCCGTCTCTTCAGGTTTGGGGCCTTTACTAGGTTTTATGACGGTATACTGCACGCCACTGGGCAACTTTCCGACACCCTGCCTGTCTTTCAGCAGCTCAAACATCTCTTTTTCCAGTGCCCTGCTTTTCTGGTTCTGGAAATTTGCCTGGTAGTCAGCGATCAGCGGATAAATAAGGCTATCACTGATCTTACGGGGGGCGTTTTTGTACCTGTCGTTCAGTCCGGATAAAAACTGGTCCAGATTAAGGGTGATGAATCCACCTCTGACCAGGTACTCACCCATGTATACGCCCAGTGCGTACTGGACAGAGTCTTCCGCATTCTTGAGTTGCAAAGGCAGAGCGGCTTGCTTGGTTGCTGGCTTGACAACCGTTTTTTGCGCATACATTCCCTCCGCATAAAGAAAGACTGATAGCCATAGTAAGATGAAAAGAGTAACCCGCATTTTCCGAATCAATTTATAACAAACGATCTGTGTCCGTCTGCATAGTTCCCATTAACAAAACAAGTAACTCACCTATCCTTTACTACCCGGATCAATCTCTAACTTCATTTCCTGAAAGATCTCACATCCAACAGTGCCAGATCAACAATAAGTGTACTATTGGCGGGCACTAATGCATTCCCTGCTTCACCATAAGCCAGTTTTGCCGGAATATATAATTTCCATCTGTCGCCAACTCCCATCATCGGGATAGTTTGTGCAATACCTGGAATAAGCGAGGACACTTTACCCGAAACAGGTTGCTTTTTCTGATAGGTATCTTCGAACACCTTCCCGTCGGGAGTAGTCCCTTTAAGGTGAATGACAACTGTATCATTTTGCGAAGGATGTACCCCCTCGCCTGTATTGATAACAAAATAGCGAACGCCGCTGGGCAACATACCTAAACCGGGTTGATCCTTCAACGAAGAAAATATCTTTTCCTCTGTTTTTAATCCGATCTCTTTTTGCGATAACAGCTGAAGACCCAACACCAGTTTCACGATCAGAGAATCCGGTAGCAGACTCTTTGAATTCCTGAATGTATCATCCATCCCCTTTAAAAAAAGGGGCGCATTACTGATAGCAAGTCCATTATCATTCACCCATTTGGCCAGATAAGCTCCTATTGCATATTGCAGGGTGTCGGATAGATTCGATAATTTCAATGAAGCGTTCTCCTGTGCCACCTGCTTTTTAGCTTCCGGCTTTTGCGCCAGGATGCCATTATGGCAAAGCATTATCATTAGCAGATAAATCAGTTGTCTCTTCATGTCCGGATCAAATAATCAACAGGATGAAGATAAGAAAAAATACGGAGGGAGAAGAGCGACACCTGTAAGATGATTGTAGCATAAGAATATGCTTTTATAACATCTTAGTAGTAATTCCCTAAGGGCATATTACGACCACGCTCGAAGAAAGTTATGATCTGAGTGGTTCCTGCGTCACCTCCTAAAGTCGCTTGATTTTTACTTACATTATTGGTGGCTCCTGAACTGGTCTTAATTGTATAGGCGAAACTGCAGCTATTATCAGTACCATTTGTATTCCTGTACTGTGCAGAACCCAAAACCACCCAGCCGGTACCAGATAACCCGCCCCAAGTATTATCATCAGGTGTATGCCAGGAAGCAATGGTGACCGAACTTTGGTTTCTGGTTGTTCGTCCATTAATTGTGACTGTGAAAGGTGTGGAAGGGGCTACAAAATCCAATTCCGTTCTGGCTTCTTCTTTGGCCCAGAAATTACTTGATTTGGTGGGTCTGAACACGTGCATCACTACAGTTGTAGCCGTTGTACTAGCAAAAGAAACAGAGGGATTGGCTGCCCAGGTTCCGTTAAATCTGCACCAGAAAATTCTGGAGCCGATATTGGTGTTGCTGATTTGAGCTTCTTTAAACCATTCCTGTCCCCCTGTAACCGAAATATCCATCACAGCACTCGTATTTCTGACAGTAGAAACAAGTATCACAAGATCACCGGTCTGAATCCCGGCAACAGGCGTAATGGCAACAGAAGATCCAGTTAAAGCAGCAGTGGGTCCATCTACCGGATTTGAATTGCTACCTATATAGGTAATCTGCGCCAGTAAGCCAATAGGAAAAAATAATATGATAGCGAGCAAGTACTTGATAATAAGTCTGTTTGCTCAAAGATCATCAGATTAGAACGAGGCCGGAATTAAAATAGAATTAAATTAAATTCGATATAATATATTGATTATCACGCATTATGAACATTAAAATTATAAATAATACAAATAGGAGCTAAACGATACATCCTATTTGATCAAATGAGGCAATAAGCCACGCCTCGCAACATAGACTTCCACTCCCATTGTAACCCATGCGGTACTGCCTGAAGCAGTAAAAGTGTAAGGGCCAGCAGAAGTTAAACCACCGCTTTTACGTGCAGTAGCAAAGTTGGTTGTAGGGGTGTTATACGATAAGTCAACTGATTCTGTCCACCCTGTAGGAGGTGTGGATGCATTGGCTCCCCTGGAACCACTCCATCCGATCACGTAACCATTACTTGGCTCCGGGGCTGACGGGAAAGTAAAAGCAGGTGATGCACTGGTGGTAGTTGCCGTATTGATTAAAGATTGACGAATAGGATTTGCCCTGAATTTATTATAGTTGGTAAACGTATGCACTGACATTTGACATCCGGTGCCATTATCACCCGTACAACTGAATGTTATAACAGATGCGCTCACCGTTGGGCCAACTTTTGCCCAAAAAATATAATAAGAATTCACACCAACCAATTGAGATTTCTCTAAGGTCCAGGTAAGAGCCGTGCCCGTATTGGCAACTGCGGGTGAAGCGGGGTTGGACGCTGTCACATAGACCATCAATACCAACAAGGAATTGGCTGTAGGTGTAAAAGAAGCCATGGAATAGCTAGATACATTGCTACTACTTGATAATCCGGCAACAGGACTAGTAACCACTACCTGTGCAACGGTCAATAACGGAAGCAGACAAAAGAATAAAAATAGTCTTCTCATATTATTGAACATTATCTACCCGTGATACCAGATCCCAAGTTGAAGTGCTGCTATTATACAGGAAACCCAGATACATAGTGGTATTGATCACTGTAGTAGTTGGGAAAGGTATATCGGTACTGGCATTAAATACAGCATTAAACGTAATTGCCCTGGCTGTTCCATTGTCTTTGATACGAATAATCAATGCCTGTCCATCTGTTGGTGTACCTGTTGGAGCGTTAAAAGTAACGGCACCTGCCAAAGCGGTCAAAGCATATTCATCGAAACTATCCGAATCGATGGTAACACTCGTAACAGAAGCATTAGAAGAAACCCGTCTGGTGATCCGTTTGTTGGTTAAAGTCTCAATTCCGGCCAGAGTGGACAGTGTTCCTGATACAGGAAGAGTTACATTGGTAGATGCCGTAGTGGTCAACGTTAAAGGAAACGCACCAGCAGTAGTAAATGCACCGGCAGTGTTAATATCGCCGCCTAAAGTAATGGTATTTGAATTATTCACGCCCGTACCGCCATTTGCTGCTGGCAGGATCCCTGTTACATGTGTAGTCAAATTGATCTTGCCCCAAGTGGGTGCAGCACCTACTCCACCTGAAATCAATGCATTTCCTGTAGCTACTCCGGCCAATTTTGACAAAGCAGAACTACTGCTTGCATACAGAAGGTCACCGATGGTATAACTTGTTTGACCCGTACCTCCATTTGCCGCAGCAATAGCAGTACCGTTCCATACGCCCGTAGTAATGGTTCCTATACTTGCCAGTGATGACATAGTGGTAACATTAGGCTGTGAAGCAGTTCCCAATGTGCCATTCAATGTAGTTGCATTTACAGTTGTTGTACTAACACTACCTGCCGAAACAGCACCAGATACATTCAATGAACTAAGTGTACCCAGAGAATTGATATTGGGTTGCGCAGCTGTTTGCAATGTACCTGTCAAATTAGTAGCAGATACACCGGTTAATCCGGATAGGGTTGATGGCAAAGAAAGTGTTACAGCTCCGGTACCTGCAGAAACAGCAATCTGGTTAGCGGTACCCGTAATAGAAGTAACTGCACCAGCTGAAGTCAGATAAGTATTCGCATCCACGCTACCATCCGCTTTCAGGAACTGGGAAGCTGTTCCCCCACTCCTGACAATAGACCCTGCCGTAACAGCTCCAGTTACACCAAGACTGCTTAATGTTCCTACAGATGTAATATTTGGCTGAGCGGAAGTGGTAATCGTTCCACCCAAAGTAGTACCGGTAATAGCCCCTGATGCCGAAACAGAAGACGGTGTGATGGCTCCCAGCGTAAGTGTAATGGCTGGTGTAGTAGAAGCATTGGCTACAGAACCGCTGACACCATTGGCAGTGGTCACCGAAACACTGGTAACCGATCCGCCACCTGCTATAGATGCCCAGGTATTATCACCCCGTAAATAAGTAGTGGCAGAAGGGGTACCGGTAGCAGATAGGCTGGCAATACCCACGATTCCGTTGGCAAGCGTACCGCTGTACGTACCTCCCTGTATGGTACCGCTCACACTCAAACTGGTCAGCTGACCTACACTGGTGATATTCGGTTGAGCTGCGGTCTGTAAAGTACCTTTCAGGTTTGCCGCACTAACGGTTCCGGTTGCGGTAAGATTGGTCAGATTCGCCAGGCTCGTAATGCTGTTCATTGCCGAAGTCGATAACGATCCGTTCAAAGTGCCCGCCGTAACGGTGCCCGAAACAGTGATGGCGGTTAAATTACCCAGGCTCGTAATACTATTCAATGCACTTGCCGAAAGTGTACCACTCAATGTTCCTGCATTCACAACGCCGGATACCGTGATACTTCCTGTCTGCATGGCCGAAGCCACGATCAGCTGCAGTTTACCACCCGCTTTAGCAGAAGGGGTAACGCCATCAGGATCCAGTGGACTGATCAGTAACAGGTTATCATTAGTGACCAGATCGGCGTATTTAACCACATCGCCATAACGCGCATATCCCTTCGAATCACTTCCGTAACCAAGGTTCGCATCGTAATTATCGCGTGCCCCGCCATTAAGCATGGCAGCTGTATCAGAAGCACTTAACACACCCAGGAATGTTCCGGAGAACGTACCGCCAGTAATGGTCTGGTTGACAAATATTTCATCAAATTTACCGGTAACAGTTGTGATACTGGTTTTTACAAGTAAGTTACTATCGATCACAGCGTTCCTTGAAAGAGTAAGATTCTTGGCGCTGATTCCGTTTTTCACATGAATGGAATCAAGATTCGTAAGACTACTGATACCGTTTAAGGTTCCGGCAGACAATGTACCACTGAAAGTACCACCAGTAATCGTACCCGGTACTGCGAGGTTGGTGATGGTACCGCTATTACTACTAAGAGAGCCCGCTGCGATATTACCAGAAGCGGTCAAAGAAGAAAGATTACCAAGGCTAGTAATATTATTGAGCGTTCCTGTACTTAAGGTTCCACTGAAAGTACCGCCTGTAATAGTACCAGGTACAGTCAGGTTACCAATAGTAGCTGTGGTACTGCTAATGTTGCCAGAGTTCACTGATCCTGTTACAGTCAGATTATTTAGAGATCCTACACTGGTAATGTTAGGCTGTGCACCTGTGGTCAGCGTTCCTGCCAACGTAGTAGCAGTCAAGCCTCCGTTCACAGTTAAACTGGTCAAGCCGGTTAAACTGGTTAAACTGGCGCTTGTTGAGCTGATAGAACCCGCTGTTATATTACCCGTTACAGTCAAGGCACTCAAGTTACCGAGGCTCGTGATATTGTTGAGTGTCCCGGTGCTTAAGGTACCACTGAACGTACCGCCGGTAATGGTGCCTGGTACAGTCAGGTTACCAATAGTCGCTGTCGTGCTGCTGAGATTACCTGAGTTTACAGAACCACTTACGGTCAGGTTGCTTAACGTTCCAATGCCGGTGATATTGGGTTGATTGGCTGTGGTCAGCGTTCCTGCCAATGTGGTAGCAGTCAATCCTCCGTTCACAGTTAAACTGGTCAAGC
>CAYWPM010000001.1:279951-580474 GCA_964460235.1 uncultured Sediminibacterium sp. | reverse complement strand
ACACTGTTGATACTGTTTTGAGTGGGTGTACTGAGTGTACCGTTGATGGTGGTAGCGCTTAGGGTTGCAGCCGTAACCGTTCCGATTACATTCAGTGAGTTTAGCGTACCCACGCTGTTGATACTGTTTTGAGTGGGCGTGTAGCTACCTTTTTGACTCGTTAATCATGCTTATAATTGACAAAACTTGTCAACATATTACGTAAAATTCAATTTATTGGCTAAATTTATTAGTATTATTGTATGCTAACAAATTAAAAGATGTCAATATTCGCCCAACCAGGGGAAATAGTTTCGTTGCTCAACGAACCGGTAAAGCCAATTTTTTTATTGGGCGCTGGGGCTTCTAAGCAGTCAGGTGTTAAGCTAGTAGCCGAGATTGTTGAGGAAGCGGCTAAATGGGCATATTGCAAAACTTCCGGGATATCTGTTGATGATCCACGAGTGACAATGAGCGACTGGAAAAAATGGCTTACTTCTTTTCCATGGTACATAGAAGATAGCAATGCACTATATCCAATAATTATTGAGCAATTACTTACCCCAAGGCAATATCGGAAAGACTTTTTTCTCAAAATTGTCAACCCTAATGTGCCAGCAAGCAAAGGGTATGAAGTTATGGCTAGCTTAATGGCAATGGGATTGATTGACACTGTTCTCACAACCAATTTTGATAATTGTCTTCATGAGGCTAAGATTCAAATTAGAAGGCCATCAATTCTAGACCTAATTAAAACTCCAACAGATTTACAGTCACTATTTACTTATACGCCAAGGTATCCCCGTGTAATATACTTGCACGGTTCTGTAGAACATTACACAGACCTTAATCTAGAGAATGAAGTCCAATCTCTAAATTCTGACCTAGTAAACGTATTAAAGCCCTTATTCAAAGATCGCCCACTTGTCGTAATTGGTTATCGTGGTAGTGAGCCTTCTATAATGAAGAATTTGCTTATTGATAATCTCGCTTATGCAAATAATTTTCGACAGGGGATATTTTGGTGCTTGCTTAAACGGGATCTTGTCAAGGATGGTCAGGGAAAAATCTTACTTCCCCCCTTGGTTCAAGAACTGGCAGATAAAACTGAAGGAAATTTTAAGATCGTATTGATAGATGGCTTTGATGAATTAATGACAAAGGAAATTCAGGGTCGACTTGAAGCAAATAAGATTGATCTAAAAAATAACACTTCCTCTTATCCATTAAATGTTTCCGAAACTGATAATAAGGGTGTATTTGCAAATAATACGCTTGGCCCATTAGAAATCGCTCTAATGAGAGAGCGTATCAAGAACTACAGTGAGAGGTTACATATAAAAGTCTATGACGATGAAGATTGGCTATATCAACAGGCAGTTCGATTGCGAATAGCTGAGGCAATTGATGCTAATAGCTTTGAACTCACATTTGAAGGCATAATATTATTCTCTTCTAAAATTCAGGAGTATCTAAAAAATGCGTTTGTTGTATTAAGATTTTCAGGCAGTGCTGAGTGGTTGGCTAAAATAACCTCATTCCCATCGGAAAAAGATTCAGATAATACTAGCGTTGAATCAAATGTGATAGAACGTACTATAACCGGAAACCTTTGGTCTCAACTTAATGAGATTACTGACTCTCTTGCATTGATAAATCGGCCTTTCCGACTTAAAGGTGAGATCTCGGAAAACGTGTATCCATATCCTACACTTGCATTAAAAGAAATTATTGTAAATAGCCTAGTACACAGAGATTATAGGATTGATAAACCTATCGTAATTGAAATAACAGAGAATTTTATTTTATTTCAAAGCCCAGGAGGCCTTGTTGAAGAGGTAAAGCGGCAATTGGGATCTGAGACACTTGAAGATGATATAAGAAAAGGTAAAAAAGGTATAAAAGGATACAGGAATCCAGTATTAGCAGACTTATTTTATGGTTCTGGAGCAATGGATAAGGAGGGGTCGGGATTATCGGATGTACTTACACAAGTGACGCTTAACTCATCTTCCATAACATTCGGGCCTACTTTTGATGAAGGTAGCTTTGAGGTTAAGATTTACAGGAGGTTAGAGGAAGTAGACCCTCATACTTTAACGGCAACTCCATTAATTGTCAATCAGTCATCAAAATTTGCTTTTAACTTACTGGAGGTTCAGAAACTGCCCGAGAAAATTTATTATGCCGATACACAAGCACGTCGTCATACTGATATTAATAAAATCTTGGAGAAGAACTGGCGTCCACCGTTTCTACTTTCGCGCGATAAAATCTGGTCTTTTTATGACCTTACAGAATGGCAAAATCCATTGCGCAAGTGTATTGATTTAGGGACTGCGGAGTCTATGTCTATTGACGAATTTATTGATTTAACAGGAGGGACAAATGACTTAGTCAGAATGCTGAACGATTGTTTAGCTGAACATTTGTTCAGTATCGGACTTAGAGTTGACACCAAGAAGAAACGAGCTTATTTTACGAAATCATTCGATGGGTCGGCTAAAGAAATCAGTTATCAAGGACGCCTGAAAAAAGCCACACGAACAGTTGCGAAACCTAGAATAAACGCCACAACTGAGAAAGTATATTACTGGGAGCATAAATCAATTTGGTATCATTTTGAAAAGCTTGGTGATAATTGGTACTTAATTATAAATCCGGCTTACGTTTTTACAACAGACGGAGTAAAAAACCTGCTACGATCGGAGCGAGTGAATGTTTTGTCTACCAAAAAGGCATCTCGTGACTACAACATGCATGTGCACAATGATTTCACTTTTTGGGCCAGGTACCTTTCTCAAGGCTATGATAGTTTCTTATTGCGGATTAATAATAAAGAAATAAATGAGGGAACTATGCTTGGCCCAATTCAACCAGAAATAGTAATCTCTTCATTGTTGCCAACATTTGTAATTGATGATATTTCGGTAGCTGAAGAATTTATTGAGCCCGTTGAACAAATCGATATTGAAGAAATTGAAAATGAAATAGAACAACTTGCTAAAGAAGAACAAGAAAATCACGAAGAATAATGGCCACTAATATTAGTTTAATCGAAATACCTGACCCGCTTCTTGAATTTGGCGGTGTAGGTCAATTTATTGACCCTAAAGAAGGTTTAAAACACGGTGGCCCGTTTGACTTGCGATTCGGCAATGCAAGAAGGGCAACAATTAATATTGGATTTGTTGGAGAAGCGGAAATGATTCAGAAAGCCGTGAGCTGGCTAAATCGCTGTAAGGATGTTATTGAATCCGAAATGCCTAATAAAATTCAGTATCCAACATACTTAGGATTTAAAGCAATCTTTAGAGCAGAGCTGGGATTTAATGCTAAATGGAGCCGAGTTATTGATGAAGAATCATTAAAAGAGATATTACAAGAAAAGAAAGACACCGACATATTTAGAAAAGTATTAGAGGTCTTTGATGGTCAGTTAGAATATTTCTCTAAAATAGAAACAGTTAAGCCTGACGTAATTTTTTGCTGTTTATCAAAAGAAATTATAGACGCCTGCTGGAGTGTTACAAATGAAAAGGTTAAGCAAAACGATAAGAAGAAAGTAAAAGCACTATCCAATCAATTATCCCTGTTTCAAGATGTAGAACTAGAACCGATAGATGAACAACCCGAGGACATCTTAACTCGAGATTTCCGGCGAGCACTTAAAGCTCGTGCAATGAAGCATGGCACGCCCATCCAAATCGGAACTGATAATTTGTTCTTGGATTCTACTAAAAATCAAGATGCTTCAATACGCGCATGGAATAGTTCTATTGCCTTATATTATAAAGCTGGTGGTATACCTTGGCGGTTGAAAAGGGACGAGGTTGAGACCTGCTATGTCGGTATAAGTTTTCACCATCTATACACGACACATAATAGACATTTAGTAAGATCCTGTATAGCTCAGGCTTTTTCATCGGATGGCGAAGGTTTTGCTATACGAGGCGTGAATGTGCCCTGGACGGAAGAGCAGGGAATGAATGTGCATTTAACCGAGGATCAAGCTTTCCAGTTAGGGGAGAGGATACTGGAAGAATATCGATATCGTACGGGCACTACTCCCTTGCGGATTGTTTTGCATAAATCTACGGCGTTCAATGAAGCAGAACAACTTGGATTGAATTCCTCTCTAAATAACGTACCTATCGTGGAATTGGTCAATCTTGCTCCTACAGATTTTCGAGTTGTTAGATTTGGAGATTACCCACCTAAACGTGGCTCACTTTGTGTTGTAAATGATGAGGCAGCTTTTCTTTTCACTACTGGATACATGCCAGATTTAAAAACTTACCCTGGTCCGCATATCCCAACTCCGTTACGAATTATTACAGATAAGAAAACAGATATAAGGCAGACTGCTGCCGATGTTTTAGCTCTGTCCAGGATGAATTGGAATACTGCTAGCATCACAGGCGGCCATCCTGTCACTTTGCTTTTCTCTCGAAAAGTAGGAGGTATAATGGCAGAATACGGGGACGACACGCCGCCCTCATCATTCCGTTTCTACCTGTAACGCCTTTTCTAAAAGTTGTCTTAAAATAGTTGAAATAGGGCTGCGGTGCACTACGCGGTGCACCCGTTAAACAAAAAAGCCTCAGAATTCGCGCTGGACGCGGTTTCTGAGGCTTTCAGTTGCTGTAGGGGGAGGGATCGAACCTCCACGAGGCAGTTAGTTGTAGCACAAAGTTCAGTGGTCGACCCTGGTCGTCACGCCGAAACGCGACGGCTCTATGCTATATTTATCCTGTTATCCTCACCCCCGAGACAAGAGGGCATGTCTGCCAAAAATTTCATCACCCCACAGTGTAGAAGAACTCGTCATGGTTACATTGACAACACAATATTAATACAAGTCCCCTATTCATTGTAAATATTTCAACAAATATTTTGATAATATAGAAAATGTATAATAAATTTGGTTTATTATTGAATAAATTTAAAAAACCGGAGTAATATGGGAGTAAAATTGAATCTTGACAAATTGGATTTCCAGATCATCCAGGAAATGATGGAAGATGCGGAGATCTCCTATGCCGACCTGGGCAAGAAACTCTTCGTTTCTGGCGGTACCATACATGTTCGCATCAAGAAACTGGAAGAGCTAAAGGTGGTGAAAGGTAAAAAATTATCGGTAGATCTCAAATCACTGGGCTATGATGTGATCGCTTTTATCGGGGTGTACCTGGAAAAAAGCTCCCTGTACGACAGTGTGGCCAAGGAACTGAAGAAGATCCCGCAGATCGTACGGTTGAACTATACCACGGGCAATTACAGCATGTTCGCCGAGATCGTTTGCAAGGATATCCAGGAACTCCGTTTTGTATTGCACGATGAACTGCAGAAGATCAAGGGTATCGAGCGCACGGAGACCTTTATTTCGCTGGAAGAAAGTTTCGATCGCAATGTGGTGGTGGCACCGCAGTCGTGACGGGAATAAATTGTATTTTCAATGTCTATGTCTGATCCCTCTTTTAACCTGCTGACGATCGTTGCCGCTTTACGCAAACGCTGGACCCTGATCGTGTTCTTTGTGGTGGCCAGTGTGGCGGTGGCCGCACTCACAGTATACGTGGTGCCGGCTTATTACCGGTCAACCGCAACGGTGGTTTCGGCCAACCCGGCCCTGGCAGATAAAGCCCGGCTGTTCAATACGAATATCCAGGGACTCTATTCCTATTTTGGTTCAGGTGATGATCTCGACAGGATCTACGGGGTGGCGGATATGGATACCACGTATAAACAATTGGTAGATGAGTTTTCACTGGTGGATTATTACCGTTTAACGGGGGATAGTTTTCCCCTGCTTCGTCGAAAGGCCGTATTGCGCCTGCGCAAAGACCTGGACCTGCAAAAGACGGACAAGAACCAGTTGTTGATCCGGGTATGGACACGCGACCGGCAACTGTCTGCCAATATCGTAAACCGCATGGTGGCCATTGTTGAAGCAACAGAGAATGCTGTATGGCAAGACCACTATCGCCGGTCCATGGAGCAACTGGAGGCTTCGGTCAGCGCCATGGAGACACACTATGTGCAACTGGGTGATAGTATTTCCCGGGCCGACCTGGCACATAAAACATTATTAACTGCCCGGCAGACCTCCTTACTGGATCAGCTGCAACAATACCAAAAGACCCGCGATGAGTTCAGGCTGGCCGCACAGATATCGCCCGCTGTTCTGTATGTGATGGAAAAAGCAGTACCTGCTGCCAAAGCAGAGAGACCAGATAAGATAGCCGTATTGCTGGCTACCAGTCTACTCTCTTTTGTGTTTATCTGTTTGCTGGTATTGGTGAATGACAGGAAAAAAAACGCCTGATATGTTTCGGATCACCCGGCCATATCTGTTGGATCTTATATTTCCCTCCCTTTTATTCCTGTTATGTGTGGTATATGCCATCAGTTGCGCACAACCACTGTGGCTCTGTATTCCCTTTGCCTGGATAATGTTACCCCCGGTGATCGATCCGCTGTTGCACCGGCCGGCTAAACTGTTCTGGTTATTGCTGGTCTGTTTGCCGCTCTCTACCGAACTCAATATCACACCCCAACTGGGACTCGATTTTCCGGACGAACCCTTGCTGATCATCCTTACCGGTCTTGTCGCTCTACGGTGGATACATCAACCCAAATGGGTCCCTTACGACCTGGTGAAACATCCCCTGTTCCTGGTGCTGGTGATCTATATGTCCTGGTTGCTGGTTACGGTGCTGTACTCAACGGAAATGGTGCTGTCTGCCAAATACCTGCTGGCCAAGATCTGGTATATCCTTCCTTTTGTGGTATTGCCGCAGTTGTTGCTGACAGAAAAAAAGGATGTGAGCAGATTGGCCATCTGTTTGCTCATTCCCATGGCAGCGGTGGTGTTGCAAAGTCTTGGCAGGCATGCGATGTATGGTTTCTCTTTTGCATCGGTGCAGAAAACACTGGCTCCTTTTTTCCGTAACCACGTCAATTATTCGGCCATGCTGGTGTGCCTGCTCCCGGTAGGCTGGTGTGTATGGAAACTGACCGATGCTGCCGACAGCCGTCGCAAGTGGTTGTTGTATGGATTGCTGCTGGCACTGGTGGGTCTGTTCTTTGCCTACAGCCGTGGCGCCTGGGTGGCTTTGCTGGCAGGCCTTGCCGTAGTACCTGTTATCCGCAGCAAAAGAATGGCGTTCTTAGTAGCGATCGCTGTGGCCGCCGTGGTGGCATCCAGCGCCTGGCTGATCACGGATGACCGTTACCTGCAGTTTGCACCCGATCATGACCGGACCATTTTCCATACGGATTTCGGCGATCATATGCGGGCTACGGTGGAACTGAAAGATGTTTCCACCGCAGAACGTTTTTACCGATGGATCGCCGGCTTCAGAATGCTGGCAGAGAAACCAGTCACCGGTTTTGGTCCCAATAGTTTTTACCTGCATTACCGTCCTTACACTGTCAGCAGTTTTGAGACCTGGGTAAGTGATAACCCGGAACATTCCACCGTACACAATTATTTCATCCTGCTGGCGCTGGAACAGGGCCTGATCGGACTGGTGCTGTTTTGCATCCTGTATTTTGGGATGCTGTTCCGTTTGCAGGACCTGTATCACCGTTTACAGGATCCGTTTTACCGCACCATCACCCTCACGGTTGCCGTGATACTGATGATGATCGGCGTGATCAACAGCATGAGCGATATGATCGAAACCGATAAGATCGGCAGCCTGTTCTGGTTATGTCTGGGTATGGTGATCTGGCTGGAGATGAAAAACCGCGAAGAACGGGAGCTGCTGGCGGGCCGGGGGGATAATCGAATGATGAGCAAGGAATCATGAGTGATGAATGAACAACAGAACAGATGAACAGATGAGCAAGGAACAGAGGAAGGAATATTGAATGATGAGCAAGGAATGATGAATGATGAATGCCAGACGACGGGTAGGGGCCAGATGGGCAGATCCCTATTGACCATCATACTTCGATATTCAATATTCCTTGTTCATCATTCATCATTCCTAGAGTTTACTTCTTACGTTGAGCGCATCCCTCAAGCCATTTCCTAATAAATTAAAGGCGAGTACGAGTAACATGATGGCGATGCCGGGTGCCAGGGCCAGCATGGGGTTGTGGGTGATGATGAAGTTGTAGTTCTCCTTGATCATGAGTCCCCAGCTGGGTTGGGGTGGTTGTACGCCTACGCCGAGAAAACTAAGTCCTGCTTCCATCACGATCGCGGAAGCGAAATTGCTGGCGGCGATCACCATCACCGGTCCGAGAATATTGGGCAGTATGTGCCGGAAAATGGTCCTTGTATGTGAATAGCCCAGTGCTTTGGTGGCTTCTACATATTCCAGTTCTCTAACGGCAAGCACCTGGCCCCTTACCAGTCTTGCCACGTTTACCCACATGGTCAGTCCTACTGCAATGAATACCTGCCAGAAACCTTTGCCCAGTGCCAGTGTAATGGCGAATACGAGCAGGAGGGTGGGAATGCTCCAGATCACGTTGATGAGCCACATGATCACATCATCCACCCAGCCCCTGAAATAACCCGCCAGCGCCCCCAGCAGGATGCCGATGGTAAGGGAGATCAGTACGGCCACCAGTCCCACGCTCAGGCTCACCCTTACACCGATCAATAAACGGCTCAGGATATCCCTGCCGAATTTGTCGGTTCCCAGGTAATATTTGGCCTGAATCACGGCCGGATCACCTGTTTTTGTCCGTAGTATCGCATTTCTTTCGGTCACGTTCTCATCCACGTATTTCTGGTAAATGAGGCTGTCGCGGGCAACCTCATAACCGGTAATGGCGATATACTGGTAGCTTTCTTCGGTGCCGTTCAGCATCCGGTCAAAAAATCCGGCACGATGTATGTTCTTATCTCTCCTGATCCGCAGCAGTGAGCAGGTAAAGCCCGGTTTCTTGCTGCCGATCTCCGGGATCATGCGGTTGGCGTTGGGGGATGGGTCGGGTGCCAAAAAATAACAGAACAGTGCAAGCAGCAAACTCAACACAATCAGTATCAATCCAAAGTAAGCGCCTTTGTTCTTGAATAAGCGACGGGTAAAAGCAGAAGAAGTGAAAATGGGTTGCACTTGCGAAAATTAAGAAATAAACAGCTTCACCGAATATTTGGCTTTTTCTACCGAAATGAGGCAAATGCCGGTATACATATAATAATTTTTCGAGTCCTTGTATAAACCACATCCTACTATGGCACGTGTATTTAAATTTTTATTCTCCCTGGTAGCCCTGATCCCATTACTGGTATATGCCTGGTGGCCTGAAGCGGAAGACCTGAAATGATCAGCTCACCGTTCTGCCTTTCCACTGGTAGCTGCCGAATTTACCCAGCCAGCCTGCTATTACGGTATACAGGATATGGAAAGGCTGCATAAAAGGGAACCAGACCAAAACGGATCTTTTTTGAAAGAAATCCGCGGCTGGGATCATCAGGCTTAGTTCCACCAGGGTTTTCAGGGCAACCAGTAACAGCCAGTTCGTCCATCCCCCCTCCACAAAGGCTCCCCAGATCAATAATACTAAGAGCAAGGCATTTACTGCCAGCACCAGTGCCAGCACCGGGAAAATGGACCTGTCCTGGTACTTATCCGCTTTGCTGGCCCAGCGGATGCGTTGGTTGAGAAAACTCTTCCAATCATACATAGGCTCCGTGGTAACAATGGCTTTTTGGCTGAACAGATAACCCAGCCGGTGCGGGTATGCCTGTTTGATCTTATGCATCAGCAGCATGTCATCACCACTGGCGATCTGGTCGATGCCCCTGAACTGCCCTACTTCATAGAACACATCTTTCTGGTAAGCGATATTGGCCCCATTGCACATACTGTGGTATCCGGCCGATACGGCTGCGGCGGTAATGCCCTGCAGGCTGATGAAGTCCAGCAGCTGGAATGCGGATAGAAAACTTTCCGTATGCCTGAATATGACAGGTGCCGCTACGAATACAGGATCATTTTCCTGGATAAAATGATCGTACATCAACAGCCAGTCTGGTTGCACGGTGCAATCTGCATCGGTTGTAACGATCCAGCTTCCGGTACTTTCTGCGATGGCCAGTTCGATGGCTTTTTTCTTGTAGGCATTCAACTGTTCGCCGTTCAGCAGCTCGTTCAGGTTCAGCAGGTGTAGATTAGGATGTTGTTGCTGAAAAGAATGGACCACTGATTCTGTTCGATCGGTCGAATGGTCGTTGATCACGATCACTTCGAACAATGCAGCAGGGTATGATTGCGCAAACAGGGAACGTAAACAGTTGCCTATATGGGCTTCTTCGTTCCTTGCCGGGATGATGACGGAGAAACGGGTACGGGCCTCTTTGGTATGGCTGCTGAATTTCGGTAAACGAAGCAACCAGCGCCGGTATAGCAGGATCAGCAGGCAATAAGCCAGCAGCAGAACGATCGTGGTCATAAAAAAGGCCTGGTACATGGGTAACAAAGAAAGCCAATATTATTTAACCAGGAAACCGGCAATGGCGGCTGCATATTTTTCACGCAGCAACTGGTGGCCGGCTTCCAGTTCTGTCAATGAGATGAGACCGTCTGATCTTTTGCTGAAAGCGGTGCCATAGCGGGTCAGGATCACGGGATCGTATCGGCCGAATACCAGCTGTACCGGTATCCTGTTCTGCAGGATGATCTTTTTCGACAGTTTCCTGTTGGGTTTGAACTTGCGCAGGGTAAGCCAGCGTTTATACAGCAACTCGCGCTGGGGGGCTTCGTCGAGATAGTAGTGCATAAATTTGAGCAGGTTGCGGTTGTACAGTCGCAGTTTCGCGGCCGTGTCAAGAGCTGCCAATAACCATCCCGGCCGGTTCATGACCTGTGTAAAGACCTGTTTGCCCATCCATGTGCCCGTAGCCAGCTGTTGCCAGATCTTCCGGTGCAGCCCGTCAGGTGCTACCAGCAGAATGGACCTGATCTCGGCAGGGACCAGTTGCAGCAACTGTAAAGACACCCTTCCTCCCATGCTGTATCCCAGCAGGTGAAACCCCTGGTCCTGCGGCCTGATCTGGTTAATGATGCTCAACAGTTCGGCTGGCTCAAAGGAAAGCCCTTCCTGCCATTGGGTACCGCCATGAAAGGGAAGGTCGATGGCAATGACGGTATACTGTTGCGCCAGTGTTTTTTCCAGGAATCGGAAAGAACCGCTTTCCTCACCATAACCATGGAAACAGAACAGCCATTCCGGTCCGCTTCCCCAACGGGTATAGTGGATGAGGGAGTTACGGTACCTGAGCTGTTGTGATGTGACTGCCAAAGCGGAAAATTTAGCGTTTTATTCTTGGTAGTATCAAAGAAACGAACTTATTTTGAAATTAGTTGCATAACTAACTATATGTCAAACAACCAATTTAAACGGGGGGAGCTGTACAGTGTCATCAATGGCATGGCATCCACAGCTGTGGCCCGGAGATTGCAGAAGAATTTCAGGCAGGCCGGACTGGAGATCACGATAGAGCAGTGGAGCGTTCTATACCATTTGTGGAAAGAGGATTGTTTGAGTCAGCAGGAACTGTGCAACCGTACTTTCCGCGATAAACCCAGCATCACCCGTTTGATCGATAACCTGGAAAAACAGAAACTGGTGAAACGTACGGCATCGCAGACGGACCGCCGCATCAACCTGGTCTGTTTGACGGATGCGGCCAAGGAATTGCAGAGCCAGACCATTGACCTGGCCAACCAGACCATGAATGAAGCGCTGGTGGGGGTTACCAAGGATGAGATCGAAACGGTGAAGCAGGTGTTCCAGCGGGTGTACGATAATCTGACGTAAAACAATGAGTGAATGAGTGCATGAGTGAATGAGTGAATGTGAGAGAAAACAATAAACGAATAACCAATAAACTTTCCTACCATGGAATCCACTAAACAGACCAATGCGCTCAAGGGCGGCGAATGGTTGATCAAAGAAAGCAACCCATTAGATACGTTCATTCCGGAAGACATGAACGAAGAACAGAAGATGGTGATGGACATGTGTTCGCAGTTCCTTGATACGGAGATCCTTCCGGTTCTCGACAGGATCGACAAACTGGAGCCGGGCCTGATGCCTTCCCTACTGGAGAAAGCGGGCGAACAGGGCTTGTTGTCCACGTCCATGCCAGAGCAGTATGGCGGATTGGGAAAAGATTTTGTGACGTCGACCCTGGTGAATGAAGGACTGGGTGGCGGTTATTCTTTTTCAGTGGCGGTAGCGGCCCATACCGGTATCGGTTCTTTGCCGATCCTGTATTTCGGAACAGAGGCGCAGAAACAGAAATACATTCCCAAACTGGCCACCGGTGAGTGGAAGGGGGCTTATGGCCTTACGGAACCGAACAGCGGCAGTGATGCCCTTGGTGCCAAAACAACGGCCAAACTGAGCGATGATGGGAAATACTATATACTGAACGGACAGAAATGCTGGATCACCAATGGTGGTTTTGCAGATGTGTATACCGTGTTTGCCAAGATCGATGGCGACAAGTTCACCGGCTTCATCGTGGAGCGCGGTTTTGAGGGTTTTACGCAGGGACCGGAAGAACATAAAATGGGTATCAAGGGTTCTTCTACCGTTCAGTTGTATTTCCAGGATTGTAAAGTACCGGTAGAGAACCTGCTGGGCGAGGTTGGTAAGGGACACCTGATCGCTTTCAATATCCTGAACATCGGCCGTTTGAAATTATGTGCTGCTGCACTGGGCGGTTCTAAAAGAGCGGCCACCACTTCCATTCAGTACGCCAAGACCCGTGAGCAGTTCAAACTGCCGATCGCAAAATTCGGTGCGATCCGTCATAAGATGGCGGAGATGGCCATCCGCATGTGGGTTTGTGAAACGGCTTTATACCGTACTGCCAAATGGATCGATAACCAGGAACATACTTTATCCACTGAAGGTAAATCCTTTGCCGAAGCCTTACTGGGCGGCGCAGAAGAGTATGCGATCGAGTGTTCGATGCTGAAAGTGTATGGTAGTGAAGTGCTCGATTTTGTGGTGGACGAGGGCGTACAGATCCATGGTGGTAATGGTTTCAGCGATGAATACGTGATCTCGAAAGGTTACCGTGACAGCCGCATCAACCGTATTTATGAAGGAACCAACGAGATCAACCGTTTGCTCACTGTAGACATGGTACTGAAACGTGCCATGAAAGGTAAACTTGACCTGATGACACCTGCCATGGCGGTGCAGAAAGAACTGATGAGCATCCCTGATTTCGGTGCTGAGGAAGAAGGTGCATTCGCCAAAGAGCGCAAATACATCGCCAACTTCAAAAAAGCCATACTGATGGTAGCAGGTGCTGCCGTGCAGAAACTGATGATGCAGCTGGATAAGGAACAGGAGATACTGATGAACATTGCCGACATGGCCATTGAGACCTTCAACGCGGAAAGTGCCCTGTTACGTGTGATGAAACTGGCCGAAACGCAGGGAGAAACTGCTGTTAGCCTGCAGTCAGACATCATGCGCACCTACCTCTACGATGCGGCAGACCGCATCAACAAGGCCGGTAAGGATGCCCTGAACAGTTTTTCAGAAGGAGATGAATTGCGTATGATGCATATTGGCTTGAAACGTTTTACCAAGGTAGAACCCTTCAACACCAAAGATGCCCGCAGGCGTATCTCCGACAGGCTGGTGGCCGACGACGGATATCATTTATAAGCAGCCCAAAAAAAATTATTAGAATTCGTAAAGTTTTTTAATATTTGAGCATTGTTTTTCGGTTGCTTGCTTACAACAAAGCCTCATTGCCGTCATTGGTGATGAGGTTTTTTTATGCTGCCTGCTATCCAGGCATTACCTGAATCAGATTTATCTTTTTATCTTCAACAGATGAAGATCCCCCTGCTCGCCTGTTTTGTTTTGATGGTTTGTCAAACAACGGCACAAAATCCCGTACAACCCTATCTGCTTACCCGTACCACCGGTAAACTGCCCGCATTGTCTTATGGCCTGGGTGAAGACAGGCTGGGCGGAGCCAAAATAGGATACGTGGATTCCAATGTGCTGATGCGGGTGGTGGATTCTACCAGGGATATGTACACGGTACAGTTGTCGAAGTTTCACAAAGCCTATATTGAAAGATCGTACCTGAAGCCGGATAGTGCGCAGAAGGAGAAACCTTTTTACCTCACCAATTCCTTCAGCGTAAAGGGCGATTCGCTCTACGACTATGTGGGCATCAATATGGAAGAGAAACTTCCTTACCGGAGTTATATGGAGATCAACCCTTCGCGTATCGTGGTGGACATTTACGGGGTGCAGAGCAATACCAACTGGATCACCCAGTTGAGATCGCTGAAAGAGATCAAGAATGTGTATTACAACCAGGTGGAAGACGATGTGCTCCGCATATTCATTGAACTGCAGCACAGGCAACACTGGGGATACAGTATCGGGTACAAAGGGAAAAACCTGGTGGTGAAAGTGAAAAGACAACCCCAGAAACTGGATCTCCGTTACCTGACCATTGCCATCGATGCAGGTCATGGCGGAACCAATACCGGAACGGGGGGTATCAACGCCAAATACGAAGAGAAATATTACACGCTGCTGTTTGCCAAGGCGCTGGAAAAACAATTGCGGAAAAGAGGCGTGAAAAAGATCATCATGACCCGTACAACAGATACCACGTTCGATAACAAGGACCGCATTCTTTTCCTGCAGCAGCTGGACCCCGATCTCCTGATCAGCCTGCACCTGAACTCAAGCAGTAACCGGGATGTGAATGGGGTGAGCACTTATTACAAACACATCGGTTACCGGCCCCTCACACAATCCATCCTGAACCGGATGCTGGAATTGAAGCTGAACGAATTCGGCAATGTGGGCAGTTTCAATTTTGCCATGAATGCCCCGACCGATTTCCCGAACTGTCTGCTGGAGATCGCCTTCCTGAGCAATGAGGCCGACGAAAAAAAGATCATCCGCAGCCAGTTCCACGACGATGTTGCCAAAAAAGTATATTCAGGAATGCAGGATTGGCTGAAAGGGTTGAAATGAATAGAACCATCAAAATGAATTATTCCGGGATACGTTGGATCATATCAGAGAAGGGAATATTGAATATTGAGCCTACCTGACGGCAGACAGGCAAGGAATGATGAGTGATGAGTGAACAGAGGAATATTAGAACAGATGAGCAAGGAACAGATGAAGGGAAGGAAGAAGTAGGAAGTATTTTGATTAGTCTGCTCTGCGATACTTTGTGTTCTCTGCGACTCTGCGGTGAAAGGCTGTGTGCATTCACCGCAGAGTTGTCAGAGATGGCGCTGAGCCAGTGGCGCCAGAAATGTGCTAGTGTTTGATGAAACGCTCAAAGAATTCGATGGTGCGTAACATCTGATCGATGCGTTGGCGGTTGTTGCCGCTGCGGGTCAATTCGTGAGTGCCACCGGGGTGACGAACATATTCCACCGTTCTGCCCAATACTTTCAGGCTTCTGTATAACATCTCTCCCTGGATCACACCTGTACGCAAATCGTTTTCTCCATGGAAAATGATATAGGGTGTATGAATATTCTGCACGTAGGTAATGGGTGATTCCCTTTCCAGTATGGGTTTGACGGAAGGTTCCCATGGATAACCGCCAAAATAATTCGGAACCAGGCGCCAGGCATTTCCTTCCCCGAAGAATGTGCCCAGGTCATACACGCCCCTTTGGGAACAGGCAGCTTTGAAACGTTGGTCGTGGCTGATGATCCAGGCCACCAGGTAGCCAGCATAAGAGCCGCCGGTAACGGCCAGTTTCGCGGTATCGATGAAGCCGGATTCACTGGCTTTGTCCAGGTAGGTGAGCACATCGCTGGTTGGACCAGTGCCCCAGTCGTTGATGTTGGCACGGAGAAATGCAGAACCATAACCACCGGAGCCCCGGGGATTACCGTATACTACCACATATCCTTTGGCTGCATAATACTGGAACTCGTGCCACATGGAGCTTTCGCCAGGTCCCCACATGGCGGTGGGTCCACCGTGTATGTTCAGGATGGTTGGATATTTTTTGCCGGGTTCAAAATTGGCGGGTTTCATTACCCAGTATTCCACCGTTAAACCCTTTTCATTCACGAAACTTTTTTTCTCGGGGAAACTGAGTTTCTTGTTCTTGATCCAGTCGTAATTGAAACTGCTGATGCGGATGGCATTCTTCATAGAGGCATCGGCCGCATACAGTTCGAAAGGGTTGGCCACTTCTGTTTTTACAAAAACCAGTTTTCCGTTGCGGAGGTCGAATGAGCTGATACCGGCGTTCACATCTGAGAGGGCTTCCACCTGTTTGGTCCTTACATCGGCCCGGTATACCGGTGCGCCACCATTGCTCTGGGCCGCGAAGTAGATATATTTCTCATCCGCACTCCAGGTAAGGTTGCCTTTGTTCCTGTCGAACGGGATGTTCACCAGGTCCTTCGCCGTGCCGTTGATGGGCATGATGGCCAGCATGGGAACGTCCACAAAAGAAGTGTTACCATACTGGAAAGCCAGCCATTTACCTGAAGGGGACAGCCTGGCGCTATTGTAAGTTTTGCCTTCGGCACCCAGCAGTGTTCTCAGGTTCTGGCCATTGGCATCGGCCAGGAAGATCTGCGATTCGAGGGATCGGTCGGGATGTTCGGTATCATCCATATCGCCGGTGATGATCAGTTGTTTGCCATCGGGTGTGAAATCAGCGCTGCTGAAGCGGTAAAAGCCATGGGTAACGGCAACCGGTTGGGCCCCGGGTTCCGCATTCATCACATAAAAATGGCTGAAACTCATTTCGGAACTGGTGGTGGCCTCTTCCTGGAAATTGAGTTTGGTGATCACTTTGGCTTTTTTGTCGTTGGCGTTGTTGTCGAGATAAGCCCTGACCTCATCCCAGTTACCGTCGGGATCCGCCTTGGCATTATTGGGGAGTAATTGTGTGTTCTTGTCGAATCCAGGCTTTTCATAAGGCCATTTGGGCACTTCTTTGCCGGGATTGAGTTCCGCGTCTTTCAGCAGGTCTTTCAGGGAAACACTGGCCGCGAACAGTATCTTTTTGCCGTCGGGGCTCCATTTGGGAGCGCTTGCCCCGTATTTGTGGCGGGTATACTGAATGGGTTCCCCCCCATCGAAAGACAGTACGAATACCTGGGGTTTACCGTCTGCCGGCCGCACAAATGCCAATTGTTTGCCATCAGGACTCCAGGCTGGCTGGGAGGCCGATTCTTTGGCAGTTAGGGCCCGGGGAGCGGCTGAACCATCGGTAGGGGCCACATACAGCTGATTCTGGTATTTGTATTCCCATTTGCTGTCGCCATCGGGTTCGATCTGGTTCACCACAAAAGCCACTTTGCTGCCATCGGGACTAAGGGTTACGCTGTTGATCTGTTTGATCTTGAGCATGTCGGTCACTTTCACCAGCTCGGTTCCGTTCTGTGCCCCTGCAAACCGGGCGCCGAAAAGAACGAGTAAAAGGAGGATTTTCTTCATAACAGTTGGTTTGAACGGTTAAAATACAAAGAAATGATAAGCTCTCAGGGGGCGCTGCCGTATTTTTGCCCCCTAAAAACCGTGATATGAGCCCATTAGTACAAGAGTTCAACAGCTACCGTGAAAAGATGAACGAAGTGATCCTCAGTAAGAACAACCTGGTGATGAAGCGCCTCTGGAACCTGGATACCAACACCTATGAGGAAGGTGCCCTTGACAAAAAGACCAAGGAAATGCTGGGACTGGTGGCCAGTATGGTCTTGCGCTGCGATGACTGCATCAAATACCACCTGGGTAAGAGCCATGAGCTGGGGGTGAATACGGAAGAAATGTATGAGATTTTTGCTGTGGCGAATATCGTGGGTGGCACGATCGTGATACCCCATACCCGCCGCGCAGCCGAGTATTGGGAAGAATTGCAGAATAATTCCTGATTGGACGTTTATAATTGGCAATTATTCAGGATATTTATACCCCAATTTCAAATAGAAGATCCCTGTTTTGGTCAGGGATCGATAATTACTAAGAATCATGTCAGAAACAGCTACAGCAGTCCCACAGTTAACCGCCAAAGATTTTGCAACAGACCAGGAAGTTCGCTGGTGCCCCGGTTGCGGTGATTATTCCATTCTTGCCCAGGTGCAGAAAGTAATGCCAACCATTGGTATCCCTAAAGAAAATATTGTGATCATCAGCGGTATCGGCTGTAGCAGCCGTTTCCCGTATTATATGAACACGTACGGTATGCACAGCATCCACGGTCGTGCTACGGCCATTGCCAGCGGACTGAAAGCCAGCAGGCCCGAGCTGAGTGTGTGGATCGTTACCGGTGACGGTGACGGCTTGAGCATCGGTGGTAACCATACCATTCACCTGTTGCGCAGGAACCTTGATGTGAATGTGTTGTTGTTCAACAACCAGATCTATGGCCTGACCAAAGGTCAATACTCACCTACTTCTGAAACCAATAAAGTGACCAAGAGCACGCCTTTTGGCAGCATCGATCATCCTTTTAACCCATTGGCGCTGGCGATGGGGGCCGATGCCTCATTTGTTGCCAGGACCATGGATCGTGATCCCAAACATATGCAGAACATGCTTACCCGTTCTTACCAGCATAAGGGATCCTCTTTCCTTGAGATCTACCAGAACTGTATCATCTTCAATGATGGTGCGTTTGAGATATTCACCGAGAAATCCACCAAACCCGAAGAAGCGCTGTTCCTTGAGCAGGGTAAACCGCTGATCTTCGGTGCCAACCAGGATAAGGGGATCAAGCTGGACGGTATGAAACCGGTAGTAGTGGAACTGGGCAATGGCGTAAGTGCCGATGACCTGTGGATCCATGATGAGCATGATTTCTACAAAGGACAGACCCTGGTCCGAATGTTCGACGATCCTGCACAATCAGGCATCCATTTTCCAAGGCCATTCGGTGTGTTCTACGAAACAGACCGTCCTTGTTACGAAGAAATGATGGCCCTGCAGTTGGAAGAAGCCATTGCCAGCAAAGGCAAAGGCAACCTGGACAAACTGATCCGCGGAAAAGAAGTGTGGGAGATCATCTGATGAATTCTTTATCATCTTATAGGCAAAATCCCCGCATGGCGGGGATTTTGCATTAGGGGGTATGAAGAAAAAGGTCAGATCCTCGCGATACCATTCCGGAAGGCAAATAAGACAAGGCCGATACGGGAGATGACCTGCGTTTTCTCGAACAGAAGGTCGCGGTAGCCGTCGACCGTTCTGGGGCTGAGGCACATTTCGGTGGCGATCTCCTTATATGATTTCTCCGTACAGATCAGGCGGAGGAACTCTTTTTCCCGATCGCTCAGGTTCATGGCCGTCTCCCATTCATTGGCCTGAACCGTTTCAGGGTCCTGGTTGATCGTATGCACGATCCTCTTATAAAGGATCTCGTTGATATACAGCCCTTTGTTGGCTACTTCGTTAAGACCTCTTCTCAAGTCTTCCAGGTCTGTCTCTTTCAGCATGAAGCCCTTGGCTCCGTTGCGTAACATACGGATCACGGTCCATTCTTCCCGTTGCATACTTAAAGCGATCACGCGTACGTCGGGATAATTCTGGTTCAGCCAACGGGTGGTTTCGAACCCGTTCATAAAGGGCATGCTCACATCCATCAGTACAATATCCGGCAAGTTATCAGGATCGAGTATTTGTATAAAGTGCCTGCCGTTATTGGCCTGGAACAATACTTCGTAACCGGGAAAGGTCATGATCACATTGGCCAATGCATTACGCAGCAGGGAATGGTCGTCAACCAGCGCTATTTTAGGCATGATCAGGCTGTTTAATAAGTATGACTGCTGTTGCCAATAATTGGGATGAACAAATTGAGGGTTTTTGGTGAGCAAAACAACCGTTAAAACACCCATTTTTTTGCGTAGAACTTACCTTGACACGAAAGGTCCGGGCCATTAGTTTTACCGGCAGAAAAAGTGAAGACGACTTTTTCACGATTCAGTTTTCACGGGGTTACAGACAAACCGAAGGCGGCACAAGGCCGCCTTTTGGTTGATGTATAGGTGAGTATATTTTACAATGCCTTGTCCGCGTTATCGAAAATGCGTTTCTTTTTCCAGTTGTACCAGGGTTGGGGCAGGGTCTTTTTCATGACCGTATCAATGGTGCGCATACCAAAGAGGTTCCATACGCCGGTAAGTTTGCCGGTGATGGAGGGCTGCAGGGCACGGAGGCTCATGGCAAAACCGCTATCGAGGTACTCCATATGGTGCCAGTAACCGGCGGGCATGAACAGTGTTTCACCGTGGTTCAGTGTCAGATCGAAACCTTTGGCTTTTGTCAGCGCGGGAAATTTCTGATAATCCAGTTTGCTTTTCCCGGGGTCGTAATAGTTGCTGAAATCCGCCAGGCTCAATACTTCAAAAGGTTTCCGGTATAACCTGTCCGACTCGCTGTGCGGAAAAAGCAGGATACGTTTTCTGCCGGCGAACTGGGTATGCAGGATATGGCTCAGGTCGATATCGAAATGCATGTGCGTAATGGAAGTGGCGCCACCCGTGAACAGCATGGGATATTTTTTCACGAAGCCCTTCATCAGGTGTTCGGGCCAGGTAAAATCCTGTGTAAGCTGCGGGGCATGATCGAATATGTTGAACAGGAAGATGCGCCAGGCGGCAGGACCCTGTTTGATCATGTCGATATATTCTCCAAAGGTCTTGTAATCGTCGGCGGTATTGATAGGGGTGTATGCGTCGCTTTTGGTATTGTTGTAAAGTGCCACCCGCTGATCGCCCACCAATTCCTTAAAATAGTTCCAGTTCCATTTTTCGTAGGCGGGCCAGGTTTTGGCAAGGTTCCTGATCACCAATGGCCGCATGGTTTGGTAGTACTGTTGCCTGAAATCGTGCGCACTGATCTCATCTACAACATCAACAGGTTGTAATTGCATAGGAATGCTATTGGTTTTTGCAAAAATACTGGTAACGGTGTATTTGAGCGGTATAGAATCGTTAAAGTGTAGTGGGTTACTTTGCACTTTTTCGAAATAAAATATTTGCTGTGCCCTTTAGGGCGTGGGTGTGTACAGCTTCTAATAAACGGTTTACCGGGCTTCAGCCCGGTGTGGCATGATGAATCTTTTTCTAACCCTTACTTTTTAACACTGGGCTGAAGCCCAGTTATTTAATAAAAAGAAAAGAATGGATGTCTACGCCCTGAAGGACGCGGCAAAATGACTCAAACTGGGCTACTTCCGTTAAAGTGTTTCGGAGGAAATATTTACGGATGACGTAACTTGCAGTATGCTATTGCATATACATCCGGATAATCCCAATCCGAGACATATCAAGACCGTGATCGAATGCCTGCTGGATGGCGGGGTGATCATTTATCCTACCGATACCATTTATGGTTTGGGATGCGATATTTTTCAGCACAAAGCGGTTGAGCGGATAGCGCGGATCAAACAGGTGGATCCTTCGCGTTCTCAGATGAGTTTTGTGTGTTATGACCTGAGCGACCTGAGCAAGTACACAAAAAGTATTTCCACACCACTGTACCGGTTATTAAAAACATATTTGCCAGGGCCCTATACGTTTATTCTGCCAGCCAGTAAGGAAGTGCCCAAGATCCTGCACAGTAAAAAAAGTACCATCGGTTTACGTGTGCCCGATAACAATATTGCCAGGACCATTGTACATGAACTCACTCACCCGATCCTCTCCACTTCCTTACCCGGAGAAATGGTGGAAGAATACACCGATCCTGAGATCATGTATGCCAATTTTTCGAAACTGGTCGATATCGTGGTCGATGGCGGCATTGGTGGTATGATCCCTTCCACCATCGTGGATTGCACCAACGATACCTATACGGTCGTGAGAGAGGGTGCTGGCGCCTGGAATGAATAACTCGCCTCTTACAGGACCTTAAATCTTGTAACTTTTCCGGTGATATTTACACAGTCCGAATGTTTCAATGGCCTTTCTGTGTTCGGCCGTTCCGTAACCTTTGTTCTTATCCCAGCCGTATTGCGGAAACTCTTCGTGTAACTGCAGCAGGTAGGCATCCCGGTGCGTTTTGGCCAGGATACTGGCTGCGGCAATGGAGGCGAATTTTCCATCACCTTTGATGATACAGTGATGTGGTGTCTGCGCATATGGGGCAAAGCGGTTGCCATCGATGAGCAGAAGGCCGGGAGGCAGCGTTAAACGGCTGATGGCAAGATGCATGGCTTTAAAAGAAGCCTGTAAGATATTGATCCGGTCGATCTCTTCATTATCAACACTGGCCACTGCCCAACTGACCGCTTCCGCTTCGATCACTTCGCGAAGAGCATCACGCTGCCTGGCAGGTACCTGTTTGCTGTCGTTGAGCAAGGGATGATAAAAACCTTCGGGTAAGATCACGGCTGCAGCAAATACGGGACCGGCATAACAGCCGCGGCCTGCTTCATCCACACCCGCTTCGGGTTGCTCCGTTTGATAGAAGAGGGATAACATGCCGGTAAAATTCATGCATCCCGGGCATAGTTTCCAAATTCATTTTACAAAACAAGGGCAGGGTCCGTTATACTGTTACCTTTGTCACCATATAGCAAAAGCATCGTTATGGACACAGCAGCACGTTCTTCCAGGCTGGTAGCGACCTGGTTACTGATAGGGGTCGGGATGACGGTCATCCAGGTAGCCCTTGGGGGGATTACCCGCCTGACCGGAAGTGGTTTATCCATCACCCAGTGGGATGTGATCACCGGTACTTTGCCGCCGCTGAACGAACAGCAGTGGATGGCTGAGTTTGCCAAATACCGGCAGACCCCGCAGTTCCAGTTGCTGAATTTTGAATTCACCCTGTCTGATTTCAAATTCATCTTTTTCTGGGAATGGTTCCACCGTTTATGGGCCCGTACCATTGGACTGGTATTCGCTTTCGGTTTTATCTGGTTCCTGGTGAAGAAACATTTCAAGAAGGAAATGATCACACCGTTGGTGGTGCTGTTCTTCTTAGGAGCCTTACAGGGTGCCATTGGCTGGATCATGGTGGCCAGCGGACTTACCGGCGATGCGGTATATGTAAAACCTACCCGGCTGGCATTACATTTCATCTTTGCATTGGGACTGCTTTGTTATTGCTTCTGGTTTGCCCTTCAGTTATTGGTGAAAAGGGAAGCCATCGTCCGAAACGCATCACTCAGAAAATGGAACCTGGCCATTTTGCTGATCCTGGTTGTACAGTTGCTGTACGGGGCTTTAATGGCGGGGCATAAGGCGGCTACCATAGCGCCAACCTGGCCAACGATCAATGGCGACTGGGTACCAGGCAACTTGTTCATCGACCAACCCTTCCTGCTGAATTTTATTGATAATAAGATTCTGATACACTTTATACACCGCGGCCTTGCCTACCTGCTGTTGCTGCTGGTCGTTCTGTGGACGGTAAAAATGATACGTACGAAGGGGCCTGCCTTGTTCGAACAGACCAAACGATGGCCGTTGTATATTGTATTGGTTCAGGTGTTGTTGGGTATTGCTTCCGTATTGACCAGTACAGGTATCATACCCGGTCACTGGGGTGCTTTTGAATGGATGGCCCAGTTACACCAGCTGACCGGCATGTTGTTACTGTTATCCCTCGTCTGGATATTGTATCTTGTAAGGGATTGACGAATTCCAAAGTCATGCATCTATGAAAAAATACCTGGCGGGTATCTTCTATTCATTGCCGGTGCAGCTGTTCCTGCTGCATTTCCGAAGGTACCAGGTGTTTCTCCTGTTCTGGTACATTCTATTTGCCACCGTGGCAGGTGAGTTCATGTTCACTTTCGGCGCCAACACCCTGTTCCTGGCCCCTGAATATTTTGGAGGCATCACTGCATTGAGTATGGCCATACTGGGTGTTGCGATAGGTATATTCATCATGAGCTGGAATATTACCACCTTCATTCTGCATAGCAAGAACATCCGTTTCCTGGCCACTACCGCACAGCCCTTCCTGAAATACTGCATCAACAATTCGCTTCTTCCCACTGCCTTCCTGGTGTTTTACCTGGTGAAGACCATACACTATGCACGTTACCAGGAATTGTTCCCGGCAGTGGAAGTGTTATGGCTGGTAGCCGGGTTTACCGGTGGTATATTCCTGTCTATCCTGGTTGCCTTCCTGTATTTTTTCGGTGCAGATAAGACCATTTATTTTACGATGGGTGATGTGATCAAGTCGGCCAATACCCGGTACAAAAGGATCTCCGGCAGGAAAGTATTGCCCAGTGAACGTTCTGAAATGCGGGTTGACTGGTTCCTGAGTGCGAAGTTCAGTCTTCGAAAACCCCGTGATGTAAGGCATTACAGCCAGGACTTCCTGGACACCGTGTTCAAAAGGCACCATGTGGCCGCAGTGATCGCTATCCTGATCGCCTTTGTTTTCCTGATACTGGTAGGATATACCTCGGACAGCCGGCTGTTTCAATTACCTGCCGCTGCCAGTATCACGATCTTTTTTGCCATATTGATCGCATTGGCCGGCGCGGTTTCACTGTTCCTGCATACCTGGAGTATCCCATTGGTGGTGGTGGTGTACATCGTGATGAACCTGCTGTACCAGAAAGAGATCATCGATCCGCGGAACAAGGCCTATGGACTGAATTACCTGAATAAAAATGAACGGCCGGTATATAACCGCGATTCTGTGCAGGCACTGGCCAGTGAAGTGAATATAGATGCGGACCGGAAACATTTCATCGAAGTGTTGGATAGATGGAAAGCCAGGCAGCGTTCGGATAAACCGGTAATGTACCTGATCAGCACCAGTGGTGGTGGTGCCAGGAGTGCGGCGTTCACCATGAATACCTTGCAACGGCTGGATAGTCTGCTGGGCGGTCAGCTGATGCGGCAGACCATGCTCATCAACGGGGCATCAGGCGGAATGCTGGGAGCTGCCTATTTCAGAGAATTGTACCATGAGAAGATCATGGGTGCGGATATTGACCTGCAGAACAAACAGTACGTGGAGAATATCACACAGGACCTCCTGAATCCCTTGTTCTCCTCTTTTGTTACCAGGGATATGATCGGGCCGGTACAGAAATTCAGTGTGAATGGCTATGAATACGCCAAGGACCGGGGTTATGCTTTTGAACAGACACTGAACGAGAATACCGGTGGTATACTGTCGAAGACCCTGAAGGATTACGTACAGGCCGAGGCCAATGCAGAGATTCCGACCATGTTCTTCAATTCAGTGATCACCCGCGACGGGCGAAAGATGATCATCAGTACCCATCCTGCACGTTTTCTGATGAAGCCGATGACCGACAGCGCGGACCTTACCGTTGTGGATCCGGATGCGGTTGATTTCAATTCCTTCTTTGCCAAACAGGATGCGATGAACCTGCGTGTACTTTCTGCACTGCGCATGAATGCTACATTCCCATATGTGTTGCCCAATGTATGGCTGCCCACCAGCCCGATCATTGATGTGATGGATGCCGGACTGCGCGACAATTTCGGACAGGAAGCCTGTCTGCGCTTCCTATATACATTCAAAGACTGGCTCAAAGCCAATACCAGCAAAGTGATCCTGCTGCAGCTGCGCGACAGGAGCCTGGCTGACTGGGATAAACCCTTTGAAGGCAATTCACTGGTTAGCCTGATGACGAAACCATTTCTGATACTGCAGAACAACTGGTACAAGATGCAGGACTATTACCAGCACGACCAGCTTCATTTCCTGGCAGGGGCCTATGGAGCGGGATTCCACAGCATCACTTTCCAGTATGTTCCTTCCAAACAGGATGCGCCTGCCAGTTTGAGTTTTCATTTAACTGCAGCGGAGAAAAAAGATATTTCCAGGGCCTTATATAACCAGGTGAATGAAAAGGAATTCCAGCGGCTCAGGCGTTTGGTGAAACCATAAGGATCCTCTATTCCTCTTTACGGATGCGCAGAGACCGATCCTTTATCAGGCCTGGATCAGTTCAAAACAATCTTTCAGGATCTGGATGCTGAACTCCTCCGTGGTCTCCCTGGGTTCTCCATCAATGTGCAGTGGTGCGTGTTTCAGGTTGCGGATGGTGATGGAAGGCGTTTGGAAATAGAGGATGTTCTTACCCGTCATATCTTCTACTAACTGCTGCAGTTTATTGTTACCCCGTATCTGCTGCAGGATGGCAAATGGCAGTTTGGCCTTATTCATTTTCTGAACGATCACAATATCAAGCAAACCATCATTCAGGCTTGCCTGCGGGGCAATGGTGACATTATTACCAAACTGGTTACTGTTGGCGATGCTGATAAAAAAGGCATCTGTAAAAAACGAGAAGTTGTCCAGCACGATCTGGAACTGGTAGGGATGTGCCTTAAAATAGTTGATGATGCTTTGTTGTGTATAGGTCATCAGTCCCCTGCTGGCCTTACTGGCAAAATCATGCGCTACCTGCGCATCAAAACCGATACCGCTGAGCATGCAGGAAAAATGGTCATTGATCAGGAATGCATCCACTTTCCGTGGTGTACCTGTGAACACCAGGGAAAGTGACTGTTGCGGTTTCATGGGAATACCCGCCGCCCTGGCCAGTCCGTTGCCTGAACCCACGGGAATGATCCCGAACCGCACCGGTAGGTCATGCAGTGCTCTGGTGACCTGGTTCACGGTGCCGTCTCCACCTACCATCACGATATCAGTATACTGTTCGCGAAGTATCCAATCCTTGATGTGTTCGTAACTGCCGCTGGCATTTGTCTCCTCTATGAGGAAAGGGATGCCCTGTGCGCTTGTCTCCCTTTCGATCAGTTTTCGAATACCTTCCTTTTTGGAGGTTCCAGAAATGGGATTGATCAGGTAAATGATTTTTCTATCGGTCATCACAATACTCAATGGCTTTTAATAGTAAGCAAGGCGGCAATGGCCACCTGCTGTATCGGGTAATTGCCGTAAAATGTGGTTGCAGGATGGGCTTACCACTTGATCAAAGCGCTGGCCCAGGTAAAGCCGCTGCCAAAAGCAGCCAGACATACCAGGTCACCCTCTTTGATCTTTCCTTTTTCCCAGGCTTCGCACAAAGCTAGGGGAACAGAAGCTGCCGTAGTGTTACCGAAATGTTGAATATTGTTGTACACCTGATCATCGCTGAGATGGAGTTTCTGCTGTACGAACTGTGCTATCCGCAGGTTGGCCTGGTGAGGTATGAGCGTATTGATATCGGAAGGCTGGTACCCGTTTGCGGTAAGTGATTCCATGATCACTTCCGGGAACTTCACGATCGCTTTTTTGAAGACGGCCTGCCCGTCCATATAGGGAAAGTTCTGCGCATTATCGATCATGGCATGGCTCATGAACATATTGGCAATGGGTGCATCGTCGAAATCGGCGTAGTTATGCGTGCCCCAGTGGTTGGCATGTGTGCCGGGATTATACATGGCCAGAATCTCTGCTGACTCACCATCACTGTGCAGGTGTGTGCTCAGGATACCCTGGCCTTCTTTTTCGGTGGGTTGCAACACCACGGCACCGGCGCCATCGCCAAAGATCACAGAGATATTCCTGCCCCGGGTACTGAAATCAAGACCGAAAGAATGTTTTTCGCTTCCCACTACCAGGATATTCTTGTACATGCCGGTCTTGATGAACTGATCTGCCACACTCAACGCATACAGAAATCCGCTGCACTGGTTGCGTACATCAAGTGCTCCTATCTCTTTCATTTTCATGGCGCGCTGTAACATGACCCCGCAGCCAGGAAAATAATAGTCGGGAGACAATGTGGCAAACACGATGAAATCAATAGCGTCTGCAGTGGTTCCTGCCCGTTCAATGGCCATTTTGGCTGCTTCTACAGCCATGGTAGTGGTGGTTTCTTCTGTGCGGTGTGCGTAACGGCGTTCTTTGATGCCGGTCCTCTCCTGTATCCACTCGTCTGTGGTGTCCATATACTGCATCAGGTCCTTATTGGTAACAACGTTGCTGGGCACGTATTTACCGATACCGGCTATTCTACTGCGTGGCATAGTAATCGTTTTTGTTTGAGCAGGATGAAGATAAGGAAAGTTGTGGCTCCTGCCGTGGATTGAAGAAGTTTGCTGCAGGGGTTGCGGGTATTGCAACTTTTAGGCTTTCAGGCTGGAAGCCTGTGGATAGCAGTCACTCGGCAGAGCCGAGCGACTGCCTGGCAGTAATGCTGTGGCAGCTTACTGCACCGGTTTCAGCTGGAGCATATTTTTCAGGAACTCTGCGGTTTCTTTCTCCACGCTCAGGATATCTTTCGATTGGATGGGGGAGGCCAGTACATGACTGCCGGCATTGGGTATGGCCACCATTTCTTCCTTTTCCACCGGTGTGCCCAATGAGGCCATCATCTTTTTGATGGCACTTACTTTCACTACGGGGTCCTGGTTGTTCTCATCTTTATAATAGTATAACGACAGTACGGGCTGTTTCACCTTTTCAAAGGTCTTTTTCGTCATGGTGGTCTCCAGTAATTCCTCCAGTTGCACCAGGGCTTCCAGGCGGTATTCCTGGTTCCAGTATTGTTTGTATTCTGGGGTTTTCTTGGGGATCACGTTATAATAGGAGCCTTTCACCTTACGGGCTATCTGCAGCCCCCAGGGATTGTTCAGCAGCCAGGCATTGGGATCGTTGATCTCGATATTGGGAGAATACAAAACCAGCGCAGCAATATCGGGGTAGGCAGCTGCCAGCTGCAGCGCCAGTGTGCCTCCGGTAGAAGTACCCATCAGGATCACTTTCTGGCCCAGCTGTTTGCCAATGGCATAGGCCTGTTTGGCCGATTCCCAGAGGTTTTCGGCGGTCATATTGACCAGCGCATCACTGGTATCGATACCATGTTGTGAAAGTCTTGCCAGGTAAAGGTTACAGCCAAACTGCCGGGCGATCTTCCTGTGTACGGGGTTGCCTTCTTCCTGGCTGGCGCTAAAGCCGTGCAGGTAAACAATGGCGTATTCGGTTTTCTGTTTCAGGGTATCATCGAACCATACGATACGGGCTTCATTGTCGGGCTTGATCTTATGGGGGGCTTCCTGTTCCAGTATATAGGTCTCCAGGGCCGAATCGCCGGAAGGTACTTCAGGTAATACGGTGCTGTACACCGGGGTAGCGGGGTTGGGACCGAGAAAATATACCGCAGCCAGCACCACCAGGATCGCGAGCAATATTTTTAAGAAGCGCATAAAAGATCGTTTCCTTAAAACTACAAATTTGTTGCCAGTATTCACAGGTGCCGGAATCCGCGCACAAAATCCTATATTAGAAACTCCAAACAGCTGCCATGACCACCAACACACAACGATTTCCCGCGCTGGATGTATTCCGCGGGCTCACCATCTGTTTAATGATCATTGTCAACACCCCCGGCGACGGCTCGGTCACTTTTGCACCGCTGCTGCATGCACACTGGCATGGGTTTACACCTACCGACCTGGTATTTCCCTCTTTTCTGTTTGCTGTGGGTAATGCCATGAGTTTTGTGATGCGTAAGTGGGACCAGATGTCTACCGCTGAAGTACTGGGTAAGATCTTCAAACGGACCTTACTGATATTTTTATTGGGCTACCTCATGTACTGGTTCCCCTTTGTGCGGCTGGAAGAGGGCCATTGGTCACTGTCGCCCATCTCGCAAACCCGTATCCTGGGTGTGCTGCAACGCATTGCCCTTTGTTATGGTTTTGCTTCGCTGATGGTGTATTTCCTGAAAACCAGGACCGTGGTGGCACTGAGCATCGGGTTTCTGTTATTGTATTGGGGACTCTGCTTCTGGTTTGGCGATCCCGCCGACCCTCTCAGCTTACAGGGCAATGCCGGATTGAAGCTGGATCTCTGGTTATTGGGTGAGAACCACCTGTACCATGGCGAGGGTGTGGCATTCGATCCCGAAGGGCTGTTGAGCACATTGCCGGCCATTGTAAATGTGGTGGCCGGTTACCTGGTGGGTAAACATGTGCAGCAAAGCGGGAAGACCTATGAGGGACTGACCAAGCTGCTATTGGCCGGTTTTATGTTACTGGTAATTGCTCATTTCTGGAACTATATCTTTCCCATCAACAAAAAATTATGGACCAGTTCCTTTGTGTTGCATACAGTGGGACTGGACTGTATGATCCTCGGCGGGGTGATCTACCTGATGGATATGCAGCATAAAACGCGGGGGGCCTGGTTTTTTGAAGTGGTGGGTAAGAATCCACTGGCCATTTACCTGCTGTCCGAGCTGCTGGTGATCCTGTTGTATACCTTCCAGGTAGGGGATGAATCATTGTTCAGGGCGATCTATCTGGCTGTGTTCAGTCATGCAGGCGATTACTGGGGCTCCCTCTTATTCGCCGTGGCTTATATGTTATTGTGCTGGTCTGTGGGATATTGGATGGATAAGCGGAAATGGTATCTGCGGGTGTGAGGGGGGCTGGGTACTGGATTCTGGATGCTGGATACTGGATGCTGGATTCTGGATGCTGGATACTGGATGGTGGATACTGGGTATGGGGTGTAAATTCTAATGATAATCAGATAGTTATGTTCTTTTTCTGTTAAGTTTAGGGGCTTACTTTGCCCTCCCGTGGTAAAGCTATACCTTTGCAGCCTTAAAATTTTACATGGAAATAAGAAACATTGCCATTATCGCACACGTAGACCATGGCAAAACAACACTGGTAGACAGGATCCTGCAAACTACCAAGGTATTCAGGGACAACCAGGAGACCGGTGAACTGATCATGGATAGCAACGACCTGGAAAGAGAGCGTGGTATCACCATCTTCAGTAAAAACGCGGCCGTAACTTATAACGACGTTAAGATTAATGTGATTGATACACCCGGCCACAGTGATTTTGGTGGTGAGGTAGAGCGCGTATTAAAAATGGCCGACGGTGTGATCCTGCTGGTGGATGCTTTTGAAGGCCCTATGCCGCAGACCCGTTTCGTATTACAGAAAGCTTTACAGCTGAACCTGCATCCTATTGTGGTGATCAACAAGGTAGATAAGCCCAACTGTCGCCCGGATGAAGTGCATGATGCCGTATTCGAACTCTTCTTTAACCTGGATGCTACCGAAGAACAGCTCGACTTCCCTACCTATTACGGTAGTGGTAAGAATGGCTGGTTCAACGATAGCTTGACCCCAACCGATAATATCCTGGCACTGATGGATGGTATCATCAAACATGTACCACCACCAAAAGTGAACGAAGGTTTCCTGCAGATGCAGATCACTTCGCTGGATTACTCTTCTTTCCTGGGACGTATCGCTATCGGTAAAGTAACCCGTGGAACCATCAAGGAGAACCAGCCCATTGCGCTGGTACAGGCAGATGGCTCTATCAAGAAAAGCCGTGTAAAGGAACTGTATGTGTTTGAAGGAATGGGCAAACGCCGGGTAACGGAAGTAATTGCCGGTGACCTCTGTGCGGTGGTAGGACTGGAAGATTTCAATATCGGAGATACCATTGCGGATATCGACAACCCCGAAGGTTTGCCGGTGATCAGCGTGGATGAGCCGACCATGAGTATGACCTTCAGCATCAACAACTCACCGTTCTTTGGAAAGGATGGTAAGTTCGTTACCTCACGCCACCTGCGTGACCGTTTGATGAAGGAGACCGAAAAGAACCTGGCTTTACGTGTAGAAGATACCGATAGTGCGGATAGTTTCCTGGTGTTCGGACGTGGTATCCTGCACCTGGGTATCCTGATCGAGACCATGCGCCGCGAAGGCTATGAGTTGACCGTGGGTAATCCGCAGGTACTGGTGAAGACCATCGATGGTAAAAAGCACGAACCTTATGAGAACCTGGTGGTAGATGTGCCTGCTGAATTCAGCGGTAAAGTGATCGACCTGGTTACACAGCGTAAAGGCGAAATGCAGATCATGGAAAGTAAGGGCGAGATGCAGCACCTGGAATTCGAGATTCCTTCCAGGGGATTGATCGGTCTGCGTTCCCAGATGCTGACCAATACTGCGGGTGAAGCTGTGATGGCGCACCGTTTCATAGATTACAAACCATGGAAAGGGCCAATCCCCGGCAGGAACAATGGTGTGCTGATCGCCAAATTCGGCGGAACCACAACTGCCTATTCTATTGATAAGCTGCAGGACCGCGGAAGTTTCTTTGTTGATCCGGGAGAAGAAGTATATGTAGGGCAGGTCATCGCCGAACACATCAAACCAGGCGACCTGAACGTGAATGCGGTGGAAATGAAAAAACTGACCAACCACCGTGCCAGCGGAAGTGACGATGCGGTTCGCATCACACCCAAACTGCAGTTCACACTGGAAGAGTGTATGGAATACATACAGCAGGACGAATGTATCGAGGTTACTCCCAAGAACATCCGTATGCGTAAAGTGATCCTGAATGAAGAGGACAGGAAGAAGAGCAGTAAGAGCATGCAGAGCGAGGCAGTAGGCGGTTAATCGGCCACTGTCTTATACCATATCAGAGCCATCCTGTGTGATAACAGGGTGGCTTTTTTGTTGGGGAGGATCCTGGAGTAAGTGGTTGGTGCTGCAATTGTCACCATCGCAACAGGGAAGCGCATTGGTAAAACATACGGGGCATTGGTAATGCCCGTGCACGTGTACCAGTTGCACCAGGTGGCCGCAGAACAAACATTGCTGGGGTTGCATCTCATGAAATTATCAGATTCGGCAGTAATGGCCCACAATAAGTTTTCAACAGCCGGTTGGGCAAAAAAAAGCCACAGTCAATGAATGCTCAATAACTGTGGCTGGATGGTTGTAGTGAATAGTTGAATTAGTTCTTGCTTACTACCACATCTTCGATCACCTGGGTCTTGATGTTCACATCAAACTTCTGTTTGAAAGAATCTTTACCGTCTTCGATCACGAAGGTCAGTTTGCTCACTTCAGATTTTGGCAACTTGAAAGTTTTGTCAAATTGTTTGTCGCCATAGAACCCTTTGAACAGGATCTCGCCATTTTCGTCCAGAACAGACAGGTTGAACATGTTACCGCTAGGGTTATTGTATTTTACGTTGAAAGATAACTGGTTGTATTTATCAACGCCGGTGTACTTGATCTCTACTTTATCAGCAGCCGGGCTGGCAGGTGTAACGGTAGCAGCGTTGGCAGAAAGAAAAAGTGCAGCGGCTAACAGGTTGCCTAAGAAAAATCTTTTTGCGATGGTTTGGATTGACTGTTTTTTCATGGTGTACTTACATTTTTAGTTTAAAATAATAGTATGTCTGTTTGTGTAGCGGGCACAAGGATGCCGCATGGCTCACAAAAGAAGTTTACATGGGAAATAAGCAATCAGAAGAATACAGGGGCTACCGTAACGGTGAAGTGAATTGGCAAATTCAGCAATAGATGTACATCAAAAACCCGTGTGTATACCAGTTAATACCTGAAGGAGGTGAAAGGTAACCCTTAGTGTAATGTTAACACAATGTTACTGATTTGGTAAACTAACGTTCGTTTATAAGCTAGTGCTTTCATAAACTTTTATTGCTGCGTGATAGGGATCTTATCGTTTCCTGTCACGCAGCAATAGTCGTATAGTTTTTAGGATACTGCCGGTTTGTTCAGTGTTTGCCAGAGAAGGTCCTTCAGTTCTGTGAGTCCTTTATTGGTGACAGAAGAGATGAAGAGGTGTGGAATATGCGCTGGTAATTCTTTGCTGATGGCTTCTTTCAATTCATCATCCAGCATATCGCTTTTACTGATGGCGATGATGAAATCCTTTTGCAGCATGTCAGGGTTGTAAACTTCGAGTTCATGCCGCAGGATCTCAAATTCTTTTTTGTGGTCATCGCTGTCTGCGGGTATCAGGAACAGCAGTACTGAGTTCCTTTCAATATGACGCAGAAAACGATGCCCCAGTCCCTTGCCTTCCGCAGCTCCTTCAATGATACCCGGAAGGTCGGCGATGCAAAAGGATCGGTTATCGCGGTAGGCAACCATACCCAGCTGTGGCACGAGTGTGGTGAATGCATAATTGGCGATCTTGGGTTTGGCAGCGGTGATCACAGACAAGAGGGTGGATTTACCTGCGTTGGGGAATCCTACCAGTCCTACATCGGCCAGTACTTTCAGTTCTATGTTTTTCCACCCTTCCACACCGGGTTCACCGGGTTGTGAATGTTCGGGGGCCTGGTTGGTGGGTGTGGCGAAATTACTGTTACCGAGTCCGCCGCGACCGCCCCTCATCCAGATCACTTCCTGTCCGTCCTCCAGTATTTCCGCTTCTTTTTCTCCGGTTTCCTCATTGCGTGCCACAGTGCCCAGCGGTACTTCGATGATGATATCTTTTCCATCGCGGCCGGTGCAATTGTTCTTACTGCCGTTCTCTCCGTTCTCGGCCAGTACGTTCTTGAAGTAACGCAGGTGTAAGAGGGTCCACAGGTTGCTGTTGCCACGCAGGATGATATGGCCTCCGCGGCCGCCGTCGCCGCCATCGGGACCACCCATGGCAGTCAGTTTGTTGCGCATGAAATGCGTAGAGCCCGCACCGCCATGCCCGCTGCGCGCAAAGATCCGGATATAATCAATGAAGTTGTTTCTTTCTGACACTTGTAAAGGATTAGCTGCAAATGTACGCCAATGTTATTTGTTAGGCGATTCTCTTAGTTCATTCCAGGTTCGGTAGCTATTCTGCTGTCCGGGCAGGTTCTTTGGCGGCTCCCTCAGGGGTTGTACAGGTTCCCGGTATGCCTGCATTTCTTTGGGTAAAGACTGGTAAAGCCGGGTGCCCTCGGTTTTCCAGCGGATCATTTCATCACTCACTTCTTTGATCTTTTTGGCGGGATTGCCAACGATCAGGCTGCGGCTCCCGAATTTCTCATCGGCCTTCACCATGCTCAGGGCGCCAACGATACATTCATCACCCAGTTCTACATTGTCCATGATCACACTGTTCATACCCACCAGGCAATTCCTGCCTATGATGGCACCATGTATCACAGCGCCATGCCCGATATGCGCTCCTTGCTTCAGGACAACGGTAACACCGGGAAACATGTGTATGGTACAGTTCTCCTGTACATTACAACCATCTTCGATGATGATGGCTCCCCAGTCGCCGCGGATGGCTGCTCCGGGTCCGATATATACATCCTTACCAATGATCACATTGCCGGTAACGGCAGCCTGGGGATGGATGAAGGAGGATTCGTGAATAACGGGGATGTATTCTTTGAATTGGTAGATCATGGGTTAAGTATATAAAGTAGATAAGTATATAAAGTAAATAAGTTTATATGGTATATAAAGTAAATGGGTGTATGGGGTGGTGTCAGGTGTTTTCTTTTTGTTTGCGGAGGTGGTTGATGTATCCGTTGAGCATGCGTTCTATCTCTTTTAGTTGTGTTCTGAGTTGGGTGAGCGATGCTTCTGTGATATAACCATTATCAAATGCATCAATCAGGTGATTGAATGATTCTGCCAATGAGCCCCTTGCCTGAATACAATAATGGATCTGATCGGCAAATGTGTATCTGCCATGTCCTTCTGCCAGTAAACTATTGATGGATCGAGAGCTTCGTAACAGTTGGTCCGATAACTTATATCTTTCATCGGCAGGGAATCCTTTTACCATCTCGGCAACCTGCTGCTTAAAAAACCTTGATTTTTTCCATATCTCCAATTCCTCAAATCCAAATAGCTGCTCATTTTTCATATCGGAACTTATTTACTGTATATACCTTATTTACTCTATTTACTTCATGTACTCTATATGTCCATCAACTTCTTACCCTTCCTGAAACAAGTTCCCTTGAAAATCGCCACGACCTCCTGCTTCTGGTTGGTGATGGTGATATGATATAAACCAGTGCTTTTGCCGTTATGGACCTCTGTAGCTTCTGCCATAAGTGTATCACCTATCTGAACGGCTTTGGTGAAGTTGATGGAAGTGTCGAGTGCCACGGAAAGGTTGTTGCGGTTATTGCAGGCAAAAGCAAAAGCGCTATCGGCCAGCGAAAAAGCGATGCCGCCATGCACAATGCCAAAACCATTCACCATTTCCTCGCGGATGATCATCTGTATCCTGCTATACCCTTCCCGGATCTCCAGCACCTGTATGCCCAGCCACTGTGAGAACCTGTCGTGTTGCATCATATGTTCAACCACCTGTTGGGCCAATGCATCTTCTTGCTTCATATTATTCTCCTTTGAAATTGGGTGAACGTTTATCCAGAAAAGCCTGTACCCCTTCTGCAAAATCAGCTGTGGCTGCTGCTTTCTGCTGGTAGCGGTCTTCCAGCAATAACTGCTCTTCCAGGTTATAGGATAAGGAATGGTTCAATGCATGTTTGATATAGGCCAATGCCCTGGTTGGCATTTGGGCGAGCGTGGTTGCTATCTTTTTGCTTTCTTCGGCAAAGGTATCATCGCTGAATACTTTATACAACATGCCCATCTGTGAAGCATCTGCGGCCGATACTTTATCGCCCAGCATCATCAATGCGCTCGCCCGCTGAAAACCGATGAGCCTGGGCAGATGGAAAGTGCCTCCGCTGTCTGGTATCAAACCGATCTTTGAAAATGCCTGAATGAATGAAGCTGATTGCGTAGCCACCACCACATCACAGGCCAAAGCGATATTGGCCCCTGCACCTGCAGCTACTCCATTCACAGCCGCTACCACGGGTTTAGGCATGTTTCTTAAACGGGTGATGATGGGATTGTAGTGTTCACTTAATATTTTCTGCATACCGGGACCATTCGGGTCTACTACTTCGGCAAGGTCTTGTCCTGCACAAAATCCTTTACCCGCACCGGTAATATAAACACAACGGATTTCGGGTAGAGAAGCACATTCGTCCAACCGGTTCTGCAACAGCAAAGCCATTTCCCGATTAAAGGAGTTTAGTTTGTCGGGTCGGTTAAGGGTGATGGTGGCGATGGAATTTTCTATGGTGAAGAGGATTGGGGACATGGGTGGGTGAAGGGTTAAAAGGGTTAAAGTAGTTAAAAGGGTTAAAATGGTTAAAAGGGGTTAAAGTAGTTAAAAGGGGTTAAAGTGGTTAAAAGGGGTTAAAGAGGTTAGGGGGGTGGTTAAATCTGCTTTTGTTTTTTTAGGTATCCAATATATCCGTTTAATAGTTTCAGTACTTTTTCAAATTGCATTCTTGATGCTGTTAATTGTTCAGAACTTATGTAGGCTTCGTCAAAAGCAACGGTTATATGATCCAGTGTTTCATTTAATGAGCCACGTGCATCTCTGCAGAATTTGATGTTGTCAAGGTAGTGAAACCTGCCATAACCTTCAGCAATATTTGCTGTAACAGATCGGGAAGCCCGTTTTATCTGATCGGTCAGCCGGTATTTTTCTTCTGGTGGAAGTGTTCGGCTGATATCAATGATCAGCTTACGAAATATCCTGGCTTGCTTCCATACCTCCAATGATTCAAACCCTGAAACGCTCTCTGTCATAAATACGGATTTGAACCAATTTAACTACTTTAACTATGGTGACCGTTAGGTGTTTTTACCTAATACACTTACTATAATACTTCCAGTAGCCCATATTCTGAATTGTTCTCCCTCATCCCCAATAGTCAAACACAGATTTAACTCCTTTACCCCCCACCTTTAACCCCTTTTAACCACTTTAACCCCTTTTAACTATTTCAACTATCAAGTTCTTCACCTAATGACACTTAAAATAATCAAACGGCTCCTTACAATCATTACACTGATACAATGCTTTACAGGCAGTACTTCCAAACTGTGATACCAACCGGGTGTGGTAGGAATTGCAGCGTGGACAAGGAATTGCCTCCTCCTGCTGAAAACTGTCCGGTGTACAGACCATTTGCTTGTGTTGTGGTGGTGCTATGCCATAGGCCTTGAGTTTGTCTTTACCGGCTTCTGACATCCAGTCGGTTGTCCAGGCGGGTGACAGTACCTGTGTAAGATCAACATTTTTGTAACCAGCCTGTACCAGCGCCAGCCGCATGTTCATCTTCATGGTATCCATGGCGGGACAGCCTGTGTAGGTTGGGGTATAGGAAATAATAATTTTCCAATTCTCTTCTAACTGCGTAGCCAGGGCTTGCACATTCCTTACAACACCCAGGTCTACCACTGATAATACGGGTACTTCGGGATCTGCTACGTTTTCCAGTATGGACCATACTTCTTTTTCTATCTGCGCAGCAGTTTTTTGCCTGTTGTTATGTTGATCGGATATTTCCATAGGTATTTTCCTTTCGGAGTGGTGACCATCACCACTCAGCTCCCGGGTAGGCTCTCTGTAAAAATTGCATTTCGGCCAGTATGAATCCCAGGTGTTCTGTGTGGATGCCTTTTTTGCCACCCGACTGCATCCATATGTTGCCTGCAGGTATGGGCAATGTGGCTTCCTCAAAAACCGTGGCCACTTTTTTCATCCAGCTGTTCCGGATGTCCTGAAGCGTTACGCCATATCCATCTTTCACAGCCTGCTGCTCATAAGGGGTTGCCTCAAACAGTTCTCCGGTAAAACTCCAGAGTTCTTCTAGCGCGTGTAACATGCGTCCCCTGCTTTCTTCTGTGCCATCGCCCAGGCGGATCACCCATTCACTGCTCCAGCGGAGATGATAGGTCACTTCTTTGAAAGCTTTTTCTGCAATGGCCGCCAGTTGTGGATCAGTGCTTTGCTGCAGTTGCTGATACAGGAAATACTGATAAGTGCTGTAAAAGAACTGACGCAAAGTGGTCTGTGCCCAGTCGCCGTTCGGGAGCTCCGTTAACAGGCAGTTCTTAAAATCGATCGCATCGCGCAGGTAAGCCAGTGAATCTTCCGTGGCTCCGTTGCCGCTGAGTTCTGCTGCATATTGGTAAAAATTTCTTGCCTGTCCTATATAATCCAATGCAATATTCGAGATGGCTATGTCCTGCTCCAGGATCGGTCCATGCCCGCACCACTCGCTGTTACGATGTCCGATGATCAGTGCATTATCGGCAAGCTGAAGTGTGTAATCGATCAATGCTTGTTTGTCCATAATCGTGTTACCCTTTTGTTGGGTTACATATGTTTCAGTTCGTCAGGTAAATGGTAGAAAGTCGGATGACGGTAGGCCTTGTCGTTGGCAGGATCATACAAAGCGCCAGCTTCGGTCGGATTACTGGCATGGATATGTTTGCTTTCCACTACCCAGATGCTTACGCCTTCCATCCTGCGGGTATATACATCCCTGGCATTTTCAATGGCCATCTGCGCATCAACTGCATGCAGGCTTCCAACATGTTTATGATCGAGCCCCTGTTTGCTGCGGATGAAGACTTCCCAGAGGGGCCATTCGGTATTTGACATGGTTGTATTCGTTTATGGTGTTACTTGTTCATTCATTGGCAGGGTTCGCTCGTTGTGTATTACCTGCCATCTCATCAACAAACACTAAGCAGCTGTTACCGCCTGTCTCTGTTTTCTTTTTTCTGCATAGGCCGTAGCGGCTTCCCTTACCCAGGCACCTTCTTCCCATGCTTTTTTTCGGGTTTCCAGCCTTTGTTTGTTGCAGGGGCCGTTGCCCTGTACCACCTGCCAGAACTCATCCCAGTTGATCTTGCCAAAATCGTAATGCCCGGTTGATCCGTTCCATTTCAGGTCTTTGTCGGGAATGACCAGGCCAAGCACTTTGATCTGTTCGGCACATACATCAATGAATTTCTGACGAAGTTCGTCGTTGGTAAAACGTTTGATCTTCCATTTCATGCTTTGCAGGGTATTCGGGCTTTCATCGTCTGTAGGACCAAACATCATGATACTGGGCCACCACCAGCGGTTAATGGCATCCTGTGCCATTCTTTTCTGTGCTTCGGTTCCTTTGCTCAGCGTAAACAGTATCTCGAATCCCTGGCGCTGGTGAAAACTTTCTTCTTTGCAGATGCGCACCATGGCCCTGGCATAGGGGCCGAAACTGGTTCTGCAAAGCGGAACCTGGTTCATGATGGCAGCACCATCCACCAGCCAGCCAATGGCGCCGATATCGGCCCAGGTCAGGGTAGGATAATTAAAGATGGAAGAATATTTGGCTTTGCCGCTATGCAGCTGTTCGTACATCTCATCGCGCGAAATACCGAGTGTTTCAGCAGCGGAGTACAGGTAAAGGCCATGACCGGCTTCATCCTGTACCTTGGCCAATAATATGGCTTTGCGACGGAGGTTGGGAGCACGGGTGATCCAGTTACCTTCCGGCAACATGCCTACGATCTCACTGTGTGCATGCTGACTGATCTGCCGGATCAATGTTTGCCGGTATTTCTCCGGCATCCAGTCCCTGGGTTCGATCTTGATCTCCTGGTCGATCTTGTCCTGGAATATCTTCTCGAAATCTTTTTCCATCGGGTATTGATTAGTATCCAAAAATAGGGAAAGATATACAATGCTAACATATGTTAGCTTGGATTATATGTAAAATTCTGCAGCCCGTTAGCTTGTTTAATATAAGCTGTGAAAACCGGTGTTGGCGCTTAACGCACCACAATGCTTTGCCGGGGCTTCACTCTTATGAGAATAGCCATGTGCCTGCAAAACAATTGGCAGCGATTGGCATGCAGCCTATTTACTATCAAAATCCACCACCACTTTTTCTGTCCGGGGATGTGATTGGCAGGTGAGTATGAAACCCTGTTCTATTTCATCCGCTTCCAGGCCATAGTTAACATCCATGTCAACTTCGCCTTCTATCAGTTTGGCGCGGCAGGTACAGCAGACCCCACCTTTGCAGGCATACGGCAGGTCCGCGCCATGTTGTAGTGCAGCATCCAGGATGGACTTGTCTTCAAAGCCCAGGTCAAAATCAAAGGACACACCGTCCAGTTTAATGGTGACCTTACTTTTGATATCCTGCGGATGACTGTTTTGTGTTTTTTGTTCCGTATTCTTTTTGGCTCCGGGTGTGGTAAATAATTCGAAATGGATCTTTTTTTTGTCGACACCCAGGTTCTCCAGTTGTTCTTTTACAGAGAAGATCATCTCTTCCGGACCACATAAGAAAAACGCATCTGTATTTTGGGCATCAATGGTTTTTTCGCAAAGCGTGGCACATTTTTCCCCGTCAATTCTACCGAAGTTGATGGGAGCATCCGTTTTTTCCCTGGAGAGGATATAGATCACACGGAAACGGTCCATGTACAGGTTCTTCAGGGCTTCCAGCGCTTCCTTAAAGATGATGGCATGACGGTTCCGGTTGCCATATACCAGTGTAAAGCTGCTTTTGGGTTCTGTGCGTAAGGTAGTTTTGATGATGGATAGAATGGGGGTGATACCACTGCCGGCTGCAAAACCCACGTATTCCTTCGCCTGTGACGGATCCAGCTCTGTAAAAAACTTACCCAGGGGTGGCAGTACATCGAGTGTATCCCCTTTTTTCAGGGTATGGTTGGCATAGGTGGAGAACAGTCCGCCTGGTACTTGTTTTACCGCTACGCGGAGTTCATGATCGAGCGGGCTGCTGCAAACCGAATAGGAGCGACGGATTTCCTGCCCGTTGATATGGGTACGGAGGGTGATGTATTGGCCCTGTTTGTATTGAAAGGTTTCTGCCAGCGCTGCGGGAATGCTAAACGCAATGGACACACAATCGCTGGTCTCTCTGCTTACTTCAGCTACTGTTAGCGGATGAAAATGTAATGACATGGTGAGTGGTGAGTCGTCAGTTGTGAATGGTCAGTTGTGAATGGTCAGTTGTGAATGGTCAGTTGTGAATGGTCAGTTGTGAATGGTGAATGGGGCAACGGTTATATCAATGCTCACGATCAATGATGCCGCACTCCCTACTCCCTACTCACCACTGACGATTCACGATTCTCTTAGTGATTCACCAGTCCTCCTACCAGGATGGTGATCATGTTCTCTTCCAGTTCTTCAGCACTGATCTTCTGGGTGGAGCGGTGCCAGCTTTCAATACCGCTGATGGCATGCAGCATGATGAGTACCGCGGTAGGTGCGTCAATTTTTTTGATCTCCTTGTTGCGGATACCTGCTTCTATGATGGCGGCAAAACGTTTTCGATAAATGCGGCGCTGGTTCTGGAAGTTGGATAGGTAGGGATCGGCCAGGTGTTTCCATTCACGGTCGCTCACATACACTTCCTCATAATGGTTGATCATTTCGTGGATGTGAAAACGGAGTAGCTTCTCCACTTTCTGGATAGAACTGATCGGTTCGGCTTCGATCTCGTCGATCTTGTGCGTGAAACGGTTGGCTACACTGAAACAGAGTTCGTGCAGCAGTTCCGTTTTGGATTTGATGTGGTTGTACAGGCTGGCGGCTTCTACACCTACGGCCTCTGCCAGGTCGCGCATGCTGGCGGCTTTGAATCCTTTTTCGCGAAACAATGCCGCGGCTTTGGTTACGATCACATCCTTGCGCGAGATGTTTTTATCGGTTTTTATTCTTGCCATGAAGCGAAGATAAAACAACTAACGAATGTTAGCAATCTTTTTAGAATTAAAATCTTATTACGTTAGTTTTCGAAGGGGGTGGCGGATGAAGGATCGCGAATTTGAGAATTGGCGCCAGGCTCAAGGATCAGCAGGTACCTTCATAAACCCGTCATCCGATAATGCGCCAATTCCCCCGATCAGGGTGCAAAGACCCGGGGGCCCTCGTATAGCAACAGGCGATGCCTGCACCTGGGTGGTTGGCAGTAAAATAAATAGCTGTATTACGGGCTTTTAGGCGGTTATGAACTAATTTCGCCCACCGATAACAAAACCTATTTTATGTCTTTAGTTGTAGTAGGGTCCATGGCTTTTGATGCTATTGAAACCCCTTTTGGTAAAAGTGATAAAATCGTGGGCGGGGCCGGTACGTATATTGCCTGGTGCGCTTCCAATTTTACCCCGGTAAAACAGATCTCTGTTGTAGGCGGTGATTTTCCGCAGGCGGAACTTGACGCATTGACCAACCGTAAAGTGAACCTGGAAGGGGTGCAGATCAAAAAGGACGAAAAGACCTTTTTCTGGAGCGGCCGTTACCATATGGATATGAATACCCGCGATACGCTGGATACCCAACTGAACGTGCTGGCCAATTTTGAGCCCGTGGTTCCGGAAAGCTACCAGGATTGCGAGTTCCTGATGCTGGGTAACCTGGTGCCTGCGGTACAGGCCAGCGTGATCGCGCAACTGAAGAAGCGCCCCAAGCTGATCGTAATGGATACCATGAATTTCTGGATGGAGATCGCCATGGACGATCTGCGCAAGACCATTTCGATGGTGGATGTGCTGATGGTGAACGATAGTGAGGCCCGCCAGCTGAGCGGCGATTATTCATTGGTGAAAGCTGCAGCTACCATCATGAAAATGGGCCCCAAATACCTGATCATCAAAAAAGGGGAACATGGTGCCCTGCTGTTCCACGCTAACCAGGTGTTCTTTGCCCCTGCTTTACCGCTGGAGGACGTGTTTGACCCCACGGGTGCGGGAGATACATTTGCCGGAGGATTTATGGGTCATCTGGCCAAAACCGGCGATATCTCTTTTGAGAACATGAAAACCGCGATCATCGTGGGAAGTGCCATGGCATCTTACTGCGTTGAGCGTTTTGGCACAGAGCGTTTACGCGAAATCACCAAGGCGGATATCGATAACCGACTGGCAGAATTTGTACAGCTGGTGAACTTTGATATTGACCTGGTAGGATAGGTCGATCCGTTGAAACACTAACCAGTGTTAGTGTTTGCGGGAAAATAGTTTTGGTAAAACTGGTGCTACATAATATTTTCGCACAGCAATGATGAATTTGAAACATACAAAACGTATTAAGAAACCTCTCTAACGGGAAGTGCTTTACGTTTGTGTATACTCATATACTTGAAGCCTTCCCGAACCGGGGAGGCTTTTTTAATTACCGGATAACCATAACAAGTAACCATAAACAAAAACAAACAAAATGAAAGTAGCCGTAGTAGGTGCCACAGGACTGGTGGGTACCAAAATGTTGCAGGTATTGGCAGAACGTAATTTTCCCGTAACGGAACTGGTTCCCGTAGCTTCAGAAAGATCTGTGGGCAAGGAAGTGGAATTCAAAGGAAAAAAGTACAAAGTGGTGAGCATGAGCGATGGCATTGCCGCCAAACCTGCTGTGGCTATCTTTTCCGCCGGAGGCGGTACCTCACTGGAATGGGCTCCGAAATTCGCAGAAGCCGGTATCCGTGTCATTGATAACTCATCCGCCTGGCGCATGGACCCTACCAAAAAACTAGTAGTGCCGGAAGTGAATGCCGATGTGCTCACCAAAGAGGATATGATCATTGCTAACCCTAACTGTTCTACCATACAGATGGTGGTTGCCTTACAACCGCTGCACAAGAAATACCAGATCAAACGTGTCGTGGTAAGTACCTACCAGAGTGTGACCGGTACCGGTAAAAAAGCGGTGGACCAGCTGTTCAACGAAAGAAAAGGGGTGGAAGGTGATATGGCGTACAAATACCAGATAGACCTGAATGTGATCCCGCAGATCGATGTGTTCCTGGATAACGGTTACACCAAGGAAGAAATGAAGATGGTGAAAGAAACCAACAAGATCATGGGCGATGATTCGATCCGTGTTACCGCTACCACGGTGCGTATTCCAGTGGTGGGCGGACACAGTGAAAGCGTGAACGTGGAATTTGCCAATGATTTTGACCTGGCCGAAGTAAAAGACCTGCTGAGTAAAGCGCCTGGCGTGATCGTTCAGGACGACCCTGCCCAGGCATTGTATCCCATGCCATTATGGGCACACGAAAAAGACGAAGTATTCGTTGGCCGTTTGCGCCGTGATGAAACACAGGCCAATACCCTGAATATGTGGATCGTCAGCGATAACCTGCGCAAGGGTGCCGCCACCAACGCAGTGCAGATCGCTGAGTACCTGATGGATAAGGGTCTTTTGTAAATAATTTGTGAGTGAGTAGTACCGGGTGCCGGCGTTGCAGAACGTCGGCACTTTTCGTGAGTAGTAAGTAGTAAGTAGTAAGTAGTAAGTAGTAAGTAGTAAGTAGTAAGTGTAGTTGTACTACCTACTCACTACTCACCACTCACTCATACAATGCCTGGTTCAGGAATTGGATCATCGGTTGCAAGGTCTCGAATGCAGTTGTGATCTTTTTGACAAGTCCTTTTTCCGTAAGGTCGCTGTCGGCAAGCGGGGTTGTGGCTACCCAGCTTTTCAGTTTGATATAATCGATAGCGGGATTGTCCTTTTCATATCCTTTCGGCTCACGTACCAGGCTCATGCCTTCACTTTTGTCGAGATCGCCATAACAGGACCTGAATTTTTTATGCTGGATGATGCTTTTGAATGCATCCCAGTTATAATCGATCTCCTGCCGGATCTTTTTTATCTGATCGGGTTCCGGCATATAACAACCACCGCCCATGAAACAGGCGCCGGGTTCAATATGGAAATAATAACCTGCCAATGATGATTTCTTGCCGCCTGCAACGATATAGGCACCCATATTGCTCTTGTAGGGCGCTTTGTTTTTACTGAAACGCACATCGCGGTTGATGCGGAAAGTGCAGTCTTTGGCCGTCAGGTGTGCTATCGTTGCATCTTTTTTGGCGAATTCGGCGATCACTGCATTCACCAATGCTGCCATATCGGCTTTGGCGGCTTCGTATACTTTCCGGTTCTTCTCAAACCATTCCCGGTTGTTGTTCTTTTTCAGGTCTTTCAGGAACTTGATGGTGGATGCTTGTAACATAAGGTTCATGTATTTAGATCCCACATTCGTGCAGGTGATGTCTCACACCAGGGCACAAAGGCAGGTTAGTTGGATATCAATTGCAAAAATTCATCTTCCGTCAATATCTTGATGGTATTGATCTTCTTGGCTTTTTCCAGTTTGCTTCCGGCATCTTCACCCACTACCAGGTAATTGAGTTTGGCGCTTACCCCACTGGCTATTACGCCTCCTTGTGCTTCAGCCAGCGCTTCTGCCTCGCTGCGTTTCAGTTTGGATAGGGTTCCGGTGAACAGGAAGGTCTGACCGGTCAAAGCGCCTGCAACCACGGCAGCTTTTTTCTCGTTGTTCATCTGCAGACCCAGTTTCTCTAACTGGTGCAGCATATCAATATTCTGCTCGTTCTGAAAGAACTGGAAAATGCTTCTGGCCACTTTTACACCTACATCTTCCAGTTGCAGCAGGTCTTCCTCTGTCTTACCTGTAAAATCAAACAGGTTCTCTACAGAATTGGCCAGGGTTTTGGCTGTGGTCTCACCCACAAAGCGGATGCCCAACGCATAGACTAGCCGGTGCAACGGTTGTTTTTTGGAGGCTTCGATAGCAGTTTTCAGGTTGTCGAGACTTTTTTTGCCGAAACCTTCCAGTTTTCCGATCTGCTCATAATCGAGTCGATAGATACCCGGTATATCCTGTAACAGGCCCAGCTCATAAAACTTGCGCACATTGGCTTCGCCGAAACTTTTGATGTCCATGGCATCTTTGCTTACAAAATGGATCATCTTCTCCACCACCTGGGCCTCGCATTCAATATTGATACAACGCCATACGGCTTCGGTCTCTTCCTTATAGAGCTCGCTTCTGCAGACCGGGCAGTTTTTGGGAAACAGGATGATCTCCTCGCTGCCATCCCTTAATTCGGATAAGGATTTTACGATCTGTGGTATCACATCGCCTGCTCGTTCTATCAGAACGGCATCGCCGATCTTGAGGTCCTTTTCCCTGATGTACTCTTCGTTGTGCACTGAAATGCTTGAAACAGTTACCCCGCCGAGATACACAGGGTCAAGCTTGGCAACCGGTGTTACGGCGCCGGTTCTTCCCACCTGGAATTCTATGGCCCTCAGTCGGGTTGTGGCCTGCCGGGCTTTGAACTTGAAGGCAATGGCCCAGCGTGGATGGTGAGAGGTCATGCCCAGTTTCTCCTGTAATACAGTATCATCCACTTTCACCACCATGCCATCTATTTCATAGGGCAGGTTGTCCCGACCAGCTTCAAAATCGAGGCAATAATCGATCACCGGTTGTATGCCTTTTACAACACGTTTCTCTTTTTCGGGTGATCGGAATCCGAGATCCCATAATAATTTGAGAGACCCTGAATGGCTGGCCAGCGGGTCGTGGCTGCCGGCATTGTGCCAGTTGGCATCCCTTACAAAATAGCTGATATGATATAGAAATGCATCCAGGTTCCGCTCTGCCACTTCCCTGGGATCTTTCATCCGCAGGCTTCCTGATGCCGCATTCCGCGGATTGGCCAGGGGGGGCAGGTTCTGAGAGGCAAGTAGTTCATTGTATTTGGTAAATGACTGTTTGCTCATGATGATCTCGCCGCGGATCTCTATCTGGTGGATGCCGTATTTTGAGAAGGCTGCCGACAAGGGGATGGAGCGGATCTGTTTGATGTTGGTGGTGATGTCTTCACCCTCCACCCCATCGCCGCGGGTAGCGGCACGTACCAGTTGGTCGTTCTCATAGATCAGCGATATGCTGGCCCCGTCAAATTTGGGTTCGATGCAGTATTCGATACTGTCCAGTCCACTTAGCTCGCGGGCCTTCCGGTCAAAATCAGCCAGGTCCTCTGCATTGTAACTGTTATCAAGGCTCAGCATGGGCACCAGGTGCTGTACAGTGACAAAATTCTGGTTCAGGCTGCTGCCCACGCGTTGGGTGGGAGAGTCGGATGTAACGGATCCGGGATTTGCTTTCTCTGTTCTTTGCAGTAACTGGTACAGGCGGTCGTATTCGTAATCAGATAACAGCGGTTCGTTCAGTACGTAGTACCGGTATTCATGAAACCGTAAAACATCCCTAAGTCCGGCTAGTGTTGTCAACGGAACGGTTTCTGCCGTTTGCGACAGGAAATCCATTGATTGTTTCTGTAGTAGCTGTATCTGTTCTTTGTTATACATAGACCTTGATTACCGGATAAAGGTAAGCTGCTGCAGCATGAAAGAGAAACCACTGTTAAAAATGCGGCTCCCATTGTGAAACTTTGTATCTTGTCGGCATTGAAAAACAGGGATCAGGCCCTGTTGTTTTTTTAATGAACTGTCATGATGAAAAAGAATACCGTGCCTGCCACACATGAGCAACAACAGATGCGGGAAGCCACTGCCCTGGTGCAATCCTATCCCAAAGTACCGGTAACGGTAGACTGTGTGATCTTTGGTTTTGAAGAGAACAAACTGAAAGTGCTACTGATCAAGAGCGACCTGGAATTGTTCAACGGGCGTCTTTCGCTGCTGGGCGATATTGTGCAGAGCAACGAGGAGCTGGATGATGCCGCTTACCGGGTGCTGAAAGAACGGACAGGGATGAATGACGTGTTCCTTGAGCAGGTGCGCACATTCGGCAGTCCCAAACGTCACCCCGGCGGCCGGGTCATCACCGTGGCCTATTGTTCTTTGCTGAATATCAACCATCATGAATTGAAGATCCTGGATAATGAACTGCACTGGCACCCTGTGGCCAGCCTGAAGGAAATGGCATTCGACCACAAAGAGATCGTGGATGCCTGTTATGCCTGGCTGCAGAAAAGGATACAGGAGCACCCGCTGGGTTTCAACCTGTTACCGGATAAATTCTCTTTACGTGAACTGCAGAACCTGTACGAAGCCATATTGGGCGTTTCGCTCGACAGGCGGAATTTCCGCAAGAAATTCGCCTCTATGGACCTGCTCATCGATATCGATGAAATGGAACAGGATGTGCCGCACAGACCTGGTAAGCTGTATAAATTCAACTTTGAGAAATACGAAAAGAATAAACGGAAATGGGTGGGTATCGATTTCTGATAACAGGTTTGCCAGCTTATCCCTTCTCCCCCTTACATCTTTTTAGCTAGTATCCCCTTGTTGGGTTACTTTTACCAAATAAAGATCCCGGTATGTTACATTCAATGACAGGTTACGGAAGGGCAGAGCAAACATTGGCCGATAAGACCTATCTGGTGGAAGTGCGCTCACTCAATGGCAAACAGTTCGATCTCCGTTTGAACATACCCGCATTGTTGAAACCATTTGAATTTGAAGTGAGGAACCTCCTGAACGAAGGGTTACAGCGGGGCAGTGTGGAATGCAATATCAGCATCAAACAGAACGGTGCCAGTAAGCCCGTATCTATCAATACAGACCTGGCGAAAGCCTATTTTGAACCTGTGGCGCAACTGGCCAATGAACTGAAGCTGGAGACCGGCGATATCCTCAGTACCATCCTGAAACTGCCGGATGTGATCACCCCTTCAACAGAAATGCTCACAGATGAGGAGTGGAAATTTTTTGAGAAGATCCTGAAAGAAGCCATCCAGCACCTGAATAACCACAGGATGGATGAGGGAAGATCCATAGAGAACGACCTGTTGTTGCGGATCGGCAATATTGAGGCCCAGCAGAAAGAGATCGAAAAACTGGAGCCGCTTCGAAGGACCAAGATTAAAGAGGGCCTGGTAAAAGTACTGGAAGAGAATGTGGGAAAAGAAAGCTACGATGCCAACAGGCTGGAGCAGGAACTGATCTATTATATTGAAAAGATCGATATCAGCGAAGAACAGGTCCGTTTAAAGAACCACTGCGATTATTTCAGGGCGATACTGGCCGAGAAAGAAACCAGTAAAGGGAAAAAACTCTCGTTCATCCTGCAGGAATTTGGCCGAGAGATAAATACCACCGGCTCCAAAGCCTATGATGCCGCGATCCAGAAATGTGTGATCCTGATGAAGGATGAGCTGGAGAAGGCAAAAGAGCAGATACTGAATGTACTGTAACAACCGGCTTTACTATCTTTGTAAAAATCACCTGTGTGAAACAAATTCTTTCGTTTTTCCTGTTGACGCTGGCTTTTGCCTCCTGCCAGACGCTGGATGTATTTGAAAAGACGGCTTTTTTTCCCGAGCATGAGTGGCCAAGTGACCGTAAGCCCTCTTTCACTTTTGCGATCGAAGATACAGCCGCCGCTTACCATATTTCAGTGGTGTTCCGCCACGAAGACGCCTATCATTTCAACAATATCTGGCTCAATGTTACCACCCAGGCCCCGGGCGATACCGCCAAAACACAATTGGTAAATGTTACCCTGGCAAACAATAAGAAAGGCTGGCTCGGAACGGGTATGGGAGATGTGTTCGACCACCGCGCCCGGATAACCCGTATGCCGGTGAAGCTGAAAAAAGGAAATTATACTTTCATCCTGCAGCAGCACATGCGCGAAGAACCCCTGCAGTACGTCCTGAATGCAGGGATACGCGTTGAAAAAGTGAAACCATGAGAACAAAGCTGATGCCGCAGAAACTGGTGGTGGTTTCCCTGGTTTACTGGGTATTGCTTACGTATATGGTAGCAGCGCTGCTTTGGTGGTTCATTGCACTCGAAAAACAGAACCGCGACATTACCCAGATCCGCATAACGGAACTGATGAAAGATGATCCGGCTTTCGAAACCAAGTACGAGGCCATCATCAAGGCTCAAAAAAGAAAGACAACCCAGTACATAGGCGAAGGCTCTACTTTTCTTGCCCTGATCCTGCTCGGTGCCGTATTTGTTTACCGTGCCACCAGGCGCCAGCTGAAACTGTCGCAGCAGCAGCAGAATTTCATGATGGCCATCACCCATGAACTGAAAACGCCCATTGCCGTAACGCAGCTGAACCTGGAGACCCTGCAGAAAAGAAAACTGGACGAAGAAAAACAGCAGAAACTCATCAACAATACCCTGCAGGAAGCCAACCGCCTGAACAGCCTTTGCAATAACATACTCCTGGCTTCGCAACTGGATGCCGGAAACTATTTGCGGGGTGAGGAAGAAGTGAACCTGTCTGACCTGGCCGAAGGTTGCGTGGATGATTTCCGGACCCGTTTCCCGCACAGACAGATCCAGGAACAGATAACGCCTTCCCTGTACCTGAACGGCGAAGCGCTGTTGTTGCAGATGCTGGTGAACAACTTATTGGAGAACGCCTTAAAATATTCACCCAAAGAAAAACCGGTAACCATTATTCTGGCGGAGGTGAATGATAGGATCGTACTTACCGTCAGCGATGAGGGACAAGGTATACCCCCACAGGAAAAAAAGCGGATATTCGAGAAATTCTACCGCGCGGGAGACGAGAATACCCGGAAAGCCAAAGGAACCGGTCTGGGGTTGTATCTTTGCCGTAAGATCGCAGAAAACCACAAAGGCTACATTTCTGTGACAGATAATTCTCCTTCGGGCAGTAGTTTTACGGTCACATTCCCTTTAGTATGAAAGAGTCTAAGGCAATCATATTGTTGGTAGAGGATGAAGAGAACCTTCATGAAGCACTCAAACTCAATCTTGAGATGGAGGGATATGAAGTGGTATCGGCCTTTACCGGTAACGAAGCATTGGCAAAGATCGGAAATGAATATTTCGATCTTATCATCATGGACATCATGCTGCCTGAAGTGGATGGTATCAGCATCACTGAATCGGTCCGCATCAACAATAACGAAGTGCCTATCCTGATGCTGAGCGCCAAGAACAGCGGAGCGGACCGGGTACTGGGACTGAAAAAAGGGGCGGATGATTATCTGACCAAACCTTTCAACCTGGAAGAGTTATTGCTGCGGGTGGACAAGCTCATCGATAAGAATAAGAAGATCCAGGTAAAAGAGTCTGTGGGCGATATATATGAATTCGGTAATAACCGGATCGATTTCAAAGCCCAGGATGCGATCACCTGGAACGGCCAGCAGGTAGAACTCAGTAAAAAAGAAGCCATGCTGCTGAAACTGCTGATCGAGAACAAGGGCGATGTGGTTACCCGCGAAAAGATATTACAGGTGGTTTGGGGATACAATGTTTACCCCACTACCCGCACCATCGATAATTTTATCCTCAGTTTCCGTAAATATTTTGAAGAGGACAGCCGTAATCCACGGTTCTTTCACTCTGTCCGGGGGGTTGGGTATAAGTATACCGATTAGCCGGAGGCCCAATTAATCCTTTGCGTCAACAATATTTGACCCTGATCAGCGTTAAATGTTTGCAAACTCTGCTTACATGTCGCTACAAACATTAATCGATTTTCTCGAGCCGGTCAATATCGCACAGATCTCCAACGACGAAGGGTTCAAGGATACACAGTTAGGAAAACATATCACGGTATACGATGAGGAGTTTCCGGATATCTCGGATGCAGATATGGTGCTGATAGGCTGCGGTGAAATGCGTGGAGCAGGCATGCAGCATACCAACACGGGTTCTCCCGACGCTATCCGGGCAGAATTCTATAAACTGTTTCACTGGCACACCGATGTGGCCGTGGCCGACCTGGGTAATGTAAAATGCGGCGCCACCCTGCAGGACAGTTACGCCGCACTCCGCACCGTAGTGCAGGAACTGGTGGAGCAAGGAAAAAAAGTGATCATTATCGGTGGGTCACATGATAATACGCTGGCCCAATACCAGGCATATGGTTCGATGAACAGGATCATAGACGCCGTATGTGTAGACTCGCGTATCGACCTGGATATGGATAGTGTGTTGCCGGCAGATAACTTCCTGGTGGAGATGTTCACGGGTGTACCCAATCACCTGAGGCATTATACCCATATCGGTTTTCAGAGCTATTTTATGCACCCGCAGATGCTGGAAACGATCGATAAACTGGGATTCGATTGTTACCGGGTGGGTAAGGTGAAAGAGGCCATTGAAGAAATGGAGCCCGCCATCCGCAACAGCGACCTGTTCAGTTTTGATATTGCAGCCATACAATATGCTCATGCACCTGCCAATCATATTACCCCCAATGGGTTTAACGGTGAAGAAGCCTGCACCTTGCTACAATACGCAGGCATGAGTAAGAGCTGCAGCAGCATCGGCATTTACGGGTATATACCGGGGCAGGACCAGCACCAGTTGACCGCCAAACAGGTATCACATATGTTGTGGTATGTGATGGACGGGATCCAGAAAGGCAAAAATGAAGCATCGCTGGATAATCGCAGCAGTTTTGATGAGTTCACCATCGCATTTGCAGAAGTGGAGATGGATTTCCTGCGCAGCAAAAGAACAGGCAGGTGGTGGATGAAACTGCACGATGGCAAATATGCTGCCTGCAGTTACCAGGATTACCTGGTTGCCAGCCGTAATGATATCCCTGAAAGATGGATGCGTTCGGTGGAAAGAAGTTAGCAACCTACCGTTGATATATACATCAAAGCCCGAGATGATCGGGCTTTGGTATTTCTGGTGCTGAATGACCCGGTAGAAGCAACAATCCTGTAAATTACAGCTCCCTAATGAACGCTTTATGAAAAGACAACTGAACCCATTCCTTCCGCTATTGGCATTATTGGTATTGGCCTCTTCCTGCAGCCTGCAGAAACAGATCGCCAGGGAAGCGAAGAAAGATATGCTGGCACAGCCTGATTTCACCCCGGCACATGTGGGTATCAGTATTTACGACCCTGCTGCACAGCAGTACCTGTATAATTACCAGTCTGACAAATATTTTGTACCAGCCAGTAACACCAAACTGTTTTCCTGTTATGCCGCTTTGAAATACCTGGGTGATAGCCTGGTGGGTATCCGTTATGTAGACAAAGGTGACGGCATAATAGAAGTGGAAGCGAATGGGGACGCCAGTTTCCTGCATCCTGATTTTAAGAACCAGCCGGTGTTCGATTTTCTCAAAAAGCAAAAAAAGATATTGCTGACGGATGATAACTGGAGAGACAATGCCCTTGGCGCCGGTTGGGCCTGGGATGATTATAACAGCGATTATATGGCGGAGAGAAGTATGATGCCCATCTATGGCAATGTGGTAAGCTTCACGAATGCAGGTGCACTCAAGGCATCGGTACCGTATTTTCAACAGCAGTTACAGGAAACGGCTGCCACTGGCAAAGGAACCTTTACGGTAAGGAGGTCTTTTGGCAATAACCAGTTTTTTACCAGGCCCGCAACGGGCAAATTCTCGGCAACGGATATCCCCTTTTATACCTCAGACAGATCATTGCTGGTACGCTTGCTGGCCGATACCCTGAAAACATTGGTAGAACCGGTGCATGTTACCATCGATCGTTTACCTGATGTAGTGAAACTGTACTCACAACCCACGGATTCGTTGCTGAAGATCATGATGCACCGTAGCGATAACTTTTTTGCCGAACAAACCCTGCTGATGGTAGGTAACGAAAAGCTGGCTGTGATGAATACGGCAAAGATCATCGACACCCTGCTCAAAACAGACCTGAAAGACCTGCCCCAGAAACCCAAATGGGTAGATGGCAGCGGACTGAGCCGTTATAACCTTTTTACGCCCCAGGATTTCGTATGGCTACTTACCCAGATGAAGAACGAATTCAACTGGGAGCGCATCAAGACCATTTTGCCAACAGGTGGAACCGGAACCCTGGGCGGGCTCTATAAAAATTATGAAGGCCGCATTTTTGCCAAGACCGGAACCCTCAGTAACCATGTGGCGCTGAGCGGTTATATCCTGACTAAAAAAGGCAAACAACTGGTATTCTCAGTACTGGTAAATGCACACCAGACCTCTGCTGCCAATGTGCGTAAAGGGATCGAGAAGTTCCTGACCACGCTCATCGACAAATATTAGTGTTTACAGGATTTTCCTGGTAAAAAGTTTATCTGCCGAACATCCTGTCGAGGTAATCCTCTTTGAATTCCAGGTAAGTGGGGCTTCCGGTAGGAGTTACGTTCGGACTGTTGCAGGTGAAGAGTTCTTCAACCAGTACCAGCATTTCCTTCTGCGTTAAAGCCTGCCCTGCTTTGATGGCCTGCTGCCTGGCCATGCAGCGAACCAGTTTCTCGCGTTTACTGAACTTGATATCACTGCTGAAATGTTTGAACTGCTCTATCAGTAATTCAATGGCATGTTTTTCATTGCCGGGCAATACATCGGCAGGGATACCCTGTATCACAAAACTATTGTTGCCAAAAGGTTCTACCTGGTAACCGATGGCCAGCAGGTCGGGCAGGAGATCTGTGAGCAAAGCAGCATCTGAACCGGCCACTTCCAGTGTCACAGGGAACAGGCTTTGCTGTGTGGCCATCTGTTGCCCGTGTGCAGCCAATCCGTAACGTTCGTAGAGGATCCGTTCATGCGCCAGTTGCTGGTGTACCAGTAAAAAACCGCTGTTGGTAGAAGCAATGATATAGGTGTTATGCAATTGCAACAAGGGAGTGTCGGGCAATACACGTAACCCGGTTTGCGGTTTTGGAGCAGTGGTCTGCAACTGCTGCGGTAAAGCGCGTTCTGTGTTCTGTGTGGTGCTTTCGGAATTGGCTGGGTTGTAAAACTCTTTCCAGTGTTTCAATTCGCTCTTCTCCCGCTGATCGTTCCGTTCAATAAAATGTGCCTGGTTCTTCTGGGTGAAGGTCTTGAACAGGTTGGAGGAGGATGCGGCATCTTTTTTGTCTGTTGTGAAGGGTTTGCTTACCGCGTCAAGTCCCTGTATTTCCGGATTCAGTGTAAAATCCAGCGAGGGTGCAATACTGAACTGGGCCAATGCATGTTTCACCGCAGCCTGCACAAATGCATAGATAATCTTTTCATCCTCGAACTTGATCTCCTGTTTGGTGGGATGTACATTGATATCTACCTGCGACGGGTCCAGGTCGATATACAGCACATAACTCGGAAAACTGTCTTTTGCGATCATCTCCTCAAAAGCACTGTTCACCGCATGATTCAGGTAAGCGCTTTTGATGAAACGGTTGTTCACAAAGAAATACTGGTCGCCCCTTGTTTTGCGGGCAGTCTCTGGTTTGCCTACAAAACCATAGATGTTCATATAATCGGTCTCTTCGTTCACACTCACCAGTTTGGCGTTGTAGGAAGAACCGAGTATCTGTACGATGCGTTGTTTTAAACTACCGGATTCCAGGTGAAATACTTCCTGCCCATTGCTGGTGAGTGAGAAAAAGATACCCGGGAATGCCATGGCCACGCGGGTGAACTCGTCCACGATATGCCGCATTTCTGCTGCATTGCTTTTCAAAAAGTTCCTGCGGGCGGGTACATTGAAGAACAGGTTCTTCATGCTGATGCTGGTGCCCGCTGCACAGGCACAGGGCTCCTGTTTCACCACCTGGCTGTTCTCTATCTCAAGATAAGTGCCCAGTTCATCTTCGGCACGCCGTGTTTTCAATTCTACCTGTGCCACTGCCGCCACAGATGCCAGCGCCTCACCCCGGAAACCCATGGTCTTGATACGGAACAGGTCCTCGATATCCCGGATCTTGCTGGTGGCATGACGCTCGAATGCCATACGGGCATCTGTCTCGCTCATGCCCCGGCCATTGTCGATCACCTGTATCAGCGCTTTGCCTGCATCTGTCACGAACAGGCGGATCTCAGTGGCACCGGCATCGGCGGCATTTTCCAGTAATTCCTTAACGGCACTGGCCGGCCGCTGGATCACTTCTCCTGCCGCTATCTGGTTCGCAATATTGTCCGGTAATAACTGTATGATATCCGCCACTACAAATCCTGGTTTGATAAAGGGAGCAAAAATACCACTCTCCTTTAACTTTTGGAAAGTTTTAAAACTTTCTCAAAGTTGCTCCCTTGGTGTAAATTTGCCGTTCTAAACAGCCTGAATATGACATTGAGTGCGGATATCAAGAAACTGGAACGCCATTTTGTTCCCAAAGACTTTGTAGTGACCGATTGGGCCTCCCTGGAGCCTTTTTTCAAAGACCTGTCCGAAAGGAAACTGGATTCCCGGTCCGACCTGGAAAAATGGCTGAAAGACATGAGTGAGATAGAGGCCGTTGTGAGTGAAGACGCCTGCTGGCGCCAGATCAAAATGACCTGTGATACCACCGATAAATCGCTGGAAGAGGCCTTCACCTATTTCTGCATGGAGATACAGCCCAAACTGCAACCCTATGCCGACCTGCTGAACCGGAAACTGGTCAACTGCCCCTTCACCCGGGAACTGGACCAGCAGAAATATTTCACGTACCTGCGCAGTGTTAAAAAGAATATCGACCTGTTCCGCGAAGCCAATATACCGCTGCAGGCAGAACTGAGCGTGATGCAGCAGCAATATGGCGCCATTGCCGGCAAAATGACGGTGGAAGTGGGCGGACAGGAATATACCCTGCAACAGGCGGCTAAATTCCTGGAAAGCCACGACCGGAAATTGCGTGAGGAAGTATACCGTAAGATACAGGAGAGAAGGCTGCAGGATAAACAGGCCATGCACGACCTGTACACGCAGCTTGTGCATAAAAGGAACGAAGTGGCCAAGAACGCCGGTTTCGCCAATTACCGCGATTATAAGTTTGTGGAACTGGGCCGTTTCGACTACACCAAGGAAGACTGTTTCCAATTCCATGAAGCAGTGAAACTGCATGTGCTGCCACTGATCGAGAAGATCTATCAGAAGAAAAAACAGAAACTGCAGCTCGATACCCTGCGTCCATGGGATACAGAGGCGGAACCGGAAGGGGTGGAGCCGCTGAAACCCTTTACCAATGGCAACGATCTCTACGAAAAATCAGTGAAGTGTTTTGAGCAGATGAACCCGTTTTTTGCCGATTGTCTGCGTAAGATGAATGAACTGAAACATTTTGACCTCGAAAGCCGCAAGGGCAAAGCTCCGGGTGGGTATAACTGCCCTTTGTCTGAAAGTGGCGCACCATTCATCTTCATGAATGCTGCCGGACAAATGAGCGATGTTACCACCATGGTACACGAAGGGGGACACGCCATACATTCTTTCCTGGCACACGAACTGGAACTGAGTGCATTCAAAGAATATCCAATGGAAATTGCCGAAGTGGCCAGCATGAGCATGGAGCTGTTCAGCATGAATCACTGGGAAGCTTTCTTTGATCATGCAGAAGACCTGAAGCGCGCCAAAGAACACCAGTTGGAAAGGACCATCACCATTTTCCCCTGGATCGCGATCATTGATAAGTTCCAGCATTGGGTATACGAAAATCCCGATCATACCATCGAAGAGAGAACAACGGAGTGGATGAAGATCCTGAATGAATTCTCTACCAGCAGCATCGATTACACCGGCCTGGACATGTTCCGCGAAATAGGCTGGCAGCGTCAGTTACACCTGTTCGAAGTGCCTTTCTATTACATCGAATACGGCATTGCCCAGTTAGGCGCCATTGGTATGTGGATGCAGTACCAGCAAAACCCACAACAGGCTTTGCAGAACTATATCAACGCCCTGAGCCTGGGCGGTACCAAAACCTTACCGGAATTATACAAGGCAGCCGGTCTGAAATTCGACCTGTCTCCCGCCCATATCAAAACACTGATGGAATTCACCGCAACCGAAATGGACAAGCTGTAAGCAACGAAGCCTATAGAGGAAGACCTCTTTCCCTCTTTTTCTTCGTTTCTCTCTTATCGCAATACACACATAAAAAAACGCCACCTGTTGGGTGGCGTTTTACTTACTATGAATTTTCTTTCGGTGGTTCCTGTTTAGGAGTCCCTTGCTGGGGTCTGGGTCCCTGTGGCCTTGGCCCCTGGTTCCTTTGTCCTCCCTGCTGGCCTCCGCGGTTTTGTTGCGGTGCTCTCTGTCCCTGTGGCCTTTGTTCTTTTTGGTTGGGTTGTTTGGGTGCCTGTCCGCCACCACCTTGCTGTTGCCCTCCACGGTTTTGTTGCTGTGGTCTGCCCCCTTGTTTCTGGCCTTGTCCGCCGGCATCTCTTTGTCCCTGTGGCCTGCCACCCTGGTTCCTGCCTCCCTGTTGTCTTTGTCCCTGTTGGTTACCACGGTTGCCACGCTCCTGGTCTCTTCTGCGGCGGTCGTTCCTTTCCAGTGTTTTTAAACTGATCTGTCCTACCAGGTCAACAAATGCTGCGGGTTCATTTTCTTCCCTCTGTTTGCTGCTCACAATTTCAATGGCCTGTAATTCATCCACTTTCTGACCCTCACGGTTCAGTCGTTTGATCTCTTTTACGCGTTGTATGGTCAGCGGGTAGTGTTTGGTGTTGTTGGGTAACACATACCACATCAGGTTCTTGAAAATATCTTTTTTGATCAGGTGTGCGGTACCCATGGCAGTATCCAGGGTCTCTGCATAATCCGGGAACTGCTGCAGCGCATCCAGGTAAGTATCCAGTTCGTAGTTCAGGCAGCATTTCAGCCTGCCGCACTGGCCACTCAGTTTGGTCTGATTGATAGAGAGGTTCTGGTAACGGGCTGCGGTGGTATTTACACTCTTGAACTCGTTCAGCCAGGTACTGCAGCACAATTCGCGGCCACAGCTTCCGATACCGCCCACTTTGGCGGCTTCCTGGCGGATACCGATCTGGCGCATTTCCACTTTTACCTTAAAATCGCTGGCATATACTTTGATCAGCTCACGAAAATCCACGCGGTCGTCGGCGGTATAAAAGAAAGTGCCTTTCTTGCCATCGGCCTGTATCTCCACTTCGCTCAGTTTCATTTGTACATTCAACTGGCGGGCAATGGCGCGGCTTCGTGCCAGGATCTCTTTTTCCCGGCTTTTACTGATGTGGAAGGTCTCAATATCCCTTTCTGAACTCCGGCGCAGGATCTTTTTCATGTCGGGACTGAACTCGTCAACCCCTTTTTTCTTCATCTGCAGGCGTACCAGTTCACCGGTCAGGCTCACTTCGCCTACGTCAAAACCGCTCACCCCTTCTACGGTCACATAATCGCCTTTTTCAAAATATTGTAATGTGGTGTTGCGGTAGAATTCTTTGCGGCTTCCCTGTTTAAAAGTGACTTCAATGACTTTACAATTGCTTTCGGGGTCGCTGAAAGGAAGGTTTAACAACCAGTCATGCACATTCATCCGGTTACAGCCACCTGTGCTGCAACCTCCGTTGCTTTTGCATCCCCCCGGTTTTCCCCCGTTTTTGGAGGAACTACATGATCCACAGCCCATATTGAACAGATAAGTGGTTAGTTAATAAAACAGAGAGGGACTGATTGGGCGGGCGATGGTACTGCTATGATGCTTCGGTTGTGTCACTCACGTCAGGGTCCGGGGCGTTCATCGGCCACGGCTGGTACAAACGTGATGTTCGCATCTGCCTTCAAAATATATTGATAAGCGTAAAACAGTGCAACGTGTACGATCGGTAACCGGTTCCAGGGTAGCCAAACCTTACACAAACCCACACAAAATCCTTCTCACTGCCTGGGGGGGCAAGTACGGTCGGGCATCCGCCCTCCAATACCGGCCTTCCAAAGCTAGTTCATCAAAATTAGGGTTTTGTTCTGAATGATATGGTACAGTTTAATGCTGAGGGCCTGGAACAGCATTTTGGCATTGGCATTCCGCTCTATATAATAAGCGGCCCGGTCAAGTTCCTCAATAATGGCCTGTTGCTGGCTTACAGAAGCTATTTTGTTCAGTCTTTGGGCAAAATCCTTCTCATTATCACCCAAAAACACCCCATCTGGCCCCAATATCTTGATCCGGATACTCTGTTCGAGCAGGTGGTTAAAGTAGCGGAGGAACTGTTTCTGTTTCTCCCGGCCCAGTTTGGCAGCTTCTTCGGTAAATTTTACCTGTGCCATGGGACCTCCTTTCAAAGTGGCATTCAGCCATTCGCGTAGCAGGCTCTGCCAGTCCTGGTCGGCATGTTGTATCAGCTGCAGGGCTTCCCGGTAGTTACCCTCGCAGATCCCGGCTATCTGCCGGGCTGCATCCGGGGCCAGTTTGGCTCTTTCTATGAGTGCCTGCTCTATCTCGCTGTTGCCAGGCATGGGGATCTTCACCAGTTGGCAGCGACTCAATATGGTCGGCAGGATCTGCTCATCGTTCTCAGCCACCAGGATGAATAAGGTATTGGGTGGGGGCTCCTCTATCAGTTTCAACAGTTTGTTACCTTCCTTGCCCAGGTATTCCGGCATCCAGAGTACCAGTACTTTGTATTCGCTTTCAAAACTCTTCAGGCTCAGTTGACGGTTGATCTCGTTGCACTCCTCTGCGGTGATATTGCCCTGTTTGTTCTCGGCGCCAATGAATTGCAGCCAGTCGTACACATTGCCGTAAGGATAATTTTTCAGGAACTCCCTCCACTCAGCTATATAATCAGAACTGACGGGTTTGTCGCCCGATTTTTTGGGGATCACCGGGTAGGTGAAATGAAGGTCCGGATGGATCAGTTGTTCTGCACGTTGAAAAGCCGGCTGGTCTGCAATGGCATCCGGATGTATATAGGTGGGGGTAGGCTCCAGTGCCGTCATGCCACCGAACAGGTCTTCCACTACCGGAGCAGGTTGTGGAAGTGAAACGATGTATTGGGCAAAAGCCAATGCCAGCGGCAGAGCGCCGCTTCCTTCCTTTCCCAGGAACAGCAAAGCATGGCTCAAACGGTTCTGTTCTACCATTTCGGCCAGGTGTTGTTTGACCGCCTGCTGACCTATCACATCTTTGAATAACATTGCAGACTAAGGAATTCTCAGGCGTCAAAAGTAAAGGTTCCTGAAAAGAAAAAGGAGAATGTTTGTTAACAAACATTCTCCTTTTTCAAAAATCTGCGATCCGCAGATCCGTGAATGGATCATTTCAGATATTTCAGAATTTCTTCGCTGTCGGGTTTTACTTTACTTTCAAAATAGGCGATCATTTTTCCGTTCTCATCCAGCAGGAATTTGTTAAAGTTCCATTTGATCTCAGCATCCAGTACACCGTTCTGGTTTTTGTGGGTAAGCCACTGGTAGATGGGGGCGGTGTCATCTCCTTTCACGCTTACTTTGCTGGCCAGCGGGAAAGTGACGCCAAAACGGGCTTTGCAGAATTCCTGGATCTCTCCATCACTGCCGGGTTCCTGTCCGCCAAAATTATTGGCCGGGAAACCAACGATCACGAGTTTGTCCTTGTATTGTTCATACACTTTTTCCAGAGCCTCGTACTGGGGGGTATACCCACATTTCGAAGCTGTGTTCACCACCAGTATCTTCTTACCCTTGAACTTGGAAAAATCAATGGTTCCGCCTTCAATGGATTTCACTTTAAAACTGTGTATGGACGGGTTACCCGGTAAGGTAAAAGCACTCAGCATAACTGCAATAGCAATGGTCAGATAGTATTTCATGGTTGGTTGTTTTTGTAAAAAACAGATAAATATAAAAAAGGTTCTGCATTAAGGAGCAGATAAAAAATCGATCGTTGCAAGCATCCGGCCGCTCTGCCCGAATCTAATTACTAACTGATTAATTATTAACTATTAACTATTCATTATTATCTAGCCAGTATATCCCACAGCCGCCAGGCTCAGTTGTGTTCCTGGGATCTCCCGTATAGACGATCCGCAGGCTTCGAGGGTTGCCCCGGTGGTGATGACATCATCCACCAGAAGGATGTGTTTGTTGGTGAGTGATCCCGGCTGCGTAACTGCGAATGAATTTTCCATATTCTGCCAGCGACTGAGCCGGTTACGATGGGTCTGTGTTTCGGTAAAACGCACCCGGGTCACGGCATTGGCCAGAACGGGTTTTTTCCATATCTCCCTGATGCCTTCGCATAACAGCAACGACTGGTTATAACCACGGATGAATTCTTTTTTGGGATTCAGCGGAAGCGGCACCAGCACGTCTACCTCCTGGAATCTTTCGGCTTTGGACAGTGCATGCCCCAGCATCCTGCCTAAAAAATAGCCTGCTTCCCGGTTACTTTTATATTTCAGCTGAACCAGCAGGTGTTGCAGTAATGAAGCTTTGGTGAAATAGTAAACCGCCGCAGCATGATTCAAGGGTAATCTGCCGTAGAATGTTTTTTCTACCGGGTTACCCTGTACGTTAAAGAACCCGGTTGCCGGTAAACGATGTATGCAGCGGGTACAGAGGAACTGCGCATCAGATGCCAGGGCCGAGCCACAACCTTCACAGTTATGCGGATAAAAAAGATGCAACAGGGAAGAGAGGTATTTGCCACCAAAACTGGTCATGATGCAAATTTCCTCTGGTAGTGCATACGGGAATCAGGTATTTACCGCAGTTGAGTGGTAAGTAATGAGTTCTAAGTAATAGGTTGCGGGCTATTGGGGGGATGGGGTATATGTTAGAACAGTTGCTGGTATACCTCATCTACCCTGCTCAGGGCCACTACCTGTATTTTATAGGCTTTGGGATCGAAGCTTTTTTTGTTGTATTTGGATACGATGATCTTTTCAAAACCCAGTTTTTCCGCCTCGGCGATCCTTTGTTCAATGCGGTTTACGGCACGGATCTCGCCGTTGAGGCCCACTTCGCCAGCAAAACAGATATGTGCGGGCAGGGGTGTGTCTTCGTATGAGGAAAGCAGGGCGCAGATCACTGCCAGGTCGATGGAAGGGTCTTCTACCTTGATGCCGCCGGCTATGTTCACAAAAACATCTTTCATACCGAACTGGAATCCGCCTCTTTTTTCCAGCACGGCCAGCAATAATTGTAAACGACGCAGGTCAAAACCGCTAACGGTTCTTTGCGGGGTTCCGTATACACTTTGTGTTACCAGGGCCTGCACTTCTATCAATAATGGGCGCATGCCTTCCAGCGTAGCGGCAATGGCACTGCCGCTTAACTGTTCTTCTCTTTGCGCGATGAGTATTTCGGATGGGTTGGCAACGATGCGCATACCGTCTCCTGTCATTTCATAGATGCCTAATTCTGCGGTGCTTCCAAACCGGTTCTTCAGGGTGCGAAGGATGCGATACGCATAATGGCGGTCACCTTCAAACTGAAGCACGGTATCTACCATGTGCTCCAGTATTTTTGGTCCGGCTATCGCCCCGTCCTTGGTGATATGACCGATGAGGAAAACAGGTGTATTGGTCTCTTTGGCAAACCGTTGAAATTCCGCTGCGCATTCCCTGATCTGTGAAACGCTGCCCGCTGATGAATCGATCAGGTTTGATTGTAAGGTTTGAATCGAATCAACGATCACCAGCTGGGGCTTCAGTTTTCTGATCTCCTGAAAGATGGTCTGGGTGCTGGTTTCCGTGAGTAAATAAAAATGGTCATTGTGAATTTTCAGGCGGTCTGCACGCATTTTTATCTGCTGTTCACTCTCTTCCCCGCTGATATACAGAACACGCAATTGATCGATCAGCAGACCGTTCTGAAGGAACAGCGTGCTTTTTCCGATGCCGGGTTCGCCCGCCACCAATATGATGCTTCCGGGAACGATGCCTCCACCCAGTACGCGGTTCAGTTCCGTATCTTTTGTAGCGATCCTTTTCTCTGTGGTGCTTATGACATCCTGTAAAGCAACTGTTTTACTATTCCTTTTTTCACTGCTGTAGTTGTTCCAGTTCTCTTCCTTGTTGGTTCCTTTATCAAGGATCTCCTCTGTGAATGTGTTCCATTGTGAGCAGCCCGGACACTTGCCGATCCATTTCGCACTCTCATATCCGCAATTGCTGCAGAAAAATGCTGTTTTTATTTTACTCATGCGATAAAGATAAACTGAGTTGGGTATGTGTTGACACGGGGAAACCAAAACGGTGAAAGAATCGAATCGGTAACGGATACTAAACCGGAAAAACAAACGTTGACAACCGCTAAAACAGGATTTTCAAGGCTGTATTTCCAAAATGTAAAAGGGCCAACATTGCTGTTGACCCCGTTACTTACTAACCCATTAAATTCTTCCACTAAATTACAATAATGGGGCAGATTCCAAAATTATTTTTTGCCCCACCGCACAAAATTCCCTTCTCCGAAAACCTATTGGTTCAATCGGTTTATTTAATTATTTTATTTTTAATTAATTGGTTATTAATGATATATAAATATTATTGAGAACCCCTACTTTTTTGCTTACCCTGTTTGTTCAGTAATAAAGTGATTATGAATTGCTTAAACATCGGCTATAATTATATAAAAATATACTTAATATGTTAATGGAATGATAAGCTATCTGGCAAGCCTCTCTGAGCCCGTTAGTGAGGGTTTTTAGAGTTCGGTAGGTCCGATATGTATAAAATAAAATTATATATAATCAAAACATGATTTTTTGTCCTGATTTCTTCGCGAAGAACTGCCAAATCATATTTTTTTTATGGGTGAGCTGATTTTCCCAATTATGGTAAAATACAAGCCCCTGGAAGATATCCTCCGGTATGCTCCTTCGTAAATAAAGACTCCTGCTGCATACAAGCTTTGATTTCACCGGTAAAAAAGGCCGTTTGACCCCTAAATACAGGATGATTTTAACACATATTTAAGATTAAAAAGAGATTAAAATGTTGTAATGAAAAAGGTTAAAGCGCAGCTTTTCTTTTACTTAGGTGGTCAGAAAGGCTGATAAACGGCCACTTTCAAAAAAATCACAACATGAGAAAAAAACTGCTAATGACAGTTTGTGCATATGCCATGGCCATTTTGGTCGGCTTTGCACAGACAACTATAACCGGTAAGGTTATGGACGACAAAGGGTCTCCTGTAGCGGGAGCCACTGTGTTAGAAAAAGGTACCAAGAACGGTGTCAGTGCCGGTAACGATGGTGCTTTTTCTATTAAAGTAAAGAATGGCGCATCACTGGTGGTTTCTGCACTGGGTTTTGAAACCAAGACCATCGCCGCCAATTCCTCCAACCTGATGGTTCAGCTGGTAACCGATATCCGCTCTCTGAGCGAGGTGGTGGTAACCGGTGTGGGCGCTGCCACCAGTAAGAAAAAACTGGGTATCGCAGTTGAGGCAGTTAACGTAGGCAACCAGGTAAAGGTTCCGTCTGGCGATGTTGGCCAACAGTTGGTTGGTCAGGTTGCCGGAGCTCAGATCTCTTCTACCAATGGTAACCCCGGTCAGCCGCTGAATATCCTGCTGCGTGGTATCAATACCATCCAGGGGGGAACTTTCCCGATGATCCTGGTGGATGGTCTGGAAGTGCGTGCCACTGACCTGGGTTCTATCGACGTGAACATTATCGAAAGGGTGGAAGTGGTACAGGGTGCCGCTGCTGCTTCTTTATATGGTGCCCAGGGTGCGAATGGTGTAATCCAGTTGTTCACCAAGAAAGCGAAAGCCGGCCGACTGAACATTGATGTCAGCAGCAGCGCTACCACCAACGAACTGCTGAACGTAGGTGGTCTGTCCAAAGCCAGATTCCACGCTTTTGCCACCGATGCAAGCAATAATGTCATCAAGGCAAATGGCCAGCCCCTGGTGTTCGATCCTGCTTTGAGCGTATACGATGCGAACGTTCAGTACAGTGCGTTAAACGTAGCCAGCTTTGCCAACAAAGCCTACGACAAAAACCTGCAGTACTACGACCACTATAAAATGTTCCTGAAGAAAGGATATGTACTGAACAACTCTGTAACCATTTCTGGCAGCAGGGAGAAAGTAGATTTCCTGTTGTCTGCCTCTTACAATAAGCAGAACTCCAACTTTAAAGACAACGGAGACTATGCACGTTCCAATTTAACAAGCAAACTGAGTGTAGAACTGGCCAAGAACCTGAGACTGACCAGCTTGACCCAGTTGGTGTATACGAAGAACACGCTGAACGACCAGTCTGGTCGCAGCATCTTCTATAGTATCAACAATTCACGTCCTTTTGCCAACTACGACTACAGGGACCAGGACGGTAACTATGGCGTATACTTTGGTGATGCCGTGGGTGTGAACGGTGCAAACCCCAACTTTGTGAACCAGTATACCAGCACGCTGATCAATAAAGTGGATATTGTTCAGAACTTCAACCTGAACTACCGCTTTGCACGTTACCTGGAACTGGATGCCAAGTACAGCCTGAACGTATCGAACAGCAACACCACTTACCGTTACGAAGATCAGTCGCTGAACAAGAACGCGGTCTATAACGATTACTTCTATAGCAACTATAACCCCAACTCTTCTCCCACCAGCACTGGAGAGATCGACAACTATGTGGATCGTACCACTTTCCAGAACTTTGTAGGTACTGCCACCGTGCGTACAGACTTTGATAAGGATTTTGGACTGAAGGTTCCTGTGAAAACAGTTACCACGGTTGCTTTCGACTATCGTAAGAACAATTACAGGCAGTTTGCTGCTTATGGATATGATGCTCCTGGTTACAACCCATGGAATGCTTCACAGGCTGCTGTATATAAAGTGATCTCTGATTATGTGGAACCTTTCATCACTTATGGTTTCCTGGCCAACCAGCGCTTTGAATGGAGCGACCTGGCCGGTGTGGCAGTAGGTGTAAGAAGCGACTACTCCTCTGCTTTCGGAAGCGGTGCTACCGCACAGACCTTCCCAAGGGGTGATGCGTTCCTGAATATCTCACGTTTTAAGTTCTGGGAGAATGCAAAGATCTCCAGTGTGATCTCTGACTTCAAGATCAGGGCTGCTTATGGTGAAGCGGGTATCCAGCCGGGCGCTTTCCAGCGTTTCCCTGTATTGGGTGCTTCTAACCTGGGTTCTAATAGCGTGTTCAGATTCCCCACCACCAGCCCCAATCCAAACCTGGCGGTGGAACTGTCTAAAGAGACCGAATTCGGTTTCGACCTCGGTTTCAACCTGCTGAAAGGTGACTGGTTGAAAAATGCCAACTTCTCTTTCACTTACTGGAAAAGAAATACGGATAACGCGATCTATCGTGTAGATGCCGCTCCTTCTACCGGTGTAGGTAGCATTCTGAACAATGCATTCGGTCTGGGATCAAATGGTATCCAGGCTTCATTGAACCTGAATGTGTTATCCAAGAAAGACTTCAGCTGGGATTTCACCACTAACTTCTCCAAACAGACCTCAGAGATCACCAGCGTAACTGGTGCCGATGTGGTGGTTCTTTCTGCCGCTGGAAGTACGGGTCTGACCCTGAAGCCAGGTTTGAAGATCGGTCAGATCTTCGGATTCCTGGTACTGAAATCAGTTGACCAGGTAGATCCTAACACCGGTCAGCCTTTCATCCCTAAAGCCAACCAGGGTAACTACGAAGTGGCCAGCAATGGCTGGGTAGTGAACAAGGCCACCAAACAGCCGATCAGCTCTCCTGGTCAGTACAGCTTTGGTGATCCTAACCCTAAGTTCAATATGAGCTTCATCAACAATTTCAACTACAAAGGATTCCTGTCACTGAGCATGCAGTGGGATTGGGTGAACGGAAGCCACCTGTACAACCAGACCAAGGAATGGATGTACCGTGATGGTATCCACTCCGATTATGCAGTGCCATTGACCATCGACGGTGTAAGCCAGGCCTATACAGCTTTCTATCGTGGTATTTACCAGGTGGGACAGAACAACGGTACCAAAGACTACTTCTATGAAGATGCTTCTTTTGCCCGTTTAAGGAACCTGTCTGTAGGTATCGATTTCTCAAAATTGCTTAAGATCAAAACATTCCAGCGTTTACAATTGGTGCTGTCAGGTCGTAACCTGGTAACCTTCACCAAGTACACAGGTATGGATCCGGAAGTAAGTTCAGGTACATCCAACTCTTCATTCGACCGTGGAGTTGACCATAACACACTTCCTAACACCAAAGCCTATACCATTGGTTTGAATGTTGGATTTTAATCTTAATCATAAAATTTAGAAGACATGAAGAATAATAAAATTCTGGTTGGGATACTGGGTATGGCTTTGAGCATGACTGCTTGTAAGAAGGACCTGGATATCTCTAATACCAATCAACCTACGCCAGAGAGCGCGCAGAACGAAGCCGGTGTGATATCGCTGGCCCAGGGTTCTATCTACAGAAACGGTTTTTACGATCTCAAATACTCCGATGGTGTTTACGGACGTTTCTGGGCCGGTGCTACCGGTTTTCTTGAGATGATGGGTGACGTCATTGGTGCAGAAGCTGCCAATGCTTTCATGAACCAGATCGGATGCCCCAACAAGGTGACCCTCGATAACGGTACCGTTGTACTGAACCCAAGTGCCATCAATACGCAGTATGCTTTGCTGCGTAACATCAATAACAACCAGCAGCAGGGTAGTAATGCCACTTATTATGAGTGGGCTTACATGTACAACATGATCACTGCAGCCAACTCTATCCTGAAGATCGCCGAAAGCACCACATTTACCGGTGCGGGTGCTGCCACCAAGAAAGCAACGGTTCAGGCCTGGGCTTACTGGTGGAAAGGATACGCCTATGCAAGGATCGGTTCCATCTATTATGCAGGTCTGATCCAGAATGCCGGTACAACCGATGCCTCTACCAACGGTAACTATGTCACGAAGGAAGCGATCATCACCGAGTCAAATGCCAATTTCGACAAGTGTGCCACAGCACTGGCTGCTGCCACTTCTGCTACCGATTATTCTGCTGTGCTGGCGCAACTGCTGCCTTCATTCGTGCAGAAAGGAAAGGGTGGTGTACTGACCACTGCTATGTGGCAGCGTAACATCAATACCATGAAAGCCCGGAATATCCTGGTGAATACACCGAAATCAGCGATGACCGCTACCCAGTGGCAGTCCATCCTCACTTTGGTAAACAATGGTATTACGGCTACTGATTACATCTTTACCGGACGTACCGATCCTAACGGTGATTTTCTGGGAACGACTATCGCAGACAAGGTCCAGTCGCAAGGTAACGCCACCAATACCTATAAACTCAGTGAGCGTTGGGTTCAGGAGTTCAGGGCTGGTGATAAGCGTAAAGACAATAACGTTCGTACACTGCCAAACGTGGGTATCTTCAATACCGACCGTGGTAACTCTTTCAATACCCGTTTCAGCCTGACCAATGGCGGTTCTGGCCTTCCGGGTGTGATCGTGTATGCCAACCTGGTAGCAGGTGCCAATGAGATCAGCCTTTGCGGAACCTACGAAGAGAATGAACTGATGAAAGCAGAAGCACTGATCCAGACCAACCAGATCGACCTGGGTGTGAAATCCATCGATAATGTAAGGGCTTACCAGGGTGCCGGTCTTGCCGCTCTTCCGGCAGGTATGACACAGGCAGCTGCCTATGAGGAACTGCGCAGTGAAAGAAGGATCGCCCTGGCTTTCAAAGGACTGTCTTTCTACGATGCACGTCGCTGGGAGATCATTGCGCCGGACAAATCACGTACCGGATGTAATGTGATCTCTGCTGCCGGTGTATTGAACACCAATGCTACCATCGTATACGGATTCCTGGATTACTGGGATGTTCCGGATAATGAACTGGCTTACAATCCTGCTGCGGCTGGTTCTGCAGCGGTCAAGAATCCGAAGCAGTAATAGTTTGCATATATTTTCCTGGTAACAGGATCGATCAGGGCCCTTAATTGGGCCTTGATTGTTTTAGGGAAGGTTGTAACTTACCTGTATAAATCCGATCTATGCGTACCTGTTTCGTCCAGATTTGTCTGCTGTTTTTCATCAGCAACAGCATTGCGGCCCAGAGTAATGGCCTGGTGGTAAAAGGCAAGTGGCCCAGCCAGGTATTCATCAGCGATGTGAACGGCCGACCTTTTGAAAGTCGTTTTGACGATGTAAGCGGTACTCCCTATTTCAATGCGGCCTATAAATATGGAGACATTACGCTGAAGCAGGGCAGAAAGTTCACCCAGGTCAAAATGAAGATCAACCTGGTTACACAGGAAACCGTTTTTGTATCGGAGAATGGCATTGAAGGGTATATGGAAGCGGGTATGGTGAAAGAGATCAGTTATGCAGATACAACGGCTGACGGTATCCTGCTGTATAAGTTTCAAACGGGTTTCCCGGCTGTGGACAGGCAGAATGATAAACATTTTTACCAGGTATTGGCCGAGGGACGCTGCAGTCTCGTCAGATCGATCGTAAAGAAAGTGATAGAACGCCGCAATGAATTGTCAGGCGAAGTGGTCAAGGAATTCGAATCGACTGAAAATATTTATCTGTATATAAACGGAGAAATGAAAAGGTTCAAAAAGGATAAAGATGCGGTACTGTCGTTACTCGCGGATAAACAGGCAGAACTTGACCAGTACGTGACGGAACACAAAACCAATTTCAAAAACCTTGATCAGGTAGTTCTCTTGCTGAATTACTATAATTCGCTTTGATCGCATATATCGGCATAAAAAAACTCAGGTAGTTGAACCTGAGTTTTTTTATGCCCGATATGGCTATCAGAATTTGATCTCTTCTTCGTGTTCGTTAAAGAATTTGAACTCGATGAGGTGATAATTGGTATTGGCCTGCGCTTTCAGGTTGGTCTTGTATTTACGCTTCCATTTTTTGATGATGGAAGTGAAGAATCCTTTGGTCAGGTAAGAGTATACGATCGGATGCACCACCAATGTCAGGTTCTTGTGTGCATGGGTGATCAGGTAATGCAGGCGTTTTTCGATCTCGTCTTCCAGTAACAGGGTCGATGTGATCTTGCCGGTACCGTTGCAGGCCGGGCAGTTCTCAGAAGTATTGATGTTCACTTCCGGGCGCATACGCTGGCGGGTGATCTGCAGCAGGCCGAATTTGGAGATGGGCAGTACGGAGTGTTTGGCCCGGTCGGTCTTCATATAACCTTCCATGGCTTCCTGTACCTTTCTTTTGTTATCGGGCAGCTTCATATCGATAAAGTCTACCACGATGATGCCGCCAATATCTCTTAAACGAAGCTGGCGTGCAATTTCCTCGGCCGCTTCCAGGTTGGTTTCAAGGGCATTGTCTTCCTGGTTATTGCTCACGCTTTTATAACCGCTGTTCACATCAATCACATGCAGGGCCTCTGTATGTTCGATGATCAGGTAAGCGCCGCTGGGAAGATTTACCGTTTTGCCAAAGGATGATTTTACCTGTTTGGTAACACCAAACTGGTCGAAGATGGGCAGGCCATTGTTCTGGTACAAGCTTACGATATCTGTTTTATCCGGCGCAATACGCTGAATATAACTCTGCGTTACCGTGAACAGGCTTTTATCGTTCACCACCACTTTGTTGAAATCGGCGCTGAGCAGGTCGCGCAGGATGCTGGTGGTCTTGTTCTCTTCACTCAGGATCCTTACAGGGGCAACAGCGCCTTTCAGGTTGGTCTTGATGGTCTTCCAGGTCTCCTGCAGTGCCAGCAGGTCCTGGTGCAGTTCGGCGGTGCTCTTGCCTTCAGCTGCGGTCCGTACGATCACGCCAAAGTTCTTTGGCCGGATGGCTTCCACGATCTTATGCAAACGTTTCCTTTCCTCTGAAGAATGGATCTTTTTGGAAACGGCAACGATCTCGTTGAAGGGGGTCAATACCACGAACCTGCCGGGAAGCGATAATTCGCAGCTCAGACGTGGGCCTTTGGCAGCGATCGGTTCTTTCAGGATCTGTACCAATACATGCGGTTTCCCGTTCAGTACTTCGTTGATCTTACCGGTTTTAACGATCTCCGGTTCAGAATGGAATTTGGAAAAGTCGAACCCGTTCGGCTCTTTGTCGTTCATGGCCAGCTGGGTGAATTTCAGGATGGACCGTACATAAGGGCTGAGGTCGGTGTAGTGAAGGAACGCATCTTTTTCAAACCCCACATCCACGAATGCAGCATTGAGCCCCGGGATCAGTTTTTTTACCTTCCCGAGATAGAGGTCGCCAACGGCGAAACTGGCATCCGTTTTCTCGCTATGCAGCTCAACCAGTTTTTTATCCTCCAGGAATGCGATCTCCACACCTGTTGGGCTGGCATTAATGATTAATTCTTTGTTCACAAAATGGCAACTTTTACATACAAAATAACAGCCGGGTATGCGGCAGACGAACACACACTTATATCCGTATCACTCGTCACCAGATCAGGAAGGAAAAGGAAAAGTTGCAGCGAAGAAAGGTAGTGACGATATCCTGGAAAGTGTCAAAAGCAGTCACACCATTGGCGTGACTGCTTTGTATAAAGGTCAGATAAAAGAACAGGATTACTTGTTCTTCTTCTTATGACGATTCTTCCTTAAACGTTTTTTACGTTTGTGGGTCGCAATTTTATGACGCTTTCTCTTCTTACCACAAGGCATACACTTAGTAATTTTGTTTGTTAATGAATAGATTTATTTTTTCAATTCGGTGATCCTTTTGTCAAGTTCTTTCTGTGCTTCCGGTATTTTCACCAATGTCTTCACTGTTTCGTACCATTTCACAGCATTGGCCTTATCTCCTTTCGCTTCGTAACATTCGGCAAGGTTGAAAATGGCTTCCAGGTTATCAGGTTGTTTCTGAACAACGATGGAGAACCGTTCAATGGCTTTGTCGAACTGCCCGCTTCTTTTCCCTCCCATACCCAATACCATCTGGGCATATATATTACCCGGATCTTTCTGAGCGATCTCCCGGACGGCCAAGATGCCTTCCATCGGGTTGTCGGAAATATTGCCGAACAGGTAACAGGCCCCGATGCCGATCCGGCTGGAATCATTGGCGGGGTTGAGTACCAGTGCTTTTTCTAAAAGAACTTTGGCATTGCTGGCCAGCCAGTTTTGCATGGCCGGTTGCCCTTCTGTCATCAGGTTATCTAAAAACAGATGGGCGGCAAAGGTGAGGCTTTTTTCAGAATTTTCCAACTTGGCGGCCTCAGCCGTATAATAAGCATAGGGCTCGAACATACGGGCCGAGTCTTTCCAGAACCGGGCCAACTGGTGGTAAACATGCAATTGTTGCTCTTTTACATCGCCCCGGATGACGGAATTCTCCAGTTTCAGGAGGCGCTGGTTCTGGGCAGGACTGATCTTTTCCTTGGCTTTTGCCAGGATCTCTTCGAATTTAATTGATTGATGCTCAGTGTGTTGCTCTTGTTTTGCTTCTGTAGCGGGTTGTTTTGGCGGGATGGTTTTTCCAAAAGAATACAGAAGGACAAATAAAAGGAGGCCGGCTCCGACCAATAAATATTGCTTTTTTTTCACTCCAGGTTGCTTTGCGCAAAGTTAGTCAGGCTTTCGTTTGCTTTTTACTTCGCTAACAAATTCTTTCGCCGGTTTAAAAGCAGGTATGTAGTGTTCGGGTATTTCAACAGCCACATTCTTTTTGATGTTACGCCCGATCTTGGCAGCACGCTTCTTGGTAATAAAGCTGCCAAACCCACGTATATAGATGTTTTGGCCGTTCGAAAGGCTTTCTTTCACTTCTTTGAACATGGTTTCCAGCGTCACCAATACATCCACTTTCGGTATACCGGTTTTGTCTGAGATCTGGTTGATGAGATCTGATTTTCGCATTGTTAATGGTTTTAAAGTAGGTACAGACCTTAAAATAAGATAAAAAAATCGAATAATGCAAGAAAGATGGCGTAAATATTATAGACGTTACTAATTGATAGATAAAAGGTTCAATAATCATGACCAGAGGCTCGCTGGGTATTTGATAATATTATAATATAATTTAATTTTCAACCATTCAACTTCGGAGCTGTTCTTTTGAGTCATATTTGCGCCTCAGGTTATGCAAAAAACATTCACAAATACATTATTGCGCTGGCATAAACAGCATAATGACCGTGATATGCCCTGGAAAGGGGAGAAAGATCCCTATAAAATATGGCTCAGTGAAGTCATCCTGCAACAGACCCGTGTTGCCCAGGGATGGCAGTACTATAATAACTTCATCCGCAAGTATCCTACCATCCAAAACCTGGCCAAAGCACCTGATCAGGAGGTTTTTAAATTATGGGAGGGATTGGGTTATTACAATCGTTGCAAAAACCTGCTTTTTACAGCCCGGCAAATCGTGAAGGAGCGGAAAGGTGTTTTCCCGGATAGATACGAAGACATTCTTGCTTTGAAGGGGGTTGGACCGTATACGGCTGCTGCCATTGCCTCTTTTGCGTACAACCTTCCCTATGCCGTAGTTGACGGGAACGTATTCAGGGTATTGTCGCGGTTTTTTGGAATAGAAGAGGCAATAGACTCCACCAAAGGCAAACAACTTTTTACGGAACTGGCCACCCGGGTGCTTGCCAGAAAAGAAGCAGGGCTGTATAACCAGGCTATCATGGATTTTGGCGCCACGGTCTGTAAACCGTTTGCTCCCGCCTGCATCCATTGCCCGCTGAACAGGCATTGCAAAGCTTTTGCAGAAGCCAGGGTCAACCGGTTGCCCGTTAAAGAAAAGACACTGTTACGGAAGAACCGCTGGTTTTATTATTTCCTGTTCAACCATCAAGGCAAGTATCTGCTGAATCAGCGCAGTGCCAATGATATCTGGCAGAACCTGTTCGAGTTTTACCTGCTTGAAACAGAAGAGCAGGTGAGTTGGGATGAAACAAAAGTGATGCAATGGTTACGGGAACAGGTAGGTGTCGGTAAAGCGATGGTAAGCAGGATCTCTCCTGTGCACAAACAGCAACTCACACACCAGCAGATCAGGGGACAGTTCATCCGTGTGGAACTGGAAACCCTTCCCCGTTCCCTGGAGAATTACCGTTGGGAAACACCTAAAAAACTGCAGAAACTGGCATTCCCTAAATTCATTACCGCTTATCTGGAACAGGATGGGGTATAAAAAGCTATTACTGGATGCTGCACCAGCTTTGTTTATCGTTCGTGAAATTTTCTGACCCGCTTCTTTTCTTTCTTAAAAAAAGTTATTTTTAAGAGAGATTCAACCTTTGACGAACTTAAAACCTATCGTATGAGAGGCGTTAACAGGGTAATGTTGATTGGTAACCTGGGTAAAGACCCGGATGTGCAGCACCTGGAAGGAAATATCGCGGTGGCCAAATTCCCTTTGGCAACCACGGAGACCTACAAAGACAGGTCGGGTAAACTGGTATCTCAAACAGAGTGGCACACAGTGGTATTGTGGAGGGGCCTGGCGGAACTGGCGCAGAAGTACCTGCACAAGGGCAGCCTGATCTATGTGGAAGGAAGGTTGCGTACCCGCAGTTGGGAAGACAAGGAAGGTAACAAGAAATTTGCCACAGAAGTGGTAGGAGATAACCTGATCATGCTGGATAAAAGAGGAGAGGGTCATGGCGCCCATGGGACACATGATCCGCTGGAGGGATACCCGGGTGACGAGATACCACCCATCACCGACCCGGGTGAAAGCCTGCCTTTCTGATCAAACCTCTAAAAACTATACTTTTGGTAAACAGAATCAGGTGGCGATGCTCCTGATATGCTGATCGTTCATTAAAAATGCTGGCTTTGGATCATCACCCGGTTCTTCAGATATTTTCACATCCTACTTTACTGGCAGCCATACAGGCACAGGGTACCACCGTTCTGGTAATGATCCTGTTCCTGTTACTGTTCCTGTCGTTCGTATTGTCAGGTTCGGAAGTGGCGTTCTTTTCACTTACCTATAAGGACATCAATAACCTGAAATCGAAGCAACAGCCAGCTTACAAAAGGATCGTAGACCTGCTGGAAGAGCCCAAGGTATTATTGGCATCCCTGCTCATAGCCAACAGTTTCATCAATATTTCCATCATCATCATATCCAACCTGCTGATCGATAACATGTTCAACTTTGAGCAATTCGATGCGGTCTGGGTCGAGTTCCTGATCAAAGTGATCGTTGTATCGTTCCTGCTGGTCCTGTTCGGCGAAGTGATGCCGAAAGTACTGGCCACGCAGAACAATGTCCGGTTCGCCAAGGATTTCGGAGGTATTGTGCAGGCCGTTGCTTATACCTGTGCCGGACTGAGTAAAAAGCTGGTGAAGTATTCGGATATCATAGAAAGAAAACTGGCCAACCGCCCGGGTGGGTCCTATAGCCTGGAAGAACTGGATCATGCCATTGACCTGACTACACAGAATACCGCATCAGAAAATGAAAAGAACATCCTGAAAGGAATTGTCAAGTTTGGGAACATTACCGTGAAACAGATCATGAAAACAAGGGTGGATGTGCATGGCATAGACCATAGTATCCATTTCGGGGAACTGATAGCCACGGCCAGGGAACTCAATTACAGCCGTTTGCCGGTATACAAGGAAGACCTGGATAATGTTGTGGGTATGATCCATACCAAGGACCTGATCGCCTACCTGAATGAGCCGGACGATTATAACTGGCACCCGTTGATGCGCCAGCCCTATTTTGTGCACGAACAGAAATTCATTGAAGACCTGCTGAAAGAGTTCCAGTCCAAAAGGATCCATTTTGCCGTGGTAGTGGATGAATTTGGCGGAACCAGCGGTATCGTTACGCTGGAAGATATCCTGGAGGAAGTGATCGGTGAGATCAAGGATGAGTTCGATGAGGAGGAAACCGGTTACAGGAAACTGGATGAGTACAATTATATCTTTGAAGGAAGGACCATGATCAATGACGTATGTAAGATCATGGATATACCTACCGATACTTTTGATGTGATCAAAGGAGAAAGCGATTCGCTGGCCGGACTGGTGCTGGAGCTGGCCGGAGAAATCCCGCAACCCGCAAAAGTGCTGCAATCGGGCGACTTTGAATTCACCGTGCTGGAAGTGGAGAAGAACCGCATACAGAAAGTGAAAGTATCGATCAAGCCACAGTTACCATTATGATGAAATCAGCGAATAATGTATGGCCCAGCTGCCCTGGCATGTCCCGGCAGGTACGCACAGTTGTGTGTATCGTTAGTTGTCTCTTTCTTTTTTCCGCGATCCTTTCTTCGTGCAACAGTACCTTCACACCGAAGCCCACAGGTTATTACAGGATCGATTTCCCGGAAAAAAAATACCAGGTATTCGATGCGCCAGGGTATCCGTATTCTTTTGAATACCCGGTATACGGACGGGTGGTGAAGGACAGCACTTTTTTTGGCGAGGCCACGGAGAACCCCTGGTGGATCAATGTTGATTTCCCGCAATTCAATGGACGGATCTATATAAGCTATAAAGAGATCGGCAAGAACAATTTTGACACGCTGGTCAAGCACTCGTTCGCCTTAACGGGTAAACATACGGCCAAAGCCTATTCGATAGATGATACACTGATCGCCACCCCGAACGGGATCCATGGGATCTTTTTCACAGTAGGAGGAGATGTGGCAACGGCTAACCAGTTTTTTGTGACCGATTCCACCCGTCACTTTTTGAGGGGAGCCCTTTATTTCGATGCCACACCCAATGCCGACTCACTGGGTATCGTGAACCGTTTTCTGCTCGACGACATGAAACACCTGGTCAATACTTTCCGCTGGAAGAAATGAGCTCCGGATCCTGTAATGTTCCCGAATGGTAAAAGCCGCCCTGGAAAGGGCGGCCGTAAGGCAAACGGTACACCCTGCTGGTGACCTGTTCCTGTGTAACGGTCCATGGACGGCAGGGTTACGTTCGAAATGTTAATTCTTTCAGCGTCCCGGGCCGCGAATGCTGCCTGAATGGGAGTATCTTTGATGGCGAACAATACCTGACAATAGATGATAGCAATTGACAATAAACTCATCAGCGATGAAGTGCTGGAAGAGCAGTTCGTTTGTGACCTTACCAAGTGCAAGGGGGGCTGCTGCGAAGATGGGGATGCCGGTGCACCCATGGAAAAATGGGAACTGGAGAAACTCAAGGAATACTACGAAGTGATCAAACCCTATATGACCGAAGAAGGGATACGCGAAGTGGAAAGGCAGGGTAAGTATATTTACGATAAGGAATTTGGCTGGGTAACTCCTACCATCAATGGGGCTATCTGTGTATATGGCTACCGCGACAAGCAGGGTGTGATCAAGTGCGGGATAGAGCAGGCCTATAATGAGGGTAAACTGGACTGGAAGAAACCCATTAGCTGCCACCTGTTCCCGATCAAGATCCAGAAAAGCAGACGTGATCCGGATATGGAATATGTGAATTATGAACCGCGGGAAGACCTTTGTGCCGCGGCCTGTGCGCTGGGTAAGAAACTGAAAGTGCCCGTGTATGTCTTCCTGAAAGATTCATTGATCAGGAAATACGGCGAGGAGTTCTATGCAACACTGGAAGCCGCTGCCGCACACCTGAATAAAAACAAGTAACCTAAGAACCCTGGTTGATAACCCAACACCATCTCACATGAAAGATACCGCAGCATCCTTCATTGCCAAGAGTACGATCAAAGCGGCCGACCTGGAACACAGGCGGAAGATCAATTTCAATATCAGTAAATACAATGCGGTGGTACCGCAGGGGAAACAGCAGTTTGGCGGCCATGTGATGGAAGCGCGTGAACTTGCGAAGAACCGTAAGTGGGATGCTATTGAACATCTTGACCAATACCTCCTGGAATTTGAGAAAAAGATCACTGCCCGCGGAGCCAAAGTGATCTGGGCCGAGAATGCAGCAGAAGCCACAGATGCCATCGGTAAGATCTGCCAGGAGAAACAGTGCAAGACCCTTGTCAAGAGCAAGAGTATGGTTACCGAAGAGATCCACCTGAACCATTATCTGGAATCGATGGGAATTGAAAGTGTAGAGACGGATCTTGGTGAATACATCCAGCAACTGGACGGAGAGCCGCCCTATCATATTGTAACTCCGGCCATGCACAAAAGCAAGGAAGATGTGGCCCGGTTGTTTGCCGATAAACTTGGTGTGCCTGCAGGGCTCTCACCCGAAGAACTTACACTGGTTGCCCGCAGGATACTTCGCGAAAAATATGTAGAGGCAGAAGTGGGTGTTACCGGTGCCAATTTTATCGTGGCCGATGTGGGCGGTATTGCCGTGACCGAAAATGAGGGCAACGCGCGTTTAAGCTGCGGTATGCCCAAAACACATATTGTGGTGGTGGGTATTGAAAAAGTGATTCCCTCCATCAATGACCTCGCCTTATTCTGGCCCCTGCTGGCCACTTATGGTACGGGACAACGGGTCACTTCCTATAACACGCTGGTCTCTGGTCCCCGCCAGGAAGGCGAAACCGACGGGCCGGAAGAAATGTATGTGATACTGCTGGATAATGGCCGGACCAACCTGCTGAAAAGCCCCGTATCGCGTGAGGCATTGTATTGTATCCGCTGCGGCGCCTGTTTGAATGCCTGTCCGGTATATAAGAATATCGGGGGACATTCATACGAGACCACATATAGCGGTCCGATCGGCAAAGTGATCACGCCGCACCTGAGTGGGATGGATGAGTACAAACACCTGAGTTATGCATCTTCATTGTGTGGTAACTGCACTGAGGTCTGCCCGGTGCGCATCAACCTGCACGAATTGCTGCTGGACAACCGGCACGAAGCTGTGATGAGTGGATCCAGTTCTTTGGCTGAGCGCCTGGCCTGGAAAATGTGGAAAACGGCCAGCATGAATCGGGGTATGATGAATATGGGCACGGGCAAAATGAAGAACTGGGTAGTAAATAAAGTATTCAAAGGATGGACGACCCACAGAAGCGACCTGGATTTCAGTGCGAAGACCTTCAATGAGATGTGGAGGGAGAAATACCGATAATCACCATATAATCATCAGTCATTGGAAAGCGGCAGCGTTGATACGGTAGTGGTCTACACAACGCGTATAACAGCGCGAGTGAAATATATTTTTCAGACCCTCTTTGCTGATGTCCTGCTCACAGACTCCATTCAATCTTTGCCCGAGAAGGCGGCGGTATATATCAATTATTCAGACAAACCTGTAGAGGGTTATTTTTCAATTGTGCCTGCTGGCCTGTTGACAGAAGAGGGCATTCGTGAACAGTCCTTTGATGGTGCTTACTGGGAAGATCTTCCCATTTTTTTTCAGACACCGGGTGATATCCCTTTTGACATTTTTTCTGCCTCTTTTTATCTGCTGTCGAGGTATGAGGAATACCTGCCTTATGAGCCGGACCAGTATGACCGGTATCCGTATACAAACAGTATCGCATACAAAGGGGGCTTCCTGAAACAACCGTTGGTCAACCAGTGGCTGCAAAAATTACAACAGATCCTGTGCGAACGTGTACATCGGTCAGTACTCAGGTTGTATCCATCCGCATTCCGTTTTATTCCTACCTACGATGTTGATGAGGCGTTCAGTTACCTGCACAAACCCGTCTGGAAAAATGTATTGGGTTTTTACCGTGATCTGCTGCAGGGCAGGTTTGAGCAGGTGATGGAAAGAGGGAACGTATACAGCGGCAGGAAAAAAGATCCGTATGATACATTTGACTGGATAGAAACACAACACAGGCGCCTGGATGTAGCGCCGATCTATTTTTTTCTGACGATCCTGAAAAGGGGCAGGTACGATAAAAATTTACCGGCTACTTCAAGGCACTTGCAGGGGCTGTACAGACAGCTGTCAGCGAAACATCAGGCGGGCTTACATCCTTCCTGGCAAAGTGGGACCGATAAGGGATTGCTGGAGAAAGAACTTCAGGTTTTACAAAAGATCATTCAGAGACCGGTATCCGTTTCGCGCAATCATTACCTGCGCTTCCGTTTACCGGATATCTACAGGCGGCTGCTTGCGGCTGGCATCTCTGAAGAATATTCCATGGCTTACGGAAGCGCAAACGGTTTCAGGGCCTCTTACTGTCGACCTTTTTACTGGTACGATCTGGAAAAAGAAACGGTAACCGGCCTGCAGGTACATCCTTTTTGTTTTATGGATGCCACATCTTTTTTTGGCCAGGGATATGGGGCAGGGGAAGCGGCAGAAGAACTGCAATACTATCACGATACGGTAAAAGGACTGGGGGGCGAGTTCATCACGGTCTTTCACAATCATTTCCTGACGGAACAACCGCAATGGATATCCTGGAGAGAAATGTACAGGGATTTTTTGGATAAGAATTTCGGGTAAAAGAATGTAAGTCCAGATTCAGTGGATAATACTCACATCGCATCAGCGTCTGTTGTTTGTGTCAGGATCTCCTTCTGTTTGCGCAGGCTTTGGTTCACCAGGTATACGCCCAGCAGTGTGATCAGCGAACCGATGATGATGCTGATCGTGATCTTCTCATTCATCACCAGCGATCCTACAAAAATGGCAACGATGGGATTGATGTAGGCATACAGTGCAGCCACAGCAGGTTCCAGGTGTTTCATCGTATAGATGAATGCAGCGAATGTGATGAGGTTACTGGCAATAACCAGGTAGGCGATGGCTCCCCAGGTTTCGGCAGGAATATCCGCTACGGGTATATGGTCGCCAGAGATCAGCAACATGATGTACAGGATGACAGCGCTGATGAGCATCTGCCAGCCAGTGGCGTTATAGGCGTTCATCTTCATCTTGGTGCGCGACAGTACTATGGTTCCCACGCTCCAGCTTAACATGGCCAGTGCCGACAGTATGATACCCCATACATATCCTTCTGTATGGTTGTGAAAGGCATTGTCGTAGAACACAACAGCAATACCGCCGATGCCCAGGAACAGTCCGATAAAAGTACCTGTTGTGATCTTTGTATTTTTAAAGAAGATCCTTTCAATGATCACCACCGAAAGCGGGTATAACGCGGAGATCAGGGCGCCCATACCACTGGGTACATATTTCAGCGCAACTGTAGCAATACCATTGGCCGATAGGAAAAGCAGAACGGCCATCATGGTGAGCCACCGGAACTCTTTCCAGGTAGGCATCTTCTCACCCTTTACCAGGAAGAACGTGACCAGTATGATGCCTGCAATGAACTGCCTGATGGAAGCCACTTCCAGGCCGGGTACTTTCTGTACACCGATCTTACTGGCGATCCAGCTGGTTCCCCAGACGATGCTGGTAAGCGTTAAACCGATATAAGCTTTTTGTTTGGTGGTCATATACAGGTGTTGCAGTCACCCCTCTTGCAGAGAGGTGACTGTTTTCCTTGGATTAGTGTTTGAAGTGGCGCATTCCTGTCATTACCATAGCCAGACCATTGGTAACGCAATAATCAACGCTGTCTTTATCTCTTACGGAACCACCGGGTTGAATGAAGGCTTCGATACCTGCGGCATGGGCGATCTGTACACAGTCATTGAAAGGGAAGAATGCGTCGGAAGCCAGTACGGTGCCTTTCAGGTCAAAGTTGAACTGTCTGGATTTATCGATGGCCTGGCGCAGTGAATCAATGCGGCTGGTCTGTCCGCAACCCTTACCCACCAGTTGTTTGTTCTTGATCAGTGCGATGGCATTACTTTTCAGGTGTTTGCACACCAGGTTGCCGAATACCAGGTCCTCTTTTTCCGCGTCGGTTGTAGGACGGCCGCCTACTTCTTCCCATTTGCTGTAGTTGCCTACATCGGCACCCTGTTCCAATACGCCATTCAGGAGAGATTTTGACGGTGCTTTCAGTTGTGCATGCAGGGTCTTCAGTTGCAGCAGTATGCGGTTCTTTTTGCTTTTAAGCACTTCCAGTGCATCTGCATCGAATGCGGGGGCGATCAGTACTTCGAAGAATATCTCGTTGATAGCGTCTGCAGTGGCTTTGTCAATGGTATTGTTGCAAACCAGAACACCTCCGAAAGCACTTTCAGGGTCACCGGCAAGGGCCGCATCCCAGCTTTGTTTTACGGTAGCCCTTTCAGCGATACCGCAAACATTGGTGTGTTTGATGATGCCAAATACGGGTTGTGTTGATCCGGAGAATTCCTGTATCAGTTGAACTGCTGCATCTACATCGACCAGGTTGTTGTAAGAGAGTTCCTTTCCGTTCAGTTGTGTGAACAATTCAGAAAGGTTACCATGGAAAGTGGCAGATTGGTGTGGGTTCTCGCCATAACGCAATACCTGCTGCATGCCGGGATTGAAATAGTTGCTGATGGCGATATCGTAATGCATGACCACTTCAAAAGCTTTGGCTGCATAGGCTTTACGCTGTTCAAGGGTGGTCTCTCCTTTTTGTTCGGTCAGTAATTTTTCGAGAGAAGCATAATCGTCCTTGGCGGCGATCACTACCAGGTCGCGGAAGTTTTTGGCGGCGGCGCGGATCATGGACGGCCCGCCGATATCGATCTTCTCAATGATCAGTTTTTCTTCGCTGGTGGTACGCAGGGTCTCTTCAAAGGGGTACAGGTCAACGATCACGAGGTCGATCTCGGGGATCTTATATTCTTTCATCTCTGCCAGGTCCTGTGCTTCATACCTTCTGCCCAGGATACCACCGAAAATTGCCGGGTGTAAGGTCTTTACCCTGCCTCCGAGTATGGATGGGTAAGTGGTCAGGCTTTCTACAGGTACACAGATAACGCCCAGGTCTTCCAGGAATTTCTGTGTTCCGCCGGTAGAATAGATCGTGATTCCGAGCTCCTGTAATTTTTTGGCAATGGGTTCCAGTCCGTCTTTATAAAAAACGGAGATCAGGGCAGATTGAATTTTCTTTTGCATGTTGCGGTGTTTAACCCGGTGGGGTTGGATGAAATAAGAATGGCAATCGTTCTCAGAGATCCATTTCATAAGCTCCCTGCTCAGAAATGGTTTGGTGCCGCAAATGTAGGCTGTCGGCGGCTTTTTTCCAGTACCGTATTTTCCACAATGGGTTACTGCTGTCAAATATATATTCTGCACATGTGAACCGGCTTGCCAACTGCCCGAGATCGATGTCGGGATTTCCACCAAGGATGATGAGGTCCACCCGAATCTTCCTGGCGGGTACAGGGAGGGTGACCGGCTGGTTGAGCACCAGGACCGTTTTGTGCGGCCCTGCTACGAGCATTCCCGATACTTTAATATGATCGAGGGATTCCCGTTCCGAAACTCCGTACAGTGTTCGGGAAGGTAGCAGGTGATAGCTGGTGAGGCTGGTATTGTTACGCAGGCGTACATCGCCCAGAAACAGGCAGTGAGAACCCTCCATTATATCGATGGCATGGTAACGGGGTATATTGTACACGATGAGCTTTTGTTGCTGTTTTTGCCGGATCCGGGTAAAACTACCCGACAGGATCAGGCAAACAGTACAGCAAAGACCGCCAATAAGCCAGGCCGATCTTCGGAAAAACAACCAGGAAGCTATGCCGGTCAATACCCCATACAGTAACCAGAGTTGTAACAGGCTGAATGGGATATTGCCGGTTACAGCAAAGGGCAGCCGGCTGGTCTGCTCAATCAGCCGGTTGAGCAGGTTGATGCAAAAGCTGAGTGTGGTACCTGTGAACTGGTTCAGAAAATCAACAGGATACACCAACAGCAAAAGCATCTCACCATATAAAATGATACCGGATAAAGGCACGGCGATGATATTGGTGAACAGGAACAGATTGGGGAACTGGTGAAAATAATACAGCACCAAGGGCAACGTGAACACCTGGGCCGAAATGGTGATGGCGTTGAGTTGCCAGGCAGTTTTGAGCAGTGGATTGTTGAAATACTGGCAGCGGTAAAGGGGGGTCATGAAAGTAACAATACTGAGCACGGCGGTGTAGGAAAGCTGAAAGCCCACATCCCAGAGAAAATAGGGATGATATAACAGCAGGCAGCAGGCAGATGCGGCCAATGTATTGTGGATATGGCTTTTTCGCCCCAGGCTTTCACCGATGACGATAAACGAGAACATGACAACGGACCGCAGGATGGAAGCCCCCGCACCAGCCAGTAAACTAAACCCCCAGAGTACAGATACAATGATCAGGGGCCTGCCCCGGCGCAGCCAACGCTGTTTGCGGAAGGGTTTCAGCAATAGCAGCAGCAGGCCATAGATCATCCCAAGATGCAGGCCACTGATGGCAATGATATGAACCACACCGGTATTGCTGTAGGCAAGTACCAGGTTTTTGTCAAGATCATCCCGGTAACCGATCAGCAAAGCTTCGGCAACACCATAGGTTTGTTCAGAGGGGATCGCTTTACGGATGATGCCAAGAACTGCATTGCGGGTACGGATGAGCATGGCCGTTACTGTATTTTCGTTGGATCTGTCCAGTACCGAATAGGAGCCCTTTCTCAAAAATGCCTGGTAATGGATATCCTGGCGGGCGCAGTAAGTGGCATAATCAAATGATCCCGGGTTACCGCTGCCGGTGACCCGCTGCAATGGTTGGCGCAGAACCAGTACGGACCCATACCGGATCGGGGGCGGAGCGCTGTCTTTTGCGAAATATAGCAGGACATGGCCTCTGACACGTTCCCATCCCTGTTTGCGGTATAGCCAGTCGATGCTGGCCTTCGATTTGTAGGAATTGCTTTTGCTGACAAGTGGCTCCTGCAGGGTAACGATAAGTTTTGAGGTATCTGTCAGGTGATGGCCTATCCAGTTTGCGTGGGAGCTGCTTTGTTGTACCTGCATCCGTATAGCTCCGACACTAAACAGTAACAGGTTCAGCCATATACCTGTGATCCATCTCCATTGGTATTTTCTGAAAACCGGGAGCCGTCGCATCAACAGGAGCAGCAGCAGGGCGATTGTACCGGTAATGCCGGCGAATCCGGCAGATATTCCTGTGTACTCTGCCAGTACCATGCCGGTTACGAACGGAACCAGTAACCGCACCATGGGAGCGGAGCGCCAGAAAGGGATGCCGTATGACCGCATGTTTAAACCTAAACAAAACAGCCGGCCTTTTCAGGGACCAGCTGTTGAATCAGGTATAAATACGGTGTATAAACTACGGTTATTATGGACTGTGCTTATCTGCTCAGGTTCATACTTCTTTCCTTGTACAGGGTACGGAAGTAAGGGTCTCTCAGGTCTTTGATGAAGCGGATGGCTTCGCCGGTGCTCTTCATTTCGGGTCCCAGTTCCTTGTTCACACCCGGGAATTTTTCAAAGCTGAATACGGGTTCTTTGATCGCGTAACCGTCCAGTTTTTTCTCCATGGTGAAGTCGGTCAGCTTGGCTGCACCGAGCATCACTTTGGTAGCGATATTCAGGTAAGGGATCTGGTAGGCCTTTGCAATGAAAGGTGTGGTGCGCGATGCCCTTGGGTTGGCTTCGATCACATATACCTTACCATCTTTGATGGCGAACTGAATATTGATCAGGCCTTTGATATTCAGGGCCCTGGCAAGTTTCTCGGAATAATATTCCATGGTCTCCACCACCAGCGGGGTCAGGTTGAATGCAGGCAGTACCGCGTTGCTGTCGCCACTGTGGATACCTGCAGGTTCAATATGTTCCATCACGCCCATGATGTGGAAATTCTCTCCATCGAAAATGGCATCCACTTCTGCTTCCTGGCAACGGTCAAGGAAATGATCGATCAGGATCTTGTTTCCTGGCAGGTGTTTCAGCAGGCTGATCACGGCTTTCTCCACTTCTTCATCATTGATCACGATACGCATACGCTGTCCGCCGATCACATAACTGGGTCTTACCAGTACAGGGTATCCTACGCGGTTCGCTACGGCAATGGCTTCATCAGCGTCCATAGCGGTACCATATTCGGGATAAGGGATGTTCAGCTCCTTCAGCAGGTCACTGAAACGGCCACGATCTTCGGCGATATCCATGTCTTCAAAATGGGTACCGATGATCTTAACTCCGTTCTCGTGTAAACGTTTGGCCAGTTTTAAGGCAGTTTGTCCGCCCAACTGTACGATCACTCCCTCCGGTTTTTCCAGTTCAATGATCTCCCAAAGGTGTTCCCAGTATACCGGTTCGAAATAGAGCTTATCTGCCATATCGAAATCGGTAGATACGGTTTCAGGGTTACAGTTCACCATAATGGCTTCATAACCACACTCTTTTATGGCCAGTAAGCCATGTACACAACAGTAGTCAAATTCAATTCCCTGGCCAATACGGTTAGGGCCACTGCCCAAAACGATGACTTTTTTCTTTTGCGAAGGGATTGATTCGTTGGAGTTCAATGTAGGGTTCATTTCTGCGAGGAATTGCGCAAAATTAGGGTTACAGGAGAATTTTGGGCGATTTTTTTTGAACGGTCCCTGAAATTCAATGCCATCGGGGCCTGGGACGTTTGGCCCGGGCCTCCGATGGCAGGAATCTGACAGATACAGTTGATCTGCCCGTTACTAACAACAGTTCGTTTTGTTTTTGCCGGAACCATCCTGGTCTTTTACCCCGGCAGCTTTGAGTATGAGCTCCAGCGGGCAGAAGCGGGTAAAAGATGATTGCAGCAGGTTGGCCCCTACAAATGCGGCAAGCCATAACCACTGGATGTTGACATTGAATGCCAGGATCACACTGGTAAGTACAAAAGTGCCGGCAACGGCGCGAACGATTCTTTCTTTCATAATGTATCTGTGTTTTTTATTTTGAAAAATTATCTACGGGTACGATAAAGGCCCGCAACGGGAAATCTTCTGCCAGGCTATGGTTGTATTCTTCGATCAGTTTCAGGGCAGCGGTTGCTTTCTCTTCCGGTGTGAAGGAGAACAAAAGCACCGAATCAAAACGGGCTTCGCCGGCGGTGAACCAGTCGTCCAGGAGGTTGTGACTGCTCCCGTCCTTGAACCCGCTGATATCCGTAGCACTGAATACATGGATCTCTGCTTTTTTCAGGAGAGCTGCGGCCTGGTCGCTGCATTCTTTCAGGGCGGTGATGATAAGTAGTTTCATGGTGTCTGTTTTACTTGGTTTTATTGCGCATCATTTTAAAATAGAGCAGGGGTACTACCAGCAGCGTCAGGAAGGTAGAGGTGATGGTTCCTCCCATCAGCGAGATGGCCAGTCCCTGGAATATCGGATCAAAGAGGATGATCACAGCACCCAGTACTACCGCACCTGCGGTCAGCAGGATAGGCGTGGTCCTTACAGCGCCAGCTTCAATGATCGCCTGCTTCAGTGGAATGTTCTCGCGTAAACGGATATTGATGAAATCGATCAGCAGTATCGAGTTTCGCACCATCACACCCGCCAGGGCAATGAAACCGATCATAGATGTGGCGGTGAAATAGGCGCCCATTACCCAGTGACCCAGCAGGATACCGATCAGGGATAGCGGTATGGCCGCCAGCATGACCACCGGAACGGTGAAATTCTGGAACCAGCCCACAATGAGCATATAGATGATGATGATCACAGCTGCAAAGGCAATACCCAGGTCGCGGAACACTTCGTAAGTGATCTGCCACTCACCATCCCATTTCAGGGTATACACATCTTCGTTTTCAGGCTGGTGGGTATATTCTTCCGCCAGCGCCGTATATCCTGCCGGCAGTTTGATGTTCTTCAGGCTGTCGGATATTTTAGAGATGGCGTAGAAGGGACTCTCCAGCTGACCGGCCATGTCTGCCAGTACATACACCACTTCTTTCTGGTTCTTACGGTAAATACTCTTGTCTTTTTTCGTTGTATGCACGGTCACCACATCGCGCAGCGACACCTGGTTGCCCTGCATACCGGTCACCTGCAGGTCAAGCACCTGGCTGATATTGCTTTTATCGGCATCTTTCAGCTGCAAACGGATCGGCACCTGGTTAAAAGCATGGGGCAGGTTCAGGTTACCGGACGGCATACCTGATAAGGCAGCCTGAACAGTAGCGGTTACCTGCGCAGTGGCTACGCCATGGCGCATGGCTTTCTCTTTGTCAACCGTTACCTGGTATTCGTTCTGGTCGTCTTCCACCATCCAGTCGATATCCACCACATCTGCTGTTGAGGTCATCATTTGTTTGATCTGACGGGCAATGGCGATCTGCTGGTCATAGTCAGGTCCGTACACTTCTGCCACCAGTGTAGAGAGAACGGGAGGGCCCGGAGGCACTTCCACCACTTTCACGTTGGCATTGTATCTGGCAGCGATCTGCTGAATAGGTCCACGCATGTCTTTCGCGATATCGTGACTCTGTTTGCTGCGCTCCGTCTTGTCTACCAGGTTCACCTGAATGTCCGCCACATTTTCTCCTCTTCTCAGGTCGTAGTGGCGTACCAGTCCGTTAAAGCTGATGGGAGCTGAAGTGCCCACATATCCTTCATAGTTCTTTACCAGGGGTTGCGCCGCCACATAACTGGCGATATCGGCTGCTACCGCCTGTGTTTTTTCAAGTGTGGTTCCTTCGGGCATATCGATCACCACCTGGAACTCATTCTTATTATCGAATGGCAGCATTTTTACGGCTACAGATTTGGTATAGAACAATACCATCGATCCCAGTAGTATCACAACGGTACCCATGATGAAGGCCCATCTTTTCCAGCGTGTTTCCAGCATGGGCAGCAGGAAGGAGGTATAGATCTTGTAGATCTTACTCTCTTCCAGTTTTTCGCCATGGTGGTCTTCGTGGGCAGCGCCTTTTTTCTCTTTCTCACGGAGGAAGAGGTAACCCAGGTAGGGTGTGAGCGTCAGCGCCACGATCAGTGATAACAGCATGGCAATGGAAGCGCCGATCGGCATAGGGCTCATATAAGGTCCCATCAGTCCGGACACAAATGCCATCGGTAAAACCGCAGCAACTACGGTGAAGGTTGCCAGGATGGTGGGGTTACCCACTTCATTGATGGCATAGATGGCTGCCTGTAATGGCGGCAGTTTACGCATCTTGAAATGCCGGTGCATGTTCTCGGCGATAATGATGGAGTCATCCACCACGATACCCGTAATGAATACCAGTGCGAACAGGGTGATCCGGTTCAGCGTGTAATCCATCATATAATAACTAAACAGGGTAAGGGCGAATGTTACAGGTACTGAGAGGAATACCACCAGTCCACCACGCCATCCCATGGCCAGCATCACGAATAAGGTCACCACTACGATGGAGATGAACAGGTGGAACAGCAGTTCCGATACTTTATGCGATGCGGTATCGCCATAGTTCCGGGTTTCACTTACCTGCACATCGGAAGGGATCAGGCCTTTTTTCAGGTGTTCTACTTTCGCTTTTACCTGGGTGGCCAGTTTCATGGCATCGGCGCCTTTTTTCTTGCCGATAGCCAGGGTTACAGCGGGATAAGAGGCTTTGTATTTTTTGTAGCCGGCAGAATCTGCCTTGCCATATCCATAAAATACATATTGTGATGCGGTAGAAGGGGCTTCCTCTACTTTGGCCACCTGCTTCAGGTACACGGGCTGGCCGGCTTTCATGCCTACCACCAGCTTGGCCACATCTTCTGCGCTGTTCAGGAAATCGCCTGTCTGTACAGAAAAGGCAGAGTCGGTCTGCACCAGGGTGCCTGCATCGGTTTGTGTATTGCCTGCCTGTATGGCTTTGCTGATGGTGAGGAAGTCAACCCCGTTCACTGCCATCAGTGACTTGTTCAGCACCACTTTCACTTCACGGCTCCTGCCACCTGAGAGGCTGATATCAGCAACATCCGGAACTTTCTTTAATTCATTGGAGAGTTCCTGACCGATCAGTTTTAAACGGTAGTCATCGTATTGCTCGCCCCACAAGGTGAGCGCCATCACCGGTACATCATCAATGGCCCTTGTTTTGATCAGGGGCAATGTGGTACCCTGCGGCATCGCATCCATGTGTTTCATGAGTTCACTGTACAGTTTCACCAGTGAACGCTCCACATCTTCACCCACATAGAACTGCACGATCAACATGGCTTGTCCCTTCATGGAAGTGGAGTACACATATTCCACACCCTTGATGTTGGAGATGAATTTCTCCAGGGGTGCAGCCACTTTGGTCTCTACTTCTTTGGGTGAAGCGCCGGGGTAGCCAATAAAGATATCGGCCATGGGAACCTGTATCTGTGGTTCTTCTTCACGGGGCATCAGGAAAGTACTGTAGGCACCGATGAGGAGGAAAGCGAACATCAACAGGATGGTCAGCTTTGACTGTAAAAATGCTTTGGCTATATTACCTGATAGTCCTTTTTCCATAGATTATTTTTTGATGGTTACAGGCGCACCGTTGTATAAGTTGCCTTCTGCTGACAGAATAAAGGTTTCGTTAGCGGCCAGTCCGGATAATACTTCTACCTGGTCGCCGGTGGTATTGCCCAGTCGTAACCAGCGCAGCAGCGCTGTATTCTGCGAGCTTACGGTGTACACACCTGATAACTGATCGCGGGTTACAATGGCTTTGGCTGGGATCAGGATCTTGCCTGTCTCTTTTGTTGTATGGGTAATATTTCCTTTTACCGGTATGCTCAGGTGAACATACATACCTGCATATAATTGTTTGGCTTCGGCAGCAGGGACGGCGATCTTTACGATATACTGTCCACCAGTGAATTGCGAAGAAGGGTTGATCTGGCTTACTTTTCCGGTAATGAGTTTGTTCACGGATTCGATACTCATTTTCACCTCATCTCCCAGTTGTACAGCAGCGATCTGGTTCTCCGGAATGGAGGCACTTACCTGCAGGTTACCGGATTGCTCCAGTGTCAGCACAGGCATGCCCGGGTTGGCCATGCTGCCCGCATCGGCCAGTTTCTGGGTAATGGTGCCGGAGAAGGGTGCGGTCACGTGTGCGTAGGTCATCTGCGCATTCACTTCGTTGCGCATTTGTCTGGCGGCATCCACACTGGCTTTGGCCGATTGGTATTGTAAGGTTATCTGGTCCAGTTCTTTGGCGCTGGCACTTTGTTGTTTGTACAGGGCTGTGTACCTGTCAAAATCCTTTTGCGCAGAACGCAGGGCGGCTTCTGCCTGAGCGATCATGGCATCGGTCTGTGCCCTTTTGGCGGAGATGTCTGTGCTGTTAACAGAAAAAAGCAACTGTCCTGCAGAAACACGATCGCCCACTTTCACTTTCATCTGGGTGATATACCCCATTACGCGGGTACTGATGTTAACGGATTGGCTGGCTTCTACCTGTCCGCTGGCTTCAATGACCCCTGCCTGCACGGATGAACCGCCTGCAGTGGCTGTTTGTACCGTTATGGGTGCTTCGCTTTTGGCGGCTGTCTCTGTTGTATTACCGGAGCAGGCTGCTAGGGAGATCACTGCCGCAGCGGCCAACAGGGAAAGATTGAGTCTATTAACTATCATAGCAATGTATTTGCGGGTTAATTATTTGGTGGTGGTTAAGAATTGTAAATAGGTAAGCGTACTTTTTTGCATGAACTGTGCTTGTGCCAGCAACATTTTCTGCTGTGCCAGCTGGTTTTGTGCCATCAGTACATCGTTGGTGTTCACCAGGCCCTGGTTATAGCGGTTGCGGATGATGCGTAAAGCTTCTTCTGCCTGTTCGGCAGCAGTGGTCTGCTGGCTGATCCGGTAACGGGTGTCGTCCAGCTGGCGTTTGGTTTTACGGATCTCTACCGTACCCTGTTGCAGTTGCTCCTGCAATTGCTCCTGCAGTTTTGTTTTTTCGAGTGTCTGGGTGGCGGCTTTGTTCTTTGCCTGGTTGCCCTTGAAGATATCCCATGACAACTGGATACCTGCGAAATAGGCATTGGCACCGAAACCGAAGACCTTTTTATCGTTCAACTGGTAGTTGCCAAAAGCATTCAGTTTGGGCAACATGGAATTCCGGGTGCTTTTGATGGCCAGGTCGTAGGCCGATAAGGCTGTATTCATGGCCCTGATATCTGAACGCGCGGTTGAAACGCTGTCGGAATAGTCAGCCACGGATACTACAACGGGCTCTGTGCTGTAAACCTGTCCGGCTTCCGTATTCATGAACTGGCTCAGTTGGTCAGAGATGTTGCTGATCTGTGATCGGGCCTCGGCAAGTTGTGTCTCTACTGTTTTTACCTGTACTTGCACCTGCAACAGGTCTGATTTCTGCAATAATCCCTGCTGGTAGCGGTCGTTGGTGAACCGGTAGATCTCTTTTACGGTGGCCAGGGCATCCTGCAGGACCTTTACGGCTTCATAGGCAAACTCGAGTTGCAGGTAAGTGTTGGTGACCTGCATGGTAATGGCTTCTTTGGTGCGCTGGGTTTTGAAAGCGTATACTTCTGATTCTTTCAAAGCTGCTTTGCGCAACAAGGTCATATCTGGGTTAAAGAGGGGCTGCTGCACACTCAACTGTGTCATCACGTTGGATGTGGCGCCCGGGCTGTTCAGTACGGCAGGGTTAAAATCACTGGCCTGCACCTGTGCCTGCTGTAACTTGAACCCAAAGGCATTCAGGGGTTGGTTGGTGGTAAAACCTGTATAGGAAAGGTTTACCTGTGGCAGCCAGATGGCTTCTGTTTGTTTGAACTGGGAAAGGGAGATCTTTTCAGCGGTTTTGGCAATGGTCACCTGGCTGTTCTGCTCCTGTGCCAGTTTGATGGCATCGCTGAGCAGCAGGGGTTTGGGATTGCCCTGGGCTGTAGCGGCTACGGCAGAAAATACCGTTGCCAGGGAGAGCGTCCAGGTACGCAGAAAATAAGAAATACGGCTTTTATATGTCATATGCTTCTTTTTGTGGAAGCAAAAGTACCAGCCCAAAAAAGCCTGTACTGTAACATATGTCACATATCCCGTAAGTGAGTTGGGTAGCCTTAATCCTGCAGTTCCTCGCAGTAGTAGCCGGCTTGCTGCAGCAGGTCTTCAATCAATCGGGCCGAGAGTTCTCCGGCTTCTATGCGGAGTACATTGTCGCAGTCGTGCATGTCCACATTCCAGCGATGGATACCCGGAATGGTTTGTAAAATCGTTCTGGCCTGGTCAACCAGTTCAGGATTGTGCAGGTTGGTCTTGAAAACGAGGATATTCATAGTATGGATCTAATTATATCTGGTATTTCCTGTCAGATCGGCGAATGGCATGGCCGGTTTGTGCTAATGGATACCCGCATCGGCATCCTGGTCCGTTTTACCCCACATACGGCAACGGTTGCGCCATTCCTGTTTGATCCGCTCTTTTTCTTCGGGCGTCATTCCCTGCCATTTCTCCTTGATCTCCTGTTTCCAGTGGCCGTTCTTCGGACGGCAGCCCCATCCGCCCATGCCTCCGAACAGGATCTTGCTCAGCAGCAGCAAACCCAATGCCTGCCAGAAGCTGATCTCCGAAATGCCACTGACGGCCAGAACCAGAACCTGGTTCCACAATAGCATCACCACATAACCCAGCAGGCTGCCCAATACTAAGGCCAGTACAATGAAACCTGCGATCTTTTTTATCCAGAATTTTTGATTCATGGTAATCTTTTTAGGTAAATAATAATTCGTTCCGCAAACTGCTAAGTCTTTCCCTCAAATGAAGTACGGCATATCGTTTCCGGCTGAGTAAGGTATTGATGCTGTCTCCCGTCTGTTCCGAAAGGGTCTTGAACGGGATGCCCTCTATCTCGTTTAATATGAATACGTCCCGTTGTGCCTGCGGCAGCTCGTTCAGCGCATCGTGAAGTGCTTCCCAGAAAAGGTTACGCAGGTAATCGGTCTCGGGATTGTTCGATTCGTCGAAGAACAGGTTGGTCCAGTCAAAACCCGCTTCGTCATCAGCTTCCGTATACACATCTTCCAGCAGGTCGGGTTTCCGTTTGCGCTGCCGGTCGGTGATCTTGTTACGGGTAACGGTGAATAACCAGGCCGTCAGTTGTTCAATGGGTTGTGTATTGCCGATGAACTGGTAGAATACATCCTGCAGAATATCTTCGGCATCCGCTTCATTGTTTACCCTTTTACGGATAAACCCCATCAACCGTTTGCTGTACGTGTTGATGACGTCGGTGATCGTATTCCTTCGGGTTTCGGCCATTTGGGCAGGTATCGTCAATGCCTTATTCATCTATAAGAACGGTAGACGGGTAAGGCAAGGTAATATTTTAGCCCGGGAAATATTTTAACGGTATAGCGGGAGGGAATAGAATATCGAATATTGAGCCTGCCTGACGGCAGACAGGCAAGGAATGATGAATGTTGAAGTGGCTCCCGGTCAACATTCATCATTCCTTGTTCATCTGTTCAATATTCCTCACCTGAGTTCTCCCGCGGCTTCATGATCGTCGTATTGGTTGCGCAGGCGGAGCAGTTCCTTTTTCATATCGGCCAGGATGCCCTGGTACTTTTGGTCATTCACCAGGTTGGTGAGTTCGGCCGGGTCTTTCTGCAGGTCAAACAGCTGCCATTCGTTAACGGTGTAGAAATAGAGCAGTTTGTAGCGGTCGGTCCTGACCCCTACATGTTGCAATACGGTATGGTCTGCCTTGTATTCATAAAAATGGTAGTAAAGACTGTTCCTGGGCAATGTTCTGGCGGGGTTTTCGAGAACAGGCCGCAGGCTCAACCCCTGCATGTTGGCAGGTATGGGGGCTCCCGCAACGTCCAGGATAGTGGGTGCGTAGTCGATATTCTGCACCATGGTATTGGTCCTGGTTCCGGGTTTGATATGGCCGGGCCATCTTGCCAGTAAGGGAGACCGCATGGAAATATCGTACATCCATCTTTTATCGAACCAGCCGTTCTGGCCAAGATAAAAGCCCTGGTCCGATGTGTAGATCACCAGGGTGTTGCCGGCCAGTCCGCTTTTGTCCAGGTAATCCAGTACCCTGCCGATATTCTCGTCTACCGATGCCACGCAGGCCAGGTAGTCCTGCATGTACCACTGGTATTTCAGTTGCAGCAGCTCTTTTCCCTGCGGACGCAGTTTGCGGATGGTTTCGCCACGTTCCTTGTAGATCTCAATGAAACGTTTTCTTTCTGCGGCCGGTACGCGGTTAAAGATGGCGCGGTAATAATTGATCTCTGAAGAATCGGGTTTTAACCAGGGGATATCCATCAGGTAAGCGGGATCCACTTTCAGGTCGCTGGATAGTTTCATGTCGGGCAGGATGCTCATGGTCTGCAAACGCCAGGCAGCACCCCGTCCCGTGGTGTCAGTGTACAGGCTTGCCGGTTCGGGGAAGGTTTTGGTATGGTATAATTCCAGGTAGCGCAGGGAAGGGAAGAAATAGCGATGCGGTGCTTTGTGATGTAACATCAGCAGGAAGGGTTTGGTACTGTCTCTTTTTTCCTGCAGCCATTGTAAGGATTCATCCGTGATCACATCGGTGGCATAGCCATGATAGGTGCTGGTATCGCCATTCATGTGGATGACGCGGGGCTCATAGTATTGCCCCTGACCGGGCAGGATCTTCCAGTAATCAAATCCGGTAGGGTAAGTGCTGAGATGCCATTTGCCGATCACGGCCGTCTGGTAACCGGCCTGCTGCATCAGTTTGGGCATGGTCTGCTGTGAACCGTCGAAACGGGAACGATTGTCGATAAAACCGTTCTTATGCGAATGAAGGCCTGTGAGCAGGGTAGCCCTTGCGGGTCCGCAGATGGAATTGCCCACAAATGATCGGGTGAAAAGGAGGCCCTCCTTTGCCAGCCTGTCGATATTGGGTGTCTGGATCAGTGTTTTGTTATAGGCACTGATGGCGTTGGCATCGTGGTCATCACTCATGATATAGAGGATGTTGGGCCTTTGCTGACCAAGCGCCAGTATCGGAACCAGGCCAAGCAGGATGAACAGTTGTTTCATGGTAGGGGGGGTGGCGGGTTGTGAATGGGCAATGAGCAATTGTGAATGGTCAATCGTGAGTGGTGAGTAGTGAGTAGGGAGTGTTGAGTAAGGGGGCGCAGGTTGATGCACGTGTGCCTATTCACTACTCACCACTCACCAGTCACGCGAAACAAATTACTGCTTTTATGATAACGGCGTAACTTTAGGATCTGAAAAAACAGTCTTATGGAATTTGGCCGTGTGCCCGAATCTGAATTGGGAAATATTGATTTTCGTTTATCGGCCGAACCCGTTTTTAACCAGGCGGTGCTGCCGGGTAAACCGGTTGCCGATCCCAAAGTGTATCTGGGCTGTGCCAAATGGGGCAGGACCGAATGGGTGGGAAAGATCTACCCACCCAAAACAAAGGAAAAAGATTTTCTGTCGCATTACGTAAAACATTACAACAGTATTGAACTGAATGCCACGCATTACAAGGTATATGGTGCTGAAGGCATTGCCAAATGGGCAGAGAAGGCGGGCAACAGGGATTTTGTGTTCTGCCCCAAAATGTACCAGGGTGTTACACACAGGGGCAGCCTGCTGAACAAGGATTTTATCACTTCCGAGTTCCTTCGCGGTATTGTGGCTTTTGAAAAACACCTGGGTCCTGTGTTCGTTCAGGTAAGTGATGCTTTCAGTACCCGGCGTAAGGAGGAGTTGTTCCGTTTTCTGCAGTCGCTGCCCACGGATATGCAGTTTTTCCTGGAGGTGAGGCATCCCGATTGGTTTTCGGATGAACAGGTCCGTGCGGAACTGTTTGATTTTCTTCGCTCCATCCGGATGGGGATCGTGATCACCGATACCAGTGGCAGGAGGGACTGTGCACATATGCACCTGACAGTGCCCAAGGCATTTATCCGGTATGTGGGCAACAGCCTGCATCCGACGGATTATACAAGGGTGGATGACTGGATCGGCCGCATGCAGTACTGGCTCAACAATGGGTTGGAGGAACTGTACTTTTTCATGCATATGCACGACGAGGCCTATTCTCCCGAACTGACAGTGTACATGGTGGATAAGCTGAATGCGGCTTGCGGACTGAACCTCATTAAACCAGCGTTTTTGCCACCGACCACTTTATTCTGATCATGTAAAAAATATTTTATGAAAAAATATCTGATCATACCTCTACTGTTGCTGGCCGGTTGTTCCGGCACCCGGGTTCTGCATACCGAAACAGGTGATAATGCAGACCTGACCAGGTACCAGAGCTTTGATTTTTTCCAGGTAAAAGCATCCGGCGATACGGTAAGTGCCTTGTTCACTGAGCGGATCAATGTATTAAAAGAAGCCATTACGGTGGAAATGGAGCGCCGGGGGTATCATTACACTACTAACCATCCCCAGTTGCTGGTCAATATCGGGATCCGTATCAAGGAAGAAGTGCAGACAAGGGAGACCGACTGGCGTACCGATGGCGCCCCCCGTTATATTGGCCAGCGTAATTACAGCTGGAAAAGCGAAGTGATAGAAGTGGGTCGTTACCATGAAGGCACGGTAGCCATTCACGTGGTGGATGCCGCTGAGAACAAAATGGTGTGGAGAGGTATTGTACGCGGCATTGTTCCGGAGAACCAGAAGAATGTACAGGCCGAAGTGCAGAAAGGCATCAGTATGCTGTTCGATAAGTTCCCTGTTCCGAAGAAACAATAAAGGTCCCTGTTTCACCTGATCTCATACAATTCTTCCCAACGCGTGGTGTAGCGCGGGCTGCGCAGCTCCTGGCGCATCTTCCAGTTTCGGGCGGTACCCGAAGCAGCAAACTTGAGTACGTCATCGCGCATGGCGAAGTTCACATTGTCGATCATGCTCATCAGCATGCGGCTCCTGTTACCGGAGGGCTCATTAAAAAGGTTGCCCTGTATGGAACTGTCGGGCACGATGCCGCTTAACATGACGCCTGCTTTCTTGTACACTTTTGTGTGATCGTATAACCGCTCTGCCAGCGATAGGGCTGGTTTGATGAGTTCATGCGTACAGGAAGTGGCCAGTGGCAGGATAATATGGCTGCTGATGGTGGGCCCGTGCCTGAAATGGGTGCTGTGCGTCTGCTCGCGCGGCACCACGAATACACTGATGGTACTGGCCGCACTGTGCTGCCTGCGTAATTTTTCTGCAGCACGGGATGTGTAAGTGGCGATCGCTTCCTTGATGTCGTTCAGGTTGTTCACCGGGCTGCCGAACATACGTGTGGTGGCGATCATCTTTTTGTTCACCAGTTCATCCAGCATCTGTATGCTCTCGATGCCCTTGAGTTCGCGCACCAGTCTGGCGCCGGTCACCCCGCCCAGGTGTTTGGTGGCCCAGTTCACGTCCTTGATGCTGAGGTCATATGCGTTATTGATATGGCTGTTGCGGAGTTTTACCGAGTACTGGTGCCCAATGCCCCACACATCTTCAACGGGTGTGCGTTGCAATGCCTGCTCGGTTTTCCGGGGGGTATCGAGCACAAGCACGCAGTTGGTGACCTGTTTGTGTTTTTTGGCCAGGCGGTTGGCCACTTTGCTCAGCACTTTGGTGGGTGCCACACCGATGGATACCTGTATGCCGGTCCATTGTTCCACGGTCCTGCGCAGGTGCAGGGCAAATGCCGGTAGTTCTTTGCCGGGTATATGTGAGAGGTCGAGAAAACATTCGTCGACCGAATATACTTCCACAGCATTCTGGGGCAGCAGCATGCGCAGGGTTTCCATCACCCGCCAGCTGAGGTCGCCGTAAAGATTGTAATTGGAAGAAAATGTGGCCACACCATATTTTTCTATCAGTGGTCTGGCTTTGAAGTAAGGGCCGGCCATTTCAACACCCAATGCTTTGGCTTCATCACTTCGGGAGATGATGCAGCCGTCGTTGTTGCTGAGTACCACTACGGGCCGGTGCTGCAGGTCCGGACGGAACAGGCGTTCGCAGGAGCAGTAAAAACTGTTGCAGTCGACAATGGCTTTCATGGCAATGGTTGCTTGATGATTGGTGAAATATTTTTCAGACCGTGTGGGTTTCCGGGCTGCCGATAGATGGCGGAACGGTGCCGTGTGCGACGCAACGGATGCTGCACACGGCACTGTGGCCGGGCCCTGTCAAATGGTCCTGATGGAATGTACGACCACGCCCCATACCGCGTAACTGCTGAACTCGTCCACCTGAATATTGCCGTATTTTTTGTTTTCGGCCGCCAGTGTGGCGCCTTTGATCTGTACCTGTAAACGCCGTACCAACAACTCGCCGTTGAGTATGGCCACGATGATCTTCCCGTTCACCGCCTTGACGCTCCGGTCAACGATCAGCACATCACCGCTGAAGATGCCGGCATCTGTCATGGCATCGCTGTTCATGCGGAAGAAAAAAGTGGCCGGTTTGTTGCGGATCAGCTGTTCGTTCAGGTCAATGCCGCGTTCCATATAATCATCGGCCGCTGCACCGAAACCGGTGGCGTTGGCAGTGGGAATGTTCCACTGGTTGAATTTCTTGGAGCCTTTGTAGGCGGCTCCGTACCATGTTTCCCCGTCCATATAAATTAAATTTTGTTATGCTAAATTATTTAGTAAATTTATGCTAAAATCATTATACAGGTAAAAATATGTTTATGGAAACAGGGTTAGTAAGCAACCGGCCGTTCCACGCACCGGTGCAGCAGTTCTTTGAGTACCTGCTGGTAGCCAAACCGGATGCGGCAGTACATGATAAATTGGTACAGGAGAAACAGCGGTTTACCCTGCAATACCATGCGCCCATTGCCGAGAAAACAAAACCCCACATCACAGTGGCCAACTTCCTGGCAAAGGAAGAAATGGAGTCTACCATTATCCGATGGATGCACCGAATCATCAGCAACCAGCAACGATTCAGGGTAACGCTGGACAGGTACTGCGGTTTCAAACCCCATACCATTTATGTAAGGGTGCAGGATCATCTGCCTTTTCAGCAACTGGCCAGGGAACTGCAGGTGGTTGACCAGTATGTGCGGGGATATGGTTGTCCTGAAATGCACCTGATCACAAGGCCGCATATGACCCTTGCAAGGAAACTGTCTGCAAACGTATACCAGCAGGCGGAGGCTGATTATGCGCAAAAGGATTTCCAGGCATCATTTGAAGTGAATGAGCTGGTGCTGCTGCGGAGGACACACCAGTTCGATGCCTGTAAACAGGTAAACGTGTTCGGCCTTCGCCCCTGACCCATCAGGTTCTCTTTCTGCCCGGCAGAGAGGCAACCAGGGAAAGAAGGGTCACCGTTACGCATTCAGTGATCATCAACATCATAAACATAATCATACCCCCTCAGCGCTATGCGATCAGATATATTGATGAATTACACCACTGCTGAATATATGCTGGCGATAGAGCCACCGGAAATCTTGCGTGACCAACTGCAGGCTGTAAAGAAACATTTTGCAGACAGCTACGATTGTGCGGCGGCTGTCATGGGCAGGCCACATATTACCCTGCTGCGTTTTCAGCAGTTTGAAATGATTGAAAAACGGATCATACACCGTTTACAGGTACTAACGGAAATGCATGCCTCATTTCTGGTAGAGCTGGAGGATTTTAGCAGTTTTCCCACGCATACCATCTGCTTTCGGGTCAGTACACAGACGCAGATAGGGCAGTTGATCAAATCATTGCGAACGGTACAACACCTGTTGAAGATAGACAAGGAACGGAAACCGCATTTTATTACCGAACCATCTGTTACGCTGGCTACCAGGTTGCTGCCCTGGCAATACGAGAAAGGCTGGTTGGAAATGAGCCATACGCATTTCAGCGGTCGTTTCATGGCAGAACAGCTGGTACTGCTGCGCAGAAGAGAGGGAGAAACAAAGTATGAAACAGTGAAAAGGTTTGTGATGAAGAATGAGAAGACGCATACGGTACAAGGCGCCTTGTTTTGATACCCGTTTGTAACAAGGGTTGATGTATGGTGTAAAGATGAGTCCAATGGAAGAAGAACTGCCCAAAGAAAATACCTATTTGAAAGGCCGCGGAGCCCAGTTCAATCCGAAGAACCGCTTTTTGAAGAATGAGAAAGTGCGGGAACAGGTGGAAAGTATTGATGACTGGACCGAGCCCAACCTGGCCACGGTTTACCTGGAAGATCATGCCAAAAGCATTGTGAACAAGGTAGAGAGCCCTGATGTTGGCATGTGGTACAGCATGAACCCTTACCAGGGGTGTGAACATGGTTGTATCTATTGTTATGCCCGTAATGCGCATGAATACTGGGGCTATAGCGCCGGCCTGGATTTTGAACGGAAGATCATAGTGAAGAAGAATGCGCCGGAACTGCTGCGTAAATTTTTGATGAACAGGAACTGGGAATGCGTTCCTATCAGCCTGAGTGGCAATACCGATTGTTACCAGCCTGCAGAGAAAAAATTCGAACTTACCAAACGCATGCTGGAAGTGTGTCATGAGTTTAACCAGCCCGTAGGAATGATCACCAAGAATGCCGGCATCCTGCGCGATAAGGTCTTGTTACAGCAGATGGCAGATAAGAAACTGGTAAGTGTACTGGTCAGTATCACGTCCTTTAACGAAGACCTGCGGCGGGCGATGGAGCCCCGTACCACGACGGCCCAACAGCGTTTGCGTGTGATCAGGGAGCTTAGCGCCGCTGGTGTTCGAACCGGCGTGATGCTGGGGCCGATGATTCCCGGGCTGAATGAACATGAAATGCAGCGCATTATGGAAGCGGCCAGTAAGAATGGGGCTGTGTTCAGTGCGTATACCTTTATCCGGTTGAATGGGGCCATCAAACTGATCTTTCACGACTGGCTGTACAAGAATTTTCCCGACAGGGCCGATAAGGTATGGAACCTCATCCAACACGGCCATGGGGGTAAGGTGAACGACAGCCGTTATGGGGTACGCATGCGTGGCGAAGGGCCGATCTCCGACCTGGTGGGGCAGCAATTTAAAAAATACAATAAACTCTATGGCCTCAATGCAGAACGTTGGGAGTTGGATTGCAGCCGTTTCAGAAGACCGGGCGAGCAGGGAAAGTTGTTTTGAAGAGCTGTTCTGTGGCAACAGTTTCAATTTACCTACCTTCATCATATGAAAACGATCGGCCTTATTGGTGGGGTTACCTGGTTATCTACTGCGGAATATTATCGCATACTGAATGAGCTGGTGAATGCCAGGGAAGGAGGAGTGAGCTCTGCCCGTATCATTATCTATTCTGTCAATTTCCAGGAGATCAAAACACTGACTGAGGCCGGTGATTGGGACCGTATTGCCGGAATCATGTGCGACGCGGCCCGCCGGCTGGAAAGGGCCGGGGCCGATTGCGTACTGTTAGGGGCCAATACCATGCACAAAATTGCAGATGCGGTACAGGAAGCCGTGGCCATCCCGCTGATACATGTGGCCGTAGTTACCGCCAATGCCATCAAACAGAAAAATATAGCTACGGTTGCATTGTTAGGTACCAAATACGTGATGCAGCAGGATTTTTACCGGCAAAAACTGGAAGAGCAGGGTTTGCAGGTATTGATCCCTTCGCAGGAAGACATTGATTATATCAACAACGCCATCTATTCGGAATTTGCCAAAGGTATTTTTACCGCAGCAGCCAAACAGCGTTTCCTGCAGATCATCGATACCCTGGTGGCAAAGGGCGCGTCGGGTGCCATTTTCGGCTGTACAGAAATTCCCATTTTATTGAAACAGGAAGATTGCAGCATCCCTGTGTTCGATACCACTTTGCTGCACGCAACAGCTGCGGTTGATTTTGTATTGTCGTGAACAACAGGATCGACCGGTCTTTCTCAATTTCTGATCTGTGTGAAACTGATCGTTTGTTTATGAAGGAAGGATACTTTCCGGTTATGTGAGATGGCAGGCTCCCATCGCGGGGAATGTTGTATCATACGCATCACAATATCATTGAAAGCGTCATCGAAGGGTACGGTGATCAACGGATCCTTTACATTCCCGTATTCATCAACGGTGAACTGGATCGCGATCTCTACCTTATTGCCGTTGACGATCTGGTAACCGTTGGGCCAGTACAATTTTTTCTGCATGAATTCGGACCATTTGGTTACCCCGCCCGGGAAAGAGGCGGGTTTGAACGCCACACTGGTGTCGGTTTCGGGTACGCCCAGTACGGAGAAGTATTTTCTGCTGAGCAACCTGCCACGACTGTATACCTCCTCTGCACTCAGTTGGCCATTCCGGTGAAAGAACTGCCATTTTCCATGTGGCATACCGATCTCCGACAGGCGTCCCGCGGCTGAAATACTGCCATTGTCGAACCAGCTAACGGATACCCGGATCCCATCGGGCCGGTAAACGGTCGAGTCGGACATGTACCCATTGTTATGCCATTGCAGAGAGGTCCCGGTAACTTCTCCTTCATCATACCGGGTGGAATCTTTTAAGACGCCATTGGCATAAAAAGAAAGCCAGGTGCTGTCTTTCAGGTTGTTGCTGTATTTGCCGATCGTCTCCAGTTGCTGGTTGGGGTAAAAAGTGTAGCACTTTCCCTGCTTGATGGTACAGGCGCTGTCTGAATACACTGTCTTTGACTGTAGACGCCTGGAAGGAAGATAATACCTTGACTGGACCCATCCGGAATCACTAGGACTGATCCTCGCATAAAACCTGGCCCTGCCTGGTTCGCAGATATATCCCTGGTAGTCGTAAAAACGCTCTGTTGTTTGTGCTTTTGCCAGTTGACATGCCAGGTTCAGCAACAGCAAAAGGAGGATCCCTTTATTCATGTATTGAAAATAAACAAAGCCGGAATGATTCACAAATGTCAGGAACCTGTTAACGGTTACTTCATACAGGGCTGGCTGCGGCACTGCATATCTGGTCAAAAAAAACAAAAGGTTCGGCCGCTTTCCGTACGAAGCTTTATTTTCGCCGTAAACCAGGCAGTAACATGGAGGCAGTGATCAACGCCATCAGCGAACTTTTTGTGTCATCCGGTCATCCCCAACCCGACCGTATTGAGAAATTACCGCAGAGCGGTAGCGACCGTATCTATTTCAGGATCTATTCCGGAACAGCCACTTTTATCGCTACCTATAACCTGAACCAGCGGGAGACCCAGACATTCATCTATTTCAGCCGTCATTTTATACAAGCCTGTTTGCCGGTTCCCAAAATACTGGCTGTGAATGCAGATGATACGATCTACATTCAGGAGGACCTGGGCACAGAATCCCTGTTGAATAAACTGGAGCAGAACGGACATGGGGATTATGTATATGGATTGTTTCAACAGAGCCTGTCTGAGCTGGCGCGCGTACAGATCCTGGGAGACCAGGGATTGAACTACGGCTGGTGCCTTACTGCCAAAGAGTTTGGCAAACAGGCCATCATGAGCGACCTGTTGTATTTCAAGTATTATTTTTTGGACACGTTACAACTGCCCTACGATAAACAGGCCATGCTCGATGATTTTGATGCCTTGAGTACCTACCTTACACGTACGGAGAACAAATATTTTATGTTCCGCGATTTTCAGAGCCGGAACATTATCGTGAAAGATGACAAAGTGAGTTTCATCGACTACCAGGGCGGTATGAAAGGTGCATTGCAATACGATGTGGCATCCCTGCTCTGGCAGGCCAAAGCGGAACTGAGTGAACAATGGAAGGATTCACTGCTCGACTATTACATGGACGAAGTGGACAAGCTCCTGCAAAAACCGGTTGACCGCATCACCTTTGTGAGCCAGTACAACGGTTATGTATTGATCCGTTTACTGCAGGTGATGGGTGCTTACGGGTTCCGTGGCTTGTTTGAGCGGAAGGCACATTTCCTGGCCAGCATCCCGTTGGCACTTCGTAACCTGAAATTTTTCATCGAACACAAACGTATCGGTATTGTAACGCCAGAGTTCGATCGTGTGCTGCGGTTGGTGGTGGCCGAAGATATGATCAAAAGATTCGAACCGATTCAGGCGAACGAAAATACCCCGCTGCTGATCGAAATCAACAGTTTCAGTTACAAAAAAGGAATTCCTGCTGATCCGACAGAAAATGGTGGTGGGTTTGTGTTCGATATGCGTGGCATCCTGAATCCGGGTCGTTTTGATGAATACAAAACCCAGACGGGTAAAGACAAGCCGGTTCAGGATTTCCTGGAGCAGCGTACGCATATGAATGAATTCCTGAACAGCGTTTGGGACCTGATCGATATTACCGTGTCAGAATACCTGCGCCGCGGTTTCAGTCATCTGATGATCAATTTTGGTTGCACCGGTGGACAGCACCGCAGTGTGTATGCTGCGGAGCAAACAGCCCGTCACCTGCGTAATAAATACAAGGTAAAAGTAAAACTGGAACACACCAACCAGGCTAACTGGGTAAAGGAGCTGCCTGCTTCCAACTAACTGAATCATCCGTAATCCATCAATCTGCAATCCATTCTGCATGAAAGCAATGATCTTCGCCGCAGGCCTTGGTTCCCGCTTGAAACCCTGGACCGATTTTCATCCCAAAGCCCTGGCTCTGGTAAATGGGAAGTCTTTGTTGCAAAGGAACATTGAATACCTGCAGCAGTTTGGTATCCGTGATGTGATCGTGAATGTCCATCATTTTGCCAATCAGGTGGTACAGGCTATCGAACAGCAGCATGGATGGGGCAGCAGGGTAAGTATCTCGGATGAAACGGATGAAGTGCTGGAGACAGGAGGCGGACTGAAGAAAGCCGCTGCTTATTTTGCCGGCGAGAAAGACTTTGTGGTCATGAATGCTGATATACTGACCCGGCTCGATCTGGGAGCCATGATACAGCAGCACCGATCCGGGAACGCGTTGGCCACATTGGCCGTAAGTGAAAGGGAGACCTCGCGTTATTTCCTGTTTGATGAAGAAAATATCCTGTCTGGCTGGCAGAATGTAAAAACAGGCGAGGAGAAAATTGTACGTAATCAGATCCCGCTTTTTCGCAAAGCTTTTAGTGGCATTCATGTGATCAATACCGAACTGCTGTCACTAATCACACAGACCGGTAAGTTTTCGATGGTTGATGTATACCTGGACCTGGCAAAAGACCATTTCATTTCCTGTTATGACCATACCGGAGCCGTGCTGATCGATGTGGGCAAACCGGAAAATATTCAAAAGGCAGAAGCCCTCTTTCCCTAATATTGATACATGAACAGGATCCGTTTTGCGATCGTAGGTTGTGGTGCTATTGCAGCACGTCATGTGGTGCACATACAGACCTATGGCCAGCTGGTGGCCGTTTGTGATGTGGTTCCTGATAAAGCAGCCTCATTTGCCCGAAAATACCAGGTTCCCTTTTACCATACCCTCCATGACCTTCTTTCTGGCGAGACCGCCATTGATGTGGTGGTGATCTGCACACCCAATGGATTGCATGCCGACCAGTCTGTTCAGGTCTTGCAAAAAGGTATGCATGTTCTGGTGGAGAAACCCATGGCCCTCACAGTTTCCGATTGCGAGCTGATGATGCAGGCAGCAGAGCGGTCCGGAAAACAATTGTTCACCGTGATGCAGAACCGTTTCAACCCTCCTGTTCAGGCCGTTAAGAAAATACTGGATGCGGGAGGTTTCGGACAACTGTATGGGATGCAACTCACCTGCTTCTGGAATCGCAACCAGCACTACTATCAAACATCAGACTGGCGGGGCAACCGGTTGCAGGATGGTGGCGTATTGTTTACGCAGTTCAGTCATTTCATCGATCTCATGTATTGGTTTTTTGGGGAAGTACAAAACGTAATGGCACTGGCTGAGAACATGGCGCACAGGAATGTGAGTGAGGTCGATGATTGCGGAGGGGTTGTGCTGCAATTCAGGAATGGGATGATCGGCACTATTCATTATTCGGTGAATAGTTTTCAGCAGAACAGGGAGGGATCGCTGACCATTTCTGGCGAAAAAGGGATGGTGAAGATCGGCGGATCGTATCTGAATGCGATCGAGTACGCATCTTTCCAAAATGTGGCATTGGAGCAGCTGCCTGCAGGTCCGGGTGCCAATGAATATCCAACGTACCAGGGCTCCATGAGTAATCACGATAAAGTGTATGAAAGTCTGGTGAATACGCTGGAGAACGGGACACCCTATTATACCAGCAGTAAGGATGGTTTGAAAACAGTAGAGATCATAGAAAAGATCTACCATGCTGCCAATTTGCGCTAACTTAGTTACTGTCAGAATGAAATTCCAATCGACCCATATCGGCATCCGGGATGTACAATTCGGGGAGAATGTACGCGTAGTTGAACCTTGTAATTTATATGGCTGCCAGATCGGCCACGATTGTTTTGTAGGGCCCTTTGTAGAGATCCAGAAAAACGTGGTGATCGGAGATCGTTGTAAGATTCAATCACACACTTTCATTTGCGAAAAAGTGACGATCGGATCTGATTGTTTTATCGGTCACGGCGTCATGTTTGTGAACGATACTTTTCAAAGCGGAGGTCCTGCAGGTGATCCTGCTTTATGGAAGGCAACCCATATCGGTAACCAGGTGTCCATAGGAAGTAATGCCACTCTGTTGCCCGTTACCATCTGCGATCAGGTAGTGGTGGGAGCCGGATCGGTAGTTACCCATGATATCACGGAACCCGGCGTGTATGCGGGTAATCCTGCGAGGAGGATTCGATGAGGGAATGAGAGAATGAGTGAATGAATGAATGAAATCGTGAGTCGTCAGTCGTGAGTGACTGTGACACACTACCTACTCCCTACTCACGATTCACGACTCACGACTCACGATTCACAACTCACGATCCCTACACTTTGATATAGATCTTCTTCTTATCCAGCAGGTACACAATTGACCAGTACATAGCGATCATGCATAAGGCATAGAGCAGCGATCCAACGCGGAGGTCGGTTGATATGTTTTTGCAGATATGCTCATAGAACCAGGGAAAGGCGGAGGTATACACAGGTTTCCCTTCAGGAGAAATATGGTCTTCCCAGCGGAACAGGGCCAGCATCCTGGGTAAAAAACCGCTTAATACAAAAATGAACAGCGGGTTCTTTCCAAACACATCAAAAAACCGGCTCCAGGCGCCTTTTTTTTCCTTGAACTCGATGAGGAAGATAAGGGTGCCAAGTACCAGTATGGCGAGACCGGAAGTGTACAGCGTATAACTGCTCGTCCAGATCTTTTTGTTGATGGGGAATACCAGGTCCCAGCAGTAACCCGTGAATACAAGTACCAGTCCTGCTACAAACAGATTGGATAACATTTCGAAACTCTTTCCTTTCTGCTGAATGTATTGTCCAACCAGGAAACCAAAGATCACTTGAACAATGGCGGCAAGCGTACTTGGCAGTCCTTCAGGGTCAAAGGGAACCCCTTCTCCTTTATAAATATGGGTTACGCCCAGCAGGTTGATGTCGATCTGTGTACCAAACCAGCCCTGTAAGCTGTAGGGGTCACCGGGTGCTCCCAGCAGCAGGCAGATGAGCCAGTATACCAGCAATAGAATACCGCTGATCACAAAAGAGCCCCTTGCTTTGGCATAGAACACGATCACGGAAGCGAAGAAATAACAGAGTGCGATCCTTTGCAGCACGCCCAGTATCCGGACATTCTCCCATGGTTTTCCTACGAGCGATTCTCCATCCCATTTGATGAACGGGCTCCAGTTCAGGAACAGGCCGATCGCAAAAATGAGCAGGGTCCTTTTGATCACTTTTTTCCAGAATACCCCCTGGCCTGCCTGTTCAAAACGGGGCATCACAAAAGCCATGGCATTGCCCACAGCGAACAGGAAAAAAGGGAACACCAGGTCCGTAGGGGTGGCTCCATGCCAGGGTGCGTGTTTCAACGGGCCGAAAATATGGCCCCAGCTACCCGGGTTGTTAACCAGTATCATCAGGGCAACCGTGGCACCCCGGAAAACATCAAGCGAGTAATAGCGTTGGTTCATGGCAGGCGTTTGTGGAATGAAGATAAGAAAGTTAGCTGCATAGTTCACCGGCTTTTGCACTTGCACCGGGGTGGATAGTTGTGATTTCTTTCACGGGTTGCTAGCTGTAATTATTGTTACTTTGTGCCTTACCTATATCATTTATTTGCGTATGAGCAGGAATGTATTGATCACAGGAGGAGCAGGATTCATTGGTTCCCATGTGGTGCGTTTACTGGTGAACAAATACCCGGATTACCGGATCATCAACCTGGATGCTTTGACCTATGCCGGCAACCTGGAAAACCTGGCCGATATTGAACAAGCTCCCAATTATGTGTTCTCCAAAACTAATATCCTGGATACCGATGCACTGAAACAGGTATTTGAGACCTACCAGGTCAGCGATGTGATACACCTGGCGGCAGAATCGCATGTGGACCGTTCCATTGTTTCGCCGCTTGACTTTGTATACACCAATATCATCGGCACGGTGAACCTGTTGAATACGGCCAGGGATTACTGGAAAGCCGATTATTCGAAACATCTGTTTTACCATATCTCTACCGATGAAGTGTATGGCAGCCTGGGCGATACAGGTTTCTTTACCGAAACCACTCCCTATGCCCCCAACTCACCCTACTCGGCCAGTAAAGCTTCCTCCGACCATTTTGTGAGGGCTTACAGGGAGACCTATCATATGCAGACGATCGTATCCAATTGTTCCAACAATTACGGTCCGAATCATTTTCCTGAAAAACTGATCCCGCTGTTTATCAATAACATCATTCACGAAAAACCACTGCCGGTTTATGGAGATGGTCAGTACACGCGTGACTGGCTCTATGTAAAGGACCATGCAATGGCCATCGACCTGATCTTTCATAAAGGGAAGCCCGGTGAGACCTATAATATCGGTGGATTCAATGAATGGAAGAACATCGACCTGGTAAAGCTCTTGTGTAAGCTGATGGATGAGAAGCTGGGCCGTACGGCCGGTTACAGTGAAAAACTGATCACGTATGTGAAAGACCGCCCTGGCCACGACAGGCGATATGCCATCGATGCCAGCAAGATCAACAGCGAACTGGGCTGGAAACCCAGCGTTACCTTTGAGCAGGGACTGAGTGAGACCATTGACTGGTTCCTTACCAATACCACCTGGCTGGAGCATGTTACCAGCGGGGCCTACCAGCATTATTACCAGTCCATGTACACCAACAGATAATTATGAGAATTGAGCAGACGATATTACCCGGCTGTTTCCTGGTAGAGGATATTTTCCATGGAGATCATCGGGGTTATTTTTTTGAGAGTTTTAACCGAAAAAGGTTTCTGGAGCACACAGGACTGGATATGAATTTTGTTCAGGATAACCAGTCACTCTCGCAGAGAGGTGTTTTGCGTGGCCTGCATTTTCAGCAGGGCGATGCGGCACAGGCCAAACTGGTAAGGGTGCTGAAGGGTAAAGTACTGGATGTGGCAGTCGACCTTCGCAAGAGCTCTCCAACATTCGGGAAACATGTGGCAGTGGAACTTTCCGAAGACAGTCATACCCAGTTCTTCGTGCCTCGGGGTTTTGCCCATGGTTTTGTGGTGTTGAGTGAGGAAGCCGTATTCTTTTATAAATGTGACAATTATTACGACCCAGCTACGGAAGCAGGAATTATTTTTAATGATCCGCATCTGGCCATCGACTGGAAATTGCCGGAATCGGAATTGCTCCTGTCCGGGAAAGACAAATCATTACCTACGTTGCAGGAACTTATGCCTGCGCTAAAATTCTAACGCATGAAAGGCATTATACTGGCAGGCGGATCCGGTACCAGGTTGTACCCCATCACCAAGGGTATCAGCAAACAGCTGATGCCGGTGTATGACAAACCCATGATCTACTACCCGCTCTCGGTATTGATGCTGGCGGGTATCCATGAGATACTGATCATTACCACACCCGAGGACTCTGCACAGTTCCAGCGTTTGCTTGGTAATGGTGCTGAGCTGGGCTGCCGGTTTGAATATGCAGTACAGGCCGTGCCCAACGGACTGGCGCAGGCTTTTGTGATCGGGGAGAAGTTCATCGGTCAGGATAAAGTGGCGTTGATACTGGGGGATAATATCTTTTACGGAGCAGGTTTCAGCAAACTGGTGCAATCGTTCAACGATGTAGACGGTGCGGCCGTATTTGCCTACGAGGTGAATGATCCCGAGCGTTACGGGGTGGTGGAATTTGATGAGAAGAACAGGGCTGTCTCCATCGAAGAGAAACCGGCGCTTCCCAAGTCCAGTTACGCGGTGCCGGGTTTGTATTTCTATGATAACAGCGTGGTGGAGATCGCAAAAAATATCGCCCCCTCTGCCCGGGGTGAGTATGAGATCACGGATGTCAACAGGGTATACCTGCAACAGGGCAAACTACAGGTGGGCATCATGAATAGAGGCACTGCCTGGCTGGATACCGGAACCTTTGATTCACTGGCCGATGCTTCGGAGTTTGTGCGGGTGATAGAGAAAAGGCAGAGCCAGAAGATCGGCTGCATAGAGGAAGTGGCCTACCGGATGGGGTTCATCAACCAACAACAACTGCTTCAAATAGCTGATCAATATGCCAAAAGTGGCTATGGTGAGTACCTGCGCAGGATCAGGAAGTAATATCTGATGTAACTATTTGATTTTCAATTCTGTCAAATATTTATATCCGAATGTTAAACAAAATGGGGTACACCCTGTTATTTCTGCATGAACGCTTTTACCATCAAGGACCTGGAGAATCTCTCAGGTATTAAGGCTCATACGATCCGTATCTGGGAACAACGATATTCATTCCTGAATCCGCAGCGTACGGAAACGAATATCAGGTATTATTCCAACGACGAATTACAGAAGATCCTGAACATTGCCCTGCTGAATAAATATGGGTACAAGATCTCGCATATAGACCGCATGTCGGCTTCGGAGATCAATGACAAGATCCTGTCGCTCTCGCAGGCCCAGGCACAGCAGGAGCGCATCGTGAATGAGCTGATCCGTCACATGGTCAATGTGAGTATGGATGAGTTCGAAGTGGTGCTGGATGGATATATCAAAGCAAAAGGCATAGAGAAGACGATCACCCAGATCATCTTTCCTTTTTTGGAGCGGATCGGTATTTTATGGCTCACCAATCATATTAACCCTGCACAGGAACACCTGGTAAGCAACCTGGTCCGTCAGAAACTGATCGTGGGCATCGACGGTTTACGCCCTGCATTGGACACCGGAAAATCTGTATTGCTATTTTTACCTGAGGCGGAGCACCATGAACTGGGACTGCTTTTCGTGTACTATCTGCTCAAGAGCCGTGGTGTAAAAGTCATGTACCTGGGGGCTAATGTGCCGTTAAAGGATGTTGATTATGTGGCATCCTTGAAAAATCCCGATTTCTTATATACGCATATTACTTCTGTAGCCCATAATTTCAATTTTGAGAGATTCCTGACCAATGCGCACAATCGTATGCCGGACAGAAAGATCATCGTATCAGGTGCACTTACCCAGAATTACAAAAAGAGGATTCCCGCCAATTTCAGCTTTAAAAAGACCCTGACCGAAGTGCTGGAGTACGTATCCTCTCTCTGATCTGCCCACAGAAAGTGGGGGATTTTGGTAAATCAATATGTATATGACTGATAATCAATCCGGTACCAAGTCCGGAAAGATAAATTTGTAAGCGCCCTTATTTTGTTTAACTTTGGTGTATCAAAAATTAAACAGTTTTTATGTCCACTGTAGAATTTAACAAGATGCTTTTATCCAATGCTGAGTTTCTGAAGCCATTTGCGGTTACGCTTACGCATGATACAGAAGCAGCCAAGGACCTGCTCCAGGAAACCATGTACCGTGCCCTGGCCAATCAGGATAAATACCATGTGGGCACCAATATCAAAGCATGGTTGTACACCATCATGCGCAATATTTTTATCAATAACTACCGTCGTAAAGCAAAGCAGTCGACCATTTTCGACAGCACTCCGAACGAATACCTGCTGAACCTGAACCAGGGCGCTGTTTCCAATGAGGCGGTTGCCGGCATTAACCTCAAAGAGGTGCAGAAAGCCATTCATGACCTGCCTGAGATATTCCGGAATCCTTTTCTGTTGTATTTTGACGGATATAAATACAACGAGATCGCGGATATGCTGGGTGAGCCATTGGGAACCATCAAAAGCAGGATACATTTTGCACGTAAACTGTTGAAATCGCAGATCCAGCGTTATTAAATAATTTCTTTACTTTTTTATTATCACTGACTTGAGCAGGAAAGTTGTTGTTATCGGAAGTGGTTTCGCGGGCCTTTCGGCTGCATCTTTCATAGCCAGGGCCGGCTGGGACGTTACCGTACTGGAAAAACACGCCATTCCCGGCGGACGCGCCCGTTACCTGAAAGCAGAGGGTTTTACGTTTGATATGGGCCCCAGCTGGTACTGGATGCCGGATGTCTTTGAGCGTTATTTCGCCTGCTTCGGGAAAAAGGTTTCCGATTACTACCGGCTGATCCGTCTCGATCCCTCTTACCGGGTATATTACCCGGATGGACCGATGGATGTCCCGGCCGATTTCACAGCCCTGCAGCAACTGTTCGAATCGCTGGAACCCGGTGCGGGCAAGCAATTGCAAAAGTTCCTGGAAGAAGCAGCCTATAAATATGAAGTTGGGATCAATAAACTGGTGTTCAAACCCGGCCAATCGGTAAAGGAATTCCTTGACTGGGACCTTGCCAAAGGTTTGTTTAAACTGGATGTCTTCCGTTCTATGAAAGACCATGTGGCAAAATATTTCAAACATCCCAAACTGGTGGAGCTGATGGAGTTCCCGGTTCTTTTTCTGGGGGCTTTGCCTGAAAAAACACCGGCACTCTATAGTTTGATGAACTATGCGGATATCAAAGGCGGTACCTGGTTCCCCGAAAAAGGGATGTACCAGATCGTTCAGGCCATGTACGACCTGGCCGTTGAACTGGGGGTGCAGTTTCATTTTGAACAGGAAGTGACCGCGATCGATATAACAGGTAACCGGGCAAAAAGCGTACAGGCTAAGACCCCGCAGGGAACTGCTGTTAGCTATGAAGCGGACGTGGTGATCGGGGGAGCTGATTATCATCATATCGAAACACAACTGCTGCCCGCTGCCAGCCGGAGTTATACAGACGCTTACTGGGACAGCCGTGTGATGGCACCGGGCTGCATCCTCTATTATGTGGGACTGAATAAGAAGCTGAAGAATATCCAGCATCATTCTCTGTTCTTCGATACCTCTTTTGCCATACATGGCAAAGAGATCTATGATACCAAAGAATGGCCCAGCAACCCCCTGTTTTATGTAAGTGCCGTGTCTGTTACCGATCCTTCATCTGCGCCGGAAGGCTGTGAGAACCTGTTTCTCCTGATACCGGTGGCAACAGGACTTGAGAATGATACCGAGGAGCTCCGTGAGAGATATTTTGACCAGATCGTCGCACGAATGGAAAAACACCTGGGTCAATCGATCAAAGATGCGGTGATCTATAAAAGATCCTTTGCCCATAGCGATTTTATCAGCGAATACCATGCATTTAAAGGAAATGCTTATGGTTTAGCGAACACTTTGCAGCAAACAGCTGTTTTAAAACCTTCGTGCAGAAGTAAGAAAGTGAGTAATTTGTTCTATACCGGTCAGCTGACCGTTCCCGGTCCCGGTGTTCCTCCCAGCCTGATCAGTGGCGAAGTGGTGGCCGGCGAAGTGGCCAAGGCTTTCGGTAAGGCATAAAGATCCCGGATCCGGGGCGGGAGGGATTCATGTGAGCCAATCAGAAAATCCGAACACAGTAGTCAGATACCCAAAAATCTCAAAAAAGTAACACTATGATGAACCTGTTTCATGAAGTGAGTCAGGATTGCAGCAGGATCGCCACCGAGAAATACAGTACCAGTTTTTCTTCGGCCATCAAGCTATTGCACAAGGATCTGCGTGTGCCCATCTTTAATGTGTATGGTTTTGTACGTTTTGCGGATGAGATCGTGGATACTTTTCACCAGCACGACAAATCCCTGCTGCTGGATGAGTTCAAAAAAGATACGTATGAAGCCATTGACCGGGGTGTTAGCTTGAACCCCATCCTGCATAGCTTTCAATTGACGGTGAACCAATATGGCATTGACAGGCAGCTGATCGATGCTTTCCTGTACAGCATGGAGCTGGATCTTGAAAAAAGAAATTATGACAGGGCAGGATACGAACAATATATCTATGGAAGTGCAGAAGTGGTGGGACTGATGTGCCTGTATATTTTCTGCGACGGTAACAAAGACTTATACGAGGATCTAAAACCTTATGCCCGTAGCCTGGGAGCAGCGTTCCAGAAAGTGAATTTCCTTCGCGATCTGAAAGCCGATGTGGAAGGCTTGGACCGGATGTATTTCCCTGGCTGCGATTTCTCTAATTTTACCGAACGCGATAAATCGGCCATTGAAACGGACATACAACGTGATTTCGATCACGCATATGAAGGCATCCTGAAACTTCCCGTAAAAGCCCGGTTTGGCGTATATGTGGCATATAAATATTATGTTTCACTGTTCAGGAAGATCAAAAAGATGCATCCTCACCGTATCCTTGAAAACAGGATCCGTATACCGGATTATGGCAAAATGATGATCCTGGCAAAAGCGGGGATACGTGCCCAGTTGAATTTGTTGTAATTACCGACCTTAGTCCTTATTTAGCCTACATGGAACAAGTGATCTTAGTTGATGAGCAGGATGTGTTAACCGGCACCATGGAAAAGATGGAGGCACATGAAAAAGCCCTTTTGCACAGGGCTTTCAGTGTATTCGTTTTTAATGACCGGGAGGAAATGTTATTACAGCAAAGGGCTTTTGAAAAGTACCATAGCGGTGGTTTGTGGACGAACAGTTGCTGCAGTCATCCCCGTCCGGGAGAGGATACACAGGCAGCGGCAATGCGCCGTTTACGGGAAGAAATGGGGTTTGAGACAGCTCTTACGAAGATCTTCGATTTTGTATACAAGGCGGATTTTTCTAACGGGCTCACCGAACATGAGTTCGATCACGTATTTGTAGGCCATTACGATGGCAAGATCCTGCCCGATAGTAAAGAAGTGCATGATTTTGCATTCATGTCCATGCCCGATATTGCAGAGGCGCTGCGAAAAACCCCGGAGAGATTTACCGCCTGGTTCCATATTGCCTTTCCAAAAGTGATGCATTGGTGGAGACAGTCACGACAAAACCTTTCGTAAAAGTTCATCCCATCCTGCCGTATGAAATCAACCCCCACCGCTATTGTGATCGGCGCCGGAATAGCTGGCCTGGCCAGTGCCATACGATTGGCGGTACAGGGTATGGAGGTAACGGTATACGAGAAGAATTCCCATCCCGGTGGAAAACTCAGCCATTTTAGTAGTAATGGGTACCAGTTCGATGCGGGCCCCAGTTTATTTACCCAACCAGGGCATATAGAGGACCTGTTCGCTCTGGCCGGAGAGCCCATCGAAACCTATTTTCGTTATCGGAAGATGCCTGTTTCCTGTCATTATTTTTATGAAGATGGTACCCAGGTAAAAGCCTATGCCGACCGCGATCTGTTCGATCAGGAACTGGTAGAGAAACTGGGTGAGCAACCGGGAACGCTGCAGCGTTATCTGAAACGTTCGGAAAAAATTTACCGGGATATCGGTTCAGTTTTCCTGAATCATTCGCTGCACAGGAAGGCAACTCTTTTCAGGGCCAATATCCTGCGGGCATTGAAAGCCACCCGCTGGCCCTATTTGTTTCGTACCATGCACCAGCTGAATGCGAAATATTTCCGCAATCCCAAAACGGTTCAGTTGTTTAACCGGTATGCCACGTATAATGGCAGTAACCCCTACCAGGCACCGGGTATGCTGAGCCTGATACCTCACCTGGAACATAATGAAGGGAGTTTTTATCCCGATGGCGGCATGATCAGCATCACCCGTGCATTATACCGGCTTGCAGAGAAAAAAGGCGTACGCTTCTGTTTTAACACCCCAGTAGAGCGGATCATCCATAACGAAGGAGTGGTGCAGGGAGTTGTGGCAAATGGAGAGAATATACCGGCTGATATCGTGGTCAGCAATATGGATGTATATTTCACCTACCGTCATCTACTGCGCGATACATACCGGTCGGAAAAGATCTTGAAACAGGAACGGAGCAGTAGTGCGCTCATCTTCTATTGGGGCATCAGGAAAGAATTTTCGCAGCTGGGCCTGCACAATATTTTTTTCGCGAAGGATTATCAGGCAGAATTCGACCATCTCTTTCGTTTGAAACAGTCATATCCCGACCCGACCGTCTATATCAATATCACCAGTAAATGCGAACCAGGTCTGCAGGCGCCGGAAGGTGCAGAGAACTGGTTTGTGATGGTGAATGCACCGGCAAATGTTGGCCAGGACTGGGCGCTGTACCGCGAACAGTACCGCAGCGCTGTTATCGCAAAACTTAACCGGCTGTTGCAGACGGATATTGAACCTCTCATAGAAACGGAGGAAGTGCTGGATCCTGTGCTGATCGAATCAAGGACCGCTTCTTATATGGGATCCTTGTATGGAACCAGTTCCAATTCCCGGATGGCGGCTTTTCTGAGGCATCCCAATTTCAGCAGCGCGGTCGCAGGGTTGTATTTTGTGGGAGGTAGTGTACATCCCGGTGGCGGAATACCCTTGTGTCTGCAGAGTGCCAGGATCATGAGTGAAATGGTTGAAAAAGACAGGAAATGAAACTAGAGAAACAACATATCGCTACTTTTCTGGCAATCCTTTTTCATGTGAGCGGACTGGTTGGTATCCTCTTCACGCCGTATAAAGATTGGTTCATACAAAATACGCCACTGAACCTGGGTTTGATGGCCCTGTTGCTGATCTGGAGCCATAAAGGCAAGAATATTTCCTTTTATCTTTTCCTGCTGACCGCATTTCTGGTAGGGATGGGTACAGAAATGATCGGCGTACACACCGGCCATCTTTTCGGGACCTATCAGTACGGATCTGTATTGGGACCAAAATTCAACGAAGTACCTGTGTTAATAGGCTTTAACTGGTTTGTGGTGATGTTCTGCAGCGCGGCAGTGATGCAACAGTTCCAGGATTGGTTCCGGACCAAAATCGGGGAAGATGGCTTTGACCTGCCTCCCCGGATAGCGGCTTTGTCCATGGTGATCGACGGAGCGCTGCTGGCCACTTTGTTCGACTGGCTGATGGAGCCTGTGGCCGTGAAACTGGGATTCTGGAAATGGTCCGGTCAGGATATCCCTCTTTATAATTATGTCTGCTGGTTCCTGATCAGTGTTGCTTTGCAGCTGGTGCTGCGATGGCTCCGTTGTAACAAGGCCAACCATTTTGCGGTACATTTGTTTATCATACAGGCATTGTTTTTCCTGGCACTCAGAACCTTTTTATAATATGCTGTATCTACTGATCACACTGGTCACTTTTGTCCTGATGGAGGGTATTACCTGGCTGACCCATCGTTATGTGATGCATGGTTTTTTGTGGTACCTGCACGAGGACCATCACCAGAAAGGCCCTGGTTTTTTTGAAAAGAACGATGCGTTCTTTGTCATATTTGCCATTCCCAGCTGGTTATGCATCATGCTGGGCAGTATGAACCAGGTATATTGGGTGGTAAGTATCGGCGCAGGCATTGCCCTGTATGGGTTTGCCTATTTCCTGGTACATGAGATCATCATTCACCAGCGCTTTAAGTTGTTCACCCGCAGCAATAACCGTTATATCAAAGCCATCCGCTGGGCGCATAAAATGCACCATAAACACATTGGAAAAGAAGAGGGAGAGAGTTTCGGTATGTTATGGGTGGCCAGGAAGTATTGGGAGAAGGTAAAGCAGGATGAGTTATTGCAGGGGAGGAGTAGGTAAAGTAAATAAGTATATAAAGTATATAAAGTAAATAGGTATATAACGTAAGAGGTTGCTGAAAACTGTGAGTGGTACGCTTGCCACTCACCATTCACCACTCACCATTGCCCACTCAGTATCACTATATCATTACGGGAGCCGGATGCGCAGGTTCCAGTCTGCTGATGCGGATGATGCAGGAGGATTTCTTCCGGGATAAAAAGATCCTTGTGCTGGATCATTCAACAAAGAACAGCAACGACCGAACCTGGTGTTTCTGGGAAAAGGAGGCAGGGCTTTTTGAATCCGTTGTTCATCACCGATGGCCCACCCTTCAGTTCTATTCCGATTCGTTTTTCCGTGAGCTCAACATTGAACCCTATCAATACAAGATGATCCGGGGTATCGATCTATATGATCATATCAGGCGGATGTCGGCACAGCATGCCAATATCGAATGGAGGAACGAAACGGTAAAGCGGGTTGAAACAGGTTCGGATCATGCGCGTGTGGTCACAGATCAGAACGAATACCAGTCGGAATATGTGTTCAACAGCATACCATTCAGGGATGTTCAGACACCACCTTCAGGGGTGAACACCCAGGCATATTATCTTCTCCAGCATTTTAAAGGTTGGCTGATCGAAACACCCGAGGATCGTTTCGATCCCGGCAAAGCCACTTTCATGGATTTTCGCGTGAGTCAGGAGAAAGGAGTTGCTTTTTTTTACGTGCTACCCGTTTCTCCCCGTCAGGCATTGGTGGAATACACCCTGTTCACAGAGCAACTGCTTGCTGAAGAGATGTATGATGCTGCTTTGCGGGAATACATCTCCTCGCATCTGCAACTGGCTGATTATTCAGTGCTGCATACGGAATTTGGTGTGATACCCATGACCAACCTACGATTTCCATCACAGGAGGGGCGGGTGGTATTTACAGGAATTGCTGGCGGTCAGGCCAAAGGCAGCAGTGGGTATGCTTTCCGGTTCATACAAAAAAGAACGGCCGCCATCGTGGATTCGTTGGTGCGGAAGAACCGTGTTGATCTGAGGGAAACGTTAGCGGATAAGAAGTTCCGGTTATACGACAGCGTGTTACTGCATGTGCTGTATCACAGAAAAATGCCTGGCTCTGAGGTCTTTGCCCGTATTTTCCGGCACAATCCCCCCCAACGCGTATTGCGTTTCCTGGACAATGAAACCACCCTATGGGAAGATCTCCAGATCATGCGCAGCGTACCTACTGGTATTTTTCTCCCCGCAGCCCTTCAGGAACTGGGCTCTTGAAAATTAACGGCTTTCTATTACATTTGCAGCCTTGGCCTTGTAGTACAATGGATAGTATGCGAGTTTCCGAAGCTCTTGATCCAGGTTCGATTCCTGGCAAGGCCACAAATTTATCTCTGATTCTGCCTTACACAGGCAATGCGGGTATTGCTCCTGCCCGTCGCCCTCCCTTCATGATATAAGGTGTTTGATCTGCTTACAGATACTACTTTATACGCCCAATAATATAGTTGACCCTATCGGTTGGCATATAACATAGCCATACTTTCATTGGCCATTTTCCGGTTGTACTCAAAAGCCAGTTTCTTATGGTTGACGAGATCAACAATGGTTCCGATCAAACAGAGTCCGCCGGTAAAGAGGTATAAAATACCCATCCCATTCTGGCCGATCATAAAACGTTGTATGCCCCCTACACAAACAAAACCCAGCACACAGCCAATCAGTATCTGGTCTGTTGTTCTGCGTTTACCGTTGTACACGGCAATAAAGCTGAGCAGTTCGTCTTCCCTGAGTTCGTTGGTGAGCGACTGCAGGTAAACGAGTTCTTCCCCCTCGATAGAAGGGATCATGTTGATCAGGTTGGGTTTCATGGGTAGGTTATTTAAAGTGTATGAGTTGTTTGATCCTGTTAAATATAACCAATACAGCGAAGATCCCGAAAGGATGATGCTGAAAAGAAGCTGCCAGGTCAAGGTGTAGGGCATAATAGATGGAATGTCCCAGTCCGCAACCCGGACACTGCCCGATGCCCAGCAGACTGAACAGGCAAAGCGAAGTCTCCTTTTTTTCTACGGGAAGAAAAAACAGCAAGCCCTGGGCTGTCAACAGGAACAGGAGTTCCAGGTGTTGACGCCCCCATTTCAGCATGAGTGTTGTGTAACCGATCATTGTGCCAGGTTTTCTTGCCGGTAACGCCGGGTATTTATTTGCCGAATGCCGCAATATTGGTACTGAAGATCTTTACCGCAATGGCCAGCAATATCACGCCGAAGAATTTACGGATAGCCAGTAAACCCGCGGGTCCCAGCAGGTGTTCGATGAACTTCAATGATTTTAATACAATGTAAACGACCACCAGGTTGATCAGGATACCTGAAAGGATATAACTTTCTTCAAAGTTGGCTTTCAGCGACATGATGGTGGTCAATGTTCCGCTACCTGCAATGATGGGAAAAGCGATGGGTACCACGGTACCGGATTGTACATTGGCATCGCCCTTGAAGATCTCGTGACCCAATACCATTTCCAGTCCGAGCAGGAAGATCACCACCGAACCACCCACTGCAAACGAACGCACATCAAGTCCGAGAATGCTCAGGAAAGGTTGCCCGGCATAAAGGAACAGGATCATCAGCGCACCCGATACCAAAGTGGCCTGGATAGACCGGATGGCCCCCATTTTATCCTTCAGAGAGATCAGCAGCGGGATGGAACCAACAATATCGATCACCGCAAATAAGGTGAAAGTTACGGTCAGCAGCTGGTCCAGGTGAAAGGTCATAATACGGGTTTGTTTAAAGGTAGTAATAGTTTTGTGAATAGGCAATGGGTGGGGTGAATCGTGAGTCGTCAGTCGTGAGTGGTGAATTGTCAGTAGTGAATGGTCAATGAGTTTTCAACTGACTGCCTACTCACCACTCACGTCTCACGCCGTAGGTCTATGCCATTCTTTTCCAGCAAGGGAAATATTGTAGAGGAACTCATGCCGGAAGCCGCTTTCTTCCTGTGTCAGTTTTACCACGCAACCATAGTGGCAGGTGAACAGGTCGAACGATTCTTTGATGGGTGTGCCGGTTATATGCGCCAGGATGCTTCTCAACACACCGCCATGGGCCACGATCACTGCGGGAGATACTTGCTGGCAGATCTCGTTAAAACGGTTGATCACTCTCTCATGCATCAAAGCATAACTTTCTCCTTCAGGCACCACCACATTCACAAAGTCTTCCAGCCAGGGTTGCATTTCTGTCTTGGGAATTTCGTTCCAGGGTTGCATTTCCCAATTACCGCAATCCAGCTCCATCAGGTCTTTGTGAAGGGTTGGGGTATGATCGGGAAAGAGGGTCTCCGCCAGTTTTCGGCAGCGTTGCAGGGGGCTGCTGTACACGGCTCCCATGCGGGCGGGTAACCAGGGACGTATGCTGTCTGCCTCAGCAGCAAAACTCTCGGTAACATCCAGGTCTGTTTGTCCGTAACAGATGCCTTTCTCCACAGCTGGGGTGGTATGCCTGATCAGGTATATCTCCATGCTGCGAATTACCGGAATTATTGTGAAACGGACAGAAGAAAGCCACAGATTTCAAGGTTCCGGTCAGGTGTCCTGAAATCTGTGGCGGATAACTAAAACCGGAAAATGCGGTTCCGGTATAAGCGGTATTCAAATTGCAGGCTTTGTAAACACTGTGCGCAAAGACAGTCCTGGTATTTGTTTTCTACGTACACACGTTCCTCATAGGTCAGTGTTACCTGGCTGCATTGGCACTCGGCTATATTGCCCACTTTGCACTCAAAACTCCGTTTGCAGCGCGGACAGGGTTTGGATTCGTGTTGTGCCATGGCCTTACCAGTTAAAAGTGACACCGGTATTGAACAGGGTGGGGATGCTGTTGAAGCCCCGCACATCAAAGAATTTTTTGCCGGTCAGATTCTGCAGGTCTGCAAAGAACTTGACATGTTCGTTCAGGGTATAGTCGGCATAAGCGCCGAGGATCACATAACTGTCGAGACTGATATCCGCTTTTTTGTATCCCCCGATGTCAAACCGCTTGCTCACGTATTTTCCCGACAGGGCAATGTTCAGTCCCTTAACAGGAGTCACATTCACCGACAGGTTAACCGTATGTTTAGGCCTGCGTAACAGGTACTGATAAGTGACCGTATCTTTCACTGTTACCCGGTTCTGGGTGATCTCTTCGCTGGTCAGCAACGTGTAATTGCCGGTGATGCTGAGCCTGTTGCTAGGTCTGAGACTGAATTCCCATTCCAGCCCGTTCACGGTCTGTTTGATGTAGTTGAAATATTTGAAGCTGATATAATTGTAATCGATGCCGTTATTGATGCGGCGGTTGAAATACACGAGACGTGTGCTCACTGCTTTTTTGTCGAAGCTGATACCTCCTTCATAATTCACGGATTTCTCTGCATCCAGTTTGTCGTTGATGCTCAGCTGGTACAGTGAGGGTGCTTTGAAGCCGCTGGATACGCTCGCAAACAATCTTACCTGTTCATTGATGCTGTAAGAAGGGTTGAAAGTATATGTGCTGTTGCTGCCATAACGTGAATGATGGTTGTACCTGCCGCCCAGCTCTATGTTCCATTTTTTATCATCGCTGTTGAAGATGGCAGAAGCATACAAGGCCTTCTGGTTAAAGGAAGTATCCCGGAACTGGCTGCTGTAGGGCCCAAACATGCTGATGGAAAAATACTGCTGGTTGTAGGAGTGATGACGGTAGTCTGCCCCTGCCAGCAGCGTGAATCCTTTGGCAATCTGCAAACTCGCATACAGTTCTATGAACTGCGATTTACCTGAATACGTATTGTTCTCAAAAATGGTACTGGTACGGTCCAGGCTGTCGTTCCGGTAGGTACGGGTCAGTTCACTGAACTGGTAATTACCGTTCAGGCTCAGTTTGTTTTTTTTGTACTGGAAACCGGCACCGCTGGTGAAGGAAGTGTTGTGGATGTTGTAGTCTTTGTCGTCCGTGAACACCCCCGCATCAATACCCGCTTTGTACTGGCTGAACATGGCAAAGGTCTTAATCGATAAGGCCGGGCTCAGCTGGTACAGCAATTGTGCGTTGGAAACGGTGCCGTTATAACCGTCATTGTCATAATTCTTTTTCCCGGTGCTGTCATAGGCAGATGAGAAACCGCTTGTGTTCAGTCTTGCAAACCTGGCCGAATAAGTGAACTTATCCTTCTTGCCATATACCTGCGCATTGATGCGGGAAGTGGCAAAACTTCCCTGGCTCACCGTGGTCTTGATGTTAAAGGGTGTTTGCACGTCTTTTTTTACCGTGATGATGTTGATCACGCCTGCGATGGCATCGCTGCCGTACAGGGTAGATTGTGCACCTTTACATACTTCGATCCTTTCCACGTCGTTGATGGAAAACAGGTTCAGGTCGAAATCCGTGGTGATGGTGGAAGGGTCGTTCATGGGAATGCCATCGAGCAGGATCAGGGTACGGCCAGCCGAAGCGCCCCGCATATACACGGTCTGCACGGCGCCGGTATTATTGAGTGCGCCGTTGATGGTGATACCGGCCTGCTCGTTCAGCACCTGGGCAACGGTTCTGCCCTGGCTTTTTTCGATCTGGTCCTTGCCGATCACTGTGATCACTTTACCGGTGGTACTTTGTTTCTGTTCCAGTTTATTGGCCGTAACCACTACTTCGTCGAGGGTTCTGGTACTGACCGTGTCTTTCTGCGCAAAGGCAGTGCTGCCTGCAAGCAGGGCAGTAAGGAGCGTGAATGTTTTGCTCATTGTTGTTGTTTTTGAATTGAACAATGAGCTTTCAGGAAAATAAAAAAACGGAGAAATATAAACGGCCGCTGCAGCAGGCCTTTTACATTCCATGCTTTTCACCCGAAAGCCGTGAATGATAAATGGGTACCTGGCAGGTCTTCTGGCTTGCTGGCTTGATGAGAACCTTCCCTTTCCGTGTTCACGGAAAAGTGGTTTGCAGATTCATCAGCCGTGAGTGTGTCAGTGTGGATCATTAGAGATCATTACCAACGGGAACTCACGTTTACAGCTTACAGCTACGGGGATAGCGCCGGAATTACACCGGACTTCCCTTTTAATCCCGTTTGAGGCGGGAACCAAATACGGGGGCAAATGTAAAGGGCCGCCCGGAAGAATGCGATTTATTATTGTCTAAGTTTTGCACGCTAAGTTGAAAACTTATTTCATCAAAGATGCATGCATGGGTTGGCGTCTTCAGAAAATAACAGCAGGGATCTTTTCTTGTGCAAAGTTCTGGTGCTATTTTTCTTTCACCTTTTCAGTGCCGCGATCGCCGATTCACATCGGCTGTTTCCCTGAAGTTTCCTACATTTAAAGCCATATCAGATTGTATGCACGGAAAACAGAAACTCAATCTTTTCAGTTTCACCATGATCGTGGTGGGACTGGTGATCGGCATGGGTATTTTCAGAACGGCCGCTACCAGTGCCAAACATGCCATTGAACCCTCGGTGTATTTCACTGCCTGGCTGCTGGGCGGATTCTTTGCCTTATGCGGTGCATTGACCTATGCAGAAATCGGTAGCCGTTATCCCGTAACCGGAGGTTACTACAAGATATTCTCCTATGCCTATCACCCCAGTATCGCATTTGCCATCAACTGTATCATCCTCATTAGTAATGCTGCCAGCCTGAGCGGTGTGGCGCTGATCGGAAGCGGGTATATCGCTAAACTCTTTCCTTCTTTTATCCAGACGGATATCGATAAGGCATTGCTCAGTTGTGCAGCCATCCTGGTCTTTTACCTGATCAACCTGCGTGGATTGCGCATGAGCTCCCGTGCACAGAATATGCTGATGCTGATCAAGATCGGTATGATCGTGGTATTGATCTTAGCATTGTTTTTTCCGCATCAGGATATCGCAGCCACTGCTGCTGTGGCCAGTACCCCGGTTCCTGAAATGAGCTGGATACAGAGCCTGGGCGTGAGTTTGATTGCCGTATCCTTTACATATGGCGGTTACCAGCAGACCATCAATTTTGGCAATGAAGTGGATAAGCCGGCCAAGAATATCCCGAGGGGGATCTTCATCGGTATCGCCATCATCATCGGTTTGTACCTGCTGGCCAATCTCAGTTACTATTCGATCGTTGGGTTCGATAATATGAAAGCGGAAAAAGAGATCGCGTATGTGCTGATGGAAAAGGTCTTTGGCAAAACAGGCGCCGATATATTCGCTTTCTTCCTCTTCTTTGGTGTGCTGGCCTATGTGAATGCCCTGCTGATGAGTAATCCGAGGGTGATGTATGCCATGAGTAATGAAGGCGTATTGCCCAAGGTCTTCTCCCGCCAGAACCCCAGGAATGAGGTACTCACCATTTCCCTGACAGTATTTGCTGCCATGTGTATCATCATCCTGTTCTTTGCACAGACCTTCGATAAGATCCTCAACTTCACCATCTTCCTGGATTGTTTCGGCATGGTGGCATCCAGTGCTACCATTTTTGTGCTGCGGAAGAGGACCAGACACCTGGATGGAACAGGTATCTTTAAAATGAAATTCTATCCCTGGATACCATTGATCTTCATGAGTGCCTATCTTTTTGTGGGTATCAGTATTGCCATGCAAACCCCGGATACCGCGTTGGTTGGCGCTGCTGTACTGGCGGCATTCATGGTGATCTATTTTATATCAAAAAAACTGAATCCCGCGATCGGCACCGATCTGTCGGGCAAAGACCAATAAGTATGGACGAACTCTCCTATATCCTGAATGAACTGGGCGAACACCGCGATGAATATTTCCGCGCTGTGGCGCCACCCATTGTGCAGACCAGCAATTTTGCTTTTTCAAAAGTGGCGGACCTGCGGAAGTCCTTTGAGGATGAGTACGCCACCTGGTTGTACAGCCGGGGACTTAACCCCACCGTTGAGATCCTCCGGAAAAAACTGGCCGCCCTTGACGAGGCCGAGGACTGCCTGGTGTTCAACAGTGGGGCCGCAGCTATTTTTGCTGCAGTATTGGCCAATGTAAAAAGCGGCGACCATATCATAAGCGTCAAAAATCCTTACACCTGGGCAGTGAAGATGTTCGAAGTCATCCTGCCCAGGTTCAACGTAACGGTTTCCTATGTGGATGGGACCCTCACAGAGAATTTCGCCAAAGCCATCCGGCCCAATACCACACTGATCTACCTCGAATCGCCCAATAGCTGGTTTTACGAATTGCAGGACCTGCGGGCGGTGGCGGCACTGGCCAAAGAACACGGTATTGTTACCATCATAGATAACAGCTATTGTACACCCCTGTACCAGAAACCGATCACGATGGGCATTGACCTGTCGTTGCAGTCTGCCACCAAATACATTTCCGGTCACAGCGATACAGTGGCCGGGGTGCTGACAGGGAGCCGCGCCATGATAGAGAGGATCTTCAACAGCGAGTACATGAACATAGGCTCTGGTATCCAGCCTTTTAATGCCTGGCTACTGATCCGTGGTCTCCGAACCTTGCAGGCGAGGCTGGAAAGGATTACCCGCACCACCTGGGAGGTGGTTCGTTTCCTGCAACAACACCCGAGGGTAGAAAAAGTGATCTTCCCGCTGGATCCCTCTTTTCCGCAGTACGAACTGGCCCGTCGCCAGATGACCGGGGCCTGCGGATTGCTGACCTTTTACCTGAAGGCGGAGAAAGGGTCGACCATTGAGACTTTCTGTGAATCATTGCAGCATATACTGATGGCGGTAAGCTGGGGCGGCTACGAATCGCTGATATTGCCCAAATGTGCGGGTATGCCGCCGGAAGCCTTCGATGCTGCCGATCCCGCACACCGTTCCCTGCGGTTATATGTGGGTTTGGAAGAGCCGGATTACCTTTTGGCCGACCTTTCGAGGGGGTTTGAGGCCATTGCTGACCTTTCATAACATATTTTCAACGGTTTAGACCCTATCCTTTCCATCTGTCCAAAATTTAGGCAAGTGGTAGGGAAACTGTTATTTTTGTTATATATGAGAAAGTATTTGACCCTGATATGTTGCACAATCGTTGCCCATGGTTTTGCGCAACGGGCATCCGATAACTGGGACCTGCGCCATTGTATCGAACATGCCCTCCAATTCAATATCTCGATCAAACAGGCCGATATACAGGCAAGGATCGCGGCATTACAGGCAAAACAGGCCAAATACAATATCTATCCCAGCGTCAATGCCAATTCAGGTACCGGTGTGCGTTTTGGTCGTTCCATTGACCCTACCACCAACGTGTTCTCCACTTCCCAGTTCCTGTACCAGAACTTTGGTGTGAATGCCGGTTTCCAGTTGTACAATTATGGTAAACTCAGGAACTCCGTACAAATGGCCCAGTTCAATGCCCAGGCCGCTTTACAGGATGTGGCCAAAGCTTCCAACGATATTTCCTTCAATGTGGCCACCTATTACCTGCAGGTGCTGGCAGCCAAAGAGCAGGTGAAGATCAGTGAAGTGCAGCTGGCACAAACACAGAACCAGATAGAGATCACCCGCAAAAGGGTGGATGCAGGTGTGTTACCCGAACTGAACCTGGCCGAGGTAGAGTCGCAACTGGCAACGGATAGCAGCAATTATTATACGGCAAAAGGCAACTATGAGACCAACCTGCTGAACCTTCGTGGTCTGCTGAACCTGGATGTGGACGTACTTTTCGGTATCGAAACCCCCTCGGTGGACCAGATCCCCATTGAATCATTTGCAGAACTGCAGCCGAACCTGGTGTACGAAAGTGCCTTACAGCTTCAGCCGCAGCAGAAAGCCAATGAATTCCGCATCAAAGCGGCACAGAAGAATGTACAGATATCCCGGGCCCTGATGTATCCTACCCTTACCCTGGGCGGTAACCTCTCGACCAACTTCTCCAATTCTTTTAAAACGGTATCAGGCGTTTCCTTCCAGGGATATGGCCCGATCACCGGAGCCGAACCGATCGTGAACATCAGTAACGTGAACTATTATGTACAGAGCCCGGTATATAAAGTGAGCCAGAAATCCAGAAGTTTTGGCGACCTGTGGAACGGATGGGGCGACCAGCTGAGCAATAACTTCGGTCAGAACGTGGGGATCAGCCTGAGCATACCTATTTTCAATAATTTCTCGGCCCGTACCAGTTACCAGACCGCCCAACTGAATGTGAAAGCGGCCCAGCTGCAGAAAGAGTCGGCAGACCTTACCCTGCGTCAGAATATCTATACGGCCTATACCAATGCAGTTACGGCCTTACAGAAATTCAATGCCGGTAAAAAACAGGTGGAAAGCGCGCAGAAAGCCTATGATTTTGCTTTGAAGCGGTATGAAGTGGGTTTGCTCAGTTCACTTGACCTGATCACGAACCAGAATAACCTGTTGAGGGCCAAGATCACACAACTCACCAACCAATACGACTACGTATTCAAGATGAAGCTGCTGGAGTTCTACAAAGGCAAGGGAATGAAATTATAAATCGATATTGTACCACCCATTATTAACTGGCTGACAAAAAGAAAAAACGTTGTATGAATAAAAAATTGCTTTGGATCATTATTGCTTTGGTTGTCCTGATCGTTGCACTGATCGGGCTCAAAAAAGCCGGTGTCATTGGGAAAGAGGAAGGGATCAAGGTGACTTCTGAAAAAGCCGCACTGAGAACCATCATAGAAACCGTAAATGCAAGCGGAAAAGTATATCCTGAGATCGAGGTGAAAGTGAGCCCGGATATCAGTGGTGAGATCGTGGAACTGAACGTGAATGAGGGCGATAGTGTAAAGAAAGGACAGGTGCTTGCCCGTATCTATGCCGATATCTACCTGACCCAGCGCGACCAGGTGGCGGCGGGTGTGAACCAGAGTAAGGCGCAGCTGTCTAACTCAACGGCCAGTCTTGCCGGTTTGAAAGCGACCCTGGATAACCTGAAGAACACTTACGAGCGGCAAAAGAAACTGTACAATGAAAAAGTAGTTTCCCGCGCCGAGTTCGAAACGTCAGAACAGAATTACTTAACGGCACAGGCCAACTACAACGCTGCCAGAGAAGGGTTGAAGAGCAGTGAAGCCTCTATTCAGAGTGCACAGGCGCAGTTGCAGAAAGCGGATAAGGATCTTTCCCGTACCGTGATCGTATCTCCGATGAATGGTATGATCAGCCTGATGAATGTGAAAAAAGGGGAGCGCGTGGCCGGTAACAGTTTTAACGTAGGTACCGAAATGATGCGTGTGGCCGATATGCGCAGTATTGAAGTACGCGTGGATGTAGGAGAGAATGATATCCCTAAAGTGAAACTGGGCGATACGGCTGTGGTGGAAGTGGATGCCTACACCAACCGTAAATTCAAAGGACTGGTGTATAAGATCGCCAATCCGAGCACCAGCGGTTTGACCACATCCAACTCCAGTGCGGAAGTGACGAACTATAAAGTGCATATACGCCTGTTGCCAGATAGCTATAAAGACCTGGTTGCAGCCGGTAAAGGATTCCCTTTCCGGCCCGGAATGAGTGCCAGCGCTGATATCCAGACACGTACCAAACAAAATGTACTTTCCGTAGCACTGAATGCGGTCACCACGCGGGATAAGAACGGTGATGCGGCACCTGGCGATAAAAAAGATGACAAGAAACCACAGGAGGAAACCAAATCTGCCAGCGCGGATGATGGTATTGAGGAAGTGGTGTTTGTATTACAGAAAGACAATAAAGTGAAAAAGGTGAAAGTGAAGACCGCCATCCAGGACCTGAACTATATAGAAATACTGGAAGGTCTGAAAGCCGGTGATGAAGTGATCACAGGACCTTATTCCATTGTGAGTAAGACCCTGAAAGACGGTAACCTGGTGACGGTGGTCCCGAAAGACAAACTCTTTGAAGAGAAGAAATCGAATTAAGCCGTAACTACATACAGGTATATGCTTACAAACGACAGGTTCTGCCTGTCGTTTGTCTTTTGAAGAACGGGTGTTCGTATTTTTGCAGTATCATCAAATGCGATTGCCATGCAGTTTGGAATTATTGGGAGCGGCAGTTGGGCCACGGCCCTGGCTAAGATCCTTACAGATAACGGGAGCAGGATACAGTGGTGGATGCGGAATGAAGAGAGCATCGCTTTTATGCAGAAAAGGAGGCATAACCCGCATTACCTGCACGGCGCCTATTTTGATCCTTCGCTGCTGCAACTCGATAGCGATATACAGAAAGTGGTCACAGACTCGGAAGTGCTGGTGATTGCAGTTCCCTCTGCCTTTGTGGAGCAGACGCTTGCGCAAATTCCCCCTGCGTTACTGAAAGGGAAAAAGGTCGTTTCAGCCGTAAAGGGCATCCTTCCCTCGGAAAACGAGTTGATGAATTATTACCTGGCCAAACATTTCGACCTTCCGCTAACGGATTATTTCACCCTGCTCGGACCCTGTCATGCAGAAGAAGTGTCGGCTGAAAAACTATCCTATCTCACATTTTCAGGAACAGACCTTGCCGCCACATCGGCCATCGCTGCCTTTTTTAAAACGGATTACATAAATACGGTGGTCAATAACGACGTACTGGGTGTGCAGTATGCTGCCGTATTGAAGAATATTTATGCATTGGGCGCGGGTATCGCACACGGATTGGAGTATGGCGATAATTTCCTGAGTGTGTACATTGCCAACAGTGCCAACGAAATGGTGGGTTTCCTGAAAAAGATCAATGAACCGGATCCCTGTGTGCCGGATACGCATAATTATTCAGCTTCTGTGTACCTGGGAGACCTGTTGGTGACCTGTTATTCCCTCTATAGCCGTAACCGTACTTTCGGTAATATGATCGGAAAGGGCTACTCGGTAAGGGCAGCCCAGCTGGAGATGAACATGGTGGCCGAAGGATACAATGCCAGTAAGTGTATTCACCTGATGAACAGCCAGATGCAGGCCGAAATGCCGATCGCTTCCGCCATCTATGAGATCCTTTGGGAGCAACTGCCCGCTACGGAAGGATTTAAGAAAATAGAAACATTTCTGGTGTAGGATTGTCGTAACTTACAGTATGCCTTTCTCGTTCTCCATATTGAGTCCCGAACTGCTGTTACTGTTGATCGCGGGCATCATTGCCGTGCAGGTTGGTAAGAGATTGTTCGGGCATTCCGGCAGCAGGTAGCTGTTTACTGAAACAGGTCCGCTGCGATCCCATCGGCAAAGAATTTTCCTGACGGTTCCAGTTGTAAATGATCGTTGTACAGGCGTACCTGTCCATTCCGGATATATTTTTCTGCACTCTTCCGTAAGCTGTGTGTTTTGTTATTGCCCCACCGTTCCGCCACCTGTGTCAGCGAAACGCCTTCGATGGTCCGTAACCCTGTCATGATGTATTCATTCAGTTGCTGCGTTTCGGTAAGTGTTTCAACTTCGAAAGGCAGTTCCTCCTTTGCCAGTGCGGCCAGGTACAAACTATTGTTCGAAACATTCCATTGCCTGCTTTGTCCGTTGAATGAATGCGCAGAAGGCCCCAGTCCCAGGTAAGTTTTTCCCTGCCAGTAGCTGCTGTTGTGCCTGCTTCTGAAACCGGGAAGTGCAAAATTGGAGATCTCGTAATGTTCCATCCCTGCCATCGCCGTTTTTTGGGTAAGGATGCTGAACTGCCTGGCCTGTTGTTCAGGATCCACATCGGGTAATTTCCCGGTATGGATCATTTGATCCAGTGCAGTTCTGGGCTCAACGGTTAAGGCGTAACAGGATAAGTGCGGTACTTGTAAAGACAAGGCTGTATCGATATTCTGTTCCCAGTTCTCATCGGTCAGGCCGGGCGTGCCATAGATCAGGTCGATGGTGATGTTGCTGAAACCTTCGGCTTGTGCCAGCTGTATGCTCTGGATGGACTGTTGCACCGTATGCGCCCGGTTCATCCATTGCAGGTCCTGTGCAAAAAATGACTGGATACCGATACTCAACCGGTTGATCCCCAGTTTGCGCCAGGCGGTAAGATTCGCTGCAGTAATATCATCCGGATTGCTTTCGAGTGTGATCTCTGCGTCAGAACTGACCGTATACTGTTTGTACAATGGTGCTAACAGTTGTTCCAGGTCCGTCACAGACAAGAGGGATGGGGTTCCTCCGCCCAGATAGACCGTTTCAACTGTTTCGTTGAGATAGGTCTTCCGCAGCAGCATTTCCTTTCCGATCGCCTGTACCATGTCCGGTATCCGCTGGTGTGTGGTGGAGAAATGAAAGTTGCAGTAATGGCAGGCTTTTCTGCAAAAGGGGATATGTAGGTAGATGCCGGCCATAAAACAATGCGTGGTTGTATGCAAACATACTCTTTTCTGACTGGTCATTTCTGTTACCGCTTTCATCCGAAACATCAAACCAATTCAATATTTTTGCGGCATGTCTGGTCCCAAGTATTTTATGGTGGCGTGTGTGCTGCTGTGTTTGTCTGTGTGTGGTTTTGGCCAGGCGGATAGCGGTAACCGTGCAGAGACCAGTCGCATCCGCAAAATGACTGCACCCCTGCAGCGTACGCCGGTAGTAAGGGATAGCATACAGGTAATGCCGGCCGACTCCAGTTTGCAGAATGACAGCCTGGTATTGGCGCAGGCACTCAGTGATAGCCTGCGGGCCGATTCTGTTCGCAAACTGTCTGTGGTAAAAGCGGACATGCCCGTATACGATACTTCCACTTATCGCAAATACGCAACCCATCCCTACCTGCCATTGCACAAGCCGGCATTGTACATGCTGATCGATTACCGGCAGCGTGAACAGAAGGATGATCTTTTTTACCTGATGGCAGGTATCATCTTCGTATTGGCATTCATACGTGTGGCTTTCTCCAAATATTTCCGGAACCTGTTCCTGTTGTTCTTCCAGACATCCCTCCGGCAGAAACAGACCCGCGACCAGTTATTGCAGGATAACCTGGCCTCCTTGCTGATGAATTTTTTATTTGTGATCAGCGCCGGGCTGTACATCACTTTACTGATCCGTTATAAGAACTGGACCGATATCCCTTTCTGGTGGCTGGCTGCGGGATCCGCATCGGTGCTGCTGACAGTATACCTTGTCAAATACCTGTTCCTCATATTCACCGGCTGGGTCTTCAATTCAAAAGAGGCCGCAGGCTCTTACGTATTCGTTGTCTTCCTGGTAAACAAAGTGTTGGGTGTGATACTGATCCCCTTTTTGCTGGTACTGTCTTTTGCAAATACCGGTATCGTTCAGGTAGCGGTCACAATATCATTGGGGATCATCTTGTTGTTGCTGGGCTATCGTTACTGGGTCTCATTTACGGCCATCAGGAATAAATTGAAAGTAAACGCCTTACATTTTTTACTATACCTTTGTGCTGTTGAATTACTTCCGTTGGCTTTGATATATAAGATATTGATGAATTATTTTAACGGAAGTCTTTAATTTTGCACAATCTCAGACAAGACGCATGCTAAAGAACGGCTCAAAAAATTCTGGTACGGCTAAGGCTGCCAAAAAGATTCTGATTTCTCAACCCCGTCCGGAGAGTGATAAGTCCCCTTACTTTGACCTGGAAAGAAAATACAATGCGGAATTGTTTTTCCATCCTTTCATCAAGCTGGAGGGCATCCCTGCCAGGGAGTTCAGAAAGCAAAAGATCGACATCACTTATTACACGGCCGTCATGTTCACCAGCCGGAATGCCATCGATCATTTTTTCCGCATGTGTGAGGAAATGAAAGTGACCATCGGACAGGACACCAAATATTTCTGCATCACCGAAGCTGTAGCGCTGTATCTCCAGAAATTCATCCTCTACCGCAAACGTAAAGTGTTCTATGGAGCCGACGGTACCAACAAGAGCATGTTCGATGTGATCAATAAACACAAGGAGAATGAGAAGTTCCTGTATGTGTGCAGTGAGAACCAGCAGGACAACGAGATCGTGAACTGGCTGAAGACCAATAAGTGCGAGTACCAGCTGGGATTCATGTACCGTACCATCAGTAACGATATCAAGGACGTGCTCTGCACAAGGGAGTACGATGTGATCTGTTTCTTCACCCCCAGTGGTGTCAAAAGTTTATTCGATAATTTCCCGGGTTTCCAGCAGAAAGGGACCGTGATCGGCGCGTTCGGCAACAATACGGCGAAAGCAGTGGAAGATGCCGGACTGCAGCTGGAGATCAAAGTGCCTTCACCCCAGAAACCCAGCATGGTAGCAGCGCTGGATCAATACCTGCAAAGTACCGCGGCTGTTAAAAAATAGTATACCGTCTGTAAAATATCGCAGCCTCCCAAACCGGGGGGCTGTTTATTTTGTAATATAGCCGAAGAGAATTAGAATGCCGATAGGTCTTGCCTGTTAACCCATGATACCAGCCACATGAAAAATACCCATACCAACCAACTGATACACGAAACGAGTCCCTACCTGTTGCAACACGCCCATAACCCGGTGAACTGGTACCCATGGGGTGAGGAAGCATTGAGCAGGGCCAGGGCGGAAGACAAACCTATCCTGGTCAGCATCGGGTATGCCGCCTGTCACTGGTGTCATGTGATGGAACGTGAGAGTTTTGAAGACGAGCAGACGGCTGCGATTATGAACGAATATTTCATCAACATCAAGATAGACCGGGAAGAACGCCCCGACCTGGATCATATTTACATGGATGCCGTACAGGCCATGACCGGCAGCGGCGGCTGGCCCCTGAACGTGTTTCTGACCCCTGATACCAGGCCTTTTTACGGGGGTACGTATTTTCCACCGCAGCGGGCATACAACCGGGCCAGCTGGAAAGAGATCCTGGAGGGGGTGCATAGTGCCTACCGGGATAAAAAGCAGGAGATCCTGCAGCAGGCAGAGAACCTTACTTCGCACCTGATGGGATCCAATGCTTTCGGGGTCAGCAAGCCAGGCGCTTCTGACCTGCAGTTCTCCCCGGAACTGTTGACCACCATCGCTAACAACCTGCTGGCCACCGCCGATACGGAATGGGGCGGTTTTGGGAAAGCCCCCAAGTTCCCGCAAACCTTTTCCATACAGTACCTGCTGCGCCATTACCATTTCACAAAAGATGCAACGGCTTTGCAACAGGCTTTGTTAAGTCTCGATAAAATGATCGAAGGGGGTATTTACGACCAGCTGGGGGGAGGTTTTGCCCGTTACAGTACCGATAATGAATGGCTGGCCCCCCATTTTGAGAAAATGCTGTACGATAACGCCCTGCTCATAAACGTGCTGGCCGAAGCCTGGCAACTTACCCGTAAGCCTCAGTATGCCAGAACCATCGAACATACCCTGGCCTATATTGAACGGGAAATGTTGCAGGAAAAAGGAGGTTTTTACAGTGCACTGGATGCCGATAGTGAGGGAGTGGAAGGGAAATTCTATACCTGGTCGCTGCAGGAGGTCCGGGATGTTTTGGGAGAGGAGGATGCCCGGCTCTTTACTGCCTGCTATGATATTTCGGAAAAGGGTAACTGGGAGCATACCAATATCCTCCGGATCACCCGGCCGATGGCAGAGATAGCTGCCGAAACGGGCATCACCGCCGAACAACTGGAGAACCGCCTGGCCGGGTGCCGGCAACGCCTGATGGAGCGGCGTTCAACCCGGATACGCCCGCAGTTGGATGATAAGATCCTGTTGGGATGGAATGCCCTCATGATCACGGCATACGCCAAAGCTTTTGCTGCACTGGGTAAGGAAGCGTACCGGGAGCGGGCGGTGAACAGCATGGCTTTCCTGGAAGCAAGCTTGTCGGGTAATGCAGAAGGCTGGTTCCATACTTACAAAAACGGCAATGCCAGGATACCGGCTTTCCTGGATGACTATGCCTACCTGATACAGGCATACATACACCTGCAGGAGATCACCGGAAAGGGGGCCTACCTGCTGAAAGCCCGTAAACTGCTTGAATGGGTGATCGCACATTTTGAAGAAGCGGAAACCGGCTTCTTCTTTTATACACACAGCAGCCAGGCCGATGTGATCGTTCGGAAAAAAGAAGTGTATGACGGTGCCGTACCCAGCGGGAATGCCGTTATGGCGCATAACCTCTATTATCTCTCGATCGTTTTTGACCAGCCCGGATGGGCAGAGAGGAGCGAGGCAATGCTGCGTTCCCTGGGTAAGGCAGTCAGCCAGTATCCGGGCTCCTTTGGGGTATGGGCCATGCTGGCGCAACTGATGACGGTGGGCATGCAGGAGATCGCCATCATGGGGCAGCAGGCAAGGGATTTTTTGTGTCCGGTACTGGAGAGATTTGCCCCGAATAAAATTCTTCAGACCCAAGAAACTAATTCCTCCGATTTTCCGTTATTAGCTGGGAAAATGGGGGCTGAAAATGGAGGTGCGCTCTTTTATCTCTGTAAGAATTATGCCTGTCAGGCGCCTTTTCTTACAATTGATGCGCTTTTAGCAAAAATGTAACAAAGTTTGAAGTAATTTGCCTGTTATGACAGTGGTTTCACGCCCTATGCATCGTTCGAAACCTCAATTGTAGTAATCATACTTTTAATTTTGTAGTAACTGCCCAATTTTACCCGCGAAGTAAATTTTATTGGTAACAAAATTGCAAAATCGGCACAACTGCCGATGGAAAACTTATATTTGTCACTGTCATAAAAATCCGTTTGATACGATGAAAGGGTATTTAAGTAAGATGGTATTGGTCGCGTTCTGCCTGAGCCTCGGATCCTGTTTTCTGAAAAAGAATTCGAAGTCGAAAGGCCTGCCTGACGATGGTCAGTTGCATGGCGTGGCACCTACGGCCAATAAGAGCATGAATCCTCCCCTGAACATGGTCTACATTCCACCAGGAACCTTTCATATGGGTCCCAGTGATGAGGATATCAGTTTCAACTATACCACCCGTAACCGTCAGGTATCCATCCCCGGTTTCTGGATGGATGCTACGGAGATCACCAACGATCAGTACCGTCAGTTCGTACAATGGACCAGGGACTCCCTGGCGTTCAAGATCCTGTTCGGACAGGGTATTAACAAGTCAGACGATACCATGGCGGTTGACTGGAAAAAAGTGGCCACCATCAAATGGGACAGGAACACCATCGAAAAGATGAATGAGCTGAACCTGGCACCCGATAACCGCATTTATGGCAAACCGGAGATCGATCCCGACAAACTCGTTTACAGAATAGAATATTTTGACCTGGGTGCTGCTGCCAAAAGAGAGAACGCAGGTTTACCCAGAAGCAATTTTATCCGCAGGTCAGATCAGAAGGTTTACCCGGATACCCTGGTATGGATGAGGGACTTCTCTTATTCCTACAACGAACCCATGACCAAGCGCTATTTCTCACATCCTTCTTACGGAAAATACCCGGTGGTGGGCATCAACTGGAAACAGGCGGTTGCCTTCTGTCATTGGAGAACCCATCTTCAGAACTCTTTCCTGGAAAGGAAAAAATTCGCTGTTGACGGCGACTACCGTCTGCCCAGTGAAGCGGAGTGGGAGTATGCCGCAAGGGGTGGTCTTACCAACTCCATGTTCCCATGGGGTAACCCTTACCTGAGAAATAAAAAAGGCTGTTTGCTGGCCAACTTCAAACCCGGCCGCGGTAATTATCCGGAAGACGGTGGTTTTTATACCGTTCCGGCCAAAATGTACTGGCCCAACCAGTATGGTCTGTATAACATGTCGGGTAATGTGGCAGAGTGGACCGGTTCCTATTACTACGAAGGTGCCTACAATTTCATGCACGATATGAGCCCGGATATCCGTTATGAGGCCAAGGACTCCGATCGTCCCAGGGAGAAAAGAAAAGTGGTTCGCGGCGGAAGCTGGAAAGATGTTTCTTATTACCTGCAGGTGAGCACCCGTAACTATGAGTATCAGGATACGGCCAAATCCTACATCGGATTCCGCTGTGTGATAGACCTGGCACCTAAAATGAAAAAATAACTTTCATAATCCATCCGTTTCCAAATTCCTATTGATAACCCTGCATTGAACAGGTCTGTGTACTCAGTGCTTCTTCAGTGTGATTCAAAAATCTAAAAAAAAGAACAATGGCAGCTGCGATTCCTCCTAAGATCTCCAAATGGTTTGACGTATTCGTATCTATCGCTGCGGCGGTAGTTATCTATGGCGCCCTGCAAAAATTATTGCACTCACCGATCGCCGATTTCATGCTGAAAGTAGGTTTGACAGTGGAAGCCATCATCTTCCTTGGATATGGTGTATTGTACCTGATATATCCGGCTATAGACGATCATGAAGTGCATCTTCCCGGCGGTGCCAAAGCGGTAAAACAGAATACCGCACTGGACAGCCTCGATAAGATGCTGGAAGATGCCAATATCAATGCAGATACCCTGGGTAAACTGAGTGCCGGCTTCCAGAAACTGAATACCACGGTTAGCCAGCTGGCCGATGTTTCCGATATCGCCAAGTCTGCAGGTGATTTCTCTGCCAAGACCAAAGAAGCCACCGTTGCCATTGCCGGTATCAAAGATGCCGCTTTACATGCTACACAGTCGCTGGCCGGTTTCCACGGCGCATCAGACAGCTCTAAGCAGTTCCATGAGCAGATGATGGCGATGAACAAGAATCTTGCTTCCCTGAATACGATCTATGAACTGGAGCTGCAGGAAGGAAATAACCACCTGAAAGCCCTGAACCAGTTCTATGGTAAATTGACACAGGCTTCCAATGCCATGTCCAGCAGTGCGGATGACGCGCTGAAAGCCAAAGAACAGATAGCGGCGCTGGCCAATAACCTGGGTAAACTGAATCAGCTGTACGGTAATATGCTCACTGCCATGCAGGGGAGATAATATGCCGGAAAACCTATGAAGAAATCCAATTAGTAAAACCGATGTTTTAAAAATATAAGCGAGAATGTCACTACCCAAGGAGCCGCGGCAAAAAATGATCAACATCATGTACCTGGTGCTAACCGCACTGCTGGCACTGAATGTATCTGCCGAAATATTGAACGCCTTCAAAACAGTTGACCAGAGCCTTACCAATGCCAGCGCCATTGCTGAGCAGAAGAACAGCGACATATTTAAATCCTTTCAGCGTAAGATAGAAGACCCCAAGACCAAAGAGAAAGCCGAAATATGGTTGCCCAAGGCGATGAAAGCCAAAGAACTTTCCGATGCGATGTATAACTACGTTGAATCGCTGAAGGCCGAACTGAAAAAAGAATCTGACGGACGGATCGTAGATGGTAAGGAGCAATACAAGGAAGATGACCTGGAATCCTCTACCCGTCTGTTCATCTCCAATCCACCCGAAGGAAAAGGGAAAGGAAAGGAACTGTATGAAAAACTGAAACAATTCAAAGATCAGCTGCTGAGCATCGATCCTTCGATCAAAACCGATATCGGTGCCAATCTGCCGCTCGACCTGTCGATCCCCAAGAGTAATAACAAGGCCAGCCAGAACGACTGGGCCTATGGTTATTTTCATATGACACCGGCTGTGGCCAGCATCACCATCCTGAGCAAGTTCCAGAACGATATCCGGAACAGTGAGGCGCAGGTGGTGGAATACTGCCATAAGGAGATCGGTGAAGTGGAGATCGTATACGACGAATTCCAGGCTTTTGCCGGAACCAACTCTACCTACCTGATGCCGGGTGAAGAACTGGTGATCACAGCAGGTGTGGGCGCGTTCAGTAAAGCTGCCAAACCCTCGATCTCCATCGATGGCGCCAATGTACCCCTGAAACCGGATGGTTCTGCCGAATACAAGACAACCGTAGGCGGTTCCGGAGCCAATACCAAACGCGTACGTATCTCTTTCTTAAAACCAGACGGAACCACCGCTACTGTTGAAAAAGAAGTGAAATACACCGTAGGTGTTCCTTCCGGACTGGTGGTATCTACCGATAAGACCCGTGTATTCTACCAGGGGCTGGATAACCAGTTGAGCGTTACCGGCGGCGGTGGCGATGAAAAAGTGAACGTGAATGTGGAAGGTACCGGGGTAAGTACCCGTAAGGCAGGGGCCGGACAGTATATTATTAACTGTGCCAACCTGGGTAGCGCTGTAGTGACCGCATCTGATGGCAAGAATACACAGCGCATCACCATCCCGATCAAACGGGTACCCAATCCACTGGCAACTGTGGGTGGTAAAGCGGGTGGTCCTATTGCAGCCAACGTATTCAGGGTGCAGAAAGGGGTTGCTGCTGAATTAAGAGATTTCGTATTCGAAGGGGTAAAATATGATGTGGTCTCTTTCACCTTGTATTGCACCGGTAAAGGATTCGAAGAAAATATTGGCCTGGCCGAAGTGACCGGTCCTTATTTCAATGCGGAAGCGCAGGCACTGATCAGGCGTTGCCAGCCAGGAACCACCATTGTGATCGATGAGATCAAAGTGTCCGGTCCCGGCGGTACCCGTATGCTCGACCAGAATATTTCATTTACTCTTCAATAAATGTGTGTATGAAAAAGATGTTTGTTAAAGCTGTTTGTCTGGTGTTACTCGTGGCTGCCTCAGCACAGGTTGAGGGTCAGACACGTTATGGACGTCCTGCTAACGCCAACAGACCAGCTGCAAGAGACACTGTGCCTAAAACAGGTCAGCCTGCCCAGCAACCCGCTGGTGTTACGCCCGCGGTTACCAACCCTGCAGCGGCTGTTACGGTAAAATATGATACGACCAATCCGGGTGGTTTTGATGCCAAGCCCGAAGTGCCATTGCGTAACAATTCCGCGGTGGACAGGAGCGCGATCCGTGACCGCAAACCGCTGGAGTATGAGCACCTGCGTGATGATGACAATGTATGGAGTGAATTCCTGTGGAGAGAGATCGATGCCCGTGAAAAGTTCAACCAGTCGTTCATGTATCCTGGTAAAGATGATAACGGTGATGACCGCCGTTTCTTTTCCATCTTGCTCAACGCCATCAAGAACGACAGTGTAACGGCTTTTTCTGCCGATAATGACCGTTTCTCTATCCCGTTGAGTACCGATCAGGTCCTGAACCAGACAGCAGGAGCTTATGATACGGTGGATGTGCCGGACCCGGTTTCAGGTACGGTGGAACGAGTGATCACCAAGAAACCCAAGTTCAGCCCGGATTCTGTATACACATTCCGTATCAAGGAGCAGATGATCTTCGATAAGGAAGCCAGCCGCATGTTTACACGCATCATCGGTATTGCACCGATAGCCAAACAGGTGATTGGCGGAAAATCACAGCCCCGGATCCTTTTCTGGATCTATTACCCGGACCTGCGCAAAACGCTGGCCAAAGTGGATGTGTACAATCCCAAGAACAATTCGAGCCGCATGACCTGGGAAGAGCTGTTCGAGAGCCGGTTCTTTAACAGCTACCTGATCAAGACCAGCGCCAATAATCCCGGCGACCGTTACCTGAACGCCATCATTAAAGATCCCCTGTTCCGTTTACTGGAAGGAGAGAACATCAAGAACAGGATCTTCAATTACGAACAGGATCTCTGGCAGTATTAATAAAATATTTAAAGTGACAAGTCAAAAGAGGCCCCCAGGGGCCTCTTTTTAGTGATTATACTACATCTTGAAAATTAAATGCCACATTGTTTGTTAATATCATTACAATTCCTATCTTCGTTCTGGTTTTTCATAGGATATTGGATTTTAAAACGGGGCTGGATTTTTATCCTGGCCCCTTTTTATTTTAGGCCCCTTTCTCAAAGTGCTCCCTCAGTATCCTGGCCTTTGTTTTGCCGATCAGTTTCGCCAATTCCTCCTCAGGGGTCTCTTTGATGCGTTTGACAGATTTGAATGTGCTCAGCAATTGCTGAATGGTCTGTTCTCCAATGCCACTGATGCCCTCCAGTTCATTTTTAAAAGTGCCTTTCGACCGTTTATTACGATGGAACGTGATACCATACCTGTGCACTTCATCGCGGATCCTTCGCACGAGTTTTAAACTGTCACTGTCCCAGGGCAGTTTGAACGATTCACTGTCGCCCGGGAAAAACAATTCCTCTTCATTCTTGGCCAAACCCACAACAGCAACCTTACCGGCCAGTCCGAGTTCGCGGATGCTGATCATGGCTGCTCCCAACTGTCCTTTACCGCCATCGATAATGATCAGTTTGGGCAGTGGCTGTTCTTCTGCCAATACCCTTTTGTAGCGGCGATGGATCACTTCGGTCATGGTGGCAAAATCGTTGATGCCGGTCACGGTCTTTACATTGAAATGACGGTAATCGTTCTTACTGGGCATACCATCTTTAAAACAGACCATGGCCGATACGGGGTAACTGCCCTGGAAGTTGGAGTTATCAAAACATTCGATATGGTCGGGCACTTCGGGCAGGTGCAGGTATTGTTGTAATTCGTACAATACTTTTTTCTTCTCCATATCAGTCTTGCCTTCCAGGTGCAGGATCCTTTTTTTCTTCAGTTCCTCACGGAAATAGGTGACGTTCTTCAGGGAGAGATCCAGCAGTTTCTTTTTATCGCCCCCTTTGGGTATGGTGAAAATGAGCTGGTCATCCGGGTATTCAACCGGGAAGGGAACGATCACTTCCCGCGCCAGGCTGTTGAAGGAGGTCCTGAGCCGGGCAATGGCAAAACCCAATACTTCCTCTTCTGTTTCTTCCAGTTTGGTTTCCAGCGGTACGGTATGTGTCTGCACAATGGTGCCGTTCTGTACCATCAGGTAGTTCACATACGCCAGGTTATCTTCTTTGATGATCGAGAATACATCCAGGTTGGAAAGATGACTGCTGACAATGACGGAACGGGACCGGTAATTCTCGAGGTGTTCTATTTTCTTGCGGGTGGCTTCCGCTTTCTCGAATTCCAGCGCGGCGGCCTGCTCCTGCATGACAGATCTGAAATGGCCGATGACAGAGCCCAGGTTGCCCTTCAGGATATTGCGTACCTGCTGCAAACCTTCCATGTAATCTGCCGGGGTCTGCAAAGCTTCGCAGGGGCCTTTGCAATTGCCCAGGTGGTATTCCAGGCACACTTTGAACTTGCCTTTCTGGATATTGCTATCGGTCAGGTTCAGCTTACAGGTACGTAAGGGTACATACTGTTTGATGAAACCGATCAGGTCGCGCACTTTACCTGCCGAAGTAAAGGGGCCGAGATATTCAGAGCCGTCATTGATCTTTTTACGGGTAAGAAAGATGCGGGGGAAAGGCTCTTTTTTGATGACGATATAGGGATAGGTCTTATCGTCTTTCAGGTTGATATTGTACCTGGGCTGGTATTCCTTGATGAGCGAGTTCTCCAGCAGGAACGCATCCTGTTCGGAATCCACGATCGTGAATTCGATCCGGTGTATCCTTTGAACCAGTTCATGTGTCTTATAGGAAGTAAAGGTCTTGGAAAAATAAGAGCTGATCCTTTTCCTGAGTTCCTTGGCTTTGCCCACATACAACAGGGTGCCCCCGGTATCATAATACTTGTAAATACCGGGTAACAGGGGGATGGTATGTGCGATCTGCTGAAATTCTGCGGTGGTCATAAAACATCCTATGGCTTATCGTTCCAGTTGATATAATTCAGTTCGGTTGCGGAATAGCCATTACCGGTTGTGATATTCCGGTTGATCTGGAAGCTTTTATTGGCCTTCCAGTTACATTGTTCTGCAATGGTCGTATCCCCTTTGGTATGCAGGCAGCGGATGAATACCCGTTTTACCAGGTTGGTCGATTCTTCCAGCAGGATATCGATATTCTGCACTTCTGCATTGGCATCGGCAGGTGTATAATTCAGGGTGACACTGCCGGTACTCAGGTCCTGGAACACAGATTCTTTATACAGGATCTTCACTTTCGGATCGGTCAGCGAATGGGTGAGAAACACCTGCGATAGCCCGATGAACTGTTCTTTGCTAAGCGGAAAAGAATCCCTCCTGCCATCTTTTTCCCTGATCTGGTAAATGGGAAAGTTCCGGAGATCCACATATTGTATCTGTTCTGTAAAGAACTGGTGCAAAGGGTAGAATTTAGCAGTATCCGAAACCTGTGCCGCATGTTTGCCGGAAGCAGGTTTTTTAGATTCACAGCCTGTTATCAATAGGAAAAGGAGACAGGATAACGCCAGTACAGATTTCATGCGGTAAAATTATCCAAACCCCCGCAATAATCGGCCAAAGCCATCCTTATTCCCTGTTAAAGCAGAGAATCAGCTTGTGTGGGACAGATTTATTTGATCTGCCGGGTAAATCCGAGACGAACCCCATAATCCATCAGGTATTCTTTGATGGGGTATTGGTTAGAATAAGTGGGCAGGTGCTGGTACCTGATCTGTGGACCCAGCTGCCAGGAGGAAGAACCGGTGGAGTAGGTAAGGTTGAAACCGACACTGGTATTGATGTTCCATTTGCGGATGAAACTGCCACCCCCTGTATAGTGTTTGTAGTCCGTTGACAGCAGGTAAGTATTGTTGTTCAGCGTCATGGTAGGTTGTACGGAAGCTTCCGTATTGAAGCCGAAACGTTTACCCCTGATCAGGTCCCATTGTATCCCTATTGGTACGGATAATTGATATACCTTATTGTCCAGCTGCGTTTTTCGGTAGCCGGTATTGTTGTTCCAGGGCGAATAGAAATTGATGGTTTCGATGCCGCCGTAATTGATCAGCGACAAAGAAGTGAGGTCGTTGGTGAGCGACTGGAATGTTTCGATATAGTACTGCCGGATATTCAACTGAACCCCTGTTTTGAATTTGAGGCGTGGGCTCATATTGTACAACACGGCAAAACCTAATTCAAAACCCATGGCAGGTTTGTGCCTTACCACATTGTTCACATCTGCGGCCAGGTTAGGACTCAATGGAACATTCTGTGAGGCGGAGGCCGAAGCAGCCGCTACTGCCGGCTGTATGATCTCTTTTACTTTCTGGTCCGACAGTTTTCGATAGCTGGTAGACGGTGTGATGTAAAACTGTATCCCGAATTTTGAATTCCGGCGGCTGGTATTCGTGGTAGCGATATACTTGAAATCCTTCAGGAACTCATCTGCATTACCATGCGAATCTCCCTGTTGATAGGTGCTAACAGTTTCCTTGATCTCTTTTCCCTGATCCGCCGGTATTTGTTCCTCAGTGACTGTCATGACCGGCAGGCTTTCACTGCTGGCCAATGTGGCCGGATCAATGGTAGCGATATTCACAGGAGCGGTGCGTATGGTTCTGGCAGTATAAACATTGCGCTGCATGCCGGTTTTTACCGGTACGGCAGCCAGGTCATCTGTAATGTCGCGGGTAACCAGTGTTTCCTGTCCGGGGTTGGCAGGGTTGTTCAGGTCAGCAAAGGTCTCGGCAGTGATCTGTTCCGGAGCGATCTGCTGGAAATAATCCTTGACCGGTTTGCTGTCAGGAACAGTATTGTTCTTCGCGGTCTGGCTGTTGGTTGAACCGTTGAACCGGTGATGCAACGGCAACTGCCTGCCCGGGTGGTTGTTGAGTAAGGTGGAGATCGTTAAAGCCGTAATGATAAATAGCGACATGAAGGTCAATGCAGGCCATGCCCTATACCCATGAAGTTCTGTACGTATGTTCTTCCAGATATGGTCGGAAGGATACATACGATGCTGTTTTACCTCATCCTGTAAAAACTGCTCGAACTCGTCGTGGTAGAATTTGTTATCCATGTGCAATCGCAATCAACACTACTTGTTTTTCAAAGCCGCCAGCCAGTTGAACTCTTCTTTGGGTTTTTCGATGATCTTTTTACGGATCAGGATCATTTCCAACATGGCTTTCGACCTGGTATACTGGCTACGGCTGGTGCTTTCTTCGATGTCAAGCATTTCGCCGATCTCTTTGTGACTGTATCCCTCCAATGCATACAGGTTCAGTACGGTACGGTAACCGATCGGTAACAACCGGATACATTCAACGATCTGTCTTGCCTGCATGATGGAAGGGATGGTCTCCTCCTTCACCTGCAATGAATTGGCATAAGCCAGGTCAACGCTCTCATTGAACTTCTTGTGCTTTTTCAGGAAATTGATGCAGGTATGCACGATGATCCGCCTGATCCAGCCTTCAAAAGCGCCTTTGTTCTGAAATGTATGTATCTGGGTAAATACCTTGATGAACCCCTCCTGTAACATGTCTTCGGCGTCCTCACGGCTTTGCCCGAACCGGTAACAAACGCTCAGCATCTTGGGGCTATAGCGGTTGTACAATTCGCGCTGTGCTGCAGGGTCGTTGTGTAAACAGCCTGTAATGATGGCTTGTTCCGTCATGTAGGGGAAAATGTTTACCCTAAATATAGGACATTATTCCGTTTCAAATGCTGCATATGCGTTCCAAAACAGGGCCTGCTTTAGGGATTTTTTAAGCCGCCTGAATGGAATAAATGAGCTTTTTTTGAGCATCGGGCAGCGATTTCCGGCCTCCCTGCATCCTAACAACACCTGTTAACTGCGTTTTATGGACAGAAGATCCTTTTTAACATCCACTATCCCCTCTTCTGGTCCGGGCAGGGTAGAAGTTGTGCCAGCGCCACCACCCAATGGTGGCTTGGGGGCTTATACCGGTGCCTGGACAGAGAATGAGGTCATCCACCTGTTAAAAAGAACGCTGTTTGGGGCAACCCGTGCCGATATCGCGTATTTCAGTTCACTGGGTGTACAGCAGGCGGTAGATGAACTGCTGAACCCGACGGCACCCCTTCCGGATCCTCCGGTAAAAGAATACAATACACCCGCCAATGCGCAGAAACCCGATGGTCATATTGCACAGGGCACCACCTGGGTACTTGATCCCAGCACGGATGGTACCGTGAACAGCCTGCGCAATAGTTCCTTTAAAAAATGGTGGATGGGGGTCATGATCAACCAGGACAGAAGCATCCGTGAGAAGATGACCCTTTTCTGGCACAATCATTTTGCTACCGAAACCGGCACCATTGGCAATGCCCAGTATGTATATAAACACCACTTGCTGCTGCGTACCTACGCACTGGGCAATTTCAAGGCATTGACCAGGGCGGTCACCATCGATCCAGCCATGCTGGTTTACCTGAATGGGGAACGGAATACCAAAACGGCGCCTGATGAGAACTATGGCCGTGAACTGCAGGAGCTGTTCTGTTGCGGTAAAGGCCCTGGTTCCTTATATACCGAGGAAGATGTAAGGGCGGCGGCACAGGTGCTGACTGGCTGGAAAAACGACGCGGCAAGCATCTCCTCTTCCTTCGACCTGAAGCGGCATCATACCGGTGACAAGACCTTCTCTGCCTTTTACGGGAATACGGTCATCAAAGGCAGGAATACGGCCACCGCGGGTGATGAAGAATTGGATGCTTTGCTGGATATGATCTTCGCTACGGAAGAAGTGGCCAGGTACCTCTGCCGAAAATTATACCGTTGGTTCGTGTACTATGATATAGACAGTACCGTAGAAGCCAATATCATTACCCCTTTGGCCGATATCTTACGGACCAACCATTACGAGATAAAACCGGTACTGAATGTATTGCTGAAGAGCGAACATTTTTTTGACGTACTGGCCAAGGGTTGCCAGATCAAAAGCCCGGTAGACCTGGTCGTGGGCACCTGCCGGGAACTGGAAGTGAAGTTTCAGCCAGCCAGTGATTATATCACCAATTCCGGGTTTTACAGTTACCTCGTGAACTGGGGCAATACCATGCAGCAGAGTATTGGCGATCCGCCGGATGTAAGCGGTTGGAAAGCGTATTACCAGGAACCGCAGTTCTATGAGATCTGGATCACCAGCGATACCCTGCCCAAACGGAACCAGTTCACAGATACGATGATACAGAACGGGTACACTTTCAATGGGAAAAAATTATGGATCGATGCGGCTGAATTCGCCAAAACATTGTCCCGGCCAGGTGACCCGAATCAACTGATCGATGATATCCTGAAGCTTTTGTTCCGGATCGATCTTTCTGCCGTTTCCAAAGCACAGTTGAAGACAGATATCCTGTTGGGTGGACAGTCGTCGGACCATTACTGGACGGATGCCTGGAATGTATATATCAGCAATCCGGGCAATACATCGAATACGACTACGATCAAAAACCGACTGCGCGACCTGTTAAAATATTTCATGAACCTGGCCGAATACCAATTGGCTTAAACCAGAAAGGATGAAAAGAAGAGATTTCCTTCGCAAATCCATACCTGCCGGTGTTTTGCTCCCTTCTTTGGTGAGTGGTTTCTCGTTCAGGGCTTTCAGCGCCGATTCGGATATCATGCAATCATTGATGCTGCCGGTGACGGAGACCGATCATGTGTTTGTGATCATCCAGCTCAACGGCGGCAATGATGGGTTGAACATGGTGGTACCGATCGAGAACTTCAGTAATTATGCCAATGCCAGGCAGAATATTTACCTGCCAGAGAACAGCCTGCTGGCACTGAATGGGAAGGCGGGCCTGCATCCCGCCATGACAGGCTTAAAAGCCATGTATGATAAAGGGTACCTGAAAGTGGTGCAGTCTGTCGGTTATCCGCAACCCAGTTTCTCCCATTTCCGGGCAACGGATATCTGGATGAGTGGCAGCGACAGCAATGAGCTCGTGAATACGGGCTGGGCCGGCCGTTACCTGAATTATGAGTACCCGAATTTCCCCAACGGGTATCCCAATGCCACCATGACCGATCCGCTGGCCATACAGATAGGGTCTGCCACTTCGCTTACCCTGCAGGGGCCGGCAGTGAGTATGGGCATGAGCATCAGCAATACCAGCAATTTCTATAACCTCGTCAATGGCATACAGGATCCGGCGCCCAATACACCTGCGGGTAAGGAACTCACTTTTATCCGGCAGATAGCGCAACAGACACAGCAATATGCTACGGTGATCAAAGCGGCCGCTACCAATACGGTGCAGCAGGTAAGTTATCCTGTCAGGAATTCACTGGGCGACCAGCTGAAGATCGTGGCAAGACTGATCAAGGGTGGTTTGAAGACAAGGATCTACATGGTCAACTACGGCGGTTTTGATACGCATTCGGCGCAGGTGGACAGTGCGGATACTACCAAGGGTTATCATGCCAATCTGCTGATGAATGTGAGCGATGCCATCAAAGCATTCCAGGATGACCTGAAGTTCCTGGGTGTGGATGACAGGGTAGTGGGCATGACCTTCTCTGAATTCGGCCGCCGTATCAAAAGCAATGGCAGTGATGGAACCGATCATGGGTCGGCTGCCCCCTTGTTCGTGTTCGGTAAAAATGTGCTGGGCGGTGTGTTGGGCGATGCGCCAGCCATACCCGCCAACGCTACGGTAAGTGCGAACCTTCCATTCCAGTACGATTTCAGGAGTGTGTATGCCACCATACTTGCCAACTGGTTATGTGTGAATGATGACGACCTGCAGCAGATCATGCTCAAGAATTACCAGGTACTGCCACTGGTGAATGCAGGCGCCTGCAAAAAAGCAGTGAACCTTTCAGGCGATATGCTGATCAGCAATTATCCCAACCCTTTTGTTACTTCTACCATCATTACATTCACTACGGCGGGCGGACATACCCTGATCCAGATCATCGATACCACGGGCAGGGTAGTGGCCAACCTGGTGGATAAGGAATATGCCGCGGGCACGTATACTGTCACCTTTAATGGGGAGATGTTGCCCACCGGCGTATATTATGCCAGGCTCCAGAACCTGGCCACCCAGCAGGTACGGGCCATGCTCAAAGTGCGGTAGACTTGTAAAAAAATCTCAAAATTGCCAGGAGAATTAGGTGGAGAACCAAAAGCCCCTACATTTGCAACAACGTAACAAAATTAATCCTGGCAAAAGCGATCACCATACAGCGGATATTGGCAGCCATTTTCCTGGTGCTGTTTGCGTATGGTATTACGCCAAAGATCACTTTGCACAACCTGGTGGCTACGCACAAAGATGGCAGAACCAAATGTGCTTTGCCGGATCCTTTTTCTACCCAGCTCAGCAAAGCTTCTTTTAATTGCCAGTGCGATAACCTGATCATCGAGTCACCCTTTGTGGCAGAGGTCTCGCCATTGGTAGTAACGCCTCCCGTTCCGGTGTATCCTGTATTCGCTGATGCGTATGCTGCGGATGTTTTTTCGTCGGCCGTATTGGGCCATTCCTTACGCGGTCCCCCCGCCTGTTGATCGTTACCTGCATGGGCAGGTCATTGTTCCTGCTCCTTTTTTGAAACCTATTCCGATGTACGATCATCCTGAATCCTTATTTCTTATTGTATGAAATCATTAGCGGCGATAAAAACTGTTTCCATTTTTCTCTTGTCTATCTTATCTGTTTCAGTACAGGCAACGGCCAACCCTCTGGCAGATGTTGCCAATAGTATACTCAGCGGTAAGGTCACCGATGCCAAAACAGGCAAACCGCTTGTGGGAGCGGTCATTTACCTGCATGAAGCCAAAACCGGAACGCTGACCGCCAGCGACGGATCCTATAGAACACCCTCTGTTCCTGATGGGAAATACCTGGTGGAAGTTTCTTTTATCGGTTATACATCGCAGCTGGAAGTGGTCGATATCAGCGGTAACCCGACCCGGAATTTTGCTTTGAAAATAACCTATATCGAGAACGAGGCGGTTACGGTAACAGGTGTGGCTTCTGCCACCAAAGTGCGCCAATCGGCACAACCGGTATCGATCGTTAAAAAAAGTGAATTGCTGCAGACCAGTGCCACCAACGTGATAGATGCACTGAGCAAGGTCGTTCCCGGCATGTCAGGTCTGTCATCGGGCCCGGCAGTGACCAAACCCGTTATCCGGGGATTGGGCTATAACCGCGTGGTGACCGTTCACGACGGTGTAAGGCAGGAGGGGCAGCAGTGGGGTGATGAACATGGCATTGAGATCGATGAATACAGTATCCAGAAAGTGGAAGTGCTGAAAGGCCCGGCTTCGCTCTTCTATGGAAGTGATGCCATGGCCGGTGTGGTGCACCTGATCACCAACGCGCCAGTAGAGCAGGGCACCATCAAAGGAAATATCCTGGCCACACATACCGATAACAATGGGTTATGGGGAGCAAGTGCCAACCTGGCCGGTCACCTGAAGAATGGTTTTAACTGGAACGTATACGGTACTTCCAAATCGGCCGCAGATTACAGCAATGCGTATGATGGAAAAGTATTCAACAGCCGGTTCTCTGAAAAGAATTTTGGCGGTTATGTGGGTATCAACAAAGCCTGGGGTTATAGCCACCTGGTGGTCACCAGCTTTAACCAGAAACTGGGCATGGTAGAAGGGGCAAGGGATACGGTTACCGGTAAATTCCTGATCTATCCCGAAACCGTGCATGCCCGTATGGCCAACAACGAGGAACTGAACAGCCGCGACCTGTTTACGCCTTACCAGCGCATCAATCATTTTAAAGTGGCACTGGATAACAGTTTTGCGGTGGGTAAAGACAGGCTCGCCGTCAATATCGGCTACCAGCGAAATAAACGTTATGAGTTCGGTGATCCCGACGCCTATCAAACACCAGGGCTCTTTTTTGATCTGCAGACCCTTAATTACAGCCTGCAGTATAATTTCTCTGAAAAGAATGGCTGGAAGACCTCCGTCGGTGCAACCGGTATGTACCAACAGAACCGTAACCGCGCGGAAGAAGTGTTGATACCCGAATACAACCAGTTTGATCTGGGTGCATTCGTCTACACTAAAAAAACCTTTCATAATAACCTTACCCTCAGTGGTGGTTTACGCGGGGATATGCGGAAAGTCAACGGTAAAAGTTACGTGGAAAACGGTACACTCAGGTTTGCGGTATTCGATCAGTCTTTCGGTAATATCAGCGGAAGTGTTGGACTAGGATATAATGTGAACGATGCGGTTACGCTCCGGTTCAACGTTGCACGTGGTTACCGGGCTCCCAGTGTCAGTGAACTGGCCAGCAATGGTGCGCACGAAGGGACCAACCGTTATGAGTATGGTGACAAGAACCTGAAAACAGAAACTTCCCTGCAGGCCGATGCGGGCATAGAAGTGAATACGCAGCATTTCAATTTTACGCTGAATGGTTTCTATAACCATATCCAGAATTATATTTTCTACAGCAAGCTGGAAGCAGCAGGTGGCGGCGACTCACTGGTTACCGTGAATGGGGAAGACCTCACGGCTTTTAGCTTCAGGCAGGCGGCTGCTACCCTGGTAGGTTTTGAGGTCAAGTTCGATCTGCACCCACACCCGCTCGACTGGTTACATTTTGAAAACAGTTTCTCTATGGTGGCAGGGCATTTCAGCCAAAAACTGGAAGGCACCAATCGTTTACCCTTTATTCCTGCACCCCGTTTGCAAAGTGAATTAAGGGCCGACCTTGCTAAGAACGGTAAGTCGCTCCGGAACTTTTACTGCAAACTGGAAATGGACCAGGTAAGTACACAGAACCGCATATTCTCTGCCTACAACACAGAGACCGTTACTAAAGGGTACACTTTGTTCAATGTGGGTACAGGAACTGAATTCGTGCGCAAAGGCAAGACCTTATTTTCTGTCAACCTCTCGCTGAACAATATATTCGATGTTGCGTACCAGAACCACCTTAGCCGGTTAAAATATACCGACGTGAATGTGGTCACAGGTCGGATGGGCGTGTTCAATATGGGAAGGAACCTCAGTATCAAAATAAACGTGCCGCTGGAATTTAAAGCAGGATAAGGGTTCTACCAACTGAAAAGCAGCTTCACCGCGATATTCCTGCCCATATTATACATACCGGAACGGCCATTGGGTGATGACTGGAAGTATTCAAAATACTTCAACCGGTTCTGGTGCGACTGGTAAGCCGTGTTGAACAGGTTGTTGGCATTGATGCACAACTGCCATTGGTCTTTTCCCTTCCTGTTCTGCCAGCTGATGCCAGCACCCAGGTTGACCAGCGTATAAGCCGGTGTGGCCGTTTCGGTATTGTCTACCGCATAAAAACGGTTTTGCCGGGCATGGGTCTCTATCTCTGTCTGCAGGTACATATCCGTTAACCGGGTACTGAGATCAGGCAGCTGAAAACGCATACGTGTCATTGTCCGGAATGGAGGTAGTAAGGGCAGGTATTTTGCATTGTCACCAAACAATTTCCTGCTCTCCGGATCATTGTTGATACCGGTAATGGTCGACAGGTTATGCTGCAACACGAACCAGCCCATTTTTTTCGGGTGCAGGTTGATATTGGCTTCTGCTCCGTACAACACGGCGTTTCCCTGTTTGTATTGATAGGTGGAATTACCCGGAACCAGCTCCAGGGATTGCCCATTTGCATCAAACAGTTTCTGGAAAAAGATATAGTTGCTGATGCGATTATGAAAGAATTCCAGGTTGGCGTCCCAGTCGGCATGGGTCAGGAACAAACCAATATCCGCCTGCCAGTTGTATTCCGGTTTGAAACTGCGGTTGCCGATATAATAGATATGTGCGCCGGGATCAAGACCGTCGGAACCGATCTCAGGTATGGAAGGACTCCGGTAACCCCTGGCAAAATTGGTTTTCAGTGTCAGCGATGGCGAGAAATTGTGTACGATGCCTATACTGCCGGATATACCGTTGAACTGGTGGCGGTAAGCCGCGAAATTACGGGTGGCATGGGCTGTATCCGGAAACAATACCTGTTCCATGAACCCGCTGCTGTTGTTTTTTCTGGTATACAGATCTTCCCAGCGGATGCTGCGGTTATCAAAGCGGATACCTCCCGTGATCAGCGTTTTATGAAAATCCTTGGTCAGGATCAGGAAACTGCCAATGTCGAATAGGTGATAATCCGGTATCGGGAAATCAGTAGCTTGTCTGTTGCGGTTGTTTTGGTACATGCCGTTTACTCCGATATGGATATCCGGCCCGACCCATTTGGGAAAGCGGTAACGTGCTTCATAGTTCAGTGTGTTCAACGCCACATACAAGCCAGCCTGCTGCAAAGCGGTGGGGTGATTGTATTCTCTCCGGATATTCTGCTGGAATCCTGTTAGCAGGTTCAGTTCCCCTTTTCCCAGTTCATAGCGGCCTTTGTGGTATACGCGGTAATGCTGGATATGCTGGTGCAGCGCCGCTAAACGATAGGTGGATAATTCTGCCGGAGGAACCATCGGTCTTTGTTTGATATCATCTTGATCGGCTTCCGCTACCTGTTGGGTAAAAGCCCGGCTTGCTGAATCACGGCTGCCATCGGGGATCTCCTGCAGATTATCGTACAGGTTGAATTGAAGATGGTTTTTGGTCTTGCTGTTCTCCCATCCCAGTAATAGCGAGAGGTTCTTTTCCTGATAGCCCGTATTGTATACACGCTGGTCCACCGGGTTGCGGTAATCCATGGCCGCTTTCATTGAGCCGCGGATGCTCCAGGAAAAATGCTCTTTTTTGTAGTATAGTCCGGTAGTGGCGCCGATCATACCGTTGTTGCTGTGGTATTCTGTTGCTGCATCACCTTTGAGTAAGCCGTCTGTGTTCACAGGTACACCGGGAATGAGGTTCACTACCCCGGCAATGGCATCGGAACCATATAGCAAGGAGGCAGGACCTTTCACAATTTCTGCACGACTGATACCATAGGGGTCGATCTCGATCCCATGTTCGTCACCCCATTGCTGACCTTCCTGTCGCAGCCCGTCGTACAAGGTGAGCACACGGTTATACCCCAATCCACGGATAAATGGCTTGCTGATATTGGGTCCGGTGGTAATGGCCGTAATACCCGGAACCGATCTCAGTAATGCATCGATCACATTGGTGCTGGTGCTCCTGTTCATTTCTTTTTGCGATACGATGGCAATGGAGACAGGGGTCTTGCGTATGCGCGTGGCCCCGGTTACAGCTGTGACCACTACCTGGTCTAGCGATAGGGTGTCACGGTTGTTCCAGGCCTTGGGTATCAGATCCTGCGCCTGGCCCCGCTGCACATGTATAAAGAGCATAAGGGCCGCACATACCCATCCTGTCCACCTGAGGTCTTTCATACCGGAATTTAAATTTAGACAAATCTAAAAATATGTTTTGATTACCATAAAATAATTTTTAAATGAACTGTAATACAATGTCTTAGTAAGTGTCAGGTAAACGGATCCCCAGCCGGAGTTGAATATTTTGTATTTTGGCAGCATGGACATTTCTATCAATACACCTGCCCTGTTATTTCCGGCCATCAGCCTGATCATGCTGGCCTATACCAACCGGTTCCTGGCTTTGTCAAACCGGGTAAGAAGCCTGCATGAGAAATACCAGAACCATGAACAGAGCCATATCATTCATGGCCAGATCAGGAACATGCGTTACCGGTTGAAATTGATCAAGAACATGCAGGCGCTCGGTGTGATCACTTTCCTGAGTTGCATTTTCTGCATGTACCTCATTTACATTGAGGCAATGTCGTATGCACACCTCACATTTGCCTTCAGCCTGATCAGTTTCTCAGCTTCGCTGGCTTTGTCATTATTGGAGATACAACTCAGTACAAGGGCGCTGGAACTGGAACTGAGTGATATGGAAGGGCTGGAAGATCCTTCGGTGATCGAGTATCTGAAGAAGAAGTTTGATAAGGAGTAGGGTTGTTAAAATAGTTAAAAGGGTTAAAATAGTTAAAGGGGGGTTTAATTATGCCAAGCATACTTTACCTCCATTCAACTATTTTAACCCTTTTAACCTCTTTAACCCTCTTTAACCCTTTTAACCTCTTTAACCCTTTTAACCCCTTTAACCTCTTTAACCCTTTTAACCCCTTTAACCCTTTTAACCCCTTTAACTATCCCGCCGCCATTATCTTTCTTTCCCCGATCTGCTGTCTCCACATCGCATAATACAATCCTTTCTCAGCAAGCAGTTCCTGGTGCGTGCCGGTTTCTACGATCTGGCCTTTTTCCAGCACATAGATCCTGTCGGCATGCATGATGGTGCTCAGCCTGTGAGCGATCATGACGGTGATCTGTTCTTTCTCCTGCGAAATGGTGCGGATGGTATTGGTGATCTCCTCTTCGGTGATGCTGTCCAATGCAGAGGTGGCTTCGTCAAAGATCAGCAGGTGCGGGTGGCGCAGCAGGGCGCGGGCGATGGACAAACGCTGTTTCTCACCGCCGCTCAGTTTCAGGCCACCTTCGCCGATCACCGTATCAAGCCCATTCTCGGCCCTGGCCAGCAGGTTATCACAGCTGGCTTTATGCAGTGCTTCCAGTACATCAGCTTCAGTGGCTTCGGGATAAACAAATGTGAGGTTCTCGCGGATGGTTCCGGCAAATAATTGGGTGTCCTGTGTCACAAAACCGATCTGGTTGCGCAGTTCATCGAACAGGATCTTCTTACTGTCGATGCCGTTGTATAAGATACTTCCTTCCTGGGTATGATACAGTCCTACCAGCAATTTCATCAAAGTGCTCTTGCCTGCGCCGCTTGGGCCTACAAAGGCAATACTTTGTCCAAGGGACACATCAAAACTGATATCGTCCAGCGCCTTGTATTGTGCGGTCTGGTGTTTGAAAGAGATGTTTTTGAAACTGAGGTGCCGGATATTGCCCAGGTGCTCAGGATATACAGGTCTTGGTTCGGATGGCTTCTGCATCAGGTTATGGAAATTGTTGAGTGATGCTTCCGCTTCGCGATAAGAAAGGATGATGTTCCCGATCTCCTGCAAAGGCCCGAAAATGAAGAAGGAATAAAATGTGAGTGTCATCACTTCACCCGCAGTCAATTCTCCGCGGAACACCAGCCACAACAAGGTGAACATGATCACCTGCCGCAGAAAATTCACAAAAGTTCCCTGTATGAAACTCAGGGTACGGATACTTTTCACCTTGCGTAATTCGAGCCCTAATATTTTATAGGTGTTCTTGTTCAGGCGGTTGATCTCCTGGTCGGTCAGGCCCAGGCTTTTCACCAGTTCTATGTTCCGCAGGCTTTCCGTGGTACTGCCGGCCAGCATCGTGGTCTCCTTCACGATCGTTTTCTGGATCAGTTTGATCTTTTTGCTGAGAAAACTGGTCAGTAACGATAAGAAGATGATGCCCACCACATAAATGGGCATGATGGACCAATGCAGACGGAAAGAATAGATGGAAATGAAAACGATACCTACAATGATACTGAACAGTACGTTGATGAAGGAAATGATGAATTTCTCCGTATCCGTTCTCACTTTGGTCAGGATCGATAAGGTCTCACCACTGCGCTGGTCCTCGAATTCCTGGTAAGGTAACTGCATGGAATGCTTGAGTCCATCCGTGAAGATCTTGGCGCCGAATTTCTGAACGATCACATTGCTGAAATAATCCTGAAATGCTTTGGCGATCCTGGATACCATGGCCACACTGATCAAGATGCCCAGAAAACCCATGACACCCAGCAGGAATTCTGATTCGCTACGCGTGCCGGTCACGATGAACTGTTTTTTTGTATCAAAATAACCGGTTTGAAAAGGGTGGGTCGCATACCGGTCGATCAGTTTTCCGAAAAAATAGGGATCCAGCATCGAAAAGGACTGGTTGATCGCTGCCAGCAGTAATGCCAGGCCGATCAGCCATTTATAGGGGCGCAGGTAGTGTAAGAGTATCTTCATGTAGTGGTTGTTTTGGGATGTGAATACCTGTCAATTTCCGTACATTTTTCCGAAAACTGACAAAGTTTCCATTCTACACCGGATAAGCGTACGATTTCCGTGACCGGAAGCTTATTTTTGCCAGCAAACTGACGTTTCATGAAACAGGTCCTGGTAGATATGCACCGTTTGAAGTATAACCCGTTCAATGGTTTGTACAGCGTGTGCATCAACCTGGGTAAGGCGCTGTCGCGTATCCCGCTGACGGATATGGAGCTGGTGTATTATGTTCCCAAAAAGGACTTCGGCATTTTTGGCGCTGATGCCCGTTATACCGAACATCGTTCCATTGATAAATATTACCGCTTCGGCACCCGCAAATATGATCTCTGGCATGTGACCACCCAGCTTTCCTGGTACCGGCCCTTCAATAATAAGACCAAAGTGCTGTACACTTTATACGATTTCAGTTACCTGATCGAAGATGCGGGTAATGTGAAACGCAACAAACGGTTACTGCAGCAGACACAGGAAAGGATCGACAGGGCGGATTATATCACCGGCATTTCGCAGTTTGCCATTGATGAGGCCCGCAAGCACCTGAACCTGGGTAACAAACCTGCCAAAGCCATTCACCTGGGATGCACCGTATCTACCTTTCCGGGGTTCGATTCACCCAAATACAGACCATCCAAACCCTTCCTGTTCACCATTGGCCTGGTGCAGCCCCGTAAGAATTTTCATGTGTTGCCTCCATTGCTCGTGGGTAATGATTACGAACTGGTCATCGCAGGACTCAATGAATTCGACTATGGTAAGGAAGTGGTGGAAGCTGCCAGAAAATTCGGTGTGGAAGACAGGGTGAAACTGATCGGTCCGGCAACGGAAGAAGAAAAATACTGGTACTATAAAAATTGCGAAGCTTTCCTGTTCCCTTCTTACGCAGAAGGTTTCGGGTTGCCGATCATTGAAGCCATGTACCATGGCAAACCCGTATTCAGTTCTGATAAAACCAGTCTGCCCGAAGTAGGGGGCGATGCGGCCTATTATTTCCGCCAGTTCGATCCGGAGCATATGCGCGCCGTATTTGCGGAAGGAATGCAGCATTATGCCACCCATCAGCCCATCGAAAAGATCAAACAGCAGGCGGCACGCTTCAGCTGGGACCGTTGCGCGGAAGAATATATTGACGTGTATAAACAGATGTTGTTATAGAACCCCTTATCTCCATCGTACTTTGCACCTATAACGGTGAACGTTTTTTACAGGCGCAGATAGATTCTTTGCTGCAACAGACCTGGCCCCATTTGGAGATCATTGTATCGGACGACTGTTCTGCAGACGGCACAAGGGAGATCCTGGCGGCATATGAAACAGACCCGCGTTTTCGCATCACCTATCAGCAGCAGAACCTGGGCGCAGTGGCCAATTTCGATTTTGCTGCGAGGCAGGCAACGGGAGCTTATATCGCTTTCTGCGACCAGGACGATATCTGGTTGCCGGAGAAGATCGAAAAATTATACAGGGCCATCGGAGATCACTGGCTGATATACAGCGACAGCATCCTCGTGAATGAGGAGGGGTTGAGTTTACAGAAGAATCTTTCACAGTTACGCAACATGTACAGCGGAGCTGATACACGGGGTTTTGTTTTCAGCAATGTTGTCTGGGGCCATGCCATGCTGGTGAACCGTGACCTGATGCCACATGTGTTGCCCATACCAGCCGGGGTGCCTCATGATATCTGGTTCGCGATGCGTGCAACCATTTATACCGGTATCCATTACCTGGATGAACCGCTGACCTTATATCGCCAGCATGCCAAAACGGTGACGACGACCCTTGCACAGAAAGCTGTTACCCGTAAGCATGAGCAACGATACCGCGACTTTGAAGAAAAACTGAACTGGATCGGACTGATCAGGGATTCTGAACATGGTAACCGAAGCTCATTTTACGCCAGGTTATACGAGTTGTATTTACTGAAGGCCAAAGGCAGGTTTGTCTGGAAGTTGTTTGCCTTTTTGCTGCAGTACCAAGAAGAATTATTTTCTTTCACCCGCAAATCTTCCCTCAGCCGCCTGATCGAGATCAGGAAATTGAGCAGGGGAGAGCGCAAATGAAGATCCATTAAAATACCGGCTACGGTTAACTTATACCGCGGGTTTCCGCAGGCAGATCACTGCCGTATCTCCGTTCCCTTTTTCATTCTGGGTCTTCATGATGGCGCGGAATCGCTTGATGTCTTCCCTTGAGAACATACTACTGCCATCTTTATTGAACATATGGCTTTTGGGATCATGTAATGGCATACCCACTTTGTATTGTTCACTGCTCCAGATCAGGTAGTCGCTGCTGTCGTAATAGAATTTTTCTATGATGAAACCGGCCTCTTCTGCCAGTTGCCGCATCTGTCGGGCCGATGGGATAAAGATATGCCGGGGGGCATCAATGCCGCACCAGTACACGCCGTAGGTCTGCCATCCATAATTGCCCATGATGGGGATACGGACCATCACCGCGCCACCGGGTTTGGTGATCTTCATCGCCTGTGCCATCACTTTCTGGGGTTCGAACATGTGTTCCAGCGAATGATGCATCATTACGATATCATATTGGTCAGTAACCTCGTAAATATTCTTTTTCAGGATACGGATAGAACCATAGTCATGGCTTTCATTGATAAAAGGATCGATGCCGGTAAGGTTGGTGAAACCTATCTGGAACAAACGCGCCAGCAGACTGCCATTCCCTGTGCCGATATCGAGAATAGAGTCATCGTATTGAGCTCCCAGGTCTTTCATCCACTGGAACTGTTCGGGCAATTTGTAGCCGATCGAAAGCAGGCTGCCCAGCACTTTGTTCTTTCCGAACAATAAATAGTCGGCTTTGATCTTCCGGAGCGTGTCGGCTTTTTTCCGGATGTTCAGATCAAGCTTGAAGGAATAATAATCTTCGTTCGGGTAATATTTGCCAAGGTCGGCAGGCACATCCTGCAACTGCATGCTGCCGCAATGGCCGCATAACTGGTAGTTGAAGTATTCATCCAGACCCAGTTGCAGTTCTTTTACTTTGAACAACTGGTTGTTTTCTGTGTTCCCACAAAGCAGGCAGGGTGTAGTCATGGTGTATAGGTATTACCTGAGTAGAATATAATTTTTGTAATCAAAAGGCCGGATGCCTGTCCACTTTTCCATGAAGTTCTTGAAATGGTCTTTCAGGCTCAGGTTGTTGTAGGAGAGATCGTAGGTGAACTGCCAGTTCATCCTGTCAATTCTTTCTTTCATCACCTGTGGGTGCGTACCGGTGAATCTTTCCAGTGCATCTATCTGTGAGTAATCGAATTCGCCGGAATAGGTCTTCAGGAAGGTCTCATCTACCCGGTCACCGCCCCAGTAATTACCAAAGTTGCGTTTCTTATCCATCATGGTCTGTGGGGGCCTTACCCATCCATAGTGATAGATGAACGCATCCATGGCTTTTACCTTTAGCTTCTGGTCATTGTCTTTCCGGAAACCCTGCGCATCCCGGTACGAATAGATATAGGGATTATGCCGGATGATTCGGATCTCGTTCCGGTACCAGTCAGAGGAACTGGCCACATAGTCGAAGGATCCGTAAAAATGTTTGTACCTGAACAGCAGTCCGTCCACTTCCGGATGATCCTTCCATTGTAACATGGCCTGCCGGACGGTTTCGAGGTACTGCTCGTGCAGCACTTCATCGCCCTGGATATAGAAACACCAGTCCGGATGCCCGTTAATGGCACGGAAAGCCTTATTGGTCTCATCGGCCAGTACGGCTCCGCCTTCCCGAAGGGTAGGATCCCATACGGTATCGATGATCCGGATCTTGTCGGAAGGGATCGAACGGATCAGTTCCCTTGTGGCATCCGAGGAATCGCCCACGGCCACTACCATCTCATCACACAGTGGCAATACCGAAAGGATCGACTCAACCACCGGGTAATCAAACTGTACCGCATTCTTGATGAAGGTAAATCCTGCCACTTTCATGCAACAAATATACTGTGTAAGAGGGTTAGTGGTCTGTGGTTTGTCGTTTGTGGTGTTGCTGGTGAAAATAACCACAGACCACAGACCTCAAACTGTCCTTTCCTCCCCGTTTTCCACGCCTGTTAATAATAACATCATCTGTAAACCGGGATAGGACGCCCATAAATCAGTAAATTACGTAAACCTCATATATATGCATTGGAGAAAATTCAACGGAGAGCACATTCAGCTTCCTATCAAAGATGCGGTAAGAGAAGCCATTGAACGGGAGCGTGCCATGGGAACCAAACTGAAAGTCTGTATTGGTACCGACAGCCAGGTAAAGGGCGAAGACACAGAGTTCGCCACCGTCATCGTATTCCTCAGGGAACACAATGGCGGGTTCATGTACATCCACAATGAGAAGACAAAACAGAAGTACCACATCAAGGAACGTATGCTGGTAGAAGTGGCCAAGAGCATCGAGATCGCCTACGAACTTTGTAATCTTTTCATAGAACACCAGGTGGATATGGAAGTGCATGCCGATATCAACACCAACCCGCAGTTCAAAAGCAACGATGCCCTGCGGGAAGCCATGGGGTATATCCTGGGTATGGGTTTTGCGTTCAAGGCCAAGCCGGAAGCATTTGCCAGCAGTTGCTGTGCCGATAAGGCCGTGAATTAGACCGTTGCTGTTTGGTAAGGTTGATTTGTAGCCGTCTGACTATGAAAGTGGCATCGTCTCCCTTATACGGTCCTGGTATTCTCCAGTATTTCCCGGTTACAGTCATCAATGAACCGGAGGATCTCATCGCGACCCTGTTTTTTCTCTGAACTGGTTACGAAATGGCGGGGAAGGAACTGCCAGGTCTCTCTCAATTTATCTAAGAAAGCCTGCACATTTCTTGCCACAACACCGGGTTTTTCCTTGTCAGATTTGGTGAATACCAGGCTGAAGTCCACTTTCCAGTGATCCAGCTGGTTCACAAATTCCAGGTCGATCTTTTGGGGGGCATGCCTGCTGTCGATCAGCACGAATACCTGCACCAGGTTCTCTCTTTTGCGCAGGTAACCATTGATCATCTCCTCCCATTTTTTTCGTTCGGTCTGTGATCTCTTGGCGTATCCATAACCCGGCAGGTCTACCAGGAACCACCTGGATTTCGGCCCCTTATCTCCCGAACTGCTCTCCACTTCAAAATGGTTGATCAGTTGGGTCTTACCGGGTGTGGCCGATGTTTTGGCCAGGCTTTTCTGGCCGGTGACCATGTTGATCAGCGATGATTTACCCACATTACTTCTCCCGATGAACGCGTATTCCGGTTTGTCGGGTTTGGGGCATTGGCTTACCAGGGCCGATGAGATAAGGTATTTGGCTGATTTGATCTGCATGGGTGTAAAGTTAGAAGTCTGGCATCAGGGGCCCGAAGTTTTTTTGCAACTCCGTATTCCCAATGCCAGACTTCAGCTACAGTTGATAAAATCTATTTTCTTTTGGGCAGAACCAGGCTGTCGGCCGGGTATCTTGCTTTGATACTGTCCCTTACAATTTCACACCAGGTAAAAAGCGCCTGCTTCTCATCGTCGGTCAGCTTGGCCTCTTTGTGAATGATGGTATAAGAAGACATTGGCATTTCCCCATCTTTTACTTCATCCATACATTCTTCCAGTTTTTTGTACTGGCGTGCAATGCGGTAACCATCAAATTCATTGAAGTTGAGGTGTTTCTTACCGTCCTTGATATGGTCGTTCAACCACCAGGCCACAGGTTGTATCTCTGCATACCAGGGATACTTTGTGTTGTTGCTGTGACAGTCATTACAGGCTTTGGCAAGAATGGCTTTCACATTCTCCGGAACCACATAACTTTTGGAGATATCCTTGCTGGTGTCGTTCGAATTGTTTTTGGCCGGGCGAAACGCCTGAGCCGCCACAAAAAGCACCAGTAATACGATCAGAACCTTTTTTAGAATTTTCATATAAGCAGGTTTAGGCATTTAAATTAAGATATTTCCCGTCATTTCCTTCGGAACGGGTAATCCCATGACGGTTAAAATGGTGGGAGCCAGGTCGCCCAGCTTACCGGTTTTCACCTGTCCTTTCCATTCTTTATCGATGATGAAGAAGGGAACCGGGTTCAGGGTATGTGCGGTATTCGGACTGCCATCTTCGTTCACCAGGTAATCGGCATTGCCGTGATCGGCTGTCAGGAAGATGGTGTAGCCATGTTCCAGGCCAGCGCTTACCACCCTGTTCACACAGGCATCTACGGTCTCAGCTGCAATGACGGCGGCACTGAAAACGCCGGTATGTCCCACCATATCCGTGTTGGCATAGTTGAGACAGATAAAGTCGGCCGATTCCTTCTCAATTTCCGGAACCAGCTTATCCGTGATCTCTACGGCACTCATCTCCGGCTGCAGATCGTAAGTGGCTACTTTGGGTGAAGGCACCATGATACGGCTTTCCCCTGCGAAAGGTTCTTCCCGGCCGCCACTGAAAAAGAAGGTCACGTGCGGGTATTTTTCCGTTTCGGCAATACGGATCTGTTTTTTGCCATGGGCAGCCAGCACTTCGCCCAGGGTATTGGTAAGGTTGTCGTTCTCAAAGATCACATGTACGTTCCGGAACTTCTGGTCGTACATCGTCATGGTGGTGTAGTGCAGGATCAGCTTCTCCATGCCAAATTCCGGGTTATCGCTTTGCGTGAGCACTTCTGTGATCTCGCGGCATCGGTCGGTACGGAAATTGAAACAGATAACGGCATCCCCATCCTTGATGGTTGCCAGCGGCTGCTGTGCTTCATCAACAATAACGGTAGGTTTGATGAACTCGTCCGTGATATCGGCTGCATAGGATTGTTCAACGGCTGCCAGCGCATCGGTTGCCTTGGGCCCTTCACCTTTTACCAGGCAGTCATAGGCCAGTTTTACGCGCTCCCATCGTTTGTCGCGGTCCATGGCATAGTACCGGCCACTTACCGATGCGATCTTGCCCACCGAGTTGTTCAGGTGTTGCTGCAATTCGGTCAGGAAACCCAGTCCGCTTTTGGGATCGGTGTCCCTGCCATCGGTGAATGCGTGAATATATACTTCCTGAAGCCCTTCTTTTTTGCAGACATCGCAGATGGCTTTGATATGGTTCAGGTGCGAGTGTACACCGCCGTCGCTCACCAGTCCCAGCAGGTGCAAGGGTTTGCCGTTCTCTTTGGCAAAACGGATCGAGCCCAGCAGCTGGCTGTTCTCTGCGAATTCGCCTGTGCGGATGGCTACATTGATGCGTTGTAATTCCTGGTAAACGATACGGCCCGCACCCAGGTTCAGGTGCCCTACTTCACTGTTGCCCATCTGCCCATCAGGTAAACCCACTTCTTCGCCACAGGTGACCAGGGTGGTATTGGGGTATTTCCCATACAAAGAACTTACGAACGGAACATTCGCGTTCTGGATGGCATCGGCTGATTTCACCTTTCCAAGGCCCCAGCCGTCCATAATAACTAAAATGACTTTCTTGCTCATGGCATAAAATTACTGCATTTACAATTGATGAATAGATGTTAACTTTATCCTAATACCCTGGATTCCTGAGTTTGGCATGTTTTTGGCAACCAGTGGGGTGTAACAAATCGTGTATTATGAAAAAGTTACTCTTATTGACCGGTCTGGTATTGGGATTGATGTCCTTTACCGCCCAGGGCGATGTAGATGCCATTGTGAACGCGTTCAAATCGGCCGATGCAGGCCAGGTGGGCAATTATTTTGATGATTATGTTGATATCAAACTCCTTGATAAAGACGAGGTAAAAAACATAGGCCGTAACCAGGCCACCCTTACCTTGAAGGCCTTTTTTGCTGAAAATGGGATCAAAGGCTTCGAAAAGACCTCCGAACGTGAGATCGGCACCACCATGTACCTGGCTGGTAAACTGCTGAACAATGCCAAAGGCCACAATATCACCATCATGCTCAAAGTGAAGGATGGTAAAAGGCAGATCATCACATTGCGGATCAGCTGATAACCAATAGGAAAACAGTAAAAGGATCCCGCTTCGAAACCCGGAGCGGGATTTTTCTGTAGCAGCCCCTACATTTACAACATGAAACCGTTCAACGAACAATTGGAGCACCTCATAAAAGAAGCTTTGCTGGAAGATGTGGGCGATGGGGATCATTCCACCCTCAGTTGTATACCCCCGCAGAAAAGAGGCAAAGCCGTGTTGAAGATCAAGCAGGATGGTATACTGGCCGGCATGGCCGTAGCGGAAAAGATCTTTCGCCTGCAAGAGCCTGGTGTGGTCTTTACTGCTTTCCAGAAAGACGGTGACGCCGTGCAAAGCGGCGAAAAAGCCTTCGAGGTGGAAGCCAGCGTTCATACCATCCTCACCTGTGAAAGACTGGTACTGAACTGTATGCAGCGCATGAGCGGTATCGCTACCCTGACCCATCGCTACACGGAAAAACTAAAAGGCTATCATACCCGTTTGCTGGATACCCGCAAGACCACTCCCAATTTCCGCCTGCTGGAGAAAGAAGCCGTGAAGATCGGCGGAGGGGTGAACCATCGTTTCGGTCTGTATGATATGATCATGCTGAAGGACAATCATATTGATTATTGCGGCGGCATAGCGCAGGCCATTGAAGCGGCGTATGCATATTCGCAGAAAATGACGAATCCCCTTCGCATAGAAGTGGAAACACGCAGCCTGGAAGATGTGCAAACGGTTTGCGAAATGGGCAAGGGTAAAGTGTTCCGCATTATGCTGGATAATTTTACACCGGCGCTGATCGCGGAAGCTTTGCAGATCATCAAAGGAGCATTTGAAACGGAAGCCAGTGGCGGCATTCACTTGGACACGATCGAAGCCTACGCTGCTACCGGTGTGGATTATGTGAGTGTGGGCGGACTGATACACCAGGCACAAAGCATCGACCTGAGCCTCAAAGCTGTACTCCTCTAAAACCGCGCCTTTGCACCTTTGCGAGCAAAATGATCCAATCCTGACGTAACCCGAATTATTGATCAAATTTTATTCAAAACGCAATGAGCAAGAAAAATAAACCCGATGCCAGAGGTTTTGTATTCAGTACCGACCCTTCTTTCCGTTTTGAAGAGGAGGCAGCGGAAACGCAGGATACTTTACCCGCTAACCAGCAAAAACTGCGTATCCGGTTGGATACCAAACAAAGAGCAGGTAAAGCAGTAACGCTGGTCACCGGTTTTGTTGGAAAAGAAGAAGACCTGGAAGACCTGGGAAAAAAACTCAAGAACTTTTGCGGTACCGGTGGCAGTGTGAAAGACGGCGAAGCCATCGTACAAGGCGATCAGCGGGATAAGGTATTGCAATGGCTGCTGAAGAACGGGTATTCGGGATCGAAGAAAGTGTGAGGCGGGAATCGTCAGTCGTCAATCGTGAATTGTCAGTAGGGAGTTGTCAGTAGGGAGTTGTCAGTAGGGAGTTGTCAGTAGGGAGTTGTCAGTAGGGAGTGTTGGCTCCGTGAAGCTGCTGCATTGCCTATTCACCATTCACTACTCACCACTCACGACTGACGATCCACGTCTCGAAGCAATTGATCTTATGAAATCCGTCGCATCCAGGTTTGTTGGCCGATAGGGGGGCTTAATAATCTATCTCCAGTTTCAGCCTTTCTTTCAATTCCTTCACCAGTGGGTATTGTTCTGCAATGTGTTCAAATTTCTGCTTGCTGTTGAGGCGCATGTGTACAGGGATGTCCTCTCTTTCGGAAGCTTCTACCAGCACATCGAAGGTAATGGTGCGGTTATTGAAACTGGTTTGCAGGTGGTCTGTCAGCATCATCCGTTCCTGTTCCACAAATTTCTGGGAAGTGAGTGCGGAAACGGTGATGGTGAAACGGATATCATTCTCTATCGTCAGCCTTGCCGATCTGAAGGTGCCGGCAGAAGAGTGTTTCTGTTGTTTTTCCAGCTGTGCGGTATAGCTGTCCCAGCATTCGCGCAGTTTCTCCATGTTCAGCGTCTCGGCCTCCTTTACTTCTTCAATGGCATACTGGTCGCCATATTTCTCGCGTAAAGTGTCCAGCAGACTCTTCTTGGCACCACCGGATGCGGGTGGCATATTGCGGGGCGAGGGTTTGGATGCGGTAGGTTGCGGAGCAGCCTGAACCGGTGCTGTTGTTTTTTGGGGCGCAGTTGTTGTGGCCTGCGGTGCCGGTCTTTGCTCTATGTATAAACGGGCTTCGGTGGCAGGTGCGGCGATGCCGGCCGGTTTGAACTGAACCGGGGTGACGGGTTTGGTACGGAACGCTATCGGTCCGTCAAGCCGTTTTTTTTTAACCACCTGCCCGTTTTCCACGGAGAGGTCAATGGCCTGCTGCAGGAAGTTGAGCTTGATCAGTGTCAGCTCCACATGCAACCTTTTGTTGCGGGCCATCTTATAGTTGATCTCAGACTCGTTCAGGATATTCAATGCGCTGACCAGGTAAGACATGCTTGTATTGGAAGCAGTGGCCACATATTTGTCGCGCATGCCTTCCACCACTTCGAGTAAGGCAGCGGATTTGGGATCCTTGCATACCAGCAGGTTGCGGATGAATTCGGCAAAACCATTCAGTACCAGGTCGCCTTCGAAGCCTTTGCGGTTGATCTCATCGAACAGTAACATGGCAGCTGCCATATCCTGCTGCTGCATGGCTTCCAGTAATTTGAAATAATAATCTTCGTCCAGGATATTCAGGTGTTCCAGCGTATTCTGGTAAGTCACCGTTCCGTTGGTGAAGCTGACGATCTTATCAAGGATACTCAATGAGTCGCGCATGCAACCTTCACTTTTCTGGGCGATCACCTGGAGTGCGGCTTTCTCCGCCTTGATCTCTTCCTTGTCAACGATCTCCTGCAGGTGGTCGACCGTATCGTTATTGGTGATGCGTTTGAAATCGAAGATCTGGCAACGGCTCAGGATCGTTGGCAGGATCTTATGTTTCTCAGTGGTGGCCAGGATGAATATGGCATAGGAAGGAGGTTCTTCCAGCGTTTTCAGGAAGGCGTTGAAGGCACTGGCACTGAGCATGTGTACCTCATCCACGATATATACCTTGTACTTACCGGCCTGTGGTGCAAACCGGACCTGTTCTACCAGTGTACGGATATCATCCACCGAGTTGTTGCTGGCGGCATCCAGTTCATGAATATTGAGCGACGTGCCTGCATCGAACGATACGCAACTGTTGCAGGTGTTACAGGCTTCGCCATCGGGTGTAGGGTTGGTGCAGTTGATGGTCTTGGCAAGGATACGGGCACAGGTGGTCTTACCCACTCCACGCGGACCGCAAAACAGGAAGGCATGCGCCAGCTGGTTATTGCGGATCGCATTTTTTAATGTGGTAGTGATATGCGACTGCCCCACCACCGTATTAAAATTCTGTGGCCTGTATTTTCGTGCCGAAACAATAAACTTATTCTCCATAGCGAGTTTGCAAGATACAGATTAGCTGTCAGCTACAGGCCATCGGCAACAGGCTTCTGGTCAATGTGAACAATTTTCAGAAGCCGGCCCGCCTGCACGGGTTCAATATTCCATTTCCGGGTGACGCTCAAAGGCTTGCTCCCTGTTGAACAGATAGCGGAAAGTGACCATACGGCGGCTCTGCCTGCCCCCCAGGCTTTTATAGATATTGATCATTTTCGGGTTCCAGTCGCCTGCCCAGCCCATTTCATATTGGGTATACCAGCCCTTGCCCTGTAACAGCAGGGCACATTCGTAGATCATAAAACTGTCGATACCCAATGCCTGGTACTTGGGTACCACCCCGAAGGCCAGGCCGGTAAGCCGTTTGTTATATCCTGTTCTTTTCATCCATAACAAACGCAGTTTCTCAAGGATACCCAGTTTGCCGTTAAAATGTTTGAAGTACTGATTTAGGTCTGGTATGTTGATGAACATGGCAATGGGTTCCTCACGGTAATAGGCAAACCATACAGCCCGCTCATCCATAATGGGTTTCATTTTTGAGAACAGTTTCATCACCTGCTCTTTGGTGATCTCTTTGTTCTCTCCATGCTGTGCCCAGGCGGCGTTGTACACGGTGGCAAAATCACCCGCATATTTTTCCAGCGCACTCAGTTTCACATGCCGGGCCTCATAACCCGGTTTGGCTTTGAACTTGGCATGCCTTTCTTCAAAACGTTGCGGCAATGGGTCATCCACGTTCATGTAGTAGTAATACTGGTTATAATAATTCTGAAACCCGTATTGCTCAAACAGTTTCTCGTAGTACGCAGGATTGAACGACATACCATACATGGGCTCGCTGTCAAATCCTTCCACCATCAGTCCCCACCATTTATCACGGTCGCCAAAGTTGATCGGGCCATCCATGGCCTGCATGCCCTTGCTCTGTAACCATTCTTTGGCGGTATCAAACAGTAGGTTGGCTGCTTCCTGGTTGTTGATGCAGTCAAAAAAACCGATACCACCGGTCGGGAAATCGGTTCCCTTGTTGATGTATTTGGAATTGGTGAAAGCGGCGATACGGCCGATCAGTTGGCCATTATCGTCTTTCAGGACCCACCGTTTGGTCTCTCCGTATTTGTAATGTTTGTTCTTGGCAGTGTCGAACACATCGTTCACCTCATTATCCAACGAACGGATGTATACGGGGTTTTCCCGGTTCATCAGTGCGTTCACTTCCAGGAATTCCTTGGCGGTTTTTGTGTTGGTTACTTCTACCAGTTGCATAGTGACCCTGTTTTTACAAATGTACTGTTTGGATATATCTCCGCGAAAACCCGTTGATCGGCTTTCCGGTAAACGGCCGGATCATTTGGTGAATAATTTCTCGGCCATTTTTTTGTCGTGTTTGTAGAGGTCGTTGCGGAAATTCAGTTTTCCTTCCGAATCGACCCAGGCGGTGAAATACACAACGTAGACCGGTATGGGTTTGTTGATGTTCACCCATTTTTCTTTTGATAGATGCATGGCACTGTCAATGGTGTCACTGGTCCAGCTGGGATCATCACGCAGCAGGTATTCCGCAAATTTCTTGGGTTCACTGATGCGGATACAGCCATGGCTGAAGCTCCGGTTGGCCATGGAGAACAGTTCCTTATTGGGCGTATCATGCAAATAGATATTATAATTGTTAGGGAACAGGAATTTTACCAGTCCCAGCGCATTGGTAGGCCCCGGCCGCTGCCTGATCTTGGGTAACCCGCCACTGTAGGAAGTGATCTCCATGTTGTTCCTGGCCAGGTAATGGCTGTTTCTCCGGATGGCGGGTAATATTTCGTTGCGGGTGATGCTGGGCGGCACATTCCAGTAGGGACTGAACACCACGTATTTCAGGTTGCTGGTAAAGATCACCGTATTGTTGGCCGCTTTTCCTACGATCACGTTCATCTCCATTACCTGCCGGCCGCTATCCATCACATGCAGTTTGAATTCAGGAATATTCACCAGCACAAAATTGCTGCCCCTTTCAGCCGGCATCCACCTGACCCTTTCAATATTTACCAGGATCTGCCTGATGCGGTCCGAGAGGGAAACGTTCAGTTCCGCGATCAACCTGCTGCCGATCACACCGTCGGTGGCAAGTCCCATCCTTTGCTGGAATGTTTTTACTGCAACGGCCAGTGAGCTGTCGAAGAGATGGCTTGTATTGCCCGCGGGCATATCGCCCAGTAACTGTAGCCTTTGTTTGATCTGGGTGATGCGGTAAGCGGTGTCACCGGTCTTCAGTGATTTTTTAACGGGGGCGATACTGTCTTTCGGGTATTGTTTTTCCAAAGCCAGGTATTTCGCCAGCTGTTCCTGCAATTTGTGGTATTGCGGGTTTACCGTGATGAAGGGTACGCCTTCTGCCTGTGCTGTTCTCAGTGTGGAGTCCAGCAGGGCCGTAAGGTTGATCTTTTTCTTGGGTATATACCAGCCCAGTTGCCGGGCATCAAGGTCGCTGCCTTTGAACAGTTTTGCCGCATAACGAAAGAACTGGCCCGTCAGCAAAAGTTCTGCCTGCAATACTTTGGGTTCGCCCATGCTGGGCCTTGCTTTCCGTATATGCATATCCTCGAAAAGCTGTTCCAAAAGTTGATTGTACAAGGAACTGTCTGAGAAATCCGTGATATAACTGTTTTGCAGGTTAAGGAAGTTATGTGCCTGCTCGGCAAGACCGGTTGTATCGAACCAGGCATATTCATAATTGCGGTGATGGTAGAAGTTCCGGAATTGTGTGGCGAAATCAGCAAATTCGGAATGTTTTGCCAGGAAGCTGTCTACAGTTGCACTGTCCAGGAATACCGGGTTAAAGGATGTGGCAGGAGTAACGGTAGTATCTCTGGCCACTGCGTGGTTAGGGGTGAAATATTTGCAGGAGCAGAATACCAGCAATAAGAACGTTGTGCCCAAAAAAATGCGTCTCATGGTGTTATGAATATACTAAATGAACTTTTCCTTTACCGGTCCTTGGGGGCATTGTGGTTACCTGTTCACCAGCAAAGCGGATGCCACAACCCCGGCTGTTTCGGCACGAAGGCGGGTATCTCCCAAACTGACAGGTTCGTAACCATGTTCTAATGCCATTTTGATCTCTGCAGGGGTAAAATCGCCTTCCGGACCGATCAGGATCTCTGTTCCCGGCGAAGCGGGCAGGTCTTTGATCAGTTGTTTGGTGCTTTCTTCGCAATGGGCCACCAGTTTTAGTTGCCAGCCGGATCTGGTAACATGGTCGGTAAAAGCTACAGGCTCGTGCAGTAAGGGCAGCCAGGCCTGTTGACTTTGCAGCATGGCGGCGATCAGTATGCCGTTCAGCCTGTCGTGTCTAAAACGGCTATGTTCCGTACGCTGGCTCAGTAAGGGTTGTATTTCAGTAACGCCGATCTCTGTTGCTTTCTCCAGGAACCATTCAAAACGACTCGCATTTTTCAGCAGGGAAATGGCAATGCTTGTTTTTTGGGAGGGAGCGGGTTGTGTACTGTGCGCTTCGATCAGCACCACCGTCTTTTTTTTGTCTGCACTGATGATGCTGGCTTTGTACAGGTTTCCCCGGCCATCTGTCAGTTGCAGTTTAGCACCTGCCTGCATCCGCAATACCTGTATGCAGTGTTTGCTGGTCTCCTCACTCAGGGTAACCTGAGCGTGTATGCCGGGTATGGCCTGTTCGTAGAAAAAGGGGAGCGACGACATGATCAGAAAAGTACAGGGTTAGCAGTACGGAATGATATTTCTGCAAAGGTACGGATTCCTGTACCGTACCTTGGTTGGGCTTCCTAGAAGGGTGCGTCGTTGTCGAAGCCTTCATCAAAATCGCCACCATTCATCCTGCTGCCTTTCTGGATAAAGAGTTTGCTGTCGCTTGCGCCACCGGCTGCCGGGGGCACTGATGGGCCTACCGGTTTCCAGCTGCTGCCCAGGCCGGGCATTCCGCCGTTATCGTCCCACTCTTCAAATTTCTGGATCTCCAGTTTGGCACGGAGTTTCACGGTCTCAAGTGAACCGTTCCGGTGTTTGGCGATGCGTACATGCGTTTCACCATGGGTGCTCTCGCCGTGTTCATTGTTCATCACTTCATAGTATTCCGGACGGTAAATGAACATCACCATATCGGCATCCTGTTCAATGGCTCCCGATTCACGGAGGTCACTCAGCTGGGGCATCTTACTTTCCTTACGGGTTTCAACCGCACGGCTTAACTGGCTCAATGCAATGATGGGTACGTTCAGTTCTTTAGCGAGTGCTTTCAGGTTACGGGAGATATTGCTGATCTCCTGCTCCCGGTTGCTGTTCCGGTCGCCGCTGCCGCTCATGAGCTGCAGGTAGTCGATGATGATGATACCTACATTGTGTTTGTTCACCAGCCTCCTGGCTTTGGCGCGGAATTCGAAAATATTCAGTGCAGCGGTATCATCGATGAAAATAGGGGCTACTTCCAGTTTCTTGATACCCTTGCTCAGCAGTTGTTCATACTCGTAGTTCTCCAGTTTACCCCGGCTGATCTTCTCCATCTTGATCTCACTCTCTGCACTCAGAATACGCTGTACCAGCTGTGAGGCGCTCATCTCCAGCGAAAAGAAACCTACCGGCACCGGTTTGGTAGGATGCAGGGCCGAGTTCCGGGCCAGGTTCAGCGCGAAGGCGGTTTTACCCACGGAAGGACGTGCTGCCAGGATGATCAGGTCCGTAGGCTGCCAGCCGTATGTGATCCGGTCCAGCGTAGGGAAACCGCTGGGTACTCCCGAAATATCTTCGGTCTTGGTGCGCAGCTCATCAATACGGTTGATGGTCTTGGCCAGTACGTTCTGGATATCTTCAAAGTTCTTCTTCAGGTAATTGTTGGTGATGTTGAACATCTTGGTCTCACTCTCATCCAGCAGGTCGAAAACATCCGTACTGTCCTCATACGCGTCGCCAATGATCTCGCCACTGATGCGGATCAGTTCGCGCTGGATGAATTTCTGCAGTACGATACGGGCATGCGCTTCAATATTGGCGGTAGATACCACCGAGTTGGTGAGTTTGGTCACGTAATAAGGGCCACCCACTGCATCCAGCTGTTCGCGCATTTTCAGTTCTTCCACCACGGTCAGGATATCGATGGGCATACTTTTCTGCTGCAAACCCTGCATGGCTTTGTAGATCAGCTGATTGGCCTCAACATAAAAACATTCGGGTTTGATGATCTCGGAGATGGTATCAAAAGCGCTTTTTTCCAGCATTACGGCACCCAGTACAGCTTCCTCCAGTTCCTTTGCCTGTGGCGGTACTTTGCCATACAGCATGGTGCTCATATCTATCGAAGTCTTCCTTCTTTTCCGGTCTTTGTTCAGGCTGGTGAGATCCATGTATCGTCAGTTCTTTAAAGAGTTAGTAAACTTTTTTGCCATTCTTCCCAGGAACGGTGTCCATGTTAAGGAATTGTTACCCGGGAAGGAAAGGGGAGCGAATATATGGGTTAGAAAGTGGCCTCAGAAAATTTTTTCGGGCAATTTTCATCCACAGTCAATCCCAAGGCTATCCACAGTCAGCTGCCCTCTATCCACACAAATTACTAAGCTTATCCACCAAAATCAAAAGTTTTCCGCTGTTCTCAGCCCGTAATGCACAGGCCCCTGTGCAGAAAGAATTCTTAGAAAAAATGGGGGCTTTCAGGGGAAAAGATGTAACTGATAAGCGGTGGATCGGGAATCGTGAACCGGGAGTGGTGAGTGGGTAGGGGGAGGGTTTTTACTGACTATTCACCACTCACCACTCCCGATTCACGCCTCACTGAACTTTATCACTTATTTTTGATGCCCGTAAAGAGCAAGCAAATATGACGATCAGTTACAATTGGTTATGTGATTACCTGCCGGAAGCCATTGAGCCAGAGAAATTATCGAAGATCCTGACCTCGATCGGCCTGGAAGTGGAAAGTCTTGAAAAATATGAGAGCATCAAGGGTGGACTGGCAGGCCTGGTGATCGGTGAGGTATTGGAAACCAGCCAGCATCCCAATGCCGACAAATTAAAACTGACCAAAGTGAATATCGGTGCCACAGAACCCCTGCAGATCGTTTGCGGGGCAGCCAATGTGGCCGCCGGACAAAAAGTGGTGGTAGCCACTATCGGAACCACGATCTACCCGGCGGGTGGTGATCCCCTGACCATGAAACTGGCCAAGATCCGCGGTGTGGAAAGCCAGGGCATGATCTGTGCCGAAGATGAGATCGGTGTGGGTACCAGTCACGACGGGATCCTGGTGATGCCCGCAGATGCCGTAGTGGGTTCGCCTGCAGCGGATCATTTCAAGCCTTATTCAGACTGGATCTACGAGATCGGTCTGACCCCCAATCGCATGGATGCCATGAGCCATTATGGCGTTGCCAGGGATGTTTGCGCCTATCTCACACATCATATCGCAGAGGCCAAGGTAAAAGCGCCTTTTACCAATGGATTCTCTGTAGACAATACTTCCTTGCCGATCAAGGTCACGATCGAGAATACAGAAGCCTGCCCGCGTTATGCCGGTGTCAGCATCAGCGGCGTGACCGTAGGGGAATCGCCCAAATGGCTGAAAGACCGGTTGGCGGCCATTGGACTGCGTTCGATCAACAATATCGTCGATATCACCAATTTCATCCTGCACGAGACCGGTCAGCCGCTGCATGCTTTTGATGCGGATGCCATCACCGGTGGGGAAGTGATCGTAAAAAATATGCCTTCCGGCACTGCATTCGTTACGCTCGATGAAAAAGAAAGGAAACTGGATGCCGAGGACCTGATGATCTGTAATGCCAAGGAGGGTATGTGTATCGCCGGCGTATTTGGCGGGTTGAAAAGCGGCGTAACGGCTGCCACAAAGCATATTTTCCTGGAAAGCGCCTGGTTCCATCCCGTAAGTATCCGCAAGACATCGGTTCGCCATGAACTGCGTACAGATGCGGCCACCCGTTTTGAGAAAGGGGTGGACATTTCCAATACCGTGAATGTATTGAAACGGGCGGCCTTGCTGATCAAAGAGATCGCCGGCGGCACCATTTCCAGTGAGATCGTGGATGTATATCCTGATCCCAGGCCAAAGGCAGAGGTATCGCTCAAAAACCATTACCTCAAAAAACTGAGCGGTAAGAATTACCATGCCGATGCCATCAAACGCATCCTCATCAGTCTCGGTTTCGAGATCGTGCGGGAAGGACTGGATGAGTTGCGCGTGGCCGTTCCTTACAGCAAACCGGATATCAGCATACCGGCCGATATCGTGGAAGAGATCCTTCGTATCGACGGTCTGGACAATATCGAGATCCCCTCTACCATCACCATCAGTCCGGCAGTAGAGGCGCTGGGACAAAAAGAGTCTTTGAAGGATAAGATCGCCACCTACCTGGTGGGACAGGGTTTTACCGAGATCCTGACGAACTCCATCACCAACAGCAAATATTTTGACGAAGAAGTACTGGCCGTAACGGTGAAGATGATCAATAACCTCAGTGAAGAACTGAACGTGCTTCGTCCATCCATGCTGGAGACCGGCCTGGAGTCCATTGCGTATAACCTGAACCGGCGTAACCAGAATCTCCAGTTCTTTGAGATCGGAAAAACCTACCATACCAGGGCAGTGGGAGAATATGCAGAAACGGAGCATCTCTGCCTGTACATAACAGGTAACGATCATGAGGACAGCTGGCGTGAGAAGGGCAGGTCCAATGATTTCTACCGGTTGAAAGGGCTGGCCACAGCCTTGTTCCAGTTATCCGGCATCGGAAACCTGCAATTTGAAAAAGCAGATGGCGATGGCTTGGTGCTGAACCTGGTATGCGGCAAAAAACAGATGGGACAACTGATGCAGGTATCGGCCCAAAAGTTACAGGCGTTCGATATCAAACAACCTGTGTTCGTGCTGGATATCGAATTCGGCAGTTTGCTGGAAGCGGTCAGTCAGAACAAGATCCGTTACAGGGAAGTGAACAAGTTCCCCGTGATGCAACGCGACCTGGCCATGGTGGTGAACCGTGGCATCAGTTTTGAGCAGATAGAGCAGACGGTCAAAAAAGTAAAACTTCCCCGGTTAAAGGAAACGCGTCTCTTTGATGTGTTCGAAAGCGAAAAACTGGGTACCGATAAAAAATCCATGGCCATCAGTTTCCTTTTTGCCGATGAGGAGAAGACCCTTACGGACAAGGAAGTGGACGCCATGATCGCCAAACTGGTACAGGGTTTTGAGAAGGAGCTGGCAGCCGAGATCCGGAAATAAACGGCCTGTATTTTTTGCAAGTACCTAATTGCCAGAAGCCAAGTGAATAATAAGTGCAGTAAAATTGCATAACTCTTCTGCATTGACCTTATCTTTAATCAGATGGTTAACCTTGATCAACAGATAAAAAGCATCCAGGACAAACTTCAGCAGTTGCTGAAGCAGCAGGTCTTGCTGCAAAAGGAGAACCAGCAACTGCGAAAGGAACTGGAAAAGGCCACGGCTTTGAACGAGGAGAAACAACACCTGGTATTGTTGCTGCAGCAGCAGGTGGATGCGGTAAAACTGGGCTCAGGCTCACTGAATGAAGCGGAAAAAGCGGCCCTCAGCAAACGGATCGACGGATACCTGAAAGAAATTGACCAGTGCCTGGCACTTTTAAACACCTAACCTGACCCATGTCTGAACTCATCCCCGTTAATATCCTGATCGCCGACCGGAGCTACCGCCTGAAGATAGAGGCGGCCGATGAGGAAATGGTGCGTAAGACCGCGACCCTCATCAATGATAAGGTCACGGAGTTCAAGACCCAGTTTGCCGGTAAGGATATGCAGGATTATGTTTCGATGGTATTGCTCTGGTTCGCCACTGAGCAGAACCGCTCCGGTATTGACCAGGTAAAATGGGCGGAAGCTTCAGAAAAACTGGCTTCGCTCGAAAAAATGATGGATAAGGCCCTGACAGAAAATCCTTTATGATCATCGCTTCCTGCGGCCAGATCCGGCCCGCCGACGGCTCCCGGCCGGTTTCCCGAACCCGCTTTTCCGCATAAGTTCGCAGTTCGTCGCTCGTACTTCGTACTTATTTAATTATCTTCGTCCGGTATCATTTACTTATTACAGGAAAATGAGATGTGAACAACGTTATATTGTGAACTATTTTAAAACTTGCCAACAACATGGACCAGACAATAGTCTTTATAATAATTGGTGCCAGTACACTAATTGTGGGGCTTATAGCGGGTAAATTCCTTTTCGCTAAAAACACCAAAAAACAGATCGAGGAAGCTGAGCAACAGGCTCAAAACATCCTGAAAGAGGCCGAACTCCGGGCCGAGACCATCAAAAAGGAGAAACAACTGGAGGCCAAAGAGAAGTTTGTACAGCTGAAATCCGAGTACGACCGCGAAGTGCTGGAAAGGAACCGGAAACTGGGTGAACTGGAGAACAGGGCCAAGCAGAAGGATATCAGCATCAACCAGAAAGAAGCGGCCCTCGACAAACAGATCAAGGAGAACGAAGCCATCAAAGAGAACCTCAATCGCCAGATCGAGGTAGTGAACCATAAGCGCACCGAGCTGGAAAAACACCAGGAAGAACATATCCGCCGCCTGGAGAAAATTGCCGGACTGAGTGCCGAAGAGGCCAAGGCCCAGCTGGTGGAAAGCCTGAAAGCAGAAGCCCATTCACAGGCATTGACCCTGCAGCAGGAGATCATCGAAGATGCCAAGCTGAAAGCCAATAAGGAAGCCCGCAAGATCGTGATCCAATCCATCCAGCGAACCGCTGCGGAAGTGACCATCGAAAATACCGTTACCGTTTTCAACCTGGAAACAGATGAGATCAAAGGCCAGATCATCGGTCGCGAGGGACGTAATATCCGCGCCATCGAAGCGGCCACCGGCGTTGACCTGATCGTTGACGATACTCCGGAAGCCATCATCCTCTCCTCATTCGACCCCCTCAGAAGGGAAGTGGCCCGTTTGAGCCTGCAGCGCCTGGTATCGGATGGACGTATCCACCCGGCCCGTATCGAAGAAGTGGTGGAAAAGACCCGTCGCCAGCTGGAAGAGCAGATCATCGAGATCGGTGAGAGAACCGTTATTGAAATGGGCATCCATGGCCTGCACAAGGAACTGGTGCGTATCGTGGGTAAAATGCGCTTCCGTTCTTCCTATGGACAGAACCTGTTGATGCATAGCCGCGAAACCGCCAATCTCTGCGCCATCATGGCCGCAGAACTGGGTATGAACCCCAAATTGGCCAAACGTGCCGGTCTGCTGCACGATATTGGTAAAGTGCCCGATGAGGAGACCGAACTGACCCACGCACTGCTGGGAGCCAAACTGGCCGAGAAATACGGGGAGAACCCTGCCGTGGTGAACGCCATTGGTGCCCACCACGATGAAATGGAGATGCAATACGTGATCTCGCCCATTATCCAGGCCTGCGATGCCATCAGTGGCGCCCGTCCGGGAGCTCGCCGTGAGATCATGCAGCAGTACCTGCAGCGTATCAAAGACCTTGAGAATCTGGCACTTAACTATACCGGTGTGGAAAAAGCCTATGCCATCCAGGCAGGTCGGGAACTGCGGGTGATCGTAGAGGCCGATAAGGTAACGGACGTTGACAGCGACAAGCTCAGCTTCGAAATTGCCCAGAAGATCCAGACCGAAATGACCTATCCGGGGCAGATCAAAGTAACAGTGATCAGGGAGAAGAGAGCCATTAATATAGCACGGTAGAGAACAAGCTACGGGCTTTGAGCTGTGAGCTGCGAGGGGATTTGTGTTTACTTGAATTGAAGTAAATTCAGGTTCAAGTAAATGAAATCCCTATGAGAAACTTCAAAGAGTTGAAGGTCTGGCGGAACGGGTTTGATATTGCTGCAATGGCATTTGTTCTTGTTGAAGATTTTCCTCAACAGGAGAAGTTTGGTCTTAGCTCACAAATAACCCGCGCTGCTGTATCAATCCCATCCAATATAGCGGAAGGAAGTAGCAGAAGCAGTGAAAAAGAATATAAAAGATTCCTCGAAATTTCTCTGGGTTCAGGATTTGAACTTGAAACACATCTGTTAATTGCGGAAAAGGCAGGTTATGGAAATAAAGATTTGATAATCAGCTTATTACACTGTATTGACGAAGAGCAAAAAATGTTGATGGCGTTTATTAAAAAGTTGGAAAACTGACTTTCTACATGCTCATAGCCCGCAGCTCAAAGCTCACGGCCAATTTTATTTGTTTTTTTATATACAGAATCTTACCTTTGCCGTCCGCAAAAAAGAAAAGTTATGAACGCAGCAGTTCAGTTTGTTCACGATCAGTTGACAACTAAAAAGACCCATCCGGCTTTCAAAGCTGGTGACAATATTACCGTTAACTACAAGATTGTAGAAGGTGGTAAAGAGCGTATCCAGAGTTTCCGTGGAGATGTTATCAAGCAGCAGGGAAATGGTGCAACCGCATCTTTCACAGTGCGTAAGATCTCTGATGGTGTTGGAGTAGAGCGTCTGTTCCCGATCCTGTCTCCCAACATCGATTCTATCGTGTTGAACAAATCCGGTAAAGTACGCCGCGCCAAACTGTACTACCTGCGTGAGCGCAGCGGTAAAAGTGCCCGTATCAAGGAAAAACGCTTCTAAGCTGTTTTTCTCTGCATAAATTCAGGCGGAAGTTTAGGATACACTAAACTTCCGCTTTTTTATGCCGTCAGAGGAGAGAATATTTATAGTTGTGTGACATTTGTTTTACCTTAACTTTACAACTCTTAAAACATTTTTTATGGGCAATTTAGGTTTTCAGGAAATTTTACTGATCGCAGTGGTGGTTCTCGTCTTGTTCGGCGGAAGAAAGATCCCCGAGTTCATGAGAGGACTGGGTAAAGGTATCCGTGAGTTCAACGATGCAAAGAACAACGTGAAGAAAGAACTGGAAGAGGGCATGAAAGAGAAAGATCAGACCACTACTACGCAACCGTAATTATTCCCACCAAAAGCATTATAGGCTTTGTTTCGCTTCAGTACAATCAAAGACTATCATACAACATTACAGAACGGCCAAACCACCTGCGTGGAGGCCGTTCGTTGTTATTTGGGGTCGATCAAAGAGCGACCGCAGCTGAATGCCTTTCTGGAAGTATATGAAACAGAGGCCCTGGAACGGGCGGCTGCACTGGACCAGGAGCGCCAGCAGGGGAAAGCCCTGGGTAAACTGCATGGTGTGGTCGTAGGTCTGAAAGACGTGATCAGCTATAAGGGACATGCCGTTTCCGCAGCATCACATATTCTCGAAAATTTTACCGCTGTATACAACGCCACCGCTGTTGAAAAATTACTGGCAGAAGGTGCCATCATCATCGGCAGGCAGAACTGTGATGAATTTGCGATGGGCAGCAGCAACGAGAACTCTGCTTTTGGCCCGGTAAGAAATGCCATTGACGAGAGCCGGGTTCCCGGCGGCTCATCCGGCGGTTCTGCGGTGGCCGTTCAGGCCGGGCTTTGTATGATCAGTCTGGGCAGTGATACCGGCGGTTCGGTGCGACAACCCGCCGATTTCTGTGGGGTGGTGGGATTAAAACCGACCTATGGCCGTGTATCGCGTTACGGGCTTATCGCTTATGCGTCTTCTTTTGACCAGATCGGGATCTTTGCCGGATCGGTAGCAGATGCGGCCCTGGCATTGGAAGTGATCGCCGGAGCGGATGATTTTGACAGTACCGTATCTCCCCGTGAAGTACCCGCCTATAGTGCAGAACTGGCTGCCCCGGACAGAACATACAAGATCGCCTATTTCAAGGAAGCCCTGGAACATCCCGGTCTTGACCCCGCCATCCGGGGATCGATAGAAGCGTTTATCAAAAAATTAACAGATCAGGGTCATACAGTTACAGCCATTGATTTTGAACTACTTGAATATGTTGTTCCAACATACTATGTTTTGACCACTGCCGAAGCCTCCAGCAACCTTTCACGCTTCGATGGGGTCAAATATGGCTACCGTGCAGATATAGCCGGTGGCGACCTGACCGAACTCTATAAAGCTTCCCGCAGCGAGGGTTTTGGAAAAGAGGTCCAGCGCCGCATCATGCTGGGGACCTTTGTGTTGAGCGCTGGCTATTTTGATGCTTATTTTACTAAGGCTCAACAAGTTAGACAGGTCCTGCACCAGCGTACACGATCCATTTTTGCAGAGTTCGACGCCATCATTTCGCCCACGGTTCCGGCCACCGCTTTCCGGATCGGGGAAAAGAGCAACGACCCTGTTGAAATGTTCCTGGCGGATATCTATACCGTATTTGCCAACCTGGTGGGTATTCCCGGCATCTCCCTTCCCCTGTTCAAACACCCCAATGGCCTGCCCTTTGGCCTGCAGGTAATGACTTCTCATTTTGATGAGGTATCTTTGCTGCGCCTTTCCCGGCAGCTTACCGCTATCCCCGGGTAGGTGGGAAAACGGCTTACGGTGTTCGACCGTAGAGGTATTCCCCTCAAATAATCCTTTGTACATGCAGTGGTTTGGAATCAGTATCAGTTCGCATATGTCTATCGCCAAGTTGACCCTGGTGGGTTTTGCTTTTGTGGCAGGCAGCCTGGGGGCCATGTCGTTCACCGAGGACGATACCGCGGAACAGATCGCCGATTCTACGCTGAATGACGGTAAAACAGGTTTTAAAAGCCTGTTCAGCACCAATCATTTCGATGCATCCCGCCCTTATGCGGCGCAACTGAACCCAAGGGCCGTATCCTTTGTGCAGGAATATATCCGGAAACAGGGCAAGGAGCTGGAAAGGATGAAATCCTGGGGCAAACCTTATTTTGACCTGTACGATAACGTGCTGGGCCTGTACGGTATTCCCAGGGAGATGAAATACCTGAGCGTGATCGAAAGTCACCTGAATTCCGGATTGGTATCCTGGGCAGGTGCCGTGGGACCCTGGCAACTGATGGATTATGAGGCCCGCCGTTTTGGTTTGCAGACCCGTGGCGTGGATGAACGTACCGACTATTACAAGAGCACCCATGTGGCCGCAAGGTTGATGAAGGAACTGTATGGGGAGTTCGGCGACTGGTTGCTGGTGGTGGCTGCCTACAATGGAGGCCCCGGCAGGGTGAGGCAGGCGATCCGGAAAGCCGGTAGCCGAGATTTCTGGGACCTGCAGTATTATTTGCCCGAAGAGACCCGTAACCACGTAAAAAAATTCATCGGTACCCATTACGTATTTGAAGGAAGTGGTGGCTGGACCACCATGACGGCCAGCGAAACGCAGGTGCAAAAAGCATTGGCGGCCAAACCGCAGGAAGTACAGCTTTCTTCCGATGAACTGGCCAATACCGCAGTGGTGGAAGTGGGTGGCCGTTACAATTCTGTGATCATCGCCAACGCCCTGGCACTGGATATCACCCGCTTTAATAAATGGAATCCCGGTTTCGACAAGACCCTCTCGGAAGGAAAGAAATACCCCATGCGTTTACCCAAAGAAACCGTTCCCGTATTTGAGGCCCGCAAGAACAGCCTGCTGATGGAATCCGTTCGCGCTTTGCTGGAGGGAAGAAGCACTGCATCCAGGTGAATGGCAAGGCCATAATGCCGGTTGTTTTTTACGCGATATCAGTGGTCCGGCAATGTTTCCAGCACTTTTTTGATGGCGGTCGCTTTCAGCAAACATTCTTCGTATTCCTTTTCCGGTTCACTGTAAAAAGTGATGCCTCCGCCAACCAGGTAACTCAGGTACTGTTGAGAGGCATTGTACAGGATACTCCTGATGACCACGTTGAAATCAAAATCATTTTCGGGACTGATATAACCCACTGCACCGGAGTAAATGCCGCGCCGGGTGGATTCGTATCGTTCGATCAGCTCCATCACGCGCCGTTTGGGCGCGCCGGTCATGCTGCCCATGGGGAAACTGGCCAGTAAGATTTCTGCAAGCCCGGTGTTCTCCTTTACTTCACCCGACACTGTGGAGATCATCTGGTGTACCTGCGGAAAACTGTAGATGCCGAACAACTCATCCACCTGTACCGATCCCTCTTTGCATACCTGGCTCAGGTCGTTGCGTACCAGGTCCACCACCATCACGTTCTCACTTCTGTCCTTTTCACTTTGGTGTAAAGCCTGTTTCAAGGCTTCATCGGCAGCAGTATCCAACAGGTTCCGTTGAAAAGTTCCCTTGATGGGTTGTGAGAGCAAGCGGTTGCCTTTTTTCTGCAGGTATCTTTCCGGACTGGCACATAACAGGTATTTGTCTTCCAGTTTGTAGAAACAGGAGAACGGATTGGGCGATAGTTCCGTTAACCTGCGGTAAACAGTCAGCGGATCTACCTGGGTGTTCTCTGCATAGAATTCCTGGCAGAAATTGAGCTCATAACAATCCCCCCGCTGGATATGTTCCCGGATCGATTCGATCGTTCGGATATAGGTTTCCCTGGTGATCCGGGGTTGGATGTGAACGGAGCGGGAGCCTTCTTTACCCGCAGTTGTTGCGCAGGCCCGGATCTCCTGGAAAATGGTCTCGGGATCCTGGGTGAGGGTAGAAATGGTCAACCGGTCATGCTGCAACTGCAGCACCGTTTCTGGCCGGAAGAGACCGATATCGGGAAATCCGATGGGATCAGGGTGTTGTGATCGCAGCGGTGCAAGGGTATTCTTCAGGTCATAAGCCAGGTGACCAAAAAGCCAGTCGCGGTTTTCGGCATAGCGCTGTTGTAAACAGGTAAGAATGGATTGTTGGGGAGAGAACCATTCCACGGCACCAGCAGCAGCCAGGCATTCCACCGAACTGTGCGGGGAGCCGTATTCATGGTTGTCCAGAAAACAACAAATGTTGAACCGGTCAACCCAGCTCAACATTTGTTGTTTACATGTATCCAGATTCTGTACAGGGAAAGATGCGGTTCTTCTTTTCACCGTTCTAAGGGGCGATGATCAGAAATCATCCTCTTCATCATCATCAAATCCACCGGTTTTATCGTTAAACAGGTCGAATTCCTTGAAGTCTTCGTCCAGTTTAAAATCATCCTCTTCATCCCCTTTTTTCTTGCCAGCGGCTTTTTTGCCTTTGCTTTTGGGAATGTCGAATTCATCGAAGTCGGGGTCCCACTCGTCTTCTTCTTCAGGTTTGTCCCAATCGTCGTCAACCTCATCCAGGTCCTCGTCATCATCGTCATCGCTTGCGGCCTTTTTTCCGGTAGCTTTTGACGCGCCTTTCTTGGAGGGTTTGCTGTCCTCCTCATCTTCGTCTAAATCATCATCCTCCTCTTCCAGTTGTTTCTTGCTTTTGGAAGAAGGCTTTGCATCGGTATTTTTTGCCGGTGCACTCTTTGCTTTGGATTTGGGATCCTTATCAGATTTCGCTGCCATATTTCTAATAAGATTAGGTGCGTAAAATTTCAACGCAATTTAATATTAACCAAAAAAATTTTTCCGTATCAAATGAAATGCCAATCAACCTTACAAAGGAACGATCTGATCGCGTCCGGGTCCGTTGGAAACGTATTTTACCGGTGCGCCGATCTCGCTGTTGATAAAGTTAATATAATTACCCATTGTGCCGGGTAGGGCAGCTGCTTCCTTGATCTGTGTGGTATCGGTGTTCCAGCCCTCAAAAGACTGCAGTACGGGCTCAATGGTGACCTTCGACATCTGGAAAGGAACTTCTTTGGTCTGTTTTCCATTGATACTGTAGGCGGTACAAACCTGCAATTCTGCGAATGCATCCAGAACGTCGGCCTTGGTCATGATGACCTGGGTAACGCCATTGATCATGCAGGCATAACGAAGGGCTACCATGTCGATCCATCCGCAGCGGCGGGGCCTGCCGGTAGTGGCGCCGAATTCGTTACCGATCTTTCTCAGTTCTTCGCCGGTGGCATCTTCCAGTTCGGTGGGGAACGGACCGCCGCCCACGCGTGTGCAATAGGCTTTGGTGACACCCATCACTTCATTGATCTGTTTGGGCGAAACCCCCAGTCCGGTACACACACCGGCAGAAATGGTATTGGACGAAGTGACGAAGGGGAATGTTCCGAAATCGATATCCAGCATACTTCCCTGGGCGCCTTCGGCCAGCACTTTCTTACCCTTGCTGATCTGGTCGTTGATGAAATATTCACAGTTGATCACATTCAGCGTTTTCAGGAACTCGAGGGCCTCAAAGAATTCCTCTTCCCAGCTGGAAATGTCTTCGGTGAAATGAAAATTATTCAATAACACCTGGTGTTTTGCACGCAGTTCGTTGTATTGTTCCTTGAAGTTCGGGTTCAGGATATCGCCAACGCGCAGGGCATTACGGCCTGTTTTGTCCATATAGGCAGGTCCGATACCTTTCAGCGTGGATCCGATCTTGCCTTCTCCCTTTGATAATTCAGAGGCTTTGTCCAAAGCCCTGTGGGTAGGGATGATGATATTGGTCCTTTCTGAAATGAACAGGTTCTTTCTTACATCCACCCCATGTGCGGCAACGGCCTCACATTCTTTTTTCAGGATAATGGGGTCCAGCACCACGCCGTTACCGATCACATTCACTTTGTTCTGGTGGAAAATCCCGGAAGGGATCTGGTGTAATACCATTTTTTTTCCTTCCACATACAAAGTGTGCCCGGCATTGGGGCCGCCCTGGAAACGGGCAATGATGTCGTATCGGGGGGCGAAGTAATCCACGATCTTCCCTTTTCCCTCATCTCCCCATTGTAAACCTAAAATAACGTCAACCATAAAATGATTTTGAATCAGGGGCAAAAATAAGCCAAGCCTATCAGTAAATCCTAATAACGCAACATTAAATCTTAGCGGCCGGTAAAAGCATTGTGTAAAAAGGGTCAGGAAATATTTTCCATTTCAAAACGATCGACCGTTTGTATGCCATTCAGTTCTTTCAGCCGGAGTACCAGTTCTTCCAGTTCCTCCTTGTCGTGAACGAATACCTTGATCGTTCCCTCGAACAGTCCTTCGCGTGATTCGATGGTAAGACCGGCGATATTGATGCGTAGGTCACCGCTGATCACATTCGTGATCTTGTTGATGACACCCACATCATCCAGTCCCACGATCTTCAGACCGGTCAGGAAGGAGATCTCCTTGTTCTTGGCCCATTTGGTCTTTACCACCCTGTGTCCGTAATTGGCCATCAGTTGTGCGGCATTGGGGCAGTTGGTGCGGTGAATGATGAGTCCTTTACCCGTACTCACAAAACCGAATACGTCATCGCCCGGGATGGGGTGGCAGCATTTGGCCAGCGTGTACATGATCTTATCGCTGCTTTCGCCGAAGATGATCAGCTCAGAATCCTTGGGTTTCAGCTGTTTTGCCTGTAACTGTTCCGGGCTCAGCTCATGAACAATGGGTTTGGGCTTGGGTGCTTCCAGTTTGTCGCCCAGTACCTGGAACTCTTTCAGTTCGCGCAGGTCGAGGGCTTTGGTGGCGATCTTGTAGTGCAGATCTAGCGGAGAAGGCAGTTTGTAGAACTGCACCAGTTCATCAATATTGTTCTGTGAATAGGCGGCACCCATGCTCTCCAGTTTTCTTTGCAGGGTGTATTTGCCATCTTCTGCTATTTTCCTTTTTTCTTCGCGCAGGGCATCTTTGATCTTGTTCTTGGCCTTGGCGGTGACCACGATTCCCAGCCAGTCTTCAGATGGTTTCTGCTTATTGCTGGTGATGATCTCCACCTGGTCGCCGCTGCGCAGTTTGTGGCTGATGGGAACCAGCCTGTGGTGCACTTTGGCGCCGATACATTTGGTGCCGATGGCCGAGTGGATGGAAAAAGCGAAATCCAGTGCGGTACTGCCGGTGGGCAGCATTTTCACTTCGCCTTTCGGCGTGTATACATAGATCTCTTCTGCCAGGAAGGATGTTTTGAAATCCTGCAGAAAGTCCACGCCGTCCGTATCCTGTGTGCTCAATACCTCCCGGATCTGCCCGAACCATTTATCAAAACGGTCCTCGTCACTGCTGCCTTCCTTGTATTTGTAGTGGGCGGCCAGACCTTTTTCGGCGATCTCATTCATTCGTTTGGTGCGGATCTGCACTTCCACCCATTTTCCCTGCGGGCCCATCACGGTGGTGTGCAAAGCCTCATAACCGTTGTTTTTCGGATTGCTGAGCCAGTCACGCAGTCGCTCGGGCGAAGGTGAATATTCATCGGTGATCATGGAATATACTTTCCAGCAATCTTCCTTTTCTTTCTCAGGAGGAGAGTCCAGTATGACACGGATGGCAAAGAGGTCGTACACTTCTTCAAATGCCACGGATTTTTTCTTGATCTTGTTCCAGATGGAGTGGATGCTCTTGGGGCGTCCATAGATCTCGAAAGTAAAACCACCCTGGCTGAGTTTTTCTTTTAACGGGCGGATGAACTCGTTGATGTAGCGGGTACGTTCCCGTTTGGTCTCGGAGAGTTTGCGTGCGATCTCCCGGTAGGCTTCGGGCTCCATGTATTTCATGGAAAGATCCTCCAGCTCGGTCTTGATATTGTACAATCCCATCCGGTGTGCCAGGGGGGCATATACCCAAACCGTTTCGGAAGCGATCTTCAGCTGCTTTTCCCGTTTCATGCTGTCGAGCGTGCGCATATTGTGCAAACGATCGGCCAGTTTGATCAGGATCACCCGGGGGTCATCGGTCAGTGTGAGCAGGATCTTTTTAAAGTTCTCGGCCTGCTGGCTGGTGTTGGTGTCCATCACGGTCGAGATCTTGGTCAGTCCGTCCACGATCTTGGCGATCTCACTTCCAAATTCGCGCTGGATATCGTCCAGGTGGATATCGGTATCTTCTACCGTATCGTGCAGCAGGGCGCAGATGGTACTGCGTACACCGAGGCCGATCTCCTCAACGCAGATCATGGCAACAGCAATGGGGTGCAGGATGTAGGGCTCACCACTTTTGCGGCGCATGGTCTTGTGAGCATTGGCCGCCATCTCAAATGCCTGTCGCACCAATTCCTTATCGCCTTTCTTGAGCTTGGGGCGCAGCCCTCGTAACAGGGCACGGTAATGCCTTACGATCTCGTTCTTTTCCTGCTCGGGATTGAGGTTGTATTTGGGTACAACTGGTTCTGTAATGGTTTCCGGTACCTGCTCCATAGTCTGTAGCAAAGATACGAAAGGAAGGTGAGCTGTGAGTAGTGAGTAGTGAGTAGTGAGTGGTGAGTAGTAAGTAGGGAGCTGGCAATGGCGGGTCAACCTACTGACCATTCACCATTGACAATTGCCCATTGACGCAAGTGGTGAGATGTGTACGGGGATACCCCCCGACTCACCACTCACTACTCACGACTGACGACTCACGCCTGCCGACCCACGCCTGCCCACCCGTGATTTTTCCATAATCGGCTAATACCCTGTAGCCAGACCCCTTACCTTTGTGCCTTACCATGAGTGATACGCCCAAAAAGAAGATATTCGATTTTTCGTTGTTAGGCCGGGTCTTCCGTTTTGTGAGGCCATACCGCTCATTTTTTTATGTCAGCCTGCTGCTGGCCATCGTGATGGCGGCATTTGCGCCCATCCGGCCGTTCCTGATTCAGCTAACATTGGATAAGGCCACGGGCAAACAGGTGATGGTTCCGGGCTGGCTGGAGACCTTCCTGTTCCGGGCCGATCTGTCGGATGCTACCCAATTCATCATCGCGGTGAGCATTTTCCAGGTCATCTTCCTGTTCGTGGAGACCGCTATCCGTTTCCTGTTCAGTTTTGCGACCGCCTGGATGGGGCAAAGTGTGGTAAAGGATATGCGCAATGCGGTGTATAAGAAAATACTGAGCCTGAACCTCGGGCAGTTCGATAAGACGCCGATCGGTACCCTCACCACCCGCACGATCAATGATATTGAAAGCATCAACGATATTTTCTCGGATGGACTGATCCCCATTATCGCCGACCTGCTCACGATCATCATCACGCTGGCCACGATGTTCTGGATCGACTGGCGCCTGACGCTGATCAGCCTGGTGCCTTTCCCGGTGATGATCATCGCCACGTATTATTTCAAGGAAAGTGTGAACAAGAGTTTTATCCGTGTCCGCAATGCGGTAGCTGCCCTGAACGCGTTTGTGCAGGAGCACATCACCGGTATGCAGGTGGTACAGGCATTTGCGGCCGAGGGACGTGAGTTCGATAAGTTTCAGAAGATCAATGCCGAGCACCGGAATGCCAATATCAAAGCCATTTTTGCCTATTCTGTATTCTTCCCCGTGGTAGAAGTGGTGTTGGCGGTGAGTACCGGTCTGCTGGTATGGTGGATCGCCGGTCAGTCGCTGGATGCGGGCCTGCTGGTGGCGTTCATCCTCTACCTGAACCAGATCTTCCGCCCGTTGCGGGTGATCGCAGATAAGTTCAATGTGCTTCAGATGGGCATGATCGCCGCAGAAAGGGTATTGAAAGTGCTGGATAACCCGGATGTTACACCCGAGTCGCCGGCAGATGCCTATCATCCCGCCAAAATGGAGGGCCGTATCGATTTTGATCATGTTTCTTTTGCCTATGCCGAACCCCATTATGTGCTCAAAGACATCCATTTCTCGGTGAAAGCCGGCGAAACGGTGGCGCTGGTAGGACATACGGGCAGCGGCAAGACCTCGATCATCAGCCTGCTGAACCGGTTGTACCATATCCAGAAAGGGGAGATCCGGATAGACGGGGTCAATATTGAGCAGTATCAGCTGGATAGCCTTCGGAAGAATATCGGGGTGGTATTGCAGGATGTGTTCTTGTTTTCGGGGTCGGTGATGGATAATATCACGCTTCGGAACCCTGAGATCTCCCGTGAACAGGTGATCGAAGCGGCCAAAATGATCGGAGTGGACGAGTTTATCACGCAACTGCCAGGCGGGTACGATTATAATGTGATGGAGCGGGGTAGCACCCTGAGCCTGGGCCAGCGGCAGTTATTATCGTTCATCCGGGCCCTGCTCTACGATCCGGCCATCCTGATCCTGGACGAAGCCACATCCTCCATTGATACGGAAAGTGAGATGCTGATCGAAAAAGCCACCGAGGCGCTGATCTCGGGGCGAACCTCCATCGTGATCGCGCACCGGCTCTCCACCATCCGTAAGGCGGATAAGATCATTGTGCTGGATAAGGGGGAGATCCGGGAAATGGGTAACCATGAGGAGTTACTGGCCCTGGGTGGGTTCTACGCCAAACTGCACGAGATGCAATTCGATAAGAAACGGGCCATCCTGGTGTAAAATGGCCTTTTTGACGGCAAAAAATGCTGTTTTTCCCCTCCTGAAACCGGTTGCCGGTTGCCGGAAATAACTGTGAAAAAGAATAGCGATAATTTTCTCCATTTTCTACCCTTTCCTGCCCGGTTTTCAGCCCTTACCCCCTATCTTTGCCGCAAATTTCGGAACAGGTATGGCTCGTAGACGCATAAAATCTTTACTGGTAGCGACTTTCAGCACAATCGCGATACTTTTTTCTACGGTGGTTTTCGCCAACGAAACACCCCAGAAAGAGGGGGAGGCCGCGGGCGCGCATTCGGAAGCCGCTTTCGATCCGGCAAAACTGATCATGGAGCACATCATGGATGCCCATGAGTTTCATTTTTTCTCCCTGGGCGAAAAACATATCAGCATTCCCCTGCCTGTTATCCTGTATTCTCCGCAAAGAGGTGTTTCTGTATTCTCCTATGGCCGTTTTCACCATGGGCATGAAGTATACGAGGGCTATAAATCTGAAGAAGGCAAGATCGTGGCGGTGAACGCTGCCGGCGAAGTGGACGAAACGGTTCAGGTATATGATTTCAGTCTTACCCGTAACGTGGTGCAGATGTTCCTGGCCCTGTTACTGCTGGTTTGGCTGATGGTGGGCGTGGCCAATAAGTATAAGAAGAACGGTGCCAAAGTGGCCCCCAGCGGATTCCAGAATGCTGTTGAACCTGTGATCACTTTCGTAAGGGATGAAGTGGGCAAACCCAACCTGGGACATGCTTATGAAAAATACATGCCTTACCTGCTGACCGTTTTCTTCTTTATCCTGATCAATAACCTGATCGGTCTGATCCCCGGAACGGCCAACGTAACGGGTAATATCGCATTCACCGTAATCCTGGGTTTCATCAGTTTCCTGGTGATCCTGTTCAGTACCAACAAACATTTCTGGGGACATATCTTCAACCCGCCGGTGCCCTTCCCTGTGAAGTTCATCCTGGTTCCGGTTGAGTTCATCGGGATCTTTACCAAACCCTTTGCATTGATCGTCCGTCTTTTTGCCAACATGGTGGCAGGTCACATCATCATTACCTGTTTCATCATGCTGATATTCATCTTCGGCGCGATGAGCAAAGTGGCAGGTATCGGTTTCACGCCGGTGTCACTGGCATTCACCATTTTCATCTATTTCATCGAGATATTGGTTGCGTTCATACAGGCGTTCATCTTCACAAACCTGACAGCCGTGTTCATCGGTCAGTCAAGGGAAGGTGCTCACCATGAGGAAGCGCATCATTAATTTTTTATTCATTAAAACAAACAGTATGTCAGTAATTAACACGTTGTTGGATGTTAGCATGAGCCATTTGGGTGGAGCTATCGGTGCAGGTTTAGCTGCAATTGGTGCCGGTATCGGTATCGGTCAGATCGGTAAAGGTGCTGTAGAAAGCATCGCCCGTCAGCCGGAAGCTTCTAACGACATCCGTGCGAACATGATCCTGACTGCCGCTTTCGTAGAGGGTGTTGCCCTGTTCGCGGTTATCGCAGGTATCCTGGCTGTATTGAAAGCCTAGTAGCACAAAATCATTACTGCACTGTGCGCAAAGGGCAAACGGTGCAGTAATCTTTATCAACTTTACCTAGAACAAAATATACTTTATGGAATTGTTATTACCCGGGTTAGGTTTGTTGTTTTGGACCCTGATCGCATTTGTGGTCGTATTTTTTCTGCTGAAGGCTTTTGCCTGGAAACCGATCCTTTCTTCTCTGAAAGAGCGGGAGACCGGTATTGCAGACGCTATCGCCACTGCAGATAAGGTAAGGTCTGAAATGGCTGCTCTGAAAAACGAGAACGAAGCCATGATGAACCAGGCACGTGAAGAGCGCGCAGTGATGATCAAAGAAGCCAAAGAACAGGCTGCTAAAATGATCAGCGATGCGAAGGACAAGGCCAAGGCGGAATATGACCGTATCGTTGCCGATGCACAGGTTGCCATTACCCAGCAGAAGAATGCCGCTCTCACCGATGTGAAGAACCAGGTAGGCGCATTGGTGATTGAAGTGAGTGAAAAAGTGCTGCGCAGGGAACTGAGTAATAAGGCTGAGCAGGAGAAATACATCAATGATTTAGCCGAAGTTGTGAAACTGAATTAATTTGAGAATTTGAGAATTTGAAAATTCGAAAGTCCACTTTCAATCAGTGCATTTTCAAATCCATCAAATTAAACTCATTTTCAAATTTTCAAATTACCACATTTTCAAATTGAAAATAAATGCCCAATCCACGTTTAGCCGCCCGTTACGCCAAAAGCCTGATTGACCTTGCCACAGAAAAAGGTCAGCTGGAACAGGTGTATGCGGATATGAAATATTTACAGGCTGTGTGTAAAGCCAGCACCGAGTTTGTTGCCCTGCTGAAAAGCCCGATCATCAAGAACGATCAGAAGAACAGCATCGTTACTGCGGTGACCAAGGGTAAAGTGAGCGAGCTCACCGCAGCTTTTAATACGCTGCTGGTTAAAAAAGGACGTGAAAGCGACCTGCCTGAGATCGCATTTGCCTTTGTTGACCAGTACAACGAGATCAAAGGCATACACAGGGTTAAACTGACCACTGCCGTTGCTGTGGGAGATGACCTGAAAAAGACCATCGAACAGAAGGTAAAATCGGCCCAGGGGCTCGGAACCGTTGAACTGGAAACAGCCGTGGACGAGAAACTGATAGGCGGTTTTGTACTGGAGTTCAATAACAGGCTGGTGGATGCGAGCATCCTCCGCGACCTGAAAGACGTTAAGAAGCAATTCTCGAAGAACCTGTTCGTACAGAATATTCGATAAGCGATATATTTAATTCACGATAACATTTAAAAGCAGATAGAATCATGGTAGACATTAAACCCGACGAAATATCAGCGATACTGAGGCAGCAGCTCAGCAACTTCAATGCCTCCGCTGAATTGGAAGAAGTGGGTACCGTATTGCAGGTGGGTGACGGTATCGCCCGTGTGTATGGCCTGAATGGCGTACGCAGTGGTGAGCTGGTAGAATTTGAGAATGGTGTGAAAGCCATTGCCCTGAACCTGGAAGAAGACAATGTGGGTGTGGTATTGATGGGTGAAGGCGGTGAGATCAAAGAAGGCGCCAAAGTAAAAAGAACCGGACAGATCGCTTCTATCAAAGTAGGCGAAGGTGTGGTAGGCCGTGTGATCAACACACTGGGCGAACCCATCGATGGTAAAGGTCCTTTGACTGGTGAACTGTATGAGATGCCGCTGGAGCGTAAAGCACCGGGTGTTATCTACCGTGAGCCGGTAAAAGAGCCGCTGCAGACCGGTATCAAAGCGATCGATGCGATGATCCCTGTGGGCCGTGGTCAGCGTGAGCTGGTGATCGGCGACCGCCAGACCGGTAAAACCGCTATCTGTGTGGATACCATCATCAACCAGAAAGAATTTTATGATGCAGGTAATCCTGTATACTGTATTTATGTTGCCGTAGGTCAGAAAGCATCTACTGTTGCCGGTGTGATGAAGACCTTGGCCGACAACGGTGCGATGGCATATACCACCATCGTGTCTGCTTCTGCTTCTGATCCTGCTCCGCTGCAGTTCTATGCTCCGTTCGCCGGTGCTGCTATCGGTGAGTTCTTCCGCGATACCGGTCGTCCTGCACTGATCATCTATGATGACCTGTCCAAGCAGGCGGTGGCTTACCGTGAGGTTTCCCTGTTGCTGAGAAGGCCTCCGGGACGTGAAGCGTATCCTGGTGACGTATTCTACCTGCACAGCCGTTTGCTGGAAAGGGCTGCGAAAGTCATTGCGAACGATGAGGTGGCTAAGAACATGAACGACCTGCCCGCATCCATCAAACACCTGGTAAAGGGTGGTGGATCACTGACCGCATTGCCGATCATTGAAACACAGGCGGGTGACGTATCTGCCTATATCCCTACCAACGTGATCTCGATCACCGACGGTCAGATCTTCCTGGAAGGTAACCTGTTCAACGCAGGTATCCGTCCGGCGATCAACGTGGGTATCTCTGTAAGCCGTGTGGGTGGTAACGCACAGATCAAATCCATGAAAAAAGTGGCAGGTACCCTGAAACTCGACCAGGCCCTGTACCGTGAGCTGGAAGCGTTCTCTAAATTCGGTGGTGACCTGGATGCTGCTACCAAGAACGTGATCGATAAAGGTGCCCGTAACGTGGAAGTGCTGAAACAGGCACAGTATTCACCCATGACCGTGGAAAAACAGGTAGCGATCATTTACCTGGGTACACAGGGTCTGCTGAAGGAAGTTGCTGTAAGCAAGGTAAAAGAGTTCGAATCCCATTTCCTCACCGATATGGAGAACAAACTGCCTGATGTACTGGCTGAATTCAAGAAAGGACAACTGAACGATGAGAGCCTGGCCAAAATGGTGAACCTTGCCAAAGGTCTGATGCCTCAGTACAAATAAGTGATCCGATCTATTCTGAGATCGAACAGATAATAAGGCGGCCCCGAAAGGGCCGCTTTTTTTTGGGCATATATACTGTGCCGACCGAGCTATTAGGTATCAGATGAGAACGAAATTGGAGACCTCTCTCATCTTACGATATTTATTTTATTGATAAACAATCGATTATGTAAAATCGACTCCGTTCATCCTTTTAGGGGAGAATTACTATTTGATTATTTGGTTTATAAAATAAACTACTCTACGTTTGTGGCTCAAATCCAGAAAACCATGAAACACCTGATCATAGCAGCTTTTTTGATCCTCTTAGCAGGTTCTGCCAACGCGCAGGTCCTGGTTAGCGGAACCGTTAAAGATAACCGGGGGCGTGTGATCGCAGGAGCCAGTGTTGCCATAAAGGGATCGTATGATGGTGCAGTAAGCGATTCTACCAGCCGGTTCTCTTTTAAGACCCTCGAAAAGGGAGGGCAGGTGATCGTGGTTACCAGTATCGGCTATAAACCGGCTGAGCAGTCTGTTACCATTGACAGGGACCCGGTCGAGGTCAATTTTATGCTGAAAGAAGAAGTGAGTGAGTTGAAAGCGGTCACTGTGACTGCCGGAAGTTTTGAAGCAGGGGACAAAAAGCGGGCAGCAACCGTATTGAGTTCGCTGGATGTGGTTACAACAGGTGGTGCGAATGCTGATATTTCTGCGGTGGTAAAAACCCTGCCCGGTGCGCAGCAGGTAGGTGAGCAGGAGGGTTTATTTGTAAGAGGAGGAGCAGGATATGAGACCAAACAATTCATTGATGGTACCCTGGTGAACAACCCTTTTTTCAGCAGTGTGCCGGATATCGCACAGCGGGGGCGTTTCTCTCCCTTCCTGTTCAAGGGCACCGTGTTCAGTACTGGTGGATATTCTGCTTTGTATGGACAGGCATTATCCTCTGCATTGATCTTAGAAAGTGTGGATGTTCCGGAAAGGTCCGAAGCCAGTGCTTCCTTTTCACCTATTTTCCTGGGGGCAGGCATTCAGAAAGTGGCCAAAGACAAAAGATCATCCTGGGGTATGCGGTATGATTATACCAACCTGGCCGCTTATTTCAAAGTGGTAAAGCAGACCCCGGATTATTTTACGGTTCCCGAATACCATGCGGCAGATGCCAATTTCCGGATCAAAACAAAAAAGGGGGGCATTGTAAAATACTACACCACTTTTTCAGCGAACCGGTTGGGTTTGCGCAGACCCAATATCGATGACCCTTCGTTGAAAAATGCCTTCGGCCTGAAAAACACCAACTGGTACCAGAACCTGAGTTGGAGAGAGAACCTGGGCAATGGCTGGAAAATGAACCTGGGATTGAGTTACAGCACCGATCATAATGAGATCCTTAACCAGGTACAGGACCAGCAGAACCTTCCGGTTACCACGGGAACCGTGTGGATCGACAGCACCAACTTCAGCCTGACCACAAGGGCTGACCTGAGTCAGTTCAAAGCCGTGTTCGATAAACGGCTGAGCGGCATCAGTGTGGTCCGTTTTGGCGGAGAATACCTGTACAGTTATAACAGATCACGCTATAATCAATATACCGGTCTCCTGCCGGATCATTTCAAAGCGCTTTTCAGCGAGGCGGATCTGTATATCACCAATGACCTGGCGGCTAAAGCGGGCGTTCGTTTTGAGCAGTCTTCCATCATTGACAGGGAGAATATCGCACCCCGCTTATCGCTGGCGTATAAAACAGGAAGGGGCGGGCAGATGAGCATTGCTTATGGTATCTTTTACCAGAAGCCGGAGAATACCTACCTGAATGCCACCACCCGTTTGGGGTATACAAAAGCAACACATTACATCATCAATTATATCAGGAACACCACTTTGCAGACGTTTCGTGTGGAGGCCTTTTATAAAAAATATGAGGATCTTGTAAAAACCTATCCTTCCTTCGATAACAGCGGTAGTGGTTATGCCAAGGGGCTGGAGTTGTACTGGAGAGATAAAAAGACTTTCAGGGGCCTGGATTATTGGATCAGTTACTCTTACCTCAACACCCAACGCGATTACCTCAATTACCCGCAACAGCTGCAACCCAATTTTGCGGCAGATCATACGGCTTCACTGGTATTGAAAAGATTTGTGAGCAGCATCAATGCCGGATTCAACTTCACCTATTCCTATGCCAGTGGCAGGCCCTATTATTTTATGCTGAAGAATGGCAACAAATACGATATAGCGGACAGAGGTAAGACCATCGATTATCATTCGCTTGGCTTCAGTATGAATTACCTGGCTTCTATGGGAAAAGCTTACGGGGTATTTGTGTTGTCCGTGACCAATGTGTTTAACCAGAACCAGGTATTCGGTTATAACTATTCACACGATGGTGCCCGGAAAGAAGCGGTCACTCCTGCAGCGCCTCGTTTTATTTTCCTGGGTCTCTTCCTCAGCTGGGGTGTTGACCGCAGACAGGATGCGATCAACAGCAATCTTTAAAGATCATTCACTTATTAATCATTTATATCATCACTAAACGATCAACCATGAAACAAATCCTCATTATCATCAGCATGTTCTTTGTGGGTATGGCTGCTGCCCAAACCAGGTATGAATCGGCCATGGCCAGGGGGCTGGAACAATTCAAAGCGGCAAAAACTGCGGAAGACATGACGGCAGCCTCTTCTTTTTTTGAGAGGATCGGCGATGCGGAAAAAGACAAATGGCTTCCTTATTACTATGCAGCACAGGCCAACTACATAACGGCCTGGATGAACCCCAAAGCGGACAAGGATAAAGTGGCTGAAAAAAGCAATGATCTCATCAGCAAGGCGGAAGCGCTGGACCCCAATAATTCAGAGCTGTTCTGCCTGCGCCAGATGACCGCTACCCTGCAACTGATCGTGGATCCGATGAGCAGGTGGCAGAGCTACGGTACACAGGCGAGTAACGCCATCGAAAATGCGATCAAGGCTGACCCTAAGAATCCGAGGTGTTATTACCTGAAAGGACAAAGCCTCATGAATACGCCGGAAGCTTTTGGCGGCGGAAAAGCAGTGGCTAAAAAGCTATTTGAAAAAGCGGTGGAATTGTATAAGGACTTTCAACCGGCATCTCCCCTGCATCCCAACTGGGGTAAAGAGGAATCCGAGAAGTTGTTAGCAGCCTGTCAGTAAACAGCCGTGCTCTGTTCGGTACAGGAAGAAATGTTCTGTTATCTTTAGCCTGAATGATGAACGCTTTTGATCACAGGACCGATAAACAAATCAGCCAGACTGCCCGTTGACGAATGGCAGTTTGGTTGTTTTGTGACCTTACGAAAACGTTTAAATCAACCGTATGCAACCAGACAAAGAATTCTCTCCCCAGGAAAGCCTTGCTTTGATCCAGACCATGATCAGCAAGACCAAAGATTCTTTTGCCGACAATACTTTTTACTTCCTGTTTTGGGGGTGGCTGGTATTCGGCTGCTGTGTAGTAAGTTATTCATTGAAAGTGCTGCTGGATTATCCCAATCATTATTTTATCTGGTGGCTGATGCCCGCTGGAGGTGTGATCACCTGGGTGTATGCCCAAAGGCAGGCCAAAAAGGAAAGGGTAAAGTCTTTTGTAGATGAGGCACTTGATCACATATGGCTGGGGGTGGGGATCGGTTTTATTGTACTGGTACTGGTGAATGTATTGGGTGACTATGCCTGGCGAACGGCTTTCACTTATTATATCCTTTTGTATGCGATAGGTACTTTTGTGACCGGAAAACTGATTCGTTTTAAACCGCTGATCTACGGCGGACTGATTAATTTTGTACTGGCAGTGGTTTCGGTCCGGTTCGGTTATGATAGCCAGTTATTGATTGGTGCACTGGCTGTCTTGATCAGTTACATCATCCCTGGCCATCTGCTGCGGGCAAGGCTTCAAAAAAATACATCACAACATGCCTAATCAAAATCAGATCACAGAAAAAGAGAGCATTGAGATCATCACCAGCATGATCCAGAAGGCCATGGGAAGTTATCATGAAACCGGTATCGGCCCGATACTGTGGGGAGCGGTGGTGTCGTTCGCCAGTTTTGTTAGTTTCCTGCAGATGAAATATGGGTTCTCCATCGGATTTGATGTGTGGCTGTTGGTACTCCTTGCCATCATCCCCCAGATCATAATATCTGTCCGTGAGAAGAAAAAAGGTTGGGTCAAAAAATATGAAGATGATGCATTGAACAATGTCTGGCTGGTGTTCGGTATCTCTTTGTTTTGCCTGGTGATTTACCGGAATACTGTTCCTTCTGTAACCACAAGGCTGATCGCTGATGAAGGCTGGCAGATGATGAAACATTATACGGATGGGTCCAGGCCCGACGAGCAGTTGATACCGTTTGTCCCCAGTTTTTATTCGATCTATATCATGCTGTATGCATTTCCAACGCTGGTGACCGGGCTGGTGAAGAAATTCAAACCCATGACCTATGGAGCCATTGTTTCGTATTGCCTGTTTATCATATCTTGTTTCACTTCTTCATGGAACGATATGTTATTGGGTGCCATCGCAGCTATTGTGTGCTGGCTGGTACCGGGTATCCTCCTCAGAAGAAAATACCTGGCGCAAAAAAATGCCAAAATGAATGTTTAAAGAACTGGACCCCATATTGCATTCCCAGCTTCGCCTTGCGGTGATGAGCTTGCTGATAGGCGTAAAGGAGGCGGAGTTTACTTTTATCCGTGAGAAAACCAACGCTACGGCCGGTAATCTCAGTGTACAGGTTCAAAAACTGAAAGAAGCGGGATATATTGAAGTGGTGAAACAGTTCAAGGATAATTACCCCCTCACCACCTGTAAGATCACTCCCAAAGGCATTGAAGCTTTTGATGCGTATGTAAAAGCCTTACAGCAATATTTACAGGTAGGGCAGGGATAAGGCGTGTATGGTCAGTTAAGGTCGCTGGTTTGATCGCCTTCCTATTCATGACCCAGTTCCTTCCGTAAGAACATTCAGCTGCCTTTCTGAACCTCTTGCCTACCTTTGGTGTTATACTATCTCATGCAACCCATCGTAAACGTAACCGGGCTTACCAAACAGTTCAATGACCTGACCGCCGTTCAGGACCTTTCCTTTTCGGTATATGAGGGTGATGTATACGGTTTCCTGGGACAAAACGGAGCCGGCAAGAGTACCACCATCCGTATGCTGTTGAGCCTGATCAGGCCTGGCAACGGGAAAATAGAGATATTCGGCAGGGACCTGCAGCATTACCGGAATAAGATATTGACACAGGTGGGTGCCGTTATTGAGAAGCCGGATGTCTATAAATACCTTTCTGCTTACGAGAACCTGAAACTGTTCGCACGACTGAGTGGGATCAGGGCCACAGACGCCCGCCTGATGGACCAGTTAGAACAGGTAGGCCTGGCTGGTCGTGCAAAAGATACGGTCAAGACCTTTTCGCAGGGTATGAAACAACGCCTGGGTATTGCCATAGCACTGGTACATGACCCCAAACTGATCATATTGGATGAACCCACCAACGGCCTGGACCCACAGGGAATAGCCGATATCCGTAATCTGATCCTTCACCTGAGCCGCGACCTGAAAAAGACGGTGATCGTGTCATCGCACCTGTTAAGTGAAATAGAGCAGGTGGCCACACGTGTGCTGATCATCGACAAGGGCAGAAAGATCGTGGAAGGAAGTGCGCAGGAGCTGTTCGATCCATCACAGACCCTGGTGGCATTACAAACGCTGGATCATGCGGATGCATTGCAAAAACTGCAGAACAGTAACTGGGCAGGAAACCTGCAACAGCAAAGAGGCGCGACCCTATTGCTGAAGCTGGATCGTAACCAGATCCCCCAGTTTCACCGGGATCTGGTAGCCATGGGTATTGAACTGGTATCGCTGGAACCCAGGCATTCACTGGAAGATTATTTTTTACAAGTAACATCGGGCAACCAACATGTGGACACTTATACAGATTGAGTTATTCAAGATATTCCGCCGGCCACGGACCTATATCGCGTTTGCGGCGATCACGGGACTCATCGGGATCATCCAGTTCGGTCTGAAACTGGACGGACAAGCCTACGTGGAATTCATGATGCGGGATATCAATTCCTCCATCACCGTAGAGGGAAAGATCCTCAATGGTTACCAGGTCTGTTACATTGTTTTACAGATACTGCTGGTGCATGTGCCCTTATTGATCGCACTGGTGGCAGCAGATATGATCTCGGGCGAAGCCAATATGGGTACACTCCGCCTGATGCTTACCAAACCCATCAGCCGTACACGTTTCCTGCTGGCCAAGTTCCTGGCCACTGTGGCATATACTTTATTGTTGCTGGTCTGGCTGGCGGTAATGGCTTTGTTCGTGAACATGCTCATCTTTGGTACAGACGACCTGTTCCTGATGAAATCGCAATACGTGGTGCTTCTGAAAGAGAATGATATTTTCTGGCGGTATGTATGGGCTTTTGGTTTTGCAGCACTGGCCATGACCACGGTTGCATCGCTGGGTTTTCTGTTTTCGCTGTTCGCAGAAAATTCCATCGGACCCATTGTGGCCACCATGAGTGTGATCATTTTCTTCACCATCCTGAGTACGCTCAATATCCCGGTATTCAATGCCATAAAGCCATTCCTGTTCACCACGCACATGATCGGCTGGAAGGAATTCTTTGATATCAGGGTAAATGAAGCCAACGAAGCCATTGTGGGTAGTATACAAAACCCGGACAGGATACTGCGCTCGGCCATAGTGCTGGTGGTGCATATCATAGGTTTTGTAACTGCGGCCATCTGGGTGTTCCGTAAAAAAGATATTTTGAGTTAATGATTAAATAATGGCAATGGCCATATAAAGGATACGCTTATGTTTCGATTGATAAGATCTTTTCTCTTTATGCTGACCGCTTCACTGGCGTTATCCGCGCAGGCGCAGGATATGACAGGGCTGATCAACAAGGTGAAGGCCAAACTGGACCAGGTGAACGATTATGAAGCGGATGGCCGTATGAAGACAGACGTTGCTTTTATCAAGGCGCCGGTAGGTAAAGTGAAAGTGTATTATAAGAAACCTAATAAGTTCCGCCTGAAAAAAGACGGAGGCATCTCGCTGTTGCCCAGGGGTGGTGTGTCGGTGAATATGAATTCGATCATCGCAACTGCAGATTTCATTGCACTGGCCGCAGGTGAGGCATATGTGGGTGGTACAAAGACCAAAGTGGTGAAACTGCTGCCTGCCAACGAAAGCAACGATATCGTGCTTACCACCATGTATATTGACGAAACGAATCTGTTGGTAAGAAAAGCGGTCACCACCACTAAGGAGAATGGTACTTATGAGATCGAGATGAGTTATGGACAATTCAGCAATTACGGGCTTCCTGATAAAGTGGTCTTCAGTTTCAATACCAAGGATTATAAATTGCCCAAAGGCATTACATTGGAGTTCGATGATACGGAAAAGGAACTGACAGAGGCCGAGAAGATCAGGAATAAAAAAGGCAGGGTAGAGATCAGTTATGCCAATTACGTGGTGAACAAGGGTGTGCCGGATGCGGTTTTCAAATAAGACAGACCGATCTTTCGCTTTTTAACTGCTGAGTATGACCAACCGGCTTGCGGCAGGATCAGAATATTTTTACATACCAGCTGCGCTGAAAGCTGTAGCCGGGTTGCAAAGAGTTGATACCTTCTTTTTGGGTGATATCACCGGAAGCATTTACCGCATCGGCAATACCGCACCAGGGTTCTATACACACAAAATCAGCATTTCTCGCACTCCAGATCCCCATGTAAGGGAAGCCGTCAAAGGTTAATTTGATGCCGTGGTTGTTTACCAGGTTGCGGATGGCAATGGAATTGGAACGGAGTGACTTGAAAACGAGTGCGTCTTTATAAAATAATTCTTTCAGTAATGGCAGGTGGTCGGTGTCTTCCAGGTAAGGTTCCGGTTCTGTTTTGATCAGCCCTTCGGGTGAGAGTGGCCAGATACCGGTGTTCTCTTTTTCACCAAACTCGAGGTAGTGATCATAGAATTCAGTGCCTTTTACCAGGGGCACTGCAAAAGCCGGATGCGCACCCACCGAGAACCACAGTGTTTTGTCGCCCGTATTGTCTACCTCGTAGCTTACCGTGAGGGTATTCTCTTTCAGTGAGTATACGATCGAAAAACAAAAATCAAAAGGATAGATGGCTTTGGTCTGCTCATCTGCATACAAGGTGAAGCGGATATGATGAGCTGATTGTTCGGTAACGGTGAAATCCTTTTCACGCGCAAAACCATGGCGTCCCATTGGGTAGGTATTGCCTTCAAAGGTGTAACTCCCGTTCTTTAAACCGCCTACAATGGGAAATAATACAGGGCTTTTTTTGCCCCAGAAGGCAGGATCCCCGCTCCAGAGATATTCCTGATGGGTATCTCTGTGGTAAATACCCTGCAGCTCAGCACCCCTGGCGCTGATACTGATGGTCAACTGATCGTTGGAGATCTGGTACATGTGCGACGGTTCTTATCCTTCGTTCTCTTCAATTCGTTCATCCACCGCATTGGCGATCATGCGGGCGCTGATCTTTTTCAGCGGGTTACGGCGCATATCGGCATACCCCAGGCGCATGCGGATGATCTCTATGCATTCGAACACCGCAGCCAGGAATGAGCTGTGATCCGCTTTTCCTTTTCCGGCAATATCAAAGGCGGTTCCGTGGTCCGGACTCGTCCTTACCACAGGTAATCCTGCCGTATAATTGGTGCCCTCGCCCAATGCCAGCGATTTGAAGGGGATCAGTCCCTGGTCGTGGTACATGGCCAGAACGGCGTCAAAACGTTCGAAGTGTCCGCGGGCGAAAAACGCATCGGAACTGTATGGTCCGAACACCAACATGTTGTGTTTGGCCTCCTTGATGGCAGGTTTGATGATGGTCTCTTCCTCGTTGCCGATCAGGCCTTCGTCACCGGCATGCGGGTTCAGACCCAGTACGGCGATGCGCGGTTTGTCTATACCAAAATCTTTCTGCAAACTGCTGTGCATGATCTTGAGTTTGCTCAGGATATTCTCACGGGTGATATGTTTCGAGATCTCATTCAGGGGTACATGTTCGGTAACAAGTCCTACCCGCATGTTTTCCGCGGTCATCAGCATCACTACATCCGGAACGTTGAACATGGCTTTCAGGTAAGGGGTATGGCCACTGTACTGGAATGATTCTGACTGGATATTCTTTTTATGGATGGGGGCTGTGACCAATCCCTGGATGAACCCATCCTTTAGCGCCTGCGTGGCCTGCTGCAGGGAGATCAGTGCATATTTACCACCGATCTCATTCAACTGGCCGGGCGTAATGGCCACTTCTTCTTCCCAGCAGTTCACCACATTCACCTGTTTGGGGTTCAGACGGTTGAGTTCACGGGCGTTGGCATAGTTGAAAGTATGTTCAGGAAGACTTTTCTTATAGAAATTCAGGCTTTTGTTGCTGGCAAAAACGACCGGTGTACAGATATCGAGCAGGCGGTGGTCTGCCAGGGTCTTGATGATCAGTTCCATGCCGATCCCGTTCAGGTCGCCACAGGTGAATCCGATAACCGGTTTTTGCTGTTCGTTGCTCATATCAGTTGTTTATGGGGTAAAAATAAGGAGAATAGCGGAGGAATAGTGGGGGGAAGGGGGAATTGTGAATTGTGAGTGGTGAGTAGTGAGTGGTCAATAGTGAGTTCATACACCGGAAAACAGCATCCAGCCCCACTGACTACTCACTACTCACCACTCGCGATCCCCGCTCGGGGCAAATGCCCTAAATTTGCTTCGATGCAGTACACGTTAAAGAAATCACTGGGCCAGCATTTCCTGAAGGATGAGTCGGTCTGTAAACAGATCGTAGCTGCCTTGCAGCAGGATGGTTTTACCCAATTATTGGAAGTAGGGCCTGGCGGTGGGGCTTTGACCAAGTACCTGCTGCCGCTGCCGGACATCAGTTTTCTTGCTGTAGAACTGGATGATGAGAAAGTGGCATATCTTGAAAGAACCTATCCTGCCATCCAGGGTAAGATCATTCACCGGAGCATACTCGATATTGATGCTCCTTTTGAAGGGGCTTTTACGGTAGTGGGTAATTTCCCTTACAACATCTCATCGCAGATACTTTTTAAAGTGCTTGACTGGAAAGAGCAGGTGCCGGTAATGATCGGCATGTTCCAGAAAGAAGTGGCGGAAAGGGTGGTATCCAAACCCGGCAGTAAAGTGTATGGCATACTCAGTGTGCTGGTTCAGGTATTTTATGAAGTGGAATACCTGTTCGATGTGCCACCCGAAAGTTTCAATCCCCCACCCAAAGTAATGAGTGGTGTGATCAGGTTAAAACGGAAATCCACCCTGTTGCCGATGAAGAGCGAACGGGCTTTGTTCACACTGGTGAAAGCCGCGTTTAACCAACGCCGTAAAATGTTACGAAATTCCCTGAAGAGCCTGTTTGAAGAAGAATTCCTCAAAGATCCCTTATTTGATAAAAGAGCAGAACAGCTGGGTATAGAACAGTTTGCCGCATTGACCTTTCACATGCGGTAAAAGTCCTTCCGGCATAAAAACAGAAACGTGAAACCCAAAGTCCTGATAACCGCCAAAGTGCATCCCTGGCTTCTGCAAACGCTTACCGACAAAGGTTATGAAGTGATCCATGAGCCTGCCATCACGTACGATGAATTGCTGATGCAGATAGGTACGCTCAGCGGATTGTTCGTGACCACCCGCCTGGTGATCGACCGTGACCTGCTGGAAAAAGCGGACCAACTGCAATGGATCGGCCGTTTGGGCAGCGGTATGGAACTGATCGATACCGTGTATGCGGAAAGCCGTGGCATACGTTGTGTAAGCAGTCCGGAAGGTAATCGCAATGCGGTGGCCGAACATGCATTGGGCATGTTGCTGAGCCTGATGAACCGGATCGATAGCAGTCACCTCGAAGTAAGATCGGGGAAATGGATCCGTGATGCCAATCGCGGGGAAGAGCTTTCGGGTAAAACAGTGGGCATCATCGGTTATGGAAATACCGGCAGTGCTTTTGCCAGGATCTTATCCTCATTTGAAGTGACCGTGCTGGCCAATGACAAGTACAGGTCCGGTTTTGCTAAGGACCATGTACGTGAAGCAGGACTGGAACAGGTAGCCAGGTATGCAGATGTGGTAAGCCTGCATTTACCCCTGACCGAGGAGACCAGGCACCTGGCCAATGACACTTTTTTTGATTCGCTGGAACAGAAACCCTATTTCCTGAACACGTCGCGTGGGAAGGTGGTTGATACCAAGGCGCTGATCCGGGCACTGAAACAGGGAAAGATCAGGGCGGCAGGATTGGATGTGCTGGAGAATGAAAAACTGGAGACCTATGGTCCTGATGAACGGGCCGACCTGGATTGGCTGCTTAGTCAACCCAATGTCATCATCACTCCCCATATTGCCGGCTATAGCGAAGAGGCTTTTTATAAGATGGCAAAAGTGGTGATAGACAAGCTGGCTATCTGAGTTCTGGAGCCAAACAGGCAGATCCCTGGCTTTTTTCTGCTTTTTGCCTGTTTATACAGGCTCTAAATCGTTAAAAAATCGCTTTTTCGGGTAAATCTTGGCCGAAATTCTTATTTTTGATACATGCAACGCCGCAGTCAAATGTGGCGTTGTATTTTTTTTGACTCTACTTAAACAGTACGACTATGAGTGAAGCTACCATGTATGTGACCAAGGAGACGTTTGACAAGATGCGCGAAGAGTTGCAAAAAATGAAAACCGTCGATCGTCCGGCCTCATCCCGCGCCATTGCGGAAGCCCGCGAAAAAGGCGACCTGAAGGAGAATGCTGAATACGATGCGGCCAAAGAGGCGCAAGGCATGCTTGAGGCCAAAATCAAGCAACTGGAAGGAGCGATCGCCAATGCGAAGATCGTAGACACCAGTTCTATCGATACCAGTAAAGTAACCATCCTGACCAAGGTTACCATCACCAATATGGCTACCAAGAAAACGGTGACATACCAGATCGTAGGCGAAAAAGAAGCTGACCTGAAACAGGGTAAAATATCAGCAGGATCACCTATCGGCAAGGGTTTGATGGGCAAGGTCAAAGGCGAGATCGCCGAAATTCAGGCACCTAACGGTATCATGAAATTTAAAGTAGAAGACATAACCGTGTAGTAAGTCGGGAACATCTCCCCACTACTTATTCATTCAGGCGCCAACAGTATTGTTGGCGCTTTCTTTTTGCAGTCCGGTCAAAATTGCTGAATTTCCCTGTTCCAAATCCCTTTCTTACATGACCATTTTTTCAAAGATCATCGCCGGTGAGATCCCATCTTATAAGATCGCTGAGAATGAGCAATTCTTTGCCTTCCTCGATATTTTTCCGCTGGTAGAAGGCCATGTGCTGGTAGTGCCCAAAACCGAAACGGATAAGTTCTTTGATGTGGCTGATGATTACCTGGCCGAATGGCTTCTTTTTGCCAAACCCATTGCCCGGGCCATTGAACGGGCTTTTCCCTGCAACCGTTGTGGTATCAGCGTGGCAGGACTGGAAGTGCCTCATGCCCATATGCACCTGATCCCCATCAATAGCGCAGACGACCTGAATTTCAACAGGCCCAAGCTGAAATTGTCCACTGAAGAGTTTCAGGCGGTGCAGGCGAAGCTGGTGGCTGCCTTATAAGGTCTGTGGTTTGGGTCGTTTTTACAGGAATGCGCTCAGTCCTTGTTCCCGGTAGCTATGTGACGGTCATGGATCATTTCTTCACCCTATCCGGGTTCTTGGCAATAAAATTATCCCATCCTTTCAGTCCTTTTACGGCTTTACCCAGCACAGAAGAGGTCTGGTAGTAATGACAGAGGGCTACGGCAAGAGCGTCTGTAGCATCGAAATACCGGGGTTTTTCTTCAATGTTGAGGATGCGCTGCAGCATGCGCCATACCTGCTCCTTATCGGCATTGCCATTACCGGTAATGGATTGTTTGACTTTTTTGGGAGAATATTCCGTTACCAGGATGCTGGCCTGCATGGCGGCAGCAATGGCCACTCCCTGGGCCCTTCCCAGTTTCAGCATACTCTGTACGTTCTTGCCAAAAAAGGGGGCTTCAATGGCAAAACTGGAGGGCTGGTATGATCCGATCAGTTCGCAGACCTTGCTGTGGATCATTCCTAAGCGTGCATAAATGTCTTTCTCTTTGGTCAGTTTCAGCACATCCATCAATAAAACCTGCGGTTTCCCGTTCTGGATGTGCAACAAGGCGTATCCCATCAGTTGTGTACCCGGGTCAATGCCTAATATGATATCGGTCTTTTTCATTCTCACTGGTGAAAATACGTTGTTGGAGGGAATGGGCAATGGGGCAGTTGGCAGTCGTGAGTCGTGAGTCGTGAATCGTGAGTAGGTAGCAGGGAGAGAAGATCTTTATTCACCACTCACCACTGACGACTGACGATTCACGACTCACAATTGCCCCCGACTTTTCTATCTGCTACCGATCACCGTTCTTTGCAACACATAACCAACGCCGTATCTCCTGAACAGACGAACGAAAATATTCCTGAACTATTTTGTGGGGCCGGTGCTCTTTATCTGGTTGTCTTATTCCATTTACCGGCAGATACAGCACCAGGGCGATGTTCAGCAGTCGTGGCACGTTATACGCGCCGCTTTCTATGGCCCCCAGCTCGCTAAACTCGTTGTGGTGATCGCCCTGATGTTCCTGAACTGGGGTATCGAAGCACGTAAATGGCAATTGCTGGTGCAGGGGGTGCAGAAAGTATCCCTGGGCCGGGCGTTCCGGGCGGTGTTTGCCGGACAGGCAGTGGGCTTCAATACCGTGAACCGGGTGGGAGAAACTGCCGGCCGGGTCCTGTACCTGGATGAGGGAAACCGTCTGCGGGGGATCCTTTTATCAGTAGTGGGCAATATGAGTCAGATCATCGTGACTTTTGTGGCAGGTTTATCGGCACTGCTGTACCTTCGCATATATATACTGGACCAGGGCAGTCACCTGCAGGGTCTTTCTGTATTCTGGCTGGATGGTTTGTTGTATGTGGTTAGTATCGGCATGCTGCTTTTCATATTGTTGTACTTCAGGTTGTCCTGGTGTATACAACTGCTTGAAAAGATACCCTGGATAGCCAGGCATAAGTTCTTTGTGCAGAAGCTGGAAGATTTTCACTGGAAAGAATTAACAAGGATTTTAATTCTTTCTTTGTTCAGATACGTTGTATATGTGACCCAGTATGTGTTGCTGTTGCAGGTGTTTGAAGTGCATATTCCCTGGCTGGATGCTGTCTGCCTGATTGCAGTCATGTTTCTGGTGCTGGCGATCGTACCTTCCATCACACTGGCAGAGTTGGGCTTCCGGGGTAAAGTGAGTTTGCAGCTATTCGGTTTGTTGAGTACCAATACGCTAGGTATTGTTGCAACAGCTGCAGGTATCTGGATCATCAACCTGATCGTTCCGGCTATTGCGGGCAGCCTGTTTATCCTGGGAATCAGATTGTTCAGAAATAAATAGTATGGCTTTGAAAAAGTTTGTCCTTCTTTTTTTGTTGATCCCGGCAGTAAGCTGGCAACCGGCGCCTGCTGTTTCTCCCTCTTCAGAATTTTGTGGTGGTATCCGTAACCTGGCATTCCAGGATGCAGAGAACATTGCGTACAATGTGTTTTATTCGGTGGTGGGCCTGTACATCAATGCCGGTACGGCGCAGTTCACGGTTACACAGACACACCTGAATAACAAACCGGTATACCATGTGGTGGGTACGGGCACGTCGAACCCCAGCTATGACTGGATCTTCAAAGTGAGGGATCGTTATGAAAGTTATATCGATACGGCTAACCTGAAACCCATGAAATTCATCCGGCATGTGGAGGAAGGCGGGTTTAAGAAATACGAGAACATCACGTTCAATTACCAGGCAAATACAGCAGTGACCACCGATGGTGTTTATAAGATCCCGGCCTGTATACAGGATGTGCTGAGTTCCATCTATTATGCGCGTAACATTGATTACAGCAAATACAAACCCGAGGACAAGATCCCTTTCTCCATGTTCCTCGATAATGAGGTCTTTAATCTCTACATCAAGTACCTGGGTAAGGAAGTGATCAAGACCAAGTATGGAAAATTCAGGGCCATCAAATTCAAACCTTTGCTGGTCAAGGGAACCATGTTCGAAGGAGGGGAGAAGATGACGGTTTGGGTGAGCGATGATGCCAACCGCATCCCATTGAGGATCGAAAGTCCGATCGTGGTGGGTAGCGTGAAAGTAGATATGATGCAGTACCGGAACCTGCGTTACCCCCTGAGTTCCATGATCAGTTTCCGGTAATGTTCTCCTGAACAGTTATTCGAGCTGTATGCGGTTTAATTGTGAATGCCGGTAGGCATACCGGCAGATCAGTATAATGATCAAAGTGGCAATACCGGTGCCAAACAGTAATCCTCCTATCAAGGACTCATAATCCTTCTGACCGATATAAGCACCCATGATGATGGAAGCTGCGGAAACCACACCTGATATGGCTGCAATGATGGCGTTGGCAGTTCGGTTGGAGATCTCAATGCGGGCATTGCAGGTACTGCAATTGGTAACTGAATAGTTGTTCAGCTGAACGAATTTTTTGAAAGGTATGCGCCCGCCACAGCCGGGACAGCATGCTATCTGGTTCTTGGACATTGGATATCGGTTTTGTTGAGAACAATTCCTAAGCCCAAATTAGCGATCCCATTCTTCAAAAAACAATTAAAATCACCGAATTTGACCGGTGATATAACGGAAAAAAGCTGTAGACAAATTCTACGGCTTGTAGTACTACAGCTCAGAAAGCTTACATACTTCCTTTGGCCGGATGCCTTTCTCGGTGTTATGCAGGGTGCAGCATTCGTTCACAGGGTCGTGTTCGAAGAAGAGGATATAGTCCTTGTCCACTGCTTCCTGTAAGAAGCTTCTTTTCTCCTGAAGGGTGGTTAGCGGGAACATATCATAGGCCATTACATAGGGCAGGGGAATATGACCAACGGAGGGCAGCAGATCGGCCATATAGACCAGTGTTTTTCCCCCGAAGCTGATCTGTGGCAGCATCATCTTGTCGGTATGGCCATTGACAAAACGGATGACTATGTTTTCGGAAAAAGGGATACTGCTCAGCAAGCTATTGGCGGTCAAGCCCTTTTCCGGAACTTCAATGAACTCCAGCTGGCCACTTTCTTTGATGGGCAAGATATTTTCTTTCAGGAAAGAGGCTTTTTCCCGGTCATTGGGAGATGTGGCCCATTTCCAGTGGTCCTCGTTGCTCCAGTAAACCGCATTGGGGAACGCCGGTACCAGCAGGTCGCCTTCCCGAACGATACTGCCCCCGCAATGGTCAAAATGCAGGTGTGTCAGAATCACATCTGTGATATCGGCCCTGGTAAAACCATGCCTGGCCAGCGATGTATCCAGTGTATCGTTCCCGTGGAGGTAATAGTGCCCGAAGAATTTGGCATCCTGTTTGTCGCCCATGCCATTGTCTATGAGTATGCGGCGGTTACCGTCCTCGATCAGTAAGGAACGTAGCGCCCAGGGACACATATTGTTCTCATCCGATGGATTCAGTTTGTTCCAGATACTCTTGGGTACCACGCCAAACATGGCGCCGCCATCGAGCTTAAAATAACCGGTATTGATAGTATAGAGTTGCATGTTAGTTGACTTGTCCCTGTTTGTGGTTCCTTACAGAAGCAAAGATCAGCAATACCAGGCCAATGGCAAAGAAAACCACCAGCGCCAATACCGAATTTCTTTGTGAGCCGCTGATCTCATTGATATAGCCGAAGCTGAACATGCCGATCACGATCGCGATCTTCTCAGTCACGTCATAGAAACTGAAGAAGGAGGTGGTGTCGTGTGTTTCAGGCATTAATTTGGCATAGGTACTGCGGCTGAGCGACTGGATACCTCCCATCACAAAACCCACCACTACTGCCAGTCCATAGAATTCATTGATGCCATCCCTGGGTAACAGGTAGCCGATCACGCATAACACCATCCAGAGAGATACCGTGACCATCAAGGCCCGGAAATTGCCGATCGTGTCAGATAGTTTTGCGATGAGGTATGCACCCGGAATGGCCACCAGCTGAATGATGAGGATGGCAATAATCAGATTGGTGGTAGGTATGTTCAATTCGCTCTTGCCATACAATGTGGCTGCAAGCATAACTGTCTGCACCCCCATGTTGTAAAAGAAAAAAGCGCCCAGGTACCTTTTCAGTACGGGCATATGGTTCAGTTGTTTCCATACTTTGTTCAACTCGCGGTAGCCATAGGTGAAGATGCTTCCATGGTCACTTTTCTTGGCAAGCGGCGTGCCCTTGGGTAAACGGTTCAGTGCAAACTGCCCAAAACCCCACCACCAGACACCTACCAGCAGGAAAGAGATCTGAGAAGCTTTGCCAACCGTGATACCAAACAGGTCCGGCTTCAGTACGAACACAAAACAGATGATCTGCAGGATCACACTGCCGATATACCCCATGGCAAATCCTTTGGCGCTTACCTTGTCCTGGTCTTCCGGTGCAGCGATCTCGGGCAGGTAAGAATTATAAAATACCAGGCTGCCCCAGAAGCCGATACAGGCTATGATCAGGCAAACCAAACCATAAAAGAGATTGTGCGAATCAAAGAAGAACAAGGCACTGCAGGCAATGCTTCCCATGGTGCAGAAAAAGAAAAGGAACTGTTTTTTATTACCCTTGTAATCGGCTATGGAAGAAAGCAAAGGAGATATAAAAGCGACCACCAAGAAGGCAATGCCCAGGGCATACTGGTAAAGCGATGTGTTCACAAACTCCCTCCCGAACAGTTGCACCGTATCGTTGGAAGTGGCATCGTTGCTATCGCCGGTCACCGCTTCGTAGTAGGCAGGAAATATGGTGGATGTGATGACCAGGTTGTATACGCTGTTGGCCCAGTCGTACATAGCCCAGCCATTGATGACTTTCTTTGGGGCAGTCTTCATGTAGCAGTAGTTGAGGATTAAGGATTAAAAATTAAGAATTATTTCTGATATGGTACCAGGTATTCCTGTCTGCCCAGGGCATACCGGAGCGTAGGTTCCCTCCATTGTCCATTCTTAATTTCTCATTCCTAACTAATTATTTCAGGTAGCCTGTAAGTACCAGCGCCAGAAGAATGGCGCCAACGATCACCCGGTACCAGCCAAACAACCGGAAACCATGTTTCTGCAGAAAACCGATGAAGAACTTGATGGCCAGCAGCGCCACGATAAACGCCACGAGGTTCCCTACTGCCAGGGTCATCAGGTTATGTTTGTTGAACAATAGTTCGGGACTATCCTTATACGCTTTCAGTAATTTATAACCGGTAGCGGCTGCCATGGTAGGTACTGCCAGGAAAAATGAGAATTCAGCGGCCAGGTTACGTGTCAGTTTCTGCTGCATACCCCCGATGATACTGGCAGCGCTGCGGCTGATACCGGGGATCATGGCCACGCATTGCCAGATACCGATCGTGAAAGCTTTGAAGAAACTGATGTCTTCTTCTTTTTCAATGGTATGCTGTTGAAAGAGCTTATCGATGAACAACAGGATAAAGCCACCCACCAGCATGGTGATGGAAACAGTTAACGGGCTTTCCAGCAGCTCGTCGATCTTGTCCGAGAAAAAAGCGCCCAATGCCAGCGCCGGTATTACGGCAACGATCAGCTTGAAATAGAATTTGAAACGGTTCAGCGGGAAAAACTTTTTCCAGTACAGTACCACCACAGAAAGGATGGCGCCGAACTGGATGGCCACTTCAAACAGTTTGGTAAAAGGATCACTGGAGATCTGCAGGAAAGAACTGGCAATGATCATATGCCCGGTGGAAGAAATGGGCAGGAACTCGGTAAGGCCTTCTACAATGGCAATTACTACCGCTTCAAATATCGTCATAACAGGTTGGTTTGGGATTGGCGGATCGAATCAAACCCGGCAATCAATAAAAAAAGCGGTGCACGCACCGCTGGTTATTCAGGTTTATTGCCGTTCAGGCGCTTTTTTGTTTCTTGAAAATGGCAAAGATCTCTATCAGCAGACCCAGTACGATCAGGATAGGGGCAATGGTGATACGGGTAGTGCCATATACCTCATTGGTATCAAACACTTTGGGGTCAGCGCTTTTGCCGCCGCTCATCAGGAACATGCCCAAAGCGATCACTGCACCGCCAATCAGCATCCAGGTATAATTGTCCTTGGTAAATAAGGTAGAGTTTACGTTTTGCTTTTGCTCGCTCATGGTATTATTTTGTAAGAGTGTAAGATAGATTTTTTAGTTGGGGAGTGGGAGATATTTTATGGATGGTTACCAGCCGCTAATACAGATCGTCCAGTTTCATCTTCAGGTATTTCATCACGCTCCTGTGTGTGCTGTAAACGGAGATGCCGATTCCCAGAACGATCAGCCCGCCAAAGAGAATGAGGGTGAGTTTGGTGTCGCGCACCGCTTTCAACGGCTCGAACTGGCTTTCTGCCCAGCTGATGATCGAGAACAGCAGCACGATGGCGATTCCGGAACTGATCAGTCCATTGATCAGTGCCCGGATATTCAATGGTTTTACGATGAAACCACGGGTGGCACCCACCATCTGCATGGTCTTGATCAGGAACCGGTTACTGAACATGGCCAGGCGGATCGTGTTATCGATACTGAAAGTCACGATGAGGCACAGGATGATCGCCACCACCAGGAATACCAGCCCGATCTTGGACGCCCTTTCGTTCAGGTTATTCACCAGTTTCTGCGGGTATTTCAGGTCGGTGATCTGGTTACCGTACACGGCCATCAGGTTGGCTGAGATCCTGGCCAGGCTATCGTTGTTCACGTAATTGGCCTTGGCATAAAAATCAATGCTCTCGGGCAGGGGATTGTCTTTCAGGATCTGGGCCCAGTCCTCATTGTTCTCACTGTTCCAGATCTGCCGGGCCATGGTCTTGTCAACATAGGTCACATTCTTGGCAAAAGGCTGGTTGGCTATGTATTGCTGGATCTGGCCGATCGTATCCTTGTTCTGCGTGCGGAGATAAGCACTCAGGCGGATATCTTCCTTAAAAGCATTTCCTACCGAGTTGATATTGAGAAAGAACCAACCCATGATACCCATGATCAGCAATACCAGCGCCACGCCGATAATGCTGTACAGGTAATTGGGTTTACTCCGCTTCATGGATGATTTTCCGATAACTGACATTCTTACAAAAAATTTAATGTGTTTGGGTCAGGAAACAGGGGCCGGACCGGGACAAATGTACGGTTTTGAAGCCTAAAGACTTACATTTGCAGCCACCCTAACGATCAATTTGCTGTTGAAAAATAGCGCATTCCTGCCGGAATTGGGTTAAAGAATTGTTAGGATTCCCCTGCCCGATACCGGTGCTTGCAGCCGCTGTTGTTGTACCTGCCGGCAGGCAAACGGTTCAATATCCAGCAGAATCAGCGAACAACTACGTAAAACTCCCGTTAACGGACAAAGAATATGGAATACGATTTCAGGAAAATTGAAAAAGAATGGCAGGCACAATGGAAAAAGAATGGTGCCTATCGTGTAAAGAATGACTTCAGCAAACCGAAATGTTATGTGCTGGATATGTTCCCTTACCCCAGTGGCGCTGGTTTGCATGTGGGACATCCCCTCGGTTATATCGCTTCGGATATCTACAGCCGTTACAAAAGATTGAAAGGGTTTAATGTATTGCATCCCATGGGGTATGATGCATTCGGATTACCCGCAGAACAGTATGCCATTGAACACGGTGTACATCCCGCCAAAAGTACCGTGCAGAATATCGATACCTTCCGCAAACAGTTGGACAATATCGGTTTCTGTTATGATTGGGACCGTGAAGTGCGTACCTGCGAACCGGGTTATTATAAATGGACACAATGGATCTTCCTGCAACTTTTCAATAGTTTCTTCAACCGGGCAACACGCAAAGCAGAACCGATCACGGCACTGACAGCCGAATTTGAAAAGAACGGCAATGCGGGGCATACATGTCCCGGCGACGCCTCCATCAGCTTCACCGCTGAACAATGGAAGCAGTATACAGAGAAAGAGAAACAGGACATATTGATGAACTACCGCCTGGCATTCTGCGGTTACGGCGAAGTGAACTGGTGCGAGGCACTGGGAACCGTGCTGGCCAATGATGAAGTGGTGAATGGAGTGAGTGAACGTGGCGGACATCCGGTGGTGAAAAAGAAACTGCGCCAATGGTACCTCCGCATCACTGAATATGCGGATCGTTTGCTGGAAGGTTTGGAAACCATCGAGTTCTCCGAAGCCATGAAAGAGATGCAGACCAACTGGATCGGTAAATCGTATGGAGCCGAGATCGATTTTGCGATCGTGAGTCGTGAATCGTCAGGCGTGAGTGAAGAACTCACCACTCACCACTCACCACTCACCGTCTACACCACCCGTCCCGATACCATTTTTGGTGTGGATTTCATGGTCATTGCGCCCGAGCATGAACTCATTGAGAGCATCACTACGCCTGCACAAAAGCAGGCCGTGGAGGAATACATCACTTATGTAAAAAGCCGAAGCGACCGCGAGCGCCAGGCCGAGAAAAAGATCAGCGGTTGTTTTACCGGGGCCTATGCGGTGAACCCGTTCAACGGGAAACAGATCCCGATCTGGATCTCTGAGTATGTGCTGGCCGGTTACGGAACCGGCGCCATTATGGGGGTACCCTGTGGTGATGAACGCGATCATAAGTTCGCCAAACATTTCAATATCCCGATCACCAATATTATCGGGCAACACTATAATGGCGTGGATGCCAACCCTACCAAAGATGCCCAACTGGAGAACAGTGAGTTCCTGAATGGGGTGGTGATGCGAGATGCCATCGGCATTGTGAATGCGAAGCTGGAAGAAATGGGGATCGGTAAAAAGAAAGTGAATTACAAGATGCGTGATGCCGCTTTCAGCCGCCAGCGTTATTGGGGTGAACCTTTCCCGATCCAATGGAAGAACGGGGTGGCCGTTCCGCTGAATGAAACGGAATTGCCCTTACTGCTTCCGGAAGTGGACAGTTACAGCCCGGGGCCGGAAGGTGAGGGGCCGCTGGCCAATATCCCGGCCTGGGTAGCCAAAGAACTGGAAACGAATACCATGCCCGGTTATGCCGGCAGCAGCTGGTATTTTCTGCGGTATATGGACCCCCACAATACCGAAACTTTCTGCGACCGTACCCTGAGTGATTACTGGAACCAGGTAGACCTGTATATCGGCGGAACCGAACATGCCGTGGGACACCTGCTGTACAGCCGTATGTGGACCAAAGTGCTGTTCGACCTGGGACATATCGGTTTTGATGAACCCTTCCGGAAACTGTTGAACCAGGGAATGATCCAGGGTAGTTCGCGATTTGTGTATCGCCTGAAAGGCACACAGAAATTTGTATCGCTTGGTCTGATCAATAACAAGACCTATGATCTTGACCAGACGGATCCGATCCGTGTGGATGTGAATTTTGTAGATGGTGTTGAACTTGACCTGGAAGCGTTTAAAAAATGGCGCAATGGAGAGTACGCCAATGCCGAATTCATTTTGGAAGACGGGAAATATATCTGCGGCTCCGAAGTAGAGAAAATGTCCAAGTCCAAATTCAATACCGTAAACCCGGATGATCTTGTTGAGAAGTTCGGTGCAGATACGTTCCGCATGTACGAGATGTTCCTAGGTCCGGTAGACCAGAGTAAACCCTGGGATACCAAGGGTATTGAAGGCGTGCATCGTTTCCTGAAAAAACTCTGGCGTTTGTTCTTTGATGAAGCGAAGGGAAAAATATGGACAGATGAGAAAGCCACTGCCGAAGAACTGAAAGTGTTGCACCGGACCATCCGCAAGATCGAGGAAGATACCGAGCGATTCAGTTTTAACACAGCCGTAAGTGCTTTTATGATCTGTGTAAATGAACTGTCGGATCTGAAATGCCATAAGCGTGAAATACTGGAACTTTTGGTGATCATGGTCACTTCTTATGCTCCGCATATCAGTGAAGAGCTCTGGAAAGCACTTGGCAATGAGAATTCTGTGCTGGATGCGGCATTTCCTGAATATGAAGAAAAATATACAATCGAATCTTCAAAGGAATACCCGGTCAGCATCAACGGGAAAGTGCGAACCAATATTAACATTGCTTTAGATGCAACTGCGGAGCAGGTTCAGGAAATTACACTGGCCAATGAACTGGTGCAGAAATGGATGGAAGGGAAAGCCCTGAAGAAATTCATTTTTGTAAAAGGAAAAATGATCAACGTGGTCATTTAGTTCTAAACTTTTGAAAGGTTTAGAACTTTTCAAAAGCAAACGAAAACTCCGTATAATGAAAAGAAATTTTACACTGGTCGGCATCCTCTGTGCGGTTCTTTTTGTGAACATAGCCAAGGCTGCAGATAACAAAGATTCTGTGCAGCAACACCTGAAGGCCAAACTGGAGTTGATGGAAAAACATATCCAGCAGTTGCAGGCAGAGGTGAAAACACTTCGTGAATCTGATCGTACGCAACAGGCCGAGCTGACCGCCATCAAGGAGGCAACACCTGCTGCCAGGACCAAAAAACTGGTCATCGACCGCAGAGGCAGCAAACAGGCCAGTTTTCAGTAACAAAATAGCACGACCGCTTTGGGAGCAACATTCCCAAAGTGGTCGTTAAAAACCCCGGATCTTTTTCTTGCCGTCGCGATAGTAACTTTACGGCATGTTACCACAATTGCTTCAACAATCTCAGCCGGATTTTTCTCCTGTCGTTCCATTCGATCCGGTAAATGACCGATTATTACTGCTGGATTTTACCGAAACCAACACCAGCCTGACCGCCCATGTGGTAGAAGATACCGCTGTATTCTCTGCGTATGTTTCTGCGCAGCTGGAAGCGGCAGGTGCGCGGTATGGCATTGGCGGTTACAATGAACACCGCACCGTTTATAGCAGAAGCAGGGTGTTTGATGCACCTGCCGGTGAGGAACCGCGGCGCTTACACCTTGGGGTCGATATCTGGGGCAAAGCCGGAACGGATGTGTATGCACCGTTGGATGGACAGGTGCACAGTTTCGCTTTCAACGACCGGTTCGGCGATTATGGCGCCACGATCATCTTGCAACACCGTTTGGAGGATCACCTCTTTCACACACTGTACGGACATTTGTCTGTTCAGGACCTGGATGGTTTGACCGAAGGCCAGAATATCCAGGCGGGCGAACTGATCGCTCATTTTGGTGAACCTGCAGACAATGGCCATTGGCCGCCACACCTGCATTTTCAGCTGATCGCAGAAATGGGGGAGAATAGAGGTGATTATCCCGGCGTGTGTAAGTTCAGCGAAAGGCAAAACTATCTTGCTAACTGTCCCGATCCGGACCTGATACTGGATATGATGCGTTTTGCTTTTCCCGCCAAATGATTGTGAGAGGCCAATTGACTTCAGCTGGCCCCATATAATTTCACCAACATCTCCCATTCATCTGTAAGAGGCAGGCTGCAGGGTGTTTTACCGGCCCTGCTGTACCAGTAACGGGCATTACCCTGGTCGCCTTCTTTTCGGTGCAGATAGGCATGGATATGTGCCGAAGAGGGGTCGTTCAGGTCGTTGACCAGGTCGTGGGCCTTGTGCCAGTCGCCCCTGGCATCGTACCACAGGCTTTGCAGCTGCACGCTGATCCCTTCGGGAAGTTGTCCTGCTGATACTGCATGAAGAAAATCGGAGTAATGCATGCTTAAAATTACGAAAACCAGCCGTTGCCTGTTCCGGTAACTGCCCGGTACGTGCATACAAAGTGGATTTGTCAGGAATTCGTAAGCTCTGCCGGATTTTGTAGTTTTGAAGTTCTATGGCCAACAGCAACCTGAATACCGATCCCTCTAACCTGAGTTCTGCGGATAAAGAGTTTGAGAATACGATACGCCCCAAAGAGATCGATGATTTCTCCGGTCAGCCGCAACTGATCGAGAACCTGGTCATATTTATCAAAGCTGCGCAGATCAGGGGTGAAGCGCTGGATCATATCCTGTTTCATGGCCCGCCCGGCCTGGGCAAGACCACATTGAGCCGCATTGTGGCCAATGAACTGGGGGTGAACATCAAGGAAACTTCCGGGCCGGTGATCGAAAAACCCGGCGACCTGGCAGGACTGCTTACCAACCTGCAACCCAATGATGTATTGTTCATTGATGAGATACACCGGTTAAGTACGGTGGTGGAAGAATACCTGTATGCGGCAATGGAAGATTTCCGGATCGATATCATGATCGATAGTGGTCCCAATGCACGCAGCGTTCAGATCAACCTGAACCCGTTCACATTGGTGGGGGCCACTACCCGCAGTGGACTGCTTACGGCACCGCTCTTGTCCCGTTTCGGTATCAAATCCAGGCTGGAATATTACCAGGCAGATACGCTGAAGAAGATCATTGAAAGAAGTGCCCACATTCTGCAGACAAAGATCACTGCAGATGCTGCTTTCGAGATCTCGCGTCGTAGTCGTGGCACACCACGTATTGCCAACAGTCTGTTGCGCAGGGTTCGTGATTTTGCACAGGTGTTGAATGATGGTAAAATTGATCTGGGCATCACCCAGCATGCACTGAAAGCCTTGAACGTTGATGAGCACGGACTGGATGAAATGGATAACCGGATCCTGGCAGCCATTATCGATAAGTTCAAAGGGGGGCCTGTTGGCCTGACCACGATCGCCACTGCTGTTGGTGAAGAAGCGGGCACACTGGAAGAAGTATATGAACCGTTCCTGATACAGGAAGGATTCTTGCAACGCACACCCCGGGGACGGGAAGTGACGGCCAAAGCTTATGAACACCTGGGACGTTCTCCGTTAACAGGTAACCAGCCCAACCTGTTCAGCTAAAAAAAGGCCCCACGAATTGTGAGGCCTTGATCATAATTATTTGAGTACCGGTTAAGGAGCCACAAGGCGGAAACCGTTGCCGTGAATATTCACGATCTCGATGTTGCTGTCTTCCTTCAGGTACTTACGCAGTTTGGCAATATAGACGTCCATGCTGCGGCCATTGAAATACGTATCGCTGCCCCAGATCTTTTTCAGGGCGCGTTCACGGGGAAGCAGGTCGTTCTTATGCTCTGCCAGCATCTTCAGCAGTTCATTCTCCTTGGGCGAAAGGGTCTGTGTGACACCATCGTGTTTCAGCTCACGCAGTTTGGGGTTGAAGTGATATTTACCCAGATCAAATTCCACATTATCGCTCACGCGGTTCTCTTCCTCATTCCGTTTCAGGATGGCTTTGATCTTTAACAGGAGTACTTCACTGTCGAAGGGTTTGGTGATATAGTCATCCGCACCCAGTTTATAACCCTGGATGATATCATCCTTCATGGTTTTGGCGCTGAGAAAGAACAGCGGGATATCAGGGTCCACATCGCGTATTTCCTCTGCCAGGGTAAAACCATCCATGTTCGGCATCATCACATCGAGCAGGCAGATATCAAATTTCTCGCGCTGGAAAGCGGCAAGGCCCAGACGGCCATCCCTTTCCAGGGTAACATCATATTCATTCAGCTCCAGGTAGTTCTTTAGCACCATACCCAGGTTGGTATCATCTTCGCATAACAGTATTTTGTTCTTTCTGTCTTCCATGGTAATCAATTATTTAACGTGAAATAAAGATAAAACAAAGCGAATTCACTTCCGCTTGACGCAATCTTTTGTTAAAACGACCGGTATTCTGAATGAAAAGTTAAACATTTCTGCACAGTCAGGAACCGATCGGCGCATTTTATTTCAGCAGGTGCTCAAAACGTTTATCGGTAAGACTTTTCAGGAAAGCCACCAGGTCGGCCTTTTCCTGTCGTGTAAGTCCCAATGGTACTTCCACCCGTTTATCCATATTGATGGGGCTCAGTACAAAAGCTCCGGGGTTATTGTAATATTCCACCACTTCTTCCAGGGTTTTGAACATGCCGTTATGCATATACGGGCCAGTTACTGCCACATTGCGCAGGCCAGGTGTTTTGAACTTACCCAGGTCCTCTTTTTTTCCTGTGACTTTATAGCGGCCCGGATCATTCAGGCTCTTACCATCGTAAAGACCGATATTGGCGAATTCATCGGTGGTGAAATCCTGCATACGGTGACAGTCGAAACATTTGGTCTTTTCGCTGACAAACAATTTTCTTCCTCTTTCTTCCTGTTCGGTCATCTGGGTACTGTCGTCGAAAGAAAGGTCAAAGCGGCTGCTGTCGGTTTCCAGTGTTTTTTCAAAAGCGGCAAATGCAGCGGCCAGGTTTTTGGCATTGGGAGCTACGCCGAATGTCCGGAGAAAAAGTTCGCGGTAGACCTTGTTTTGGTTCAGCCTGGCCACCGCTTCCTTAACGGGTAATCCCATTTCATCGGGATGGGCGATGGGCATCAGTGATTGTTGCTCCAGTGAGCCAGCCCTTCCATCCCAGAAAAAATAAGGACGGTTTTTCATGTTCAGAACGGGCGGCGTATTGCGGGTAGTGGGCCTGCCGTAGATGCCCATGCTGAAAGCGACCGTATCTGAAAAACCATATTCAGGAATATGGCAACTGGCACAACTGATGGAAGAATCTTTCGAGAGGATCTTTTCGTGGAACAGTTGCTCACCCAGTTTTGCTTTGGACAGGACCTTCGGTGGCGAAGAAAAAGCCACCAGCAGGTAAACAGTTATGGATAAAAGGGAAAGCAGCCCTGTTTTTTTCATTTTGCAAAGGTAAAACAGAACCGGATTCACTAAAATTGTGTTTTATTTTGTATCAATAAAAGGAAAAGACATGTTATTGACGCCGGACAACAAGCTGAAGAAACTGATCGTGATCGGTGATCGGGTATTGATACGTCCTTCAAAGGCAGATGCCCAGACCGCCAGTGGCCTGTACCTGCCGCCGGGTGTGCAGGAAAAGGAAAAAGTACAGCAGGGTTATGTGATCAAGACAGGCCCGGGTTATGCCATACCTATGCCCCTGGATGATGAACCCTGGCGTTCGGATGAGGAGAGCGTGAAATACGTTCCCCTGCAGGCACGCGAGGGTGACCTTGCCATTTTTCTGCTGGGCGGCGCTACGGAAGTGATGTATGAGGGAGAAAAATATTTCATAGTACCGCAAAGCACGATCTTGTTGCTGGAAAGGGAAGAGGATCTCTGATTCCCTGTAAGAATAATCTGCAAACCGTTTAATCGATCCTATGCCAAACCAAAGTTCTTTTTTACAGACAGTGACCACCGGTTACCAATTCAAAGGTGACCGTGTTAAAATAGGCAGCGCCATGCTCAATGGGGAAGTGGTTGCCGGGGCGGATGTGTTCCTTCCCCTGCGAACGCTGAACCGTCATGGATTGATCGCCGGCGCTACGGGTACGGGTAAAACCAAAACCCTGCAGATGTTGAGTGAACACCTGAGCGATAACAGTGTTCCCGTATTGCTCATGGATATCAAAGGCGATCTCAGCGGTATTGCCGCCAGTGGGGCCATGAACGATAAGATCAAAGAACGTTGCCAGCTGATACAGGTAGATTGGCAACCTGCTGCTTTTCCAACCGAGCTGATGACATTGAGCCATGAGAAAGGCATCCGTTTGCGGGCAACGGTCAGTGAATTCGGGCCGGTGTTGCTGAGTAAGATACTTGGATTGAACGATACACAGGCCGGACTGGTATCCATGATCTTCAAATACTGTGATGACAACCAGCTGCCCCTGCTCGACCTGAAAGATTTTATCAAAGTGCTGCAGTTCGTGGGCAACGAGGGGAAGGCGGAGATCGAAAAGAGTTATGGTAAAATATCCACTACTTCAACCGGAACCATCCTGCGTAAAGTGATCGAACTGCAACAGCAGGGAGCCGATGTGTTCTTTGGTGAGAGAAGTTTTGAAGTGGAAGACCTCATGCGCATCAGCGATGATGGCAGGGGCATGATCAATATTATCCGTGTTACCGATATGCAGGACAGGCCTAAACTGTTCTCTACATTCATGCTGCAGCTGCTGGCAGAATTGTACGCTACCTGTCCGGAAGAAGGTGACCTGGACAAGCCCAAACTGATCCTTTTTATCGATGAGGCCCATCTCATATTCAAAGAAGCTACGGAAGCTTTGATGCAACAGATAGAGACCGTGATCAAACTCATCCGATCTAAAGGCGTGGGTATCTATTTCTGTACACAGAATCCGCAGGATATACCAGCACCGATCCTGAGCCAGCTGGGTTTAAAAGTGCAGCATGCATTACGCGCTTTTACGGCCGCCGACAGGAAAACGATCAAACAGGCGGCAGAGAATTTTCCGGAAACGGAGTTCTACCAAACGGATGAGTTGCTGACACAAATGGGTATTGGCGAAGCCCTGGTAACCCTGCTGAACGAAAAAGGCATACCCACACCATTGGTACATACCCTGCTCTGCCCACCACGAAGCAGGATGGATGTATTGAGTGAGGATGAGATCCAGTCGCTTGTATCCGCCAGTAAACTGGCTTCCAAATATGCCAAGGAAATAGACAGTGATAGCGCCTACGAAATACTGAATGCCAAATTGCAGGAAGCTGCTGAACGAACTGAAACTGCAGAAGCCCCGCAGCCTGGGAAACGTGCAGCCAAAGAAGAAAGTTTTTTCGATAATCCGGTGGTGAAGCAGGTGGGAAGGACGGCCGCCAGTGTGATCACCCGCAGTTTACTGGGTGCACTGGGACTGGGTGGCAGAAGCCGTAAACGAAAGCTTTGGTAATCATCAGGGCTTCAGGTGAATGATCTCCTGCTCATCTATGCGGATGATCTCTTCTGTCTGCAGGAAGCCGAGAACCGTCCAGATCTTCTCTTTGCTGAATTGTCCCAGTTGTTTCAGCAACATAGCTACAGAGATGCCTGCCAGCGCACTTTGTTTGATCGCTCGTTCTATCTGCAGGAATTCTTCGGGTGAAATGGCTTTTCTTTTCCGGGTAAGGCAGTTGTCGCAGTTGCCACAGTCCTTGCTTTCAGTGTCACCGAAATAATTCGAGATATACCTGCTGCGACATTGTTCTGGTAATAATATGTACCGGATCATGTTCTCTACCCGTTCAGTGAACTGTTGTTTTCTTTCCAGGTAGCGGTCCTGGTTGATCTGCAGGTACTGTGCCGGCGCACGGTTCAGCAGAAAATGGATCTGGGGGGTGTCTTTTTGCGGCAGGTATTCGATGATGCCAAAGGATTGTAACAGTAGCAATTGTTTCTGTATCTCCTCTATCGGTAAACGGCAAAGCCAGGCCAGTTGTTTTTCATGAACAGAGACCCGGTTATCGAAAATGCCTTCATAAGTGCGGAGAAGGCATCGGATGAGGTTTTCTGTTTCCGGGTGACTGTGCTCAAACTGTTCAATGGCTTCGCGAGTGGTGTTGAAATTCACCTGTGAGGGAAGGAAGATGCTTTCTGAAAAAGTGATATGCCCCTCCTGTTCCAATACTTTCAGGGTATTGACCACCAGCATACTTTCCAGTTTGAAATTCTTCACAAATTCCAGCAGGTCAAAATCGAAATATTGTCCTTCTCCCACACCTACGGGGATCTGCAGGTAGTCGGCCAATGCCTGGTACACCCGTTTTATTTCAGGAACAGGGGGAAAACGTTTGTCAGGTAAACTTCTCAGGTTGTCTAATCCGTCCGGTTGGTAGATCTGGACAGCATATGATTTTTTGCCATCCCTGCCTGCGCGGCCAGCTTCCTGGTAATAGTTTTCAAGACAGTCGGGGATATCATAATGGATCACGCTGCGCACATCGGCCTTATCTATGCCCATGCCAAATGCATTGGTGCAGACCATTACCCTTACCCGGTTCTGTATCCAGGCCTCCTGTTTCTGCGTACGTAGTTCCTGCGATAGTCCTGCGTGATAATAATCGGCCTGTATGTTTTGAAGGTTCAGCAGGTAGGCCAGTTCCTTGGTTTGTTTACGGCTGCTGCAATATACAATGCTGCTGCCGGGTACATTGTTCAGGATCTCCTGCAACTTGTTGATCTTGCTGTCTACATAAAAACAGCTATAAGAGATATTGGGTCTTTCAAATGACTGGCGAAAAACTTTCGGGTGATGCAATCTCAGTTGTGCCAGGATATCTTCCTGCACCACCGGTGTAGCCGATGCTGTAACGGCTATCAACGGAACTCCCGGTAATTCTTCCCTGAGCTGAGCGATGCGGAGATAGGGAGGACGGAAATCATAACCCCACTGCGATACGCAGTGTGCTTCATCCACTACCACCAGCGAAACATTCATCGCCGGCAGGTATTCTTTGAACAGAGCTGTTTCCAGTCGTTCGGGCGACAGGTAGAGAAAGGTAAAATCGCCATGCGTGGCTTGCTGCAATATTTTTTTTACCTCGTAATAGGCCATGCCGCTGTGTATGGCAACGGCATTGATCCCTTTCTGCTCAAGGCTGTTCACCTGGTCCTGCATGAGGGCGATCAGTGGACTGATGACCAGGCATAGTCCATCCATCATCAGGGCAGGAACCTGGTAGCAAATGGATTTACCTCCTCCCGTTGGCAATAAGGCCAGCGTATCATGCCCCTCCAATAGGGACTGGATGATCTCTTCCTGCATGGGGCGGAATTGCGGGTGATCCCAGTACTGCTGTAATATGGAAAGAGGGGTGGTCATTGGGGTGTCGTCGGTTGTGAATCGTCAGGCGTCAATCGTGATACGTCAATCGTGAGTTTTTTTTAGGAGGTGATCATTTTTGAGAGCATCTGAAAACATCGGATCAAATTCTCTTTTTCTTGTGTCAGATTTTCCTGATGGGTATAGCCCAGTTCAGTAGCTATATCCAAAGCGGTATCTATTTCAATAAGAGAACCACGTGACATTTCGAAAAACCGTCTCCTTTCGGCAGCAGATTTTCTCGAACAACCCTCAGCAATATTCAAATGTACAGAAACAGCTGCTCTTCTGATCTGTTGTGTCAAAGAGTATTTCTCCTCAGGTGGGAATGAATTGGTAATTCCGTATGAGCATAAAACCAATTGCCTTGATACAGAAAAGATATCTAAATGCGTATGTGATAATTTAAGAAACATAGAAATAGTTTATCTCAAATTACCTTTTCTCTTAATTCTCTAATTAGGTATTTATACCTAACAAAAACGATTTACGTCTCACGCTTCACGCCTCACGATCAGATCACTTTTTTGAAATTCAGCCTGACTGAATTGATCGCCAGGACCACGTCGCTCAATCCCATCATCAACGCTCCGAATGTTGGACTGAGAAAACCCAATGCGGCAACGGGTATGGCCACGATGTTATAGGCAAATGCCCAGAACAGGTTTTGTTTGATGGTGAGATAAGTGTGTTTGCCCAGTCCGAGCGATAGGGGTAAGTGTTTCAACCCGTGGTTCATCAGAACAACCTGAGCGCTCTGCATGGCTATTTGCGAAGCCTCGCTTAACGATATTCCTACCGTTGCTTTGGCCAGGGCAGGCGCATCATTGATGCCATCGCCGACCATGGCAGTGGGGGCAAGCTGGTTCAGTTCTGCTATCTTCTCCAGTTTTTGCTGTGGCGTTTGTTCGGCGTACACTTCGTCGATGCCTAATACAGCCGCCACCTGTTGACATTTCTCCTGCTGGTCGCCGCTTAATAAGATGGGTTTGATGTTCCTTGCTTTCAGCAGTGTCATTACTTGCTGGGCTTCGGGCCTGATCTCATCAATGGTGTCGATGGTACCTAATAGCTGACCGTTCTTCAGCACATAGATGCTATGGCTCCGGTCGCTGGTTCTGGTTTCCGCTATTTTGTAGGAACCTGCCTGGAACTGGTTGCCTTCCTTATCTACCGCCTGCATGCCGATCCCCTTGATCTCTTCGATCTTGGCCCAGCGGATATCATCTTTGATTTTCCACTCTTTGGCAATGGCTTTGGCAATAGGATGGCTGGCATATTTTTCCAGCGAATAGGCGATGCGTTTAAATGCATCCTCGGCAGAAAGGGATGGCTGGGAAGCGGTCAGTTCCTGTATAGCGGACTGATCGTTGCTTACGGCAAAACTGGCAATGCTGAACTGGCCTGTGGTAAGTGTACCCGTTTTATCGAAGACCACCTGTTTGATGCTTTTGAAGATCTCCAGGCTTTTTGCGTTTTTGAATAACACCCCATTCCTGGCGGCACGCCCCAGCCCAACGGCAATGGCAGCCGGTGTGGCCAGTCCCATGGCACAGGGACAGGAGATCACCAATACGGCGATGGCCCTTAATAAGCTGGTACTGAAAAGCTGATCGGCAAAAAGATAGTTGACAAAAAAAGTGGTCACTGCAATGCTTACGACCGTAGGAACAAATATGGCGCTGATCTTATCGGCCAGCTGCTGTACGGGCGGTTTTTCTGTCTGTGCCTCTTTCACCATTTTCAGGATATTGGCCAGTACGGTATCTTCTCCAACAGCGGTTACATAGGCTTTTACGGTGCCGCTGTCCAGCAGGCTGCCACCGATCAGTTTGTCGTTCATCTTTTTCTCCACTGGTGTACTTTCTCCACTGATGATGGCCTCGTTCACGCTTGCTTCACCCCAGAGTACCTTGCAATCCATAGGAACGGTCTCTCCGTTTTTGATCAGCAGGATATCACCCACTTTCAAATGACCGCTCTCAACAGGGAAAACATGTTCGTTATGCTGGTCATCGTAAGCGATCATGTTGGCCATCACTTTCTGACTCACGGCCAATTTTCTTAAAGCGGCCTGGGTGGATTCCACTGATTTATCTTCCATCCAGTTGCCCAGGAATACCAGGGTAAGTATGGTGGCGGTGGTCTCGTAGAACATGTATTGTTCCGCTTCACCGATGATGGTGCCATATAGGCTGTACCCGAAAGCGGCTACGGCTCCCAACGCGATCAGTACGTTCATGTTGGGGATACCTTTCAGAACACTCTTGATGGCGCTGCGGCCAAAAAAATCCATCCCTACTATGAACACGGGCAGGGTAAGTGCGATCTGTACATAAGGGTTCATCAGCACATGAATGTGTACACCGGGTATCATGTGCAGCATCAGGGGAGCGGTAAACACAAAACAGAACAGGAAACGCTGGAAATGATTGGTGAAAAAACGTTTTTTTCTGGGTTCACCGTTTGGCTCCCCGGTGACCACATGGTAACCCAATCCCTCAATGCCCTTAGCGATCTCTTGTTTGGTCTTGCCGGTCTCGATCTCAAAACTTACATCGCCGCCGATGAAATTCACTTTTACCTGCTGTAAGCCCTGCTCCTGAAGATATTTGTCAATGGTGAGCGCACAGTTGGTGCAGCTCATGCCTTCTACTTTCCAGTTTACTTTTTCCACAACAAAAAGTTTACGATTCGTTATTGCAAAGATACTGCCCGGTTACCTGGCAATATTTCGAAATCGGAATTATAAATACAGCATCGTTTCAAATCCCTATCCTCCGCCGCTTTATCTTTGCCACATGGATGCAATCTTTACGTTGGCGCAGATCAGGCAGGTGGCTGCCGCTTTGTGGAAGGAAGGGAAGGCCAAAAAGGTATGGGCTTTTCATGCGGCCATGGGAACGGGAAAGACCACGTTCATCCATGCTTTGTGTGAAGAACTGGGGGTAAAGGCATCTGTCAGCAGCCCCACTTTCGCCATCATCAATGAATACAGCAGCCCGGTGGCGGGTACGATCTACCACATGGATTGGTACCGCCTGAAATCTGAAGAAGAAGCCATGAATGCGGGGGTAGAGGACAGTTTGAACAGCGGCGCATTCTGCCTGGTGGAATGGCCGGAAAATGCGGCAGGATTGCTGGATGACAAAGTGTTTCACATACATATGGAAATACTGGACAGCCAGACACGCAGGCTGTTCACCGGCCTGTTACCGGAGGAATGATCCGGGTAAGTGATGGGGGTGGCCCAGACTCGCAGAAATCTGTTAATTTTATACTCATCAACCTAAACCTGCTATGGCCATCAAACCTTCCATCAGTACCTCTTTTACTTACGAAACACTGGAAGAAGTGTTGGATGTAAAACCACAGGGGGCGAAACTGCATATCGGTATCCCCAAGGAGATCGCTTTTCAGGAGAACCGCATAGCACTTACGCCTGATGCGGTAGGTGTGCTGGTGGCCAATGGTAACCAGGTGGTGGTGGAGCACAAGGCAGGGGAAGGCAGTCATTTTTCGGACAAGGATTATGCCGAGGCCGGAGCCCGCATCGTGTATGACCGCGCTGAGATATTCAAATGTCCCATATTGGTGAAAAGCGCCCCTCCGGTAGAGGAGGACATGCCGCTGTTACAGATGAACCAGACCATCATTTCTCCCATACATCTTTCAGCGCTGAAAAAAGAGTATATCGAAAAAATGATGGAGAAGCGGATCACCGCTTTGAGTTTCGAGAATTTCAAGGACGACAGCGGTACCTATCCCATCGTTCGGAGCATGAGTGAGATAGCGGGTAGTGCCGTGATGCTGATCGCCGGGCAGTACCTGAGCAGTTTCAATAAAGGGAAAGGGGTGCTGTTGGGCGGTATCAGCGGTATCCCGCCAACAAAGGTGGTGATCATCGGTGCGGGTATCGTGGGAGAATTCGCCACCCGCAATGCGCTGGCATTGGGTGCGTCGGTGAAAGTGTTCGATAGTAATGTATACCGGTTAAAACAATTGCAGAATAACCTGGGGCAGCGTATCTGGACCAGCGTGCTGGAGCCCCGCATACTGGCCAAGCAGCTCAAGACCTGCGAAGTGGCGGTAGGAGCTCTGAGTAACGAATATGGCCGGGCGCCGGTGGTGGTTACCGAAGACATGGTGGCAGCTATGCGTCCTGGCAGCATCATCATTGATGTGGCGATAGACAGGGGAGGCTGTTTCGAAACCAGTGAATTGACCAGTTATGAGGATCCCACTTTCTTAAAACACGATGTGATCCATTACTGCGTACCGAATATCCCCAGTGGTTTTGCACGCACGGCCAGCCAGGCCATCAGTAACGTACTGATGCCGCTGATACTGGAGATCAGTGATGAGGGTGGACTGGAAGAAATGGTCTGGCACAAGTTCAACCTGCGTGAAGGTATTTACATGTTCAAGGGTGCGCTCACCGATTTTTATATCAGCCAGCGTTTTGATCTGAAATATACAGACCTGAACCTCCTGATCGCCAGCAGAAGATAACCTGTAACAAAAGAAATAAAGCAAAGGCCGGAACAACTGTTCCGGCCTTTGCTTTTATCAGAACTTCATTTCGTCTGCACTCGGTCCGTAACTTCCCGGGATAGGGATATCCAGCAAACGCAGGTACACACCCAGTTGTGCCCGGTGATGGGTGATCTGGTTCAATGTCATCCTGATCACATCCGCTTTGGGCTCGGTACTGTAGATCGTTTCGCCGCTGCGCAGGGTCCAGGGATCTGTCATCGATGCCTCATTGCCGGAGGCCAGGGCTTTGCGTCCATCCTCCAGGCTTTCTTCGAAATAAGCTACCAGGCTGCGGGTATCATTGATCTCTTTTGGCTGGTAGGGGTTGGCTGCAAAGTCCAGTTCACTGGTGTTAAGCACCATGCTGATCCAGGTGGGCAGTTCTGCAATATGTGTGGCCAGTTTGCGGACAGGCATGCTTTTGGCATGCGGTTTCCAATCGTATTTGTCATTGGGTACGATGGATAACATCTTTCGGGTGATGATGGATTCTTTTTCCAGTTCTTTCAGGAATTGTTGGATCTGTGACATGTTTTTTGTTTTAGAGAACAAAGAAAACACCGGGTAATGACAGCCCTATGTCAGCAGTGGATCCGTTCAGGATAATTTTTTCTGTAAAGCGCTGAGATGTTTTGTAACGATACCGGTAAGTTCCCTGGGCGAAACGATCTCTGCCCATTCGCCAAACAGCAGATACCACCTGGAAAAACCTTCCAATGAACCAGCCAGGAAAGTCATCTCTATGGTGTCACCCAGGTCTTTCTGCGAAACGTAGCCATTGTAATATTTCTGCTCACCCAGGTATTTCATCACGGATTTCTGCACCCTGATCACGATGGTATGCAGTTCTTTTTCCCTCGAGATCTTAGAAAGGAAGGATTGAAGGCTGGGATGTTCCTTGTTGAACCGGTTGCTGGTGACGGAAAGTTTGTTGATATGGTCTACCCGGAAGGTCCGGTAATCGTTCCGCAGGCAACACCAGCCGATCAGGTACCAGTACCGTCCCATAAAAAAGATACCAACGGGTTCTATGTTCCGGTTACTGTGTTGTTGTGAATGTTCGGCAAAATAGCCGATGGCAAGCAACTGTTTGCCGGAGATGGCTTTCAGGATATCCTGCAGGTAAGCGGTCTCGTTCCTGTGGTTCGAGAAATAGGGGCTTTCCACTACGGCAATATGCTGTTCCAGGTTTTCCAGATGATCCCGCTCCGTTAAACGCAGTACCGATCGGATCTTGAACATGGCTGCCTGGAACATCTTGCGGGTAGAGACATCGGTCAGCTTCTCTACCATTTTTTCTGCGGTCAGCATGGCCACTGCTTCTTCCTTGGTGAACATGACCGGCGGCAGACGGTATCCTTCCATGATGGTGTAACCGATGCCCGCTTCCCCGATGATGGGGATCCCGGCTTCTTCCAGTGTCTTTATGTCACGGTAAACCGTTCTGAGGCTTATGCCGAAGCGGTCTGCGATCTCCTGTGCCTTTACTACCCGTTTGGATTGCAGTTGTATCAGGATGGCAGTTACCCGGTCAATTCTGTTCACGGTAAATGATTTGGGTATTGGGTATGGATGGGTTGGTCTGTCCGATGTTGACATGACCGTTCAACAGCCATCGCTTGGTACGATAGACGGGTAGGTTATGATGGTCGATCTTCAGGTGGTGGTCCTTAGCATCTGTTGCGGTCTTGTAAACGGTATCTGTGCAAAGAAATGAGTCGGCAGGTAAATTATCCCAGACGTCACGGGCTTCTCCGTACGTATCAGCATGGAAGACTATTGCTGATACCGGGAATATTTTATGGGATATGCTTATTGTGGTTTTCATGACAGGATGATGGTGGGTGATCCGGAGATACCCTGTTTACCCGTCAAGTATACAAAAAAAGAATAGTATGAGCAGGTATTGTTCGCTTGGTGATTGCCGGATCATTTGTAATCGAGTATACTGATCCTCTCTGTGCAGAAGTCCATTTCGTTGGCATCATTGCTGCTCACGATGATCAGCTTGCCGGTACCATAGGTTTGGATCAGGGAATGGTAGAGGTCGTAACCGGGTTTATCCAGATTGGTACAGGGTTCATCCAGTAACAGTACGGGCACATCCGAAAAAATGGCCTGCGCCAGTTTAATGCGCTGTTTCATTCCGCTGCTGAAATAACGGATCTGTTTGTCCATGGCTTTTGAGAGTCCGATGGTGTCCAATATACCTTCTATACTGATTGAAGGATCCAGCGGTTTAAAATTTCCGTGAAAGGTCAGGAATTCGCGGGCGGTCATTTCTTCGATCAGCTCCAGGTAAGGAGCGGCAAGTGAAATGTACTGGTATACCTGGTCCTGCTCTACGGGGGGATTGTTTTCTGTAACACTATGATAAGTGAGTTGCCCCTCGCTCAGGTGCAGGCTGCCTGCAATGGCCTGTAACAAAGTGCTTTTACCACTTCCGTTGGGGCCTGTGATGGCATAGGAGCGGCCGGTTTCAAAACGGTAATTCACGTGGCGGAAGATCCAGTCGCGGTTGAAACGTTTACCGGTATCGGTCAATTGAATGGCACCTAACAGGGTTTCCCCTCTCCTGGCAGAAGAGCCTGTTTGCGAAATAGGGACTTGGGTGGTGCTGTTCATGGGTCAAATATGGTGGCGGCCAACGCCATGCTTGCTGAAGAAGTGCGTTGTTAATCCTCGTCGGTGGCCCCTTTCACGAAACGTTTGATGATACCTCTTCCGCTTTCACGGATGAATGTAACGATCTCATCGCGCTCATCGGTAGCAGGTAATTCCTCTTCAATGAATTCAAGTGCCTGCGATGTATTGAAGCCTTTATTGTAGATGGTACGGTATACATCCAGTATGCCGTTGATCTGTTGTAAAGGGAAACCTCTTCTCTTTAACCCCACACTGTTCACACCACCATAGCTCAATGGGTTGCGCACCGCCTTGATATAAGGAGGTACATCTTTACTGACCAGGCTGCCACCTGCAATAAAACTATGCTGGCCAATATTCACAAACTGGTGCACGGCACTCACGCCACCCACCACAGACCAATCGCCCATGGTCACATGCCCCGCAACCTGTACGCTGTTGCTCAGGATACAGTTGTTGCCAATGATACAGTCGTGTGCAATATGGCTGTATGCCATGATCAGGCAGTTGTTGCCTACTTTGGTCCGTCCCCTGTCCTCGGTTCCGCGGTTAACGGTAACAAATTCACGGATGGTGGTATTGTCCCCGATCTCTACGGTTGTTCTTTCCCCACTGAATTTGAGGTCCTGCGGAATAGCGCCCAATACAGCACCGGGAAACACGCGGCAGTTCTTGCCGATGCGGGTCCCGTCCATGATGGTCACGTTACTGCCGATCCAGGTGCCTTCTCCTATCTGCACATCGCCATGTATCACGGTGAAAGGATCGATCTTTACGTTGGGTGCTACCCTTGCATTGGGGTCGATATAGGTGTAGGGATGCGTCATCGCTGTTTATGGGTTTGTGATTGTTGTCAATGATAAATGGTCTATCAGGGTCAGGCAGGCCTTTTTACTACCTGTGCCACCAGGTCGGCTTCTGTTGCTACTTTGCCGCCCACATATACGGTGCCCCTCATTTCACAGATACCCCTGCGGATAGGCCCGGTGAATTCCATTTTCAATACCATGGTATCGCCTGGCCTTACCATTTGTTTGAACTTACAGTTATCGATCTTTAAGAAATAAGTGTCATAGGTTCCTTCCGGCATGGAATTGATGCAGAGGATCCCGCCTGTCTGTGCCAGGGCTTCTATCTGCAAAACACCCGGCATTACCGGATTGCCCGGAAAATGACCCGGGAAGAACCATTCATTGAAAGTGACATTCTTGATACCTACGATATAGGTGTCCGTTAATTCAATGATCTTGTCTACCAGCAAAAACGGATGCCTGTGCGGCAGGGTCTTCTCTATCTTCTCCAGTGTGAACACCGGTGGCATGGCCGGATCATAGACAGGTACATCTTTTACGTGCCGGTTCTTTTTGATGTATTGTTTGATCTTTTTGGCAAACTCCACGTTGGTGCTATGTCCCGGACGGTTAGCTATGATGCGCGCTTTGATCGGGTAACCGATCAAAGCAAGGTCGCCCACCACATCCAGCAGTTTATGCCTGGCCGGTTCGTTCGGGAAACGGAGTTCCAGGTTGTTCAGGTAACCTTCACTTTTCACTTCGATCTTGTCTCTCTTGAACACTTTGGCCAGACGGGACATTTCCTCGTCGGTCACCGGTTTATCAACCACCACGATGGCATTGTTGATGTCGCCTCCCTTGATCAGGTCATTGTCAAGCAGGGCTTCCAGCTCATGCAGGAAACAGAAGGTACGGCAGGGCGCTATCTCGGTCTGGAAATCCTTGATGGTCTTCAGTCCGGCATGTTGTGTACCCAGTACCGGGCTGTTAAAGTCGATCAGCGTGGTGATCTGGTAGTCCATCGATGGCAGTGCCACCATTTCTACGCGTTTGGCCTCATCGTAATGGTAAATATTCTCATCCAGGCTGTACCAGGCTTTGGTAGCTTCCTGTTCCAGTACGCCGGTTTGTTGTATCAGGGCAATAAAAGGTGCGGAACTGCCATCCATGATGGGTATTTCCGGACCATTCAGTTCTATCAGTACGTTGTCAACACCCATACCCACCAGCGCAGCCAGCACATGTTCCACGGTACTGACCTTGGCATCGCCCACCTGTAAAGTGGTTCCGCGACTGGTATCGGTCACCAGGTCACAATCAGCCTTGATGATGGGCTGCTGGGGAAGGTCTACCCGCTGGAACTGGATACCAAAACCCGGATTGGCCGGACGGAGCGTCATATCAACCAGAACCCCGGTATGTAAACCGGTGCCACTGATGCTGATAGAACTATTGAGCGTATGCTGTTTGTCGGGATTGAAATTGTTATCCATTCTTGGGTACTCGTTTAAATAAACCATCAGCCGGCAGGTTCTGCCAGATCATGGAATGATTAATAGCGGACAAAAATAAGATTTCAGGATGGTTTATCTGCTTTTATCAGGCATTTACCCTTTCGGTAAGGAGCTGTTCCATCATTTTTTCCAGTTCTTTAACCCTTTTTTCCAGTTCGGGAAGGTTACGGGTCATGATCTGGAGGCGCATGGATTGCGCAAATTCGATGGCGGGACTGCCGGTATAGGCTTTGTTAGGCTCTTTTAAGGATTTATTCACCCCTGTTTGCCCGTTGAATTTAGAGCCGTCGGCTATGGTAATATGGCCCACGGTGCCTACCTGGCCCCCCATGACCACATTTTTACCCACTTTGGTGCTGCCGCTGACACCACTTTGGGCGGCGATCACGGTATTTTCCCCGATCTCTACGTTATGGGCGATCTGGATCAGGTTGTCCAGTTTCACCCCTTTGCGGATGATGGTAGAACCCATCGTGGCCCGGTCAATGGTGGTGTTGGCGCCGATCTCCACGGAATCCTCAATCACCACGTTGCCGATCTGCGGTACTTTCTGGTAACTGCCGTCGGGTTGGGGAGCATAGCCAAAACCATCACTGCCCACAACGGTTCCGGCATGGATGGTCACGTTTTTACCCACCACGCAGTCCACATATATTTTTACCCCGGCATGCAGGATGCTGTGATCCCCAATGGTCACATGATCGCCCAGGACTACGCCGGGAAAGATCTTCACATGGTTTCCAATGGTCACATGCTCTCCAATATGGGCAAAAGCGCCCACAAATACATTTTCGCCGAGTTTGGCACTGGGAGCTATATAACTGGGCTGCTGTATACCTGTCAACTGTTGGGTCTTCAGTTCCTGGTACTTGGCCAGCAGGGTGGCAAAAGCGGTATAGGCATCCGGTACGCGGATCAAAGTGGCGCCAACCGGTTGTTTCAGTTCCAGAGAATCATTGATGATCACGATCGATGCCTGCGTCTGGTACAGGTATTCCTCGTATTTGGGATTGGCGAGAAAAGATAATTGCCCCTCTTTTGCTTCTTCGATCTTGCCAAAAGAAGCCACTGCAGCGGCTGCATTGCCTTCCAGTTTGCCATTGACCAACATGGCGATTTGTGCGGCAGTAAATTGCATAAAAAGGGGTTTAGGTTCGGCTTGGTTCATAACCCATCAGGGCTACGTCAATAAACAAATGTAAAATTTTTTGACCGGGGCGGAAAGGTTTTGATGAATTAATGCATTATCGATCTGTGAGATGTCCTTCACAGAACCATCCTTGAACAGGATATTGATCCGCTCGTCTTTGGTCTGGTAAAGCGTATTGGACGCTTCTCCGTTGAAACACAGATATTCTGCCTCTGATGCTGTTACCCCGAACTGGCTTTCCATGGAGCGTTTTTTTTCGGCCAGGTACACCGGGTCAAAGGGTTCCGACTGGATCCGTACCTTATACAGTTCCCGGTTCAGCAAACGGCGGCAAAGCAGGGATAACACAGGGTCCTTGTGTTTGGACCAGCGTTTGATCGCATGCATCACATCATGGTCGTCAATGGCACAGAATCTTTCCAGTGCGGCTGTATCCATATTGCCATCAAAACTTCCGAGGAAAAAATCCAGCTCAGACAAAGTGACCAGTTGCTGATCGGACGGAGAATAGATATCTCTGACGCGTTCCAGTATCTTCACCAGCATTTTTTCGGCTGCCAGAACGGTCTTGTGCAGGTATACCTGCCAGTACATCTGGCGCCTGGCCACCAGGAATTTTTCAACACTGTAGATGCCTTTTTCCTCTACCAGTAGTTGCCCCTCGTGTACCACCAGCATTTTCAGGATACGGTCATAACCGATCACCCCTTCGCTCACGCCGGAATAGAAACTATCGCGGCTCAGGTAATCCATCCGGTCCACATCCAACTGGCCACTGATGAGCTGGTGCAGGAAAGGTTTGTGGTATTGATCGGTGAAGATCTGTATGGCCAGGGTCAACTGTCCGCCCAGTTCCTCATTCATCCGGTGCATGATCTGCAGGGAAAGCTGTTCGTGGTGCACACCTTTCACCAGCACATGTTCCAGCGCATGCGAAAAAGGACCATGGCCGATATCGTGCAGCAGGATAGCGGCTTTTACGGCGATCTCTTCCTCTGTTGTGATCTCAACACCTTTGCTTCTCAGTTCAGCCACCGCATTACACATCAGCTGATAGGCGCCCAGCGAATGGTGCAAACGGGTATGCACGGCGCCCGGGTATACCATCTGGGCCATGGCCATCTGCTGTATGCGACGGAGCCGCTGGTAATAGGGGTGAGAAATGATGGAAAAGATCAGGGGATGGTTCACGGTAATGAAACCATACACCGGATCGTTGATGATTTTTCTTTTGATGGGCTGCATGCCTGTTGTTGAATTGTTAAATCGCCGCCGGGGCGGGTCTGCAAAAATACAAATAAGAAATCCGATAGCCGGAATGAAATAGATTTACCGCATTATTTTAACAGCCTGTAACCCCTAAACCCTTACGTTATCGCGGCCATTTCTACCCAGGTTCCTTAATTTTAATAAAAGGTTGCCGCTCGTGGATCATCCCGGCGCAATCCCAAACCAACAACATGGCCGTAGCAAAAATCGTATGGGTGGATGATGAGATGGAAAGCCTGCAGTCGCAGAAACTTTTCCTGGAGCACAAGGGATATGAAGTCGTGACTTTTTCCAATGGTTTTGATGCCATCGAATACCTGAAGACCGAACCGGTGGATGTGGTATTGATGGACGAGACCATGCCCGGCATCACCGGGCTGGAGACCCTGGCACGTATCAAAGAAGCCAATTCGCAGATCCCCGTTGTACTGATCACCAAGAACGAAACGGAGAACCTGATGGATGATGCCATCGGCAGCCAGATCACGGACTATCTCATCAAACCTGTGAATCCTAACCAGGTATTGTTATCGCTGAAAAAGATCATCGACAACAAACGGCTGGTGGCCGAGAAAACCACCACCGCTTACCAGCAGCAGTTCCGTGAACTGTTCATGGCATTGAACAATAACCCGGACTATAACGAGTGGATGGAACTGTACAAGAAGCTGGTATACTGGGAGCTGGAAATGGAGAAGAGCGACAGCCCTGAAATGCGGGAGGTCTTCTATACGCAGAAGCAGGAGGCCAATACCGAGTTCTGCAAATTCGTCAGCAGGAACTACAGTTCCTGGCTCGATCCCAAAAGTTTCTCGGCGCCGATCATGAGCAACCATCTTTTCCAGTTCAAAGTGCTGCCGCACCTGGAAAAAGGCATTCCTGTTTTTTTTGTACTGATCGATAATCTCCGTTACGACCAATGGAAAGCCATACAGCCCATTTTTGCGGAAAGTTTCCGCATACAGGAGGAAGAGACGTTCTATTCCATTCTGCCAACGGCCACGCAGTATTGCCGTAATGCCATATTTGCCGGGCTCTTACCGGTAGATATTGAAAAACAATTCCCCCAGCAATGGAAGAACGATGACGAGGAGGGAGGAAAGAACCTGTTTGAGGAAGAATTCTTTAAAGCGCAGCTGAAGCGGCTGAAGAAAGACGGTATACGCTTCAGTTATAACAAGATCGTGAATCACAACGACGGGCAGCAACTGGTGAGTAATATCCATAACCTGTTGCAGAACGACCTGAATATTATTGTGTACAATTTTGTGGACATGCTCAGTCATGCCCGTACCGAAATGGAAGTGCTGAAGGAACTAGCCAGCGATGAAGCCAGTTACCGCAGCATCACCCGCAGCTGGTTCGAGCACAGCCCACTGCACCAGGCGCTGAAAAAGATAGCCGATAAGAAAGTGAAACTGATCCTGGCAACGGACCATGGCAGTGTGCGGGTGAATACGCCGCATAAAGTGATCGGCGATAAACAGACCACTGCCAACCTCCGATACAAACATGGCCGTAACCTGAATTATGAGGCGCGGGATGTGCTGGCTTTCAAAGATCCCAAGGAAGCGGGACTGCCCGTTCCCAACGTCAATTCCTCCTTTATTTTTGCCCGGGAGGACGGGTTCCTGTGTTATCCCAACAATTACAACCACTATGTGAACTATTACCGGAACACTTTCCAGCACGGGGGAGTGAGCCTGGAAGAGATGATCGTACCGATTGTCAAGATGACGAGCAAGAATCTCTGATGGCTGCCACGAAGCCCTGTGGGCATGTGGATAACTGGCAATGCCTGAAACACCGTACTATCCTAAATTTGAGGCGTTCCGGCCCCTCCTTTAGGGGGTCGGGGATCGATTATGAAGTATACACAAACAACCTTAGACAAACTAGGCAATATCCTTGAGGAAAGTGGTTATGTGGTTCGTTATGAGCGGGGTACTTTCCAGAGTGGCTGGTGTTTGCTGGAAGCAAGAAAGATCGTGGTACTGAATAAGTTCCTGAGCGTGGAAGGTCGTATCAATACCCTCATGGAACTCATACCGCAGGTACCCGTTGACTTTGATAAACTCACGCACGAGTCGCAAAAACTATACGAGGAAGTGGTCAAAAAATCAGCTACCGAAGCCTGATTTTGCGGTTAATACTTATTTCTGCTTCTGCTATTTGGCTTAGATTTGACAAGTGAGTTATCCAGGCCTTACCATAACATTTCTTGGCACCGGTACCAGTTCGGGTGTGCCCATGATCGGGTGTTACTGTGACGTATGCAGTTCGCCCGATCCGAATGATAACCGTCTCCGCAGCAGTATCCTGGTGCAATCGGCCAACACTACACTGGTGGTGGATACCACACCCGATTTCCGTTACCAGATGCTGCGTACACATACCCATCATCTCGATGCAGTTGTGTATACACACCCCCACAAAGACCATATGGCCGGACTGGACGATATCCGTGCCTACAATTTCACCAGCAAAAAGGCGATGAATATCTATGCCAACTCATTGACAGAGGAGGCCGTTCGCCGCGATTTCTATTATGCGTTCACTGATACCAAGTATCCCGGTGTACCTGAACTGAACCTGATCACCATTGATGAACACGCTTTTCAGGTAGGAGATATACCGGTGCAGCCCATACAGGTGATACACCATAAGATGCCGGTATTCGGGTATCGCTTTGGCGACTTCACCTATATTACCGATGCCAACAAGATTGAAGAGGCGGAAAAGGATAAGATCCGCGGATCGCGTGTGCTGGTGCTGAATGCGTTACGGCGTGAGTCGCATATCTCGCATTTCACCCTGTCGGAAGCGGTGGCGTTGGCCATGGAGCTGGAAGTGCCCGAAGTATATTTCACGCATATCAGTCACCAACTGGGCAAACACGAGGACGTGAACCGCGAATTACCCCAACATATCCGCCTGGCGCATGATGGCCTGACCCTGCAGCTGTAACCTCCTTTGAAAACGGAACCCAAACGTTTCGTTATGAAAAGGATTGTAAAAGAATACCTGAGTTTTACCCGTAAGGAAAGAACGGCAATAGTGATATTGCTGGCACTCATGGGCCTGTTTATAGCGGCCCCTTATTTCTATTCGCCGGAACAGCTTCCGCCGGTGGATACCCGGGAGCTGGAGCAATACCTGGGCAGCAAGCCATCCATTGCTGGCATTCCATCCCGCAAAGAAAGCGCTACTGACGAAGGAAACAGGGCGGCTCCCCGGCTTTTTTCGTTCGATCCCAATACCCTCTCCGCAGAAGGCTGGCAGCAACTGGGTCTCCGGGAGCGCATAGCGCAAACCATTCTACGCTTTCGTAGCAAAGGCGGCAGATTTCGGCGCGCAGAGGATCTTCGTAAAATATGGGGTCTGCCTGCTGCGGATGCTGACAGGCTGATGCCTTATGTACGGATACCGCCTGTCGAATACCCTGAAAGAGCGTCAGCACCTGCAGAACGGGTAAGCTGGCATCGGTCCGCTCCGGGCCGGATATCTATCAATGCGGCTACTGTTGAAGACTGGCAGGCATTGCCCGGCATTGGCGGAGTGCTGGCCAACCGGATTGCCAGGTACCGGGATAAACTGGGTGGGTTCAGATCGGTGGAACAGGTGGGTAAGACCTACGGTATCAGCGACTCGGTCTTTAAGCTGATCCAGCCTTTCCTCCAACTGGGAGAAGAAGTGTCTACCCCCATTGGGCTTGACCTGAATACCGTTTCTGTACAGCAACTGGTTGAACAAACAGGTATTCCGGAAACCATTGCCAGGGCCATTGTGGTGTACCGGAAACAATACGGACCATTCCGGGCGGTGACCGATCTGAAGAAGATCGTGGTATTGTCCGACTCCCTTTTCCGGGTCATTGAACCCTACGTTCATGTTAAATAAAATCTAACAAAATTCTATTTGGCTGAGAAAGAATTACCCCTACATTTGCATCGAAAACTAACAAACGGTCGTTTGTTTTCAGGAGGTTGCCGGATAACGATTGCTTGTTTCTCTGGCAGCCTCCGTCTATATAAACCCGGCATACATGAATTTTCAACCCGAAGAAATTACCAGTCAGGTAGCACAGACAGCCCGCGAATTTGCCCAGCAGTACATCAGGCCGCATGTGATGGAGTGGGATGAGGCACAGGTATTTCCCATAGACGTATTTAAGGAACTGGGCAAACTGGGTATGATGGGGGTATTGGTTCCTGAACAATATGGCGGGGCGGGACTGGGCTATTTTGAGTACAATGCCATCATCCAGGAAATTGCCAGGGTCTGTGGTTCCATAGGCTTGAGTGTGGCTGCACATAATTCACTTTGCACCAACCATATACTCAGTTTCGGTAACGAGGAGCAGAAACAGCAATGGTTACCCAAACTGGCCACTGCCGAATGGATCGGGGCCTGGGGACTCACCGAACCCAATACCGGCAGCGATGCGGGTAATATGAAGACCACTGCCGTGAAGGAGGGAGATTCCTGGATCCTGAATGGAACCAAGAGCTGGATCACGCATGGCAAAAGCGGTGACCTGGCCGTAGTGATCTGCCGTACCGGTGAAGCCAGAACCAGCGGTAATTCTACTGCTTTCGTGGTTCAGCGGGGAACACCGGGTTTCAGCGCCGGTAAAAAAGAGAACAAACTGGGTATGCGCGCCAGTGAAACGGCAGAAATGATCTTTGATAATTGCTGTATCCCCGATGCCAACCGGTTGGGTGAAGTGGGAGATGGGTTCCGTCAGGCGATGAAAATACTGGATGGAGGAAGGATATCCATCGCCGCCCTTGCAGCAGGCATCGCCAAAGGCGCTTATGAAGCGGCGCTGCAATATGCACAGGAAAGGCACCAGTTCGATAAACCCATTGCCAGTTTCCAGGGTATCAGCTTTAAACTGGCCGATATGGCCACCGAAATAGCTGCCGCAGACCTGTTGATCTGGCAAAGCTGCGACCTGAAGAACCGGGGACAGAAAGTGACCAAACAAGGGGCCATGGCCAAGTATTATGCCAGTGAAATAGCCGTAAAAACAGCCAATGAAGCCGTTCAGATCTTCGGTGGGTATGGATATACGAAAGATTTTCCGGTGGAGAAATACTATCGTGACGCAAAATTGTGTACTATTGGAGAAGGAACTTCTGAGATTCAGAAACTGGTGATCTCGCGCGAAGTTCTCCATGATTAGTCTCTTTTCGATTGCTTGCTTATAAAGAAGCCCTCCCAGGAGGGCTTCTTTGATGCTGTAATTGCGTATTTTATGCTACCTTCCTTTTTTATCTATTTCGTGAGACCTGTGACCAGAAATTTTTTCTTATACCTGCTTTTGTTGGTTTCATGTGTGGGCATTAATATGGGTGACCTGCGTGCCGCCGATAATGAGAATGTCAATAGCAAACTGCTGGCTGCCGACAGGAAGAAAGTGGATTCCCTGAATGCCCTGGCCTTCGATCAGAAACGGTTCGATGTGGCCAAGGCGCTGAACAACCTGTTCAATGCCGAAAACCTTGCCCTGGCTGCGAACTATCCCAAAGGACTGGCCACCACCTATTTTTATGAGGCGGGTATCTACCACCAGAACGGGTACGACAAAAAAGCACTTTCCACCTACTATAAGGCCAAACAGATCTTCCAGGGACTGAAAGACACTTTGAATATCGCGATAGTCAATAAGGAGATCGCCACGGCCCTGTATGCCGACAGTAAATCGGATGAAGCCGTACTCCTGTACAATGAATCCCTTTCTGTGTTCACCCAGATGAAGGATGCACGACAGATCGCCAATGTGAGGAACAGTATCGGCCTGGTTCACCTGGACCAGAAAAAATTTGAGGAAGCGATACAGGATTTTACAACGGCTTTGAACATCAGTATCAAAGTGAGGCATCAATATGGCGAAAAGAAAGCTTATTATAATCTCGGATTGCTGGAAGAGCGTCGCCGGAATTTCGCTATGGCTGAAACCTATTACCGGAAATCGCTCGCTATCGACAGGGAAGTGAACGATAAATTCGGCGCAGCATTGAATGAGTTGCAGCTTTCCTCCATCAGTAATGAACAACAAAAAAGAGACGAGTCGATAGCCCTGGCAAAAGAAGCCTATAACAGCGCTTATTATATCTCTGCCTATAACCTGATGCGCGAAGCCTCCGTAAAAGTGATCGATGGCTACCGGCAGAAAGGTGAGATCTCGCAAGCTTCCGTATGGCAGGATTCATTGGTGAATATCCTGAAAGAACAGATCGAGAATGAGAAGGAGTATGCGCTCAACTATATCGAGGTGATCAAGAGCCAGAATGCCAAGAATACCAATGCCGAAAAGGACCTGGAGAAACAAAAACAGGTACAGAAGGAACAATTGCTGATCATTACCGTGGGAACATTCATCCTCATCATCGTGGCGGTATTGGCGGTGCTGGCACTGGTGAATTACCAGCGGCAACGCTTTTTTGGTAAGGAACTGAAGCAGAAGAATGAGATCATCGAAAAGAATTCGGCCTCGCTGGACCAGCTCAACAAGGAGATCTCTCACCAGAACCTTCTGCTGGAAGCGGATAACAAGACGAAGAACAAATTATTATCCATCATCTCTCACGACCTGCGCACACCCCTGGTCAATACCAAAGGGGTGTTGAACCTGGTAAACCAGGGAATGGTACCGCCCGAAGAAGCTGACAGGCTGCTACAATTGCTGGAAACCCAGTACCTGGGTACCACATCCCTGCTGGATAACCTGTTGTTCTGGATCAAGGGGCAAATGGACGGTAAGCCTGACGATAAAGTGAAAGTGGGCCTGCACCAGCTGGTGAAAGTGCTGGAAGAGGAACACCGCATGCCGTTGCTGAAAAAGCGGATAGAACTGCGCAACCTGGTAGACAAGGAACTGGCCATTGTAACAGAAAAGGAAATGATACGGATCGTTTGCCGTAACCTGATCAGCAATGCGATCAAGTTCTCTAACGAGAACGGCATCATCGAAGTATCGTCACGTATCGGAGATGACCATTTCCTGTATATGAGTGTGAAGGATAACGGTATTGGTATGAGTAAGGAGACGATCGACAAAGTGAATGCCAAACAATACTACAATACCACGGGAACATCTTACGAGAAAGGAAGCGGTTTTGGCCTGATGTTATGCCGCGATCTGCTGAATAAAGCCGGGGGTGACCTCATCATTGAAAGTGAACCCGGCGTAGGAAGTACATTCACCATCAAGATGCCGGTAGCATAAATCGGTTGAATATCGAATAGTGAATCCCACCAAGGCGGGAAATGATGAATGTTGAATAAAGCTGAACCCTCATTCACCATTCATCATTCCTTGCTCATCATTCAACATTCCCTAGTCTTCGCTCTTATTGCCTGCCGCAAAGATCTGGTCTACTGCACCACCCAACATCGGGAATTTTTCCTTTACAAAACTGGCGATGGTTTCAATCGCTTTCTGTGCCTGTGCGGGATTCAGCTGGGCTTCTTTTACCAGGCGCTCGATGAGTTCATTCATGGTTGGGTCTGTTTACGTTATTGGGTTTACATTTTCCGTGAACGGGAAGCATACAAATTTTACCGCCCACTGTTCACGGTTAGAACTGCAATATTACTGGCTGCACATAAAAAAGCGACAAGAAGTTATTCCCATCGCTTTCTGTTATCGTTGGTGAAGTTGCGATGTTGATCAGGCAACTTTTAAAATACTCAGTTTGCTTTTGCTGAACATCTGTTCTGCATAATCTAAAGTGATATGCAGCTGGCGGGTATCGGTGCCCGGCAGCTCGAACATGGCATCGGTGAGGATGCTTTCGCAGATGCTGCGTAAGCCCCTTGCACCCAGTTTGTATTCGAGGGCTTTTTTGACCATGAAATCCAGCACTTCATCGTCCAGTTTCAGTTCAATGCCTTCCAGTTCGAACAAACGGGTGAATTGTTTGATCAGGGAATTGCGCGGTTCGGTGAGGATGTTCCTCAAGGTCTCTGCATCCAGCGGGTTCAGGTGGGTGATCACGGGTAAGCGGCCCAGCAGTTCCGGGATCAGGCCGAAACTTTTCAGGTCCTGTGCGTTGATGAACTGCAGCAGGTTCTTACGCTGGTGTTCCTGTTCCTCCTTGTTCACGCTGAAACCGATGGCGTTGGTGTTCACCCGGCGGGCGATCACTTTATCGATGCCGTCAAAGGCACCGCCACAGATGAAAAGGATATTCTTGGTGTCAACCTTGATCATTTTCTGTTCCGGATGCTTACGTCCACCCTGAGGCGGAACCAGCACTTCGGTCCCTTCTAGCATTTTCAACAGGCCCTGTTGCACTCCTTCGCCGCTTACATCACGGGTAATGGAAGGGTTATCGCCTTTGCGGGCGATCTTGTCCAGCTCATCCACATACACAATACCCCGTTCGGCGGCAGCCACATCATAATTGCAGTTCTGTAACAAACGGGTAAGCATGCTTTCCACGTCTTCGCCCACATAACCCGCTTCCGTGAATACGGTGGCATCCACGATGGCGAAGGGTACGTTCAGCAAACGCGCAATGGTCTTGGCCAGCAGGGTCTTTCCCGTACCGGTTTCGCCCACCATGATGATGTTGCTCTTTTCGATCTCCACTTCATCCTGCTGCGGTTTGCTGTTCACACGCTTATAATGGTTGTAAACGGCTACCGATAAGACCTTTTTGGCCTCATCCTGGCCGATCACATATTCATCCAGGAATTTCTTGATCTCCGCTGGACGGCGAACATTGAGTTTGAAGTTGGATCCGCTGCTGCTCTCCTGTTTGGTCGATAGTTCCTGCGCAATGATCTCCTGTGCATGTTCCACACAGTTCTCACAGATATGACCATCCTGACCGGCGATCAGGATCTTGACCTCATCGCGGTTGCGGCCACAGAAAGAACAGTGTAATTGTGATGCTTTCGCCATAATCTTTTCCTTCACTTAATATGATACAAGACACCCTAAGGCGGCCTGGTGTTGCAAAGCTACCATAGTTCAGGGGGTCTTCGTGTAGTTTTTGGACAAAAACCGTGTAAAAACGGTTAAAATGGGTTTAGATCTTGGCCAAAACCGCATCTACAATGCCATATGCCACGGCTTCATCGGCATTCATCCAGTAATCCCGGTCAAAATCCTTCATTACCTGCTCAATGGATTTGCCGCAGTTCTCTGCCAGGATCTTGGCTCCCAGTTCTTTGGTCTTACGGATCTGGTTGGCCTGGATCTCGATATCCGCACTGGTGGCCTGGAAATATCCTCCCAGGCTGGGCTGGTGTATCATGATCTCGCCGTGCGGGTAAACAAAACGTTTGCCCTTGGTACCGGCACTCAGTAAAATGGATCCCATACTGGCGGCTAGTCCCATGCAGATGGTGCTTACCGGACTCTGGATCAGCTTCATGGTATCATAGATCACCATACCGCTGGTAACCACACCTCCGGGACTATTGATATAGAACTTGATCTCCTGGCCGGGTTTGTCGGCATCCAGCAACAGTAATTTGCTCACCACGTCTCTGGCAGATTTGTCATCCACCACGCCCCACAGGTACACGGCTCTTTTTTCGAAGAAGAGTTTTTCGATCTTCTTCATCATAAAACCGGTCATGGCTTCCTGCTTTTCTTCTTTGGGCTCATTTTCCTCGCCTTCTTCCTGTAAGTATGGGTTGATGTATTTAGGGTCGATCATTGTTGTGATTTTTTGTGAATGGGTAGATGTGGGGCGTGAGTGGTGAGTCGTCAATCGTGAGTCGTCAGTTAGAATACTACTCACGGCTCACGTCTCACGATTCCTAGCTTTTCTTCTCTTTTCTTGGGTTCATGAATAATACTTCATCGATCAGTCCGTATTCTTTGGCCTCAGTAGCGGTCATCCAGAAATCACGGTCGCTGTCTTTGGCGATGGTCTCGATATCTTTTCCGGTATGATGTGCTGAGATTGCATACAGTTCCTGTTTCAGTTTCTTGATCTCACGTGCAGTGATCTCGATATCGGTGGCCTGTCCGCCGATGGCGCCGCTGGGCTGGTGCATCATGATACGGCTGTGCTTCAGTGCCGTACGTTTTCCCTGGATACCTGCACAAAGCAGGATCTGTCCCATACTGGCAGCAATACCGGTACAGATGGTGGCCACATCCGGGCTGATGAACTGCATGGTGTCGTAAATGCCCAGGCCTGCGTATACGCTGCCTCCGGGACTATTGATATACATCTGAATATCTCTTGTACGGTCGGTACTCTCCAGAAACAGCAATTGTGCGGTCACGATATTGGCCACATAATCATTGATACCTTCTCCCAGGAAGATGATGCGGTCCATCATCAAACGGCTGAACACGTCCATGCTGGCCACGTTCAGGGGCCTCTCTTCAATGATATAGGGTGTAAGGTTGGTGAACCCGTTCTGCCGGTAATTGTGCAAAGTGGCACTGCTGATGCCCTGGTGCTTTACCGCGTATTTCTCAAATTCTTGTCCAAAATTCATGTGTTACGATTTTCGCTTTGAAGATAAGTGATTTGCTATTTCAAGCCTGAATTCTACTGGCAAATACTGTGCAATTCGTTTTTTGCGACAACAAGTCAGGCATTCCCGGTCTGTCAATAGGCTTTCTCCTATAAAAAATGCCGGACCTGGGGTCCGGCATCGGTCTCTTTGATCCGTTGTGATCAATGGTGATGGTGGTGCAGCTTTTTGGCAAAATCATCAGCGCTGATGGCTTCTTCCTTAGCGGTCACCTGTCCTTCCAGCACGGTGAACAGTTTGTCTGTGCTGATGCGGTGGTAGCTGTCTTCCACGAATTTGCGGTCTTGCATCATACGGTTGGCATAGTCATCCACCCACTGCTGGTTATCGCCCAGGGCGCCCAACTGGCCACCCATATAGCTGAACAGCTGTTGTTTGGCAAAATCACGGATATCATCGGGTACTACTTCGATCTTGTTGTCCTGTATCAGCTTGCTGCTTACCAGGGTCCATTTCAGCTGGTTGGCGAAACTGGGATAATCGGCTTCTGCCTCTTCGGCAGTCTTGGGCTGTTCGCCGCCGGTCTGCAACCAGCGCTTCAGGAAGCTTTCAGGGAATTGCATTTCGGTATGATCTACCAGGTGGTGATAGATCTGGTCGAAGACCTGGTTGCGGGCTTGTGCATCGAAATGTGATTCGATCTCAGCTTTAACGGCTGCACGGAAATCTGCTTCAGACTTGATCTCCTTGTTGGGGTATACTGCCAGGAAGAACTCTTCGTTCAGTTCCGCTTTTTCGATCAGGCCCACTTTGGTGATCAGTAATTTGAAATATTTGTCGCCGTCTTCCTTGGTCAGACCCAGGTCGGCCAGGATGGCTTCTTTTTCCTTGTCTTCAAAGGCCTTGTTCAGCTGTAATACAACGGTATCATTGTTCTTTTTGCCGATCAGGTTTTTGCGGAATCCTGCTTCAAAATATTTCACCAGCAGTGAATTGTCCTTGCTGATACCGCCTTCTACTTCGTTGCCATCCTTATCAGATTCAATGAATTTTACGTTCAGTACGTTCTCGTCGCCGGTCACAGCTTCGGGATCGGTCATTTTGCCGTTGCGGATCTGGAGGCGCTCCACTTCTTCCTGTACCATATCGTCGGTAACAGTGATCTTGTAACGGGTCACTTTTATTTTGGAGGGGTCTACCTGCACTTCAGGTTTCAGGCCCACTTCAAAAGAGAAGCTGTACTCGCCAGGGTTGTTCATGTCCAGTTTGGTGGCATCGTTGTCCAGGGGCAGGGGTTGCGCAAAGATCTCCAGTTGTTCTTTGTTCAGGTAAGCATTCAGTTCTGCTTCCACCTTACGCAGTACCTCATCGCTGAAAACTCCCTGGCCGTACATTTTCTTAACCAGTCCGGCGGGCACCATACCCTTACGGAAACCGGGGATATTGGCGGTTTTGGCATATTTCTTCAGGCTTTGTTCAAAGCCGGTATAATAATCTTCTTTGTTCAGCTGAACGGTCAGTTTGTCGTTCAATAAACCAATGTTCTCTCTGGTAACAGATGCCATGATGGAATTTTTTGAATTCTTAAAATTTGGGGTGCAAAGGTAAGGGATTGTGGCAAACCCTGTGAAGCTTGCCGGTTTTTCATGAAAAAAGCAGGTTAATGTTAAATTTTTTACCCCCTGGGCAGCGGAATCAGGGAAAATGGTTTCTTTATGGTCGAAACTGGTGCAAGACCAGGTTGACGTATAGAAATATATTTTAAACTGTATAAGATTATCCTAAAAAGGGTAATCGACCGGTCAGTGGCATCAATTTTGATTTAAACCCCCTGCATGAGGAATCCGCTGCTGATATCACTGTTGCTGATACATATTCTGGGTAATACAGAATTACGGCAGTTATTGAGTTTGCCCAAGATCCTCGAACATTACCGCCTTCACCAGCTCATGGACCCAAAGGAAAGTTTCACGAGTTATCTCTGTGAACATTACGGGGGATACGATGGAACAGAAGGTGATGATACGCAGGACCATGAGCTGCCTTTTAAGAAGGTCTTTCATCCGGGCTCCCTTACGGCCACCACGCCACCGTTCATTGATCTCCTTACTACTGAATACCATCTGCTGGAGGGAGCCGTGTTCCCGACACCGATCCCTGAGCCGGTACCGTCTCCTTACCCAAACACCCTCCTACGTCCTCCCTGCCGCATGATCTGATCTCTACCAACCTTGCATTGAACTCCGGTTCAACAGAATTTATTGGAAGACAACTGCTTTTGCATGGCGCCGGTTATGGCCGTCCTGTGCAGGTAATGTCTTGATCTGTTTAAATCAATCTTATGAAATTAATGAGCGTAAAAGCCAGTTTGCTGGTTGTAATGGCCGTTTTGGTTTTCCTGGCCTGCAAACATGAGATCCCATTTCCGGCAGGTACCGTTGTGGTGACCGAAACACCCAATCCCGGCAGTTCCGGCCGTACCTGCAGTCCGGATTCCGTCTATTTTGCCAATGAGATTCAACCGCTGGTAAATGCCAGTTGTGCCATGAGTGGCTGCCATGATGCGGTTACACATGCGGAAGGTCTGAATCTGACCACTTATACAGGTATCCTGAAAATCGTGTCACCACGTAGGGCTTCGGACAGTAAGCTGTATAAAGAAGTGGTCCGTACGGATCGAGACCGTATGCCACCTCCCCCCATGCCTGCCATGCCTGCCGACCAGGTGGCCAAGATCCAGCAATGGATCAACCAGGGTGCCGTGAACAATGTGTGCGATAAATGCGATACCACCGATTTCAAATTCAGCACGGCCATCAAACCTTTGATGCAGACCAAATGCGTGGGTTGCCATAACAGCGCGTCCCTGGGCGGAGGTGTTGATCTTTCCACCTACGCAGGTGTAAAAGCCTCTGCACTGAGCGGCAAGCTATATGGTTCGGTTAACTGGACCGCAGGGATCTCTGCTATGCCCAAAGGCGGTGTGAAAATGCCCGATTGCGAGATCAGGCAGATTAAAAAATGGATCGATGCCGGAACTCCCAACAATTAAACAGGTTAGTTATGAAAAAAACAATCAGTATCGTATGTATCGGTTTCCTGGTACTCTCTTTTCATTCGTGTTATTATGATAAGGCCGACCTGTTGTATCCAACGGGATCTGCTGCCTCTTGTGATACCAGTACCGTTATCTCTTATTCACAGAAAGTAGTTCCCCTGCTCAGGAACCAGTGTTATGGCTGCCATACCGCTACCGGAGGGTCCGGAGGGATCAATATGTCTTCTTATGCCAATGACAAGGCGCTTGCCCTGAATGGTAAACTGTATGGTTCTATCAATCATTCGGCAGGTTTTGTTCCCATGCCGCAGGGTGCTGCAAAAATGACCGCCTGCCAGTTATCCACCATTAAAAAATGGATCGATGGAGGGGCGTTGAATAATTAATCCAAAAACCGGAAACCATGTTACCACACAAACTGTCAAAATACCTGCTGGCCGCCGTTTTGTTGCTGCTGGCCGCAGGGATCTATGTGTACCGCGAGTACAACCGGAAAGCACCCGATACCAGTGAGCTGGCTGCGGCGTATGCGCTTACCGGCATTCAACTGATACAGGCTTTCCAGAACGGGGAAGCCAATGCCAACACCCTCTACCTGGGCAAAGTGCTTGCCGTAAGCGGCACAATAAAATCCGTGGAGAGTGACAGCTCCGGAACCCAGACCCTGGTATTGGGTGATGCCAGTTCTATGTCGTCTGTTCGCTGCATCATGGAAAAAAGCTCTGCGGTTGCCTCGTATGCCGAAGGAAAAACCATCACCATCAAAGGCATCTGTACCGGGTACAATGCCGATGATATGGGCCTGGGGGCCGATGTGATCCTGAACCGTTGCAGTTCACAAAATTCTGTAAAACCTTAAATGAATCCATTATGAAAAAGTTGATCATTGTTATGCTGTCTGTTGTTGCCTTGCAATCTGTACAGGCACAGGATAAATATTTTACTAAAACCGGTAAGATCAGTTTCGATGCTACCGCTCCAAAATCGCCGGAGGAGATTGTCGGCGTCAATAAAACAGTCACCTGTGTGCTCGATACCAAAACCGGCAACCTGCAGATGGCGGTTCTGATGAAGGCCTTTGAGTTTGAAAGGGCCCTGATGCAGGAACATTTCAACGAGAACTATGTGGAGAGCCACAAATTCCCGAAGACAGAGTTCCGGGGCGCGATCGTACCCGGTACCGCAGTGAACTATACCAAGGATGGTGTATATCCTGTACAGGTGAAAGGGAAACTGACCATGCACGGACAGGCAAAAGAGGTAACAGCAGAAGGTAAAATTGCGGTTAAGGCCGGTAAGATCCAGTTGCAGTCCGTTTTTACGGAACTGTTATCTGACTATGCGGTCGCCATCCCCACATTGGTGGCAGATAAAGTAGCCAAAAATGTAAAGATCACGGTCGACTGTTCACTGGAGCCACTGAAATAATCTCCCACTTTAATCAATGAATACCATGAAAAAAATGATAACCAGAATGTTGGCACTTTTCGTTTTCAGCATATGTGCGCAAGGCATGAATGCCCAGGAAACGGATCTCTTGAAATTGGTGGGAGAGGATAAACCACAGAAAGAGTACGTGAAATATGCTTTCAAATCACCAAGGGTCATCAACGGGCACTCCATGGAGTTCCTGGCACCCGGAACAATGGATTTCCGGATCCTTCACCGGTTTGGTCTGCTGAACCAAGGGGCGGATAATTTCTTTGGCCTGGACCAGGCCAGTATGCGCCTGAGTTTTGATTTCGGTCTGCGCAGGAACCTCATGTTCGGCGTTGGCCGGAGCAATTTTAAAAAGGAACTGGATGGCTATATCAAATATGCCCCCCTGATGCAAAGTACCGGTGAGGGAAGTTTTCCGGTAACCGTAGCGTTGGTTGCGGGTATGACCCTGAACACCATGCCCTGGGCCGATCCCACGATCAAGAATTATTTTTCGTCGAGACTGGCTTATTATTTTCAAACCATCATCGGCAGAAAAATAAGTGAGGGACTTACCCTGCAGATCTCGCCCACACTGGTGCACAATAACCTGGTTCCGCTTCAGACACAGCCCAATGATGTATATGCTGTTGGTTTTGGAGGACGCGCCAAAGTCTCGAACCGCATGGCTTTGACCTGGGATTATTTTTATGTGGCCAACGGGATAGAGAGCGGTGTGAATTATCATCCCCTTTCTGTGGGTGTGGATATTGAAACCGGCGGGCACGTATTTCAGCTGCATGTGTCCAATGCTGCCGGAATGAATGAACGTGCTTTTATTACAGAAACCACTAACAGCTGGTCCAAAGGAGAAGTCCGTTTCGGGTTTAACCTGTCGCGTGTGTTCCAGATCAAGAAAAACAAAAAGCTCACATAGTGAGCTTTTTGCTGATGGAACAATGTGTGCGGATGATAGGAATCGAACCTACATGGGTCACCCCGCTAGATCCTAAGTCTAGTGCGTCTGCCAGTTTCGCCACATCCGCAACAACCGGGTAACTTACCCGTCAGGGGCGCAAAAATAGGGGGATTTATGAAAACTCCGTCTTTTTTGGACCGTTCACTTACAACAAATGGACTGCCATAAGCAGTCCATTTGTTGTACTATGGGGATTGAGAACCTATTTATCTCGTTTCCAATGCTTCCAGGATCTTTTTGATGGTGCTGTTCATGGCTTTGTTATCGGCTATCCAGCGAACTACGGCCACCAGCTCGTGTTCCGGGTCTACATAAATAAGGTTATTGCCATTACCGATATGCATGAACGCGCTTACCGGCGCATCGGGTAATAGTTTCTTATCGGTATTCAGGAACCAGTTCATATACCCGTAATCGGTCTTGGCAAGGGTAGGGGTGAGTGCCTGTTTCACCCATTGTTCGCTCAGCAGCTGTTTGCCGTTCCAGTTGCCTTTGTGTAGAGTGAGCAGGCCAAAACGGGCCATATCGTATGCGTTGATGAACATACCTCCGCCCCAATGGCCGCCACAGCTCACCGATTGCACGGGTTGTCCGTTCAGTACGATCCAGGCGTTGCGGTAACCCGTCCAGCGCCAGGTATGGGAAGCGCCGATGGGATCCATGATATATTGCTGTAACACCTGTGGTAATGGCCTGCGCCATACGCTGGTAGCTGCCAGGGCCATCGCATTCACCCGTACATCATTGTATTCATAAATGGTACCGGGTGCATTCCTTTTCCGATTGTACCATTTGGCGGGATCCGGATCAGGCCTGTCGGCCCAATCGGGTTTGCCCCAAAGGGTGCCTTCCCAATCACTGGTCTGCCGGAGCAGGTGCTCCCAGGTGATGGTCCTGTTGTGTTCTGTATCGAAGGGGCGCAGTAACTGCGCCTGACCATACGATTCAGCAGGCCGGTTTACCTGACCGGGCGTGAACAATTCTATCGGCGGCACATAGGCTGCAACAGTATCGTGTACGCTTCTGATCAATCCCTGGTCAACAGCAAGCCCAACAACGGTCGATAAGAAACTTTTGGTGACACTATGCGTCATATCGCATCGCTGGGGTTCACCCCAACTGGCCATCAGGTAACCTTTGTAAATGATTAGGCCCGTGGGCTCGCCTCGTTCTGCAAAAGGGCCGATGGCTTCTCCAAAAGGTTCTTTACCGAAGCTCTGATAATGGCTGAGTTCCATGTTTCTCGGGTTCCGGCTTTCCGCTGCCCTGGCCATGCTGATGGCTTCCTGGATCCTTTCGTTATTTATGCCCAGTTCGGTGGGTGTCTTGCTTTCCCAATGCTGCGCAGAAGGGAAATAGGGTTTGCTGACCGCTGCCGGAATACTTTTTTTCTGACCGAAAACGAGGCCGCTGATACAGAGGCAGCCGGCAAGGATGATTTTGGGGATTGTCATACCTACTAAATTAAGTGAAATAACGAACGACAAGGCGCTTCGCTGCAGTTGAGACCGTCTGCAAATGATTCGATAGTATGCGTTGAATCATATTCTTTTAATGACTGTCTTCGAAAATTAACAGAAGTATATTTAATTTTTATATACTTAATCAAAATCTTTACCGTTATAGTAGTTGATCGCAAAGAAATGACAATGGGATTACAATTCTATTTGACGTGGCGCAGCAGGAAAATTTGGTTGTAATAAAATGTATTTCAATGTATTACAGAGAAATAATTTGGAAAAAAAGAGGGATATCATGTTAAAGTATGATATAAATCATATTACCGTTTGATGTATGTCATATTCAGCGGGAAAATGCCGGACTAAGTTTGTATCGTCAAAACAAAAGAATAAAAGCAACCACACTTAATGAACCTAAAATCTATTTTATGAACCTCGTACTACAAACCACACAAAAAAAAGTCCTTACCCTCGGTGTATCTCTTCTGTTATTCATAGGAGCTTTTGCACAGGTTAAATACAGTAATAAAAATGCTGCCAACCTGGTAGTAAGCGGAACTTCTACTTTACACGATTGGGATATGAAATCTGCCCAGGGTAACTGCGAAGCCACCATTACCTTAAATGCAGCAGGTGCGTTAACCGCCCTGAACGGACTGTCTTTCTCTACCAATGCACTGGAACTGAAAAGCGGTAAAGGTGCCATGGACAAAAATGCCTACAAAGCGCTGAAAACAGATAAGAGCCCCAATATCACTTACACAGCTGCCACTTCTACTGTTTCTGGCAGCGGTACAGATTACCTGGTAAAAACAAACGGTAAGCTCACTATTGCCGGTGCTACCCTGGATGCGGAAATAACTGCTACCTGTAAAGTACACCCCGACAAAACCATTACCGTAACCGGGTCTAAAAAGATCAGCATGAAGGATTTTGGAATGGTTCCGCCCAGCTTTATGATGGGTACCATCAAAACCGGAAATGATGTGACTTTGAAATTTGATTTCACACTCAGCAAATAACCAATAACTCAATAACTAAAACAACAGCAACACTATTGTTTGTAAACCCAAACTATTTTTTATGAAAATGCAAATGAACAGGTTTAAATCAATGCTTGGTTTCGTCTTGATCGGGGTTCTGCCTGTAGCCCTGTACGCGCAACAACCTAAAATCTCTAACTTCCGCCCTTATGATAAAACCGGTATCAACCAGTTTGAAACATTAAAAAGCGACACCGTTCCTTTTACCGGATTAACGATCAGATGGGGTGCAGGTTTTACACAACAGTACCAGAACCTGAAACACGAAAACCCATCTGCCCTGAACAATACCGGTACCGGTGCTAACCGCCTGTATCCTGTTGCTCCAGGTTTCATGACTGCCCAGGCCAACTTATTCATGGATGCGCAGCTGGCTGATGGTATCAAACTGAATGTGACCAGTTACCTGTCTGCCCGTCACCACAATGAATATTGGGTAAAAGGTGGTTATATCCAGTTCGATAAACTTCCTTTCAAAGGCAAAACATGGGATGATATCATGAAAGTGGTAACCCTGAAAGTAGGTCACTTTGAAGTGAACTACGGTGATCAGCACTTCCGCAGGTCAGATGGTGGTCAGACACTGTACAACCCATTCATGGATAACCATATCATGGACCAGTTTGCAACTGAGATCGGTGGTGAGGTATATGTTCAGAAAGGTGGATTTACCGGTATGGTGGGTATCACCAATGGTATGATCAAAGGACATATCGATTCAGTGATCGCTACTGCACAGGATGCTAATATCAACCGGAATCCTTCTATCTACTTCAAAGGTAGCTATGATACCAAACTGGATAAAGATGTAAGACTCCGTTTCTCTGTGAGCCATTACACCAACTCTAGCCAGGCAGGTAGTGGTCTGACACTGTATGGTGGCGACCGTACCGGTTCTAACTATCAGAACGTGATGGAGAAAGGTGTACCAGGTTCTTTACCTGCTTCTACTGCCGTTGCCTTCTCTGGTAGATTAAATCCAGGTTTCAGCAAAAAACTGAGCGCTACTATGTTCAACGCCTTCTTTAAAGCATATGGACTGGAGATCTTCGGTACTTATGAGACTGCCAAAGGCCGTACTAAAACAGAAACAGCTGACAGGAAAGCCAATCAGTTCGTGATCGAAGGTGTATATCGTTTCGGTAAAGAAGAGAACCTGTTTGTAGGTGCCCGTTACAATACCGTTACTGCTAGACTGGCTGGCTACACTGCAGATATCAAAGTGAACAGAACTGCTTTTGCTGCCGGTTGGTTCCTGACCAAAAATGTGCTGATGAAAGCAGAGATCGTTAACCAGAAATATGTTGATTTCCCAACCAGCGATTACCGTGCAGGTGGTAAATTCAACGGATATGTGATCGAAGCGATCGTAGGATTCTAAATTATTGGGTTTTTTTATAGTGTATAATAGCCGGATGAATTAATTTCATTCGGCTATTGTTTTTCAGCTTTATAAAGCGGCACGGGCATAATGAGAAAGAATTGGTTGTACCTGATACTATTGGTGGTATTACCCGGGTTTAACAATCCGGATAATAGCAATGCTACCTGGGTGGTGATGCCCGGCAGCAGCTTGTCGGTAAATGGAAGTACCAATATCAATACCTTCCAGTGCGAGATCACCAATTATTCCCTGCCTGATACCATCACCTGTGCACCCAAAGCCCCCAAGGGGCAGTTATTGCCCATGCAGGGCCGGCTGATGCTGGATATCCTTTCATTCGATTGTCACAATAAGATGATGACGAATGATCTTCGCAAAACACTTAAGTACAAGACCTACCCGCATTTATCCATCCGGTTCATTTCCATCAACAGCTTCCCCGACTTCAGGAATCCTGCCAAGATCACAGGGGTGGTGGATATCAGCCTGGCGGGTGTTACCAAAAGATTTGAAATCTCTTACCTGTTCACACAGGACAATGCACAGATGCTGCACCTGAAAGGTGACAGGGTGGTGAACTTCTCGGACTTTAACCTGGTTCCGCCCAGTAAACTGGGAGGCATCATCAAAGCCAAAGATGAGCTGAGCGTAGAGTTCAAACTGAAACTGAAACCCCTGGGTTAAGGGTTCATCTTTGCAAAAATAATTCCCGCCACACAAGACTGGAAACAACCAAAACCGAGCCAGGATAATACCATGGTCTCAGATACATCGATCTGGCTGTAGGTCATCCAAAGGATGGGCAGCAGGCCGGCAATGGTATAAGCCAGACCAAATTCAAGCCCACGAAGCACAAAATGACCGTGAAATACTTTTTTGGAACGCTCCCAGAACCAGGAGAGGGCAAAACTGATGAGTAAAGCGTGGGAATAAAAGAAAAAATCCCTTGATCTGTCGGAGATGAAAACATTACTCAGGTACTCAACAAAAAAGCGGCTCATGAACGGTATGGTGACGGCTACAAACAATCCACCATAAGAAAGGATAGAAAGAACAATACCTGCCACAAGGCCGCTGATAAGCACTTTTTTCATGTCCCGAATTTACAGTTGAAATTAGTTTTTTTTGTGCAGATAGCAACGTACAACGATAGTATTTCTCCCATAAAACGAGGGATGGCCGAAATGAAAATGGTCCTGCCAGGATCGCTATCAGGATATGGCAGGACCATTGTATAGATCCCTATTATTTACCGCGGTTGGCAGTCTGCTGGCCTTGATACCTTCTTGGGTCACCGCCACGGAACGAACGCCTGTTGTTCTGCTGGCGCTGGTTTTGTGCCGGATGTTTTGGCTGTGAAGGGTAAGCGGCCAGGGAGGTGTCGCTCATGGCATACGGGTGTTCCGTTACCACGGGCACCGTATTGGCGATCAGTTTCTGGATATCGCGCAGGAACTCTTTCTCTTCCATGTCGCAGAAAGAAAAAGCGATACCACTGGCACCAGCACGGCCGGTTCGGCCGATACGGTGTACATAGGTTTCCGGTACATTCGGCAATTCGAAATTGATCACGTGAGAGAGGTTGTCTACGTCAATACCCCTTGCGGCAATATCGGTAGCTACCAGTACACGGGTTTGTCCCGATTTGAAATTACCCAATGCCCGTTGCCTGGCATTCTGCGATTTGTTGCCATGGATGGCTTCGGCGCTGATCCCGTTGCGGCTAAGGTCTTTGACCACTTTATCGGCGCCGTGTTTGGTGCGGGTGAATACCAGCACGCTCCTGATGGCCGCATCTTTCAGCAGGTGCACCAGCAGGTGTTTCTTGTTTTCCTTCTGTACAAAATAGACCGATTGCTGAATGGTTTCGGCGGTGGAAGAAACAGGCGTTACTTCTACTTTGGCCGGATTGTTCAGGATGGTGCTCGACAGTTTTGCAATCTCTGTTGGCATAGTGGCCGAGAAGAAAAGCGTTTGACGTTTGGCTGGTATCTTGGTGATGATCTTTTTTACATCGTGGATGAAACCCATGTCCAGCATGCGGTCTGCCTCGTCCAGCACAAACAGTTCCAGTTGCGCCAGGTTGATGAAACGTTGTTCCACCAGGTCCAGCAAACGGCCGGGCGTAGCGATCAGGATGTCAACACCATTGCGTAAAGCATTGGTCTGGGGTTGTTGTGACACGCCACCGAAGATCACCAGGTGTTTCAGGTTCAGGTGTTTGCCATAGGCGGCAAAACTTTCATCGATCTGGATGGCCAGTTCGCGTGTGGGCGTTAAAATCAGGGCTTTGATGCCTTTGTTGTGGCTGCCGGCCATTTTCCGCTCGTGCAGGATCTGCAGCATGGGAATGGCGAAAGCAGCGGTTTTACCGGTTCCGGTCTGGGCACAACCCAAAAGGTCCCTTCCCTGTAAGATCATGGGAATGGACTGCTCCTGGATGGGCGTGGGTGAAGTGTAACCTTCAGTCTTGAGCGCACGTAATATGGGCTCAATAAGATTCAATTGTTCGAATAACACAATAGATATTTTACATAAATGAACACCTGAAATAGCTCAGATGCTATATAACCTGCCCGTAATTGACTTGATGAAACTTTGTCACGGAAGAGTGATCAGTCGTAGAGAGAGTATATGAATGAGGCAAAGATAAGGGAAAAATAATTAATGGGTTGTTAAGCTTGGGAATGATGAATAATGAACAGAGGAACAAGGAATGATGAATTATGTATGATCGGAGGAGTTCTTTGATATTCATCATTACTTCATCATTCATCATTCCTTGTTCGTCTGTTCCTCTGTTCCCTTGTTCAATTGTTGATGAGTGAAACGATCCTTTCCAGGTGGGTTTTGTCGGTCTCATCAAACTGGTCCAGCAGTTCGCTGTCTACATCCAGTACACCCCAAACGGTTCCATTGTTGATAAGGGGAACTACGATCTCTGATCTTGACAGGCTGCTGCAGGCGATATGTCCCGGAAATTTTTCTACATCGGGAACGATCAGTGTCTCTGCTTTGGCCCAGCTGCTGCCGCATACGCCACGGCCTTTGTTGATCCGGGTGCAGGCAACAGGTCCCTGGAAAGGTCCCAGTACCAGTTGCTCTCCTTTTACCAGGTAAAAACCCACCCAGAACCAGCCAAACTGTTCTTTCAGTGCGCCGGCAATATTGGCCAGGTTGGCCACCAGGTCTGTTTCGCCTTCGATCAATGCTTTGATCTGCGGTATCAATGCATTGTATTGCTCTTCCTTGCTTCCTTGTATGATGGTAAGGTCTTCTGCCATAAATAATGTGTGGGTGCAAAATTAGGAGATCTTAGGCAGCTTTACCGATTCTGCCAAGATGGGTATTATGAAACCCATCCGGATATTTCAACCCATAACCCATGGCGCGGTCAAAACTGCTATGGGCATAAAGAAGAAGGCCTATTAAAAGGAGAATGTCAGTATGCGCCAGATAACCTGATACCAGCACTGCCAACGCTATGCCCTTGTGATGAAACAGGTTGTAACAGATGGCTCCCGCCCGGGAGGAGATGAGATACCCCAGCATGCTTATATCAGGAGACAGAAACAGCAAAGGCCAGATCCACCAACTAAAGGAGATGGGTTGTTGTGATAAAGCGGCCAAAGCTATCAGCATCTGGGCAAGTTCCTCTGATCGTAGTATTTTTTTCATAGTGCCTGGTTCTGATTGCAAAAATCACCAGGCCTATCGAAAATGACGTTAACAAATGATAAGAAAACAGTGCTACTGTTTTTTGGCGACCCGATTACGGATGCGGCTGAGACTCACAGGGGTTATGCCCAGGTAATTGGCTATCAGGTGCTGTGGTATACGTTCGAGGATCTTTCGTTTGTTGCTGTTCAGTAATTGCTGGTAACGCTCTTCTGCACCAAACATCAGTAAACCGGTCATTCTTTCCTCCAGGCCGGCAGCCAGGTACTCGGCTATCAATCTTCCGAATCTTTCCCAGGAATGGCTTTGTTGATAACAGTTCTTCAGTACTGAATAGGGAAAAACGATCAGCGTGGTATCTGATAAAGCTTCAATACTTAACGCTCCCGGCTTACCGGTTATGCAGCTGATATAATCAGTAACAAAACTGTTCTCAAAATAAAAATAGGTGGTCTTTTCTTCCCCGTCTTTGGTATAGTAATGTCGCATGCTGCCATCAGTTACAAAACCGATCTCCCCGCAAACCCTGCCTTCTTTGGTAAACAACCCGTTTTTGGGGATCATTCGTTGTGAGAGATGCGGCTCCAGCATTTCCCAGTCAGCTTGCGAGATGGGAGTGAACCGTTCTATATATTTCCTGAGCTCCTGGAACATCTTACCTGATATATTTTCCGATCACCGGAAATTTTTGGAATTCCTTTTTCTCGATCAGCAGGATGAACCAGCACCAGGTGGATAACAATACAAATCCCAACCCCAGGCTGAAATAGACATGCGGGAACCAATGGGTTACGGCTTTATGCAAGAGGAACAGCAACACAACAATGGTTCCGTAAGCGATCAGTTTCTTGGTGGCATAGGGAACCGGGTAGGCTTTCTGTCCCCAACGGTAACTGATCACCATCATGGTTCCATAACATAAAAAAGTGGCCCAGGCGCCTGCCATAAAACCGATATAGGGAATGAGTGCATAGTTGACGCCAATGGTGATAGCCGTTCCGATCAATGTGATGTAGGTGCCTGCAATGGTGCGGTTACTTAATTTGAACCAGATACTGAGGTTGTAATAGATACCCAGGAAGATATTGGCCAGCAGCAATATCGGAACCACCGCCAGGCCTACCCGGTATTCAGGGCCGATCAGCCTCGACCAGATCGGCAGGAACAGGCTTACCACGAGGAACATGGTGGTGACCACGATCACAAAGAATTTCATTACCCGGGCATAGGTCTTCTGCGGATTTTGTCCTTCTGCCTGTTTGAAAAAGAAAGGCTCTGCACCCATCCGGAATGCCTGTACAAACAGTGTGATCAGTAAGGATAATTTATAACAGGCATTATAAATACCTACCTGTTCATTCCTGAATTCCGCAGTGCCGGGTAACCAGGCTTTCAGCATCAGCCTGTCAAACGTCTCGTTGATGATGCCTCCCAGGCCAACAATGACCAGGGGCAGGGAATAGAGCATCATTTCTTTCCAAAGGCGTGTGTCGAAACTGAATCGGACAAAGGAGATCTCTTTGCCGAGTAATAACAGCGTGAGCAGGCTCTGTACCACGTTGGCAATGGCTACGTACACAATGGGATTCTGGTTGATGTCAAAGAACTTGCTCACCCAGTTATTGGGATCTGCCTGTAGCTGAGCCGGGCAATAGTTAACAAAGAACCAGACCAGGAGCAGGTTCACAAAGATCCCGATCACCCGTACAAATGCATATCTGATGGGTCTTTCTTCCTGTCGCAATTTGGCAAAGGGGATCACGCTCAGGGTATCAAGTGCGATGATCGAAATAGTGAGTGTGGCTATTTCCGGTATATCGGAAAAACCGCTGATGCTTCCGAGCAGACCACGGTTGAGCCAGAGTATGCCAGAAAAAGCAAGGGTAGAAAACAGGATGGATAAAAAACTGGTGCTGTAGATCGTTTGCTGATACTCCTTTCTTGCGGAAAAACGGAAATAGGCCGTTTCAAAACCGTAGGTGAACAACACACTTAATACCGGTATGGCAGAGTATAATAGACTTTGTCTCCCGAAATCGGCCGTTTTCACATGGGGAGAATAGGTGAGTAAGGGCGTTAACAGATAACCCATGAACCTGGCCGCTATAGAGCTGAGTCCATACCACATCGTTTGTCCTGCCAGTTTCTTTATTCCGCTCAAGTTCTATTGGTTTATTGGTTATATCGATTCACTCATTGCTAAAGTAACAAATGTGCGCTTACCGGTGAATATCTGCAGGTGGTTTTGTGTTGTCATCGGCTCCGGGTGCTGCAAAACGTGGGTCTTTCAGGAAACTGGAATCGGTCAGCGTATATAAAAATGCGGTCAGTTGCCCGATCTCGTAATTCGACAGTGCCAGTTTGTTGCGGAACAGGGGGTCGGTGGTGGCGCTCACTACCATATTTTTCCGGTAATGTTCAAATACGTTCATCAGCGAGAAAAAACGGCCATCATGTCCATACGGAAAGGTCATGGCTACGTTCCGCAGACTGGGCACTTTGAATTTGAGTGAATCTTCGGGCCTGGAGGTTATGCGCATCCTGCCCGGGTCCTTCAGTACATCATCCATCTTCAGACCTATATTACGGTAGGAATGATCTGTAAACAGCGGTTCTGTATGACAACCGGCACATTTCTGTAAGAAGATCTGGTATCCCAGCTGCTCCGGCAGTATGAAACTGGCTTCACCGCGTTTCACCTTATCGTATTTGCTGTTACTGCTCACCAACTGCAGCAGGAACTGGCTCAGGGCTTTTCCCAGCCGCTGGGTATTGATGGTCTCGTCGCCAAATGCTGCTTTGAACATTTTCCGGTATTCCTTGTCCGCTTTCAGTTTGGCAATGACATTCTCCAGTGTTTCGGCCATTTCATTCTCCGCGATGATCGGCGCCAGCGGCTGCAGGTCAAGATGGTTGATGCCGCCATCCCACATGAAATCTTTTTGCCAGGCCAGATTGAACAGGCCCGGTGCATTACGGGTAGTTAATGCATTATTGTAGCCATGGCTAAGGCTATGGTCGTATGTGTTGAATGCGCCAAACTGCTGGTGACAGGTGCCGCAGGAAAAATTACCATCCTTACTGAGCCTGCCATCGTAAAAAAGTTTTTTACCCAGGGCAAAACCTTCCTCAGTAAGCGGGTTCCTGGAAAAGTCGTAGACCGGCTGGGGCCAGCCTTTGGGTACTTTGAAGGCAATGGGTCTGGGTCTGAAATACGCGTTGTCTGCCGCAACCCATCCTGCACCGGTCAGCAGGATCAGCAGTAAAACCCAGGTATTTTTGTCAATCCTCATATCAATGCACGGATTGGATAGAAAACATGTTCTGATAATTATCGGCAAATCGCATGGCCAGAACGCCTGGTGAATGGCATACGGGTGTTTCTGCTATATTGATCTGCGACGATCCGGTGAACCACTGGTTGATATCGGCAGCAAGATGAATTTCCCGAACCGGCTGGCTCGTTTGCGGAATGTCCAGCCTGATCTCTCTTGCCGTATTCATCCCAAAACGAAATCCCCCGATATGGTAGGTGAAACGGTGCCCTGGTGAAGGGGAACGTTCTGCGGTGCCTTCCAGTTTGGCCATGATATAACCGCTGTTCCAGGTCCAGAACATACCTTTCAATGGGTCGAGGGCGCCGGTCTGTATGCCGGAAACATTTCTGGCACTATCCACACCCAGTAAAAAACCGACCTGGCGGATGTTGATATCAGGTACCTGGATGGTGATGATCTTAGAATCCGGTATTGCTTCGTCTATGAGAAAATATTGCGTACCCGGTTTCCATTGCCTGCCTTTGCTGTCGGTAAGGGTGAAATTAGAGACATAGTACTTGAACCTCTCGATCGTGATACTATCGCCCAGGCTGTTCTGGCAAAGGGCACCCAGCTCCAGTGGATTTTTGCCAACCTGGTGGTGAAAGACCAGTCGTAGTTTTCCGGCGGGTGCAGTAATGGGGCCTGGCTGCCTGAAGTGAAGACCGGTAAGGATCAGCGTCAGCAAGACAAGTATATATCCCAGGTACTTCATAAATAATCGTGTTTGTTGATCTTCCTGCGCAGTTCTTTGATGGCCCGGTTCTTTTTCTTGGTCTCGATCCGTTTTTCCTGTGCGGCCCTGGTGGGTTTGGTAGGCCTGCGAACTTTCTGTTTGACCAGTGCGGAATTTACCAGCTGGTTCATTTTCCTGGTCACTTCCCCTTTATTACCGAGTTGTGATCTTTCTGTTTGTGATTTTACCAGTAGCTGGTCTTCGTCGGTGATCTTATTGGCCAGTTTTTCGCGTACCCGTTGTTTCTGCTCCTCAGTCACCAGCCGGGACGATGCGATATGCCAACGACCCTCCACCATGGTCTCCACCTTGTTCACGTTTTGTCCTCCTTTGCCACCGCTGCGGGCGGTTTGGAACCATATCTCCGGCGTAATGTCTACCTTCATTGTACTAAAGTTCGGATAAAAACTGTTAAAGGATCATGAGAATTGTAATACAAAGGGTAAGTGAGGCTTCGGTTACCGTAGAAGGTTCGGTAACAGGTGCCATACAGAAAGGTTTGTTGGTGCTGATCGGCATTGAGGACGCGGATACAGACGAAGACATTGTCTGGCTCAGTAACAAGATCGTGAACCTCCGCATTTTTGATGATGCGGAAGGAGTGATGAACCTCGGGATCAAAGACGTGGATGGAGAGATCCTGCTGGTAAGCCAGTTCACCCTGCATGCCAACACCAAAAAAGGGAACCGGCCCTCTTATATCAAGGCATCAAAACCGGATATTGCCATACCGATGTACGAGAAGATGATCCGGCAGTTGGAGACCGATCTCGGTAAAAAGATCCGGACAGGTATTTTTGGTGCAGACATGAAAGTGCGCCTGCTCAACGACGGCCCGGTAACCATCCTGATCGACTCGAAGAATAAAGAATAAAAGTATTATGAACCAATTGCGATGAGAGATCTTTACCATTCACTCAATCACTCATCCACTCATTCACTCATTGACCTATGCCCGATATCGCTACCCGTACAGATCTTGAAAAGTTGATGGAACAATTCTACCGTACCGCTTTTGCAGATGACCTGATCGGTCACTATTTTACCGAAGTGGTGAAAGTGAACCTGGAAAAACATATTCCCGTGATCGTGAATTTCTGGGAGTCGGTACTGTTTGACAAAGGCGGTTACCAGGGGAATGTCATGCAGACACACCAGCACCTGCACCAGTTGTCAGCTTTCCGAGATGAACATTTTCAGCGGTGGGTAACGCTCTTTAAACAAACGGTAGATGAACTGTTTGCGGGAGATACCAGTGAAAAACTGAAACAGCGGGCAGAATCCATTGCCATGGTCATGCGACTGAAGACCGTTCATGGCGGTATTGGAAAACCTTAGAACAGCGGATTTGTAAACCTCACAACCAGCAGATATGACAATCGATCAGGCACAGCAACAGGTAGATAACTGGATCAAGACAGTCGGGGTACGTTATTTCAACGAGCTCACCAACCTCGGAATACTGATGGAGGAAGTGGGTGAACTGAGCAGGCTCATGGTGCGTACCTATGGGGAGCAGTCGTTCAAAGAGTCGGATAAGGGAAAAGAAATTGCCGATGAGATGGCTGATGTGTTATGGGTGCTGATCTGCCTGGCCAATCAAACGGGCGTGAACCTGACCGAGGCGCTGCAGAAGAATTTTGAGAAGAAGAACATACGCGATGCCGAAAGGCATAAACAGAATGACAAATTACAATAGTTTACAGGTATCTGTTAAATAGGGAACTTATGAAACGGCATATTGTAAGTATCTATTCAATCTGTAAAGAATCGATACACGATTTCTCGCACCATAAGGCACTGCAAATGAGTGCCGCCCTGGCATATTATACGGTATTTGCCATCGCCCCGGTTTTGATCCTGGTCATCAGTTTGTGCGACATCTTTTATGGCAGAGCGGCCATTGAAGGAAAATTGTTCGAAAATATCCAGGGTTTGGTGGGGGCAGATGCAGCCCGCCAGATCGAACAGATCATCCGGAACATCACCGTTTCGAGAGATGTGAGCTGGGCCTCTGTTGTCGGGGTCTGTGCCCTGATACTGGCTGCAACCGGCGTGTTCACCGAGATCCAGGATTCCATCAATTTCATCTGGCGTTTAAAGGCCAAACCCAAGAAGGGTTGGTTGAAACTGATCCTGAACCGGGTGTTGAGTTTTTCCATGATCGTGGTGCTGGGTTTTATCCTGCTGGTATCATTGGTGGTGAACTCGGTGATAGACCTGTTGGGTGAGCAGTTGCTGCAGGCATTTCCCGATACAGCCCTTTTTGTGGTGCATACTGCCAACCTGGTAGTTACTTTTTTAACGGTAAGTATCCTGTTCGCTACCATTTTTAAAGTGTTGCCCGATGCGCGTATCGAATGGCACGATGTGATGGTGGGCTCTTTTGCTACCGCATTTTTGTTTATGATCGGGAGGTCTGCTATCGGTTTTTATCTTACCAAAACACATATCAGTTCCACGTATGGTGCTGCGGGTGCAGTAGTGATCATATTGTTATGGGTGTATTATTCTGCCATCATCCTGTATCTGGGCGCTTCTTTTACAAGGGTATATGCCATGCGGAAGGGAAGGAATATCTATCCCACTGACTATGCCGTATGGATACAGGAGATCGAACTGGAAAATAAAGCATCACTCCAGGTACAGGATCACCCGGTGCCTGCTGAAAAAAAACATAGAAGTAAATGATAGCGGGATAAAACAGAACAGCCGCATACCATGTATGCGGCTGTTCTGTTAAGGTGTTGATGTGATTATTTGAAAATACTTTTCTTTTTGGCCATTTTTTCGATCTCGGCTACCGTTCTGGGGCTTCCGGCAGAAAGGTTCTTGTAACCGCCATCTGCCGTGATCAGGATATCATCCTCGATACGTACACCGATATTCCACCATTTCTGGTCGCATTTGCTTCCGGGGGCAATGTAGATGCCTGGTTCCACCGTAAATACGGCTCCGGCCTGTAAGATGCCGGGATTGGGGTCATGTACATCCAGCCCCAGTCCGTGTGAAGTGCCATGCGGAAAATAGGTCCTTGCTTCCGCTTCTGTTTTGATGATGCCCAGTTCCAGCAAACCACGCGTGATCACCCGCAGGGCTGCATTGTGCGGCTCCCGGGAATTATTGCCTGCCTTGCACTGTACAAAGGCGGAATCCTGTGCTTTCAGTACCAGTTCATAAATGATCTTCTGCTCGGGTGAGAATTTTCCGTTCACTGGGATGGTCCTGGTCACATCGGCACTGTATCCATGGTATTCTGCGGCACAGTCGCTCAGCAGCAGGTCGCCGTCTTTCATCAGGCGCTGGTTGGTCTCGTAATGCAGTACGCAACTGTTCTCGGCCGATCCATTGATACTTGGATAACCAGGGTACTCTGATCCGTTTTTCTTGAAATAGTATTCCATGATGGCCTGTGCCTGGTATTCCGTCATGCCGGGTTTGATGGAGCGGATGACACCATTGTGCCCTTCAGTGCTCATCGCCACCGCTTTTTCGATCAGAGTGATCTCTTCCGGTTGTTTGATGGCACGCAGGTTCCTCAGTATGTTGCCAAGGGTCAGTGCTGCATTGGGTTTGTGGTAGGTGGTAATGGCACTGTCTACCAGCTGCGCCATCCTTGATAAGGGATCCATGCCGCCACGGCCACTATAATATTTGGAAAGGATCTTCTCGTTGTAGAGGTTGGTCATCACCGAATCAATCTTGCCAAAATCGATCGTGTTGTAGTTGAACTGTTCATGGGTAAACACATGCTCCAGCCGGTGTTTGCCTTTTACACCGTCCACTCCCAATATCTTGCCTGTCCACATTTCGCGGGCGGCATTGCGGGGCTGTACGAAAATGAACTCGGTACCCGTTTCACCGTTGATGGTCGCCGGTTCTTTGAACAGCAGCAACATGGCATTGGGCTCTGTCAGACCGGTGAGATAATAAAAGTTCTTGTTCTGGGCATAGATGAAATCCACGTCGTTGGAACGGTTACGGGTTTGCGCCGCAAAAAATACGGCCACTGAGTTCTTAGGCATCAGTTCCCTTACCGCTGCCCTGCGGCCGGCATGAAAGGCAGGACTGAGATGATCATTGGGATATTCTGTGTTTTGCTGGGCTGCAGCCTGTTGGGACAGGGCGAACAGGATCAGCAGAGAGGAGCATAGTCTTCTGAGCATAGTAATGGTTTAAGTACCGCTAAAACTAATTTTTTTATTGGTTCGGTCACCAGGTTTTGGATGAATGACCCGTTTTTTACCGGTCAAACCCGAAAAACCGTTACCTGCGGCTTTTGCCAACAGGTGTAAAAGCATATTTTTGCGGGGTTATGAGTATACAGCAAGACAATCAGTTCCAGGCGATCATTTCGCATGCCAAAGAATATGGCTTTGTGTTTCCGAGTAGTGAGATTTACGACGGGTTAAGTGCCGTGTATGATTATGGTCCTTACGGCAGTGAGTTAAAGAAGAATATCCGCGATTACTGGTGGAAGAGCATGACCCAGATGCATGAGAATATCGTAGGTATCGATGCTGCCATCTTCATGCACCCCACTACCTGGAAAGCCAGCGGGCACGTTGATAATTTCAGCGACCCGATGATCGATAACAAGGACAGCAAGAAAAGATACCGGGTAGACCATCTGCTGGAGGCAAAAGCCGACCAGCTAAGAGAAAAAGGAGAGAACCAGGCCGCAGACACACTGCTGGCATCAATGGATGCCTTACTGGCTGCCGAAGATTTTGCCGGATTGAAAGAACTGATCATTGACCAGAAGATCGTTTGTTCGGTAAGCGGTACCGCCAACTGGACAGATATCCGCCAGTTCAACCTCATGTTCTCCACCCAGCTGGGTTCCGTGGCAGAAGATGCCGATACCATTTACCTGCGTCCCGAAACGGCACAGGGCATTTTTGTGAACTTCCTGAACGTGCAGAAAACTGCGCGCATGAAGATCCCATTCGGTATTGCACAAACCGGTAAGGCTTTCCGTAACGAGATCGTGGCCCGCCAGTTCATCTTCCGTATGCGCGAGTTTGAGCAGATGGAGATGCAGTTCTTTGTACGCCCTGGTACGGAAGGCGAATGGTACCAGTACTGGAAGGAAGCGAGGCTGCAGTGGCATTTGAGCCTGGGTATCTCAAAAGACAAATACCGTTATCACGATCACGTGAAATTGGCGCATTATGCCAAGGAAGCCTGTGATATTGAGTTTGAATTCCCATTCGGGTTCAAAGAGGTGGAAGGGATCCACTCAAGAAGCGATTTCGATCTCACCCAACACCAGTTGTACAGCAAAAAGAAGATGCAGTACTTCGATACGGAGATCAACCAGAATTATGTTCCGTATGTGGTGGAGACCTCTATCGGACTCGACAGGATGTTCCTGCTGGTCATGGCCAATGCCTATGAGGAGGAAACCATTACCAAGGAAGACGGCACTACGGACAGCCGTGTGGTAATGCATATTCCCGCAAAGATCGCACCCGTGAAACTGGCAGTGCTCCCGCTGACCAAAAAAGACGGTCTGCCTGAACTGGCACGCGAACTGATGGATGAATGCAAGCCTTACTTCAAATGTTTTTACGAGGAGAAAGATGCGATCGGTAAACGATACAGAAGACAGGATGCCATCGGTACGCCGTTCTGCGTAACCATCGATCACCAGACCAAGGAAGATCAGACGGTAACGATCCGTTATCGCGACAGCATGGTGCAGGAGCGGGTGTTGATGAGCAAGGTGAAGGACCTGGTACTGGAGCAGGTGATGTAACCCTCATCGGCCCATAAAAAAATAGCTATGGATTGGAAATGGAAGCTGGCGCAAAAACTGGAGTTTATCTGGTGGAAACGGTATCTGCAAGACAAAGACCCTGACACTTACCTGGATCGGAAGAAACGTTATTGGCAGGATCTGCTGGCGAGAATGTCGCCATGGCTTCCATTGCCGGGCAATCAACAGATACTGGATGCCGGTTGCGGACCTGCAGGTATCTTTCTGGTGCTGGAAGGTAACCAGGTAGATGCTATCGACAGCTTACTGGGTAAATATGAGCAGCTTTCGCATTTTCAGCCGCAGAACGTTCCCTGGACCAGGTTCCGGACCCTGTCGATGGAAGACCTGGATGAAACGGAAAAATATGATGTGATCTTTTGCATGAATGCCATCAACCATGTCAGGAACCTCCCTTTATGTTATGATAAGCTGGTAAAAGCACTGAAGCCGGAGGGTTATCTTGTTGTTTCTACCGATGCGCACCGGAACCGGTTTTTAAAGAAACTGTTTCAGCTGCTTCCCGGAGATATGCTGCATCCCGTTCAGTTGGATATACGGGAGTATGAAAGCTTTCTCACAGAAAGAAAGATGCATATTCTCAAGAGTTTCCTGAGTAAGCGGGAACCTATCTTCGATTATTATGTAACTGTGTCGCAAAAAAAAGCCTCCTGAAAGCTGTTGTTGCAGGAGGCTGATATAATGCAAGGATAGGTACTATCCGTATAATTCCAGGTGAATGGCTTTTTTATCATAGCCCAGGTCCACGATGCGCTGTTTGGCTTCGTCGATCATGTTTTTCCATCCGCATAAAAAGAACTTGGCAGGTTTTGAGCCCTTGCCGGTCAGCTCTTCATACACAGGATGCACATAACCTTTGTGTGCACCTTCCGGAACAGTTTCTTCCCTGGAATAACAGGGGTGGAAGAAAAAGCCGGGTTCGTCTTTTTCCAGTTGTTTGAGTTCGTCCACATACAAGCCATCGGTGAGTTTGCGGCATCCGAAGATCAGGTGCAGGTTCTGGTGTGGCAATTTCTGTTTGTGCACGGCATGTACCATGGCACGGAAAGGTGCGATACCGGTACCTGTGCAGATCAGATAGATGTCCTCTTCGATCGGCTGCGGTAAAGTGAATTTACCCTGCGGCCCGCGAAGAGGGAACTCTGTGCCTACTTTCACTTCATTGAAGAGATAGGTAGTGCCCAGACCGCCCTCAAGAAGAACGATCACGAGTTCAAATACATTACTGCCATCTGGCGCGGAAGCGATGGAATAACTTCTCCATCTTTTATTCTTTTGCTCATGAATGGGAAGATCAAGCGTTACAAACTGTCCAGCCTGATAGTCGAAGCTTTCTACTTCGGGAACTTGTATCCAGAAACGGCGTGTTAAACCGGATGGAACTGCGTTTTCGATTTTGATCACCTTGCCGGTGCGCCAGGGTTCTGCCATGTGTGATAATTTTTAGATGTTCATCAAATAGATCCTGTCTTGGAACTGTTTGGCTATGCAAGCAATTCTCTTTCTATAAAGGTAACGATAACCAGCTTCCCAAGCAAAAAGGCCACGATAACGTTATCGTGGCCTTTTTGCTTGGGAGCAGTGTTTTTTATCGTTGTACCAGTACCTTCTGAAGATAGGTCTTCTTGTTGTGCTGAATCCGCAAAATGTAAAATTCTGAGCTTACCCGGTCTATCCGGATCTGCCTGGAGAACTTACCGGAGAAGCCGGGATAACTGCTGTTGTATACCCTTTGCCCGGAAGCACTCAGCAATTCTATTGAGAGATCGGCTTTGCCGCTTACTTCAAAAGAAAGATTGAACAGGCCGTTGTTCGGATTCGGAGATACATTCAACTTGATCTCACGGGCAATGACATCGATACTCGCTGTAACCGCCGCTGTGATCTCATTGGAAGCCTGCTGGCAGCCGAAAGCATCGGAAACAACGGTCTTGTATTTCCCGGCCCTGGTGAACTTATAACTGGCCCCGTTCGCCCCGTTGATGGCGGTATCGTTGAGGTACCATTGGTTGCCCGAACTGATACTGCTCACCAGTGAATCGGCCTGTTGGCTGATGACAGGCGTGGGTGAAGCTGCGGCAATCACCGGAACCCGATCGCTCACACAACCTGTACTGATCCGCATATTGTAGAAGAAATAGTAAAACTGGTTCTGCGAAGTACCCGCACTGTTACCGGTGATCGACATGATATTGGGAATGGAGATCGGATAGGTGCTTCCGGCGATACCATTGTTACGGAAGATGGTAGCACCAAGATTGGTAACAGTGTCTACATTGCCATTTCTATCTAAACACTCAACAACAATAATGTGATCGCCAACAGAAGAAACCGGCAGGTTCAGCCGGAATATAGCACCCGTATCTGCCGGAGAGTTGGAAGTAACCCCGCCTGGTGCAGGAGTAGTTGTAGTAGCATAAACATCAATCGTAGTGGATGCCAATGGTTGATAACTGGTTTCTGTTACCAAGTTCCCCAAAGTAAATTTTATCTTACCCGGATAACCGATATACAAACGGGCAGTTTCAATAGTTAATGGAACGGAATTATTGATCTTTATATAGTTTCCTACAAACATATTGTAACCGCCCTGCGGGTAAACTGTTTTGTTGACTGGTCCAACACTCAGTTTCGCTTCTTTGGCCACATAATAAGTTTTATCGCCGGGTATGGTTGTAGTAGAAGCCGTTGGCCCCAATGCAAAAGGCGAATTACCTGTAGCGGTGGCATACCAGAAATAATTGGAGTTGTCAGGCCCATTCACTTTCAGGTTCACTGTATTGACGCAGACGCCTGCAGAAGCAGACACCGCGGCTGGTTTGGCGGCAGTGGTGATCGTTGCCGAAAGTGAGTTGTTGGCCGGGTATTGGTCTGTGGTCAGATTGGTGGCAGCCACAATGGTATACGCGGTAGCGGGCGTGGTAACAATGGGCGTCTGGAAGGTATAGGTTTCTGTGGTCAGTGGAGCAATAGGCCCGGGATAGGTGAAGGAAAGATTGGCTACCGTACCCGAAGTGGTGGATACGGTGGCTGTGATCGGGATATTGGTTTGTGTATTGGTGGCACCATTGTTCCGGATCCTTACCGTAATGTATTGTGCACCACTGGCGCAATCATTGCCGGATGGCGAAACAATCTCGCTGATGGCTACATCATTGGAAGGGTTGATCACCCGCACGCGGTAGTCCTGTGTTTCTCCTTTTGCATAAGTGCCGCAGGCCGCTACATCACCGGCCAGGCTGGTTTCCTGAACGATCACCCGCATCAGGCAGATATTGCCAATGGTCAAAGTGCTGGGGGTAGTGATATTGGCCGTAAAGGTCTGTGCCGCAGAACTCAGTACCCCACTGGTGGCCACCGTTTCAGAAGGCTCGAATGTGCCGCTGTTATTGTAATCGATGAATATTTTCACGATACGGCTTGCAGTGGTCGCATCGGCCGTACTCACGCGCACCCTTACCGGGATGGTTTCCGAAGGTTCGATATTGGCTACATAACGGGTATTGTCTGTATAGGTCTTTGAACCGGCCGAATTGGCTACCTGTATACCTTTGAATGCAACGCTGTCGATCCTTGCTCCGCCACCGCCCGATGTGGATGTGCAAAATGGGGAGCCACCCACGCCGCTGATCAGTAAGGAGTAGGCCTGTGATGTATTGGCCAGTGTGCCTTTGTGCGAAACATAGATCGTATACGTCTGCCCCGGAACGGTACTATCGATATCGATCCTTTCCACATTGTCCGTGATATTGTCACCAGGAGCAGCCACGAAAGTGGGGTTGTTCAGATCCAGCGTCCACGGCATATAAGTGCGTGTTTCCTTGGTGATGCGGATATCCAGGTCGTTCACCAGTTTCTTGGTGCGGTTGTTCATTACATTCACTTTTTCAACGGCTCCTTTTACATCGGTCCAGCAGATGGTAGCCTGCAGTGGCCCGTTACCGGAAGCCACTACCGTTTTGGAAAAAGTTGCTCCCTGCGCCAATGTGTTTTCATAGATCAGGTGATTGCTGGTGGCGGCATTGTTCGAGCTGACGGCAGCGTTCATCGCAACAGCCGCCTTCTGCACATTCAGTAGTCCCCAGCCATACTGGTAGTCGGGACCGGGTGCATTACCCGTTTCATCCGCTGTGTGAATGGCCAGACCTTTCAGTGTGGCAGAACGCAGAAAAGCGGTGTTACTGTTCTTGAGTTTGGAATAATATTCCTGCAGCAGGAACAGGGAGCCGGTGGCGTTCGGTGCCGCCATGGATGTTCCGCTGTAAGTGGCGTAACTGGTGTTGGAGGTGGAGATCGGTGATAAAAGGTTCACACCGTCGGCCACGATATCCGGTTTGATACGGCCATCATCGGTGGGGCCCCAGGAACTGAAGCGGCTCATCACCGCATCTTCCGGACGGGTATACCCCGAAGGGATCCCATTCACCGCACCAATGGTCAGGATATTCTTGGCGCCGCAATCCCAGGAAATGATGTCATACCCATCGTTACTGCTGATGCCTGAAGGACGGTTTCCGGAAGCGACCATGGTTCCGCTGGAATTGCGTCGGTAATAAGGCTCACCTACTGCAGGCCCATTCTCGTCGCGGTTATTGCCCGCCGATTTTACGATCAGGTAATAGGGTGCGTTATAGGCAATGGAATCCAGTGCCTGTGAGTCGTCGCTGTAATACCCGAACTTGTAATCTTCGTTCTCATCAGGCCGCCCGTTGAATTCCCAGCGACTTTGTGAGCTGTTGTAATTCCATCCGGAAATGATGGAATAGGAGTGGTTCGATAGGATGAGATTACTGGATTCGTTCGCCATCTCGGGAATATCGCTGGTAAAATCATAGGCAATAATACCCGTAGCACCATAAGCCATGCCCTTGGCACTGGCATTCACGCCCGAAGCGATCATGGTACCGGTCACATGCGTAGCATGGTCACTGAAAGAAGAGGGGTTGTCTTTTTGTGTTACCCGTCCGGTAAGTTCTACGTGTGAGCCCAGTACTGAACCACCATCCCATACACCGATCCTGTTCTTGAGGTAAGCAGAACTGCCCGAAAGGTTCAGACCGGTTGAACCACCCGGCCACAATTGATTGGCGCGTGTGGTGGCTGCAGCGATGGTATTGTTGTTGGTCATGTAATATTTGGGGAAACCAAAATCATCCACACCCACCAGTACGCCTTTCCTGCCGTTCGGGGAACTGATGGTCAGGTCCCAGCCGTTTCTTTTGGCCAGGGTGATGGCTTTGGCATAATTGGCATTGAAAGCCAGCTTATAACCAACAGCGGCCTGTTTCAGGATGCGGGTATTGGTAACGGTCTGTGCAGAAGCAACCCATGCCAATCCGCAGATTCCCCAAATAGACCATACAATTTTTTTCATCATAACTTTCCTGTTTTCCATCCGCCGGTAACTAAGAAAAATGGGCGTAATATTCACTAAATTAGATACTTTCATCATTCAAAGTGAGGTATGAAACACATTCTTTTTTTAGTTTTCGCAGGCTGTTTGGCAATTCTTGGTTGTTCGCCGGCTAAAAAGCTCCCTTCAGCGGTGATCACCCAGGGCATTACCGGCAGGATCACCGAACTCACCGGTAACCGGATGCCCATGAAAGATGCAGAACCGGATCTTCCCAAACCCATACTGACCACCGTTTTCATCTATGAACCCACCCATACCGGCCAGGTGACCAGAACAGGCACCGAACCGGTATATACGGCCATCGCTACCCGTTTGGTTGCTTCGGTGGAGACCGACAGCACCGGCCATTTTACCATTTCCCTGCCTGTGGGCAGCTATTCCCTTTTTGTGAAGCAGGGGAGCCGTTTTTATGCCAATCTCTTCGACAATAACAATAACATCGCCCTTTTCACCGTGGAAGCGGGAAAACTTACCCAGGCCAATCTCTCGGTAAGCAACAGGGCTAGTTTCTAGCGGCTACGGCCCTTGCTTTGCCTGTAAGGCATCACCGGTAACCCGATTCTCGGAACTACCCATTATCTTTGCCCTCTTTTCGTGAAGGAATTGAGCAAGCGGATATGAATTTGAATGTGCTGCTGGATCTGTACCAACAATCACCCCACCTTTTTCAGCTGGCGGACAAGCTTTCTTTTGCCCAGCCCCAAAAGATCTTCCTGCAGAACTTACAAGGCAGCAGTTCCGAATTTGTGGTGAGTGCGGTATTCATGCACCCTTCCTGCCAGCAACTAAACCACCTGGTGGTATTGAATGATGCCGAAGAAGCGGCCTATTTCCACAATACGCTGGAAAACCTGACCCATGCGCTGGACCTGTTCTATTTTCCTTCCTCCTTCAAGAACCGGAAGAATTTCAGGATGCTCAACAGCTCGCATGTGATGTTGCGTACGGAGGCACTGACCAAATTATCCGCCGGAGGTAACCGCAAGATCATGGTCACCTACCCGGAAGCCTTGTTCGAAAAAGTGGTATTACCCTCCACGCTCAGCAGCAATATCATCAGCATCAAGGCCAATGATACCATCAACCCCGAAAGCCTGATGGACCTGTTCGTGATGTATGGTTTTGAGCGTACCGATTTTGTATATGAACCCGGCCAGTTCGCCCTGCGCGGTGGTATCCTGGATATTTATTCGTTCGGTAATGAAAAACCGTACCGCGTGGAGCTGTTCGGCAACGAGGTGGACAGTATCCGCATCTTCGATCCCGAAACACAGTTGAGCGAAAGAAAACTGTTGCAGGTGAATATCATTCCCAATGTGGAAACGCAGTTCGAGAGCGGTGAGAAGGTATCGTTGCTCGAGTTCCTGCCGGAGAATACGGTGGTTTGGCTGAAGGATTGGGATGTGATCAAAGAAAAGATAGATACACAGCAAGAGGACCTGCAGGGTTTTGTGGAACTGCTGAAAGAGGGGTACCGCATGCAGGCCAACGAGGAAGAGGACGATACCAGGATCCTCAAAGAAGTGAAAACCGAAGATTTTGCAGGCAGCGGTATCATTGAACAGCAGCTGGGGACAAGGCATGTGGTGGAGTTTGGTTACAAACCCCATATGGCCAAAACGGAAATAGGTTTCCGCACCCGCGTACAGCCCTCTTTCAACCGCCAGTTCGACCTGCTGATCAGGGACCTGAAAGCCCATGAAACTGCTGGTTTTGGCGTATACATCTTTGCCGAACAGGCCCGCCAGCTGGAACGTTTGCACAGCATTTTTGCGGATCTGAACACCGAGATCCGGTTTGTGCCGGTAGCCACGGGCATACACGAAGGATTCATTGATGAAGAGCTGAAACTGGTCTGCTACACCGATCACCAGATCTTTCAGCGTTACCATAAATACAAGGTAAAACAGGCCTATAACAAGAACAAAGCCATCACCCTCAAAACCCTGCGCGATCTGCAGCCGGGCGATTATGTAACGCATATCGATCATGGGGTAGGCACGTACAGTGGACTGCAGAAGATCGAAGCCAACGGCAAAGTGCAGGAAGCGGTGCGGATCATTTACAAAGACAGTGATATCCTGTATGTGAACATCAACTCACTGCACAAGATCTCGAAGTACACAGGCAAAGAGGGAACGGTACCCAAGATCAACAAACTGGGTTCCGATGTGTGGAACAAACTGAAGGAGAAGACCAAGACCAAGGTCAAAGAGATCGCTTTTGACCTGATCAAACTATACGCACAAAGAAAGGCCCAACAGGGTTTTGCCCATACGCCGGATAATTATATGCAGACCGAGCTGGAAGCTTCTTTCATTTATGAGGATACGCCCGACCAGAGCAAAGCCACTGCAGATGTTAAGAAAGACATGGAGAGCGAGAGCCCGATGGACCGGCTGGTTTGCGGCGATGTGGGCTTTGGTAAAACAGAAGTAGCCGTACGTGCTGCGTTCAAGACCTGTGTGGATGGCAAACAGGCTGCCGTACTGGTGCCTACCACCATCCTGGCTTTCCAGCATTTCAAAACCTTCCAGGAGCGTTTGAAGGATTTTCCGGTAACGGTGGATTATCTCAACCGTTTCAAATCATCCAAAGAGAAAAAAGAGACCCTCAAGAAACTGGAAGAGGGTAAGATCGATATCATCATCGGTACACATGGTTTACTGGGTAAGGATGTCAAGTTCAAGAACCTCGGACTGATGGTGATCGATGAAGAACAGAAATTCGGGGTAGGGCATAAGGAGAAACTGAAGACCCTGAAAACGAATGTGGACTGTTTAACGCTCACGGCCACACCGATCCCGCGCACCCTGCAGTTCAGCCTGATGGGGGCCCGCGACCTCAGCATCATCAATACGCCACCGCCTAACCGGCAACCCATACAGACGGAAGTGCATGTGTTCAATGACGACTTCATCCGCGATGCCATTTATTATGAAACGGAAAGGGGCGGGCAGGTGTTTTTCATTCATAACCGAGTGCAGGGGCTCTCTGAAATGTGCGCATTGATACAGGGGCTTTGTCCCGACCTGAGCATCGGTTTTGCGCACGGTCAACTGGAAGGGCATGAACTGGAAGAAAGGATCCTGGACTTCATCGATAAGAAATACGATGTACTGGTATGTACCAATATTGTAGAGAGTGGCGTGGATATCCCGAATGTGAATACCATCATCGTCAATAATGCCCATCACTTCGGTCTCAGCGATCTGCACCAGTTGCGCGGAAGGGTGGGCAGAAGCAATAAAAAAGCATTCTGTTACCTGCTGGGTCTACCCATGAGTACGATGCCCACCGATTCAAGAAAACGTTTGCAAACGCTGGAGCAGTTCAGCGACCTGGGCAGTGGCTTCCAGATAGCCATGCGCGACCTGGATATCCGTGGTGCCGGCAACCTGTTGGGGGGCGAGCAGACCGGTTTTATGGCCGAGATCGGTTTTGAAATGTACCAGAAGATACTGGAAGAAGCCATCCGTGAACTGAAGCGTACTTCGTTCAAGGACCTGTTCAAGGAAGAGATCAGTAAACAGGATGATTTTGTAAGTGATTGCACCATCGACACCGACCTGGAGATCCTGATACCGGATGACTACGTGGAGAGTATCACAGAACGCCTGTCGCTCTACACCCGTTTGGATAGCTGTGAGAAAGAGGAGGAACTGCTGGCTTTTCACCAGGAGATGCTGGATCGTTTTGGTCCGGTGCCGCCACAGGTGGAAGACCTGTTCACCACGGTCCGCTGCCGCTGGATGGCCGTACAGCTGGGATTTGAGAAAATGGCTTTGAAAGACGAGACACTGCGTTGTTATTTCATCAACCGCCCCGACTCACCGTATTTCGAATCGGACCTGTTCCGTAAGATACTGGCTTACCTGCAAACCGGAACCAACAAAGCCCGCCTCAAACAGACCGGCCGCATGTTCATGCTGATCGTAGATACTATGAAGGATATGGAGTCCATGCACCGTTTCCTTACCCAGATGCACAGCGAAGTGGTGGGTAATAAGACGGTCAAGGCATAAAAAATCCGGTCCTGTGAGGAACCGGATCTGAATCTCTTGTTGATATGGCTTAGAAACCTTTTTTGGCAACGCCGTCGGCGATGGCCTGTAAGGCCTTGGCTTCGCTCAGGATAGCGGCCATCTTATTTCCTTTTCCGTCGTGACCACCGGCCATGTAACCGCCTTTAGCCGTTCTGGTGATCACCGCATCCTGCATAGGAACGTTTTTTTCTTTGGTTTTCAGGCAATATGCTTTGATCATTTTTGATGTGTCCATGTTGTTAGAATTTAAAAGTTAGTAGATAAACAATGGGTTATAGGCCACAATCTACCAAATTTTTTCAGGAAAGTGAAATTTCTGGCGGGAAGGGCTGTCCGGCAGGAACTTAGGGTGGTATGGACGTAAAAAAGCCGGTGTCTGGCACCGGCTTTTTCTATGATCAGGGTATAAGGGTCAGGAACCCGTTTATACGTCGATTTTAGCATATTTCGCATGACTTTCAATGAATTCGCGGCGTGGGGCCACGTCATCGCCCATCAGCATGCTGAAGATCCTGTCGGCTTCGGCGGCACTTTCAATGGTCACCTGTTTCAGGGTACGGCGGGCTGGGTCCATGGTGGTCTCCCAGAGCTGGTCTGCGTTCATCTCACCCAAACCCTTGTATCGCTGAATGGTCACACTGTCGTCTTTTCCGCCGCCCAGTTTTTCCACCCACATTTTGCGCTGCTCTTCGTTGTAGGCATATTCCTGCTCTTTTCCTTTCTTCACCAGGTACAATGGGGGCTGGGCAATGTACACATAGCCCTGCTCCACCATTTCCTTCATATAACGGAACACGAAAGTCAGGATCAGGGTGGCAATATGCGAACCATCCACGTCGGCATCGGTCATGATGATGAGTTTGTGGTAACGCAATTTGGTCGTATTCAATGCTTTGGGATCTTCCGGGGTACCTACGGTCACACCCAGTGCGGTGTACATGTTACGGATCTCCTCATTCTCGTAGATCTTGTGCTCCATGGCTTTCTCTACGTTCAGGATCTTACCGCGCAGGGGCAGGATGGCCTGGTAACTTCTGTCGCGGCCCTGTTTGGCGGTACCGCCTGCCGAGTCTCCCTCTACCAGGTAAAGCTCACATTTCTGCGGGTCCCTCTCGCTGCAATCGGCCAGTTTTCCGGGCAGGCCACCACCGCTTAACACGGTTTTGCGCTGCACCATGTCGCGGGCTTTTTTGGCCGCCACCCTGGCCTGTGCCGCAAGGATGATCTTGGAGATCACATTCTTGGCTTCTTTGGGGTTCTCTTCCAGATAAGCTTCCAGCGCACGGGCCACGGTGGTCTGTACAATACCGCTTACCTCGCTGTTACCCAGTTTGGTCTTGGTCTGTCCCTCGAACTGGGGTTCGGGAACTTTTACAGAGATGATGGCGCTTAACCCTTCCCTGAAATCATCCCCTTCAATGGTCACTTTGGCTTTTTCAAAAAGGCCTTCCCTGTCGCCGTAGGTCTTGAATACACGGGTCAAAGCCTGGCGGAAACCGGTAACATGGGTACCGCCCTCAATGGTATTGATGTTGTTGACGTATGAGAAGATATGCTCTTTGAAATCGTCGTTATAGGTAAGTGCCACTTCCACTGCAATATTGGAAGCCTCATCGTGACCATCCACATACAGTGGTGAAGGGATCAACGGGTTGCGGTTGCCGTTCTGGTCAAGCATTTCCACGAACTCAACGATACCGCCTTCGCTGTAAAAATTGCGGGTATATACGTTACCGTCCGCATCTTTCTCACGCAGGTCGGTGAGTGTGATGCTGATGCGTTTGTTCAGGTAAGAGAGTTCGCGTAAACGGCCTTCCAGGATCTCTTTCCGGTAAACGGTCTCCTGGAAAATGCTGCCGTCGGGCCAGAAATGCACCAGGGTACCGGTAGTGGTACTGGTACCTATTTCGCGTACATCGTACTGGGGTACGCCGATCTTGTATTCCTGTTCAAATATTTTGCCCTCACGGTTAACGGTAACATGCAGTTTGGTACTGAGTGCATTCACGCAGCTGACACCCACACCGTGCAGACCACCGGATACCTTATACGTGTCCTTGTCAAATTTACCGCCGGCATGCAGTACGGTCATCACGATCTCCAGGGCGCTCTTTTTCTCCTTGGTGTTGATCCCGGTAGGGATACCCCGACCGTCATCCTGTACGCTGATGGAATTGTCTTCGTGAATGGTTACAACGATGTTTTTACAGTAACCGGCCAGGGCTTCGTCGATCGAGTTGTCCACCACCTCATACACCAGGTGATGCAGTCCTTTGACACCGATATCGCCAATGTACATGGCGGGCCTTTTCCGAACCGCTTCCAAACCTTCCAATACCTGTATGCTGTCGGCCCCGTAATTCCTGTTCTGGGCCTCGTTGTTATTCTGTTGTTCCTGGGTCATAAATGCTTGTCAATCCTGAGTTTTAACAATTTTTCAAGGGTTGGCAAATCTAATGAAAATATAGGGGCTTTTTGGGGCCAAACAAGCCTATTTTTCCCCATTTTCGGACGGGGTGTGGAGGATAAAATGACGCTTCCGTGACAGGCTGACAAATGGCCTTCTTGCAGAATAGATGTTTATACATTAAATTTGCACCTGCATGCAACAGGTAATGGACATATTGAAGGTTTCGCAGCGTGGTGGTATTGAGCCGAGCATGGACCTGCTCTATGAAAAAGAGCAGAATATCCCGGGTTCGATCCAGTACCATATCCGTCGCTACTACGCCCAGCATTCCTGGGTGGCAGATGATACCGGCATGATGGTATACCATTACAATGCCAAAAGGCCTTCCGAGAATTACCTGGAGCTTCGTTATTGCACCACCGGTAACCGTTATTGCGAGGAAAGGAGTTGCGGACAGTGTAACCAGTTGCCTACCGAGAACTGCAATGGCAAACACCAGACCGTAGATGTGTTCACTTTCCATTTCACCTCCACTTTTCTGCACCAGTTCGTGCACAACGTGAAGATGAGTAACCGGAAAGATGAAGTGCTGGCATTCAAACATCCGCATGCATTCACCAAGGTATTCCCGCTTTGCAATAAAAAAAGGAATGTGCTGGATGGTTTGCTGAACCACAGTTATTCCGGCTCACTGGAAAATATTTTCGTCAACGCCAAGGTTCACGAGTTGTTACTGTACAGCCTGGAATGCCTGGTGGATGAAAAAGAAGAAGGATTCACCTGTAAGTTCCTGGCCGATGAAAGCGGTCGCGACCGTATTTACCAGGCCAGGGAAATATTGCTGCAACATATCGGCGACCCCATCACTATCAAGGAACTGAGCCGTAAAGTGGCCATGAATGAATGTTACCTCAAAAAAGGTTTCAAGGAAGTTTTTGGCACCACCATATTCGATTTCTACCAACAGCAGCGGATGGAGCATGCCAAATACCTCCTCTACGAAAAAGGACTGAGTGTGACCGACGTATCTGCCCTGCTGGGTTATTCCTCCATCTCACATTTCTCTGCAGCCTTCAAAAAACACACGGGCCTGAAACCCTGTGAACTCCTGAAATAAACCGCCGTGTGAATATTGAATATCGAACAAGGAATGATGAACCTTGATCGGAGGTATCCTTTGACATTCATCATTACTTCATTATTCATCATTCCTTGTTCGTCTGTTCGTCTGTTCCCTCCATCATTCCTTGCTCGCTTTCAACATTCATTCACCGCAGCGCCGCAGAGACCGCGGAGTTTCCGCAGAGGTTAACCAAAGATCACCTCATCATTCCTTGTTCATCTGTTCGTCTGTTCATCTGTTCCCCTTCCCTTCATCATTCCTTGCCTGTCTGCCGTCAGGCAGGTTCAATATTCAATATTCTATATTCCCATATCTTTATCTTACTCAAAAGATCATTATGCGGAAAATTCTTTCGATCGCTTTGCTGGCGGTGCTCTTCAGTTGTTCTGACCGGAAAGTGGATACCATCATTCATCATGCTGTCATTTATACGGTAGATTCTTCTTATACCGTTGAGGAAGCCATGGCCGTGAAAGACGGTAAGATCGTGGCTGTGGGGAAGAATGATGAGATCATGTCACGGTACAGTGCTGCGGAAAATATCGATGCCCAGGGCAAGGCCGTATACCCGGGTTTTATTGATGCGCATGCGCATTTTGTAGGCTACGGCCGCTCCCTGTTCCAGGCCGACCTGTTCGGTACCAACACCTGGGAGGAGACGGTTGCCAGGATCAAGGCTTTTGCCGATCAGCATCCCGATCTGCCCTGGATACAGGGGCGGGGCTGGGACCAGAACCGCTGGCCGGGTAAATCCTATCCGACCAATGAAGCGCTGAATACCTTGTTCCTCGATAAACCTGTCATCATCACGCGGGTGGATGGACATGCATCCATTGCCAACCAGAAAGCACTGGAACTGGCAGGTATCCAGGCCGGACAGACCATCGTAGGAGGTTCCATTGAGGTCAAGGATGGCAAACTTACCGGTGTGCTGATCGATAATGCCGACAACAAAGTGTATGCACAGATACCGGAGCCTACCAAAGAGATCTACCTGCAATGGTTACAGGCAGCGCAGAAGAATTGTTTTGAACAGGGCTTGACCACCATCACCGATTGCGGCCTCAGTTACCAGGATGTGGATGCCATTGATGCGTTGCAGAAAGAAGGCAAACTGGATATGCGCTTGTTCGTGATGTTGAGCGATAACGATGAGAATATCAGCAAATATGTCAAAACAGGTCCTTATAAAACAGACCGCCTCTTTGTGAATGGATTCAAAGTGTATATGGATGGCGCACTGGGTAGCAGGGGCGCCTGCCTGTTGCAGCCGTATACGGATAAAGCCGGCTGGACAGGTTTCCTGTTGCGCAACCCATCACATTACGATTCGCTGGCAAAGGTTTTGTCGGGCACGCCGTTCCAGATGTGTACGCATGCCATCGGCGACAGCGCTAACCGTGAGATCCTGCGTATCTACAACAAATACCTGCAGGGTAAGAACGATAAACGCTGGCGCGTGGAACATGCACAGATCATCCATCCTTCCGACTTCGCTTTATTTGGTGCGGCCAGTATTGTTCCTTCGGTTCAGCCTACCCATGCTACCAGCGATATGTACTGGGCAGAAGAACGCCTGGGTAAGGAGCGGCTGAAAGGTGGTTATGCTTTCAAGCAACTGTTACAACAGAATGGATGGATCCCCCTGGGTACCGATTTCCCGGTAGAAGATATTTCTCCTTTCAAGACCTTCCTGGCAGCCGTGGCACGAAAAGATGCCAAAGGTTTTCCATCCGGAGGTTTCCAGGCAGAGAATGCATTGAGCCGCGAAGAAACGATCCGGGGTATGACCATCTGGGCAGCCAAAGCCAGTTTTCTCGAGAAGGAAGTGGGGAGCCTGGAAGCGGGTAAAAAAGCGGACTTCATCCTGCTGGATAAAGACCTCATGAAAGTGCCGGAAACAGAGATCCTGAACGTAAAAGTGCAGGCAACCTATCTTGGCGGTAAAAAAGTTCACTGAACATCCTCAATCGGGTCAAACTGATGCAAATAATAAGGGCTGCTGTTCTACCAGAACAGCAGCCCCTGTATTGGATCAATTAGTAATTAAGAATTACTAATTCCTAATTATTAATTACTTCAGCTCTCCTACCATATTGCCCGGTACTACCCACTGGTCAAATTCTTCGGCGGTCAGGTAGCCAAGTTTAACAGCCATTTCTTTCAGCGTAGTGCCTTCCTTGTGTGCGGTCTGCGCGATCTCTGCTGCTTTATAGTAACCGATCTTGGTATTCAGTGCGGTAACCAGCATCAGGCTGTTGTCTACGTGTTTTTTGATATTGGCTTCAATAGGGGCCAGGCCTACGGCGCATTTATCGTTGAAGCTTACACAACCCTCACCGATCAGGCGGGCGCTGTGCAGGAAGTTGTGGATCATCACCGGTTTGAATACGTTCAGTTCAAAATGACCGGTAGCACCACCGATATTGATGGCCACATCGTTGCCCATTACCTGTGCAGCGATCATGGTCAGCGCCTCACACTGTGTAGGGTTCACCTTACCTGGCATGATGGAAGAACCCGGTTCGTTATCAGGGATAAACAGTTCACCAATACCGCTGCGTGGTCCGGAAGACAGCATACGGATATCGTTGGCGATCTTCATCAGGCTTACAGCAACGGTCTTCAGTGCGCCATGGGCTTCTACAACGGCATCGTGAGCGGCCAGCGCTTCGAATTTATTTTCAGCAGTTACAAAAGGCAGTCCTGTGAGGTTGGCGATATGTTTGGCCACGTTCACATCGTATCCTTTTGGCGTGTTGATACCTGTACCTACGGCCGTTCCACCCAAGGCCAGTTCGCTCAGGTGCGCCAGGGTATTGTTGATGGCTTTCAGACCATGGTCCAGCTGCGATACATAACCGCTGATCTCCTGTCCCAGGGTAAGTGGCGTAGCATCCATGAAATGCGTACGGCCGATCTTTACCACGTGCATGAACTCCTTGCTTTTCTGTGCCAGTGTATCTCTTAATTTTTTGATGCCGGGAATGGTGGTTTCCACCAGTATCTTATATGCGGCAATGTGCATAGCAGTGGGAAAGGTATCGTTGGATGACTGCGATTTGTTCACGTCGTCGTTCGGGTGCAGGAATTTATCCTTATCGGTCAGTGCGCCTCCTTTGATCACGTGACCACGGTAAGCCACCACTTCATTCACGTTCATGTTGCTTTGGGTGCCGCTACCGGTCTGCCAAACAACGAGAGGAAACTGTGCATCCAGTTTGCCTGCCAGGATCTCATCGCATACCTGTGCGATCAGGTCGGCTTTCTCCTTGGGCAGAACACCGGCATCCAGGTTGGTGAGGGCCGCTGCTTTTTTCAGGTAAGCAAAGGCTTTGATGATCTCTTTCGGCATCTTGTTGATGTCCTGTGCGATCTTGAAGTTCTCAATACTGCGCTGGGTCTGTGCGCCCCAATACACATCGGCGGGTACCTGTACTTCGCCCATGGTGTCTTTTTCGATACGGTAGTCCATTATCTTAGATTTAGATGATTTTGCAGAACTTTTCTTTGGTCCTGCAAAGGTAAGCCCCCGGGGGCAAACGCAGGCTCCCGTATCTGGATTCCTGCAAATTCCGGCCTGCCGATCACCAGACCGGAAACAGGTGTATCTGGTCTTACAGCCGGTGAAACCGGGAAAGGCTTTTGCGTTTGATCAGTATATTCGCATACAGCATAGCGCTTTTCTTACATCTTTCCATACCACCCTTCTATGAAACAGTTTTTTGTCGTCCTCGCGATCGTTTTGATCCCTTTTTTATCCGGTGCACAGCAAACAGAGAACCTGATCATCATCACCACAGATGGTTTTCGCTGGCAGGAACTGTTTGGCGGTATGGATCCGGTATTGGCAGCGGATAAAGCATACAACCAGAAAGACAGCCTCCGGATCTTCTCCCGCTTCTGGTCGGAGGATGCCGGTGAACGCCGTAAAAAACTGATGCCCTTTTTCTGGAACACCATGGCCAGCCATGGACAGGTGTACGGGAACCGCTGGCTGGGTAATAAAGTGGAGGTGTCCAATCCTTACCGCATCTCTTATCCGGGTTACGCTGAGATCATGTGCGGGTATGTGGATACGGCCATCAATAGTAACCGTCATCCTGATAACCCCAATACCACCATCCTGGAATTCTTTAACCGGCAGCCCGGCCTGAAAGGGAAAGTGGCTGCTTTTGGTGCATGGGGTGTATTCAACCGCATCCTGCCAGAACAGAAAAGCGGTGTGCCGGTGGTGGCCGCCTACGAGCATTTTGGCGGAAAGAATCCTACTGCCAATGAAAAACTACTCAACACCATGCTCGATCATTCGCACCGTGCCTGGCCGGAAGAATGTTTTGATGTGTTCACACATTACGGCGCCATGGAATACCTGAGAACACGTAAACCCAAAGTGCTGTTCATCGGTTACGGTGAAACGGATGAGTTTGCGCACGGGCGCGAATACCGTTCCTACCTGGATGCAGCCAACCGGGTGGATAGCTGGTTACGGGAGATCTGGGATTTTGTACAAAGTGATCCACAGTACCGCAATAAGACCACGATCCTGTTCACAACAGATCATGGCAGGGGCGATAAAACCAAATCGAAATGGAATGCACACGGAACTTCTGTGGAGGATTCACATGAGATCTGGTTTGCCGCCATGGGACCCAATACCCCCGCTCTGGGCGAAGTAAAGACCGAAGGACTGCTTTACCAGAAACAGTTCGCACAAACCATGGCGAAACTGATGGGACTGAGCTTCCAGGCAGAACACCCGGTGGCAGAAGAGATCAGGTCGGTGATCCGATAACGGTTGCGGTTATTTTCCGGTAAATACCGCTTTTCTCTTTTCCAGGAAAGCAGTAGTGCCTTCTTTCATATCCCCGGTTCCGAAGCAATGGCCAAATGCGGCCACTTCCACTGCATAGCCGTTCCTGGTCTCATCAAAAACAGCATTGGCGGCCTCAATACATTTTCCCACGGCGATCGGGGCTTTGGTATTGACCAGTTCCAGTATCGTTCTGGCTTTGGTCAGCAGTTCTTCCTGGGGCACCACATAGTTCACCAATCCATATTGCAGGGCAGTGGCAGCATCCAGCATGCCGGCACTCATCAGTAATTCCATGGCGCGGCCTTTGCCGATCAGTTGTACCAGCCGCTGGGTACCGCCATAACCCGGTATCAGGCCCAGGTTCACTTCGGGCTGACCGAATTTTGCGTTATCAGAGGCGATCCGGAAATGGCAGCTCATGGCCAGCTCACAGCCGCCACCCAAAGCAAAACCATTCACACAGGCCACAATGGGTTTGGGTGAGTTCTCGATCCGGAAAAAAGTATCCTGCCCTGCTTTGGCCAATGCTTTACTGGCTTCCACAGTTAATCCGCTGAATTCACTGATATCGGCACCGGCAACAAATGCTTTGGGGCCTGAACCGGTGATGATCACAGATCGGATATCGGGATTGCTGTATACCTCATCCAGCGCTTTGTTCAGATCAGCAAATACGTCCTTGTTCAGGGCATTCAGTTTATCGGGTCGGTTGATGGTAATGGTGAATATGCTGTTCTCGAGAGCAGTAAGTAATGTGGTATACATGATCGGCAAGTTTTTAACAAAGGTAAGTGCCAGGTCCATTCGGCGTTCATTGCTGAACCTGGGTTACGTTTTATCACAGGTTTTATACGGTTCATCCGGTATTGAGGCTGTTTGGTGCAGGTAAGTTTCTGTGGGTATGGATCCGTAAGGATATTTGCGTCAACAGATCAAAACAAATACATAATGATATGAAACACAGAATCGGATTATCTACCACACTGCTGATCGCAGTAAGGTCAACAGACCGCAAAACCAAGAGAGGGCCTAAAGTGGCGGGCATCAACATCGACAGGATCCCCGCTTTGCAGCACAAAAAAAGCCGGCACATGGTAGATGCACTTGGGAATATCATTCCAACAGCCAGCAGAGACCTGGTACTGTCATAGTATTGCTTCATAGTTGGTTGATTGGCATATAAAGACCCGCGCAGGCGGGTTTTTGTTTTTGCGGGATAGTGTTAGTTAATCGTGAGTAGTCAGTAGTGAGTAACCCCCTAAACGGATTCACTTACTCACTACTGACCACTCACCACTCACACCTCACTAGAAAACTTCTGCAAAAAGATACCGGTTCTTTTGTATTTTAGGGTATGAACTTCATCCAGGTCATCATGTACTGCGGTATTTTCGTGTTTGCCGGAACCGGCGCACTGAAAGCGCGTACCCACCAGATGGATATTTTCGGCGGATTTGTGATCGCTTTTGCCACAGCCTACGGAGGTGGTACCATCCGTGACCTGTTGATAGGGGCCCATCCTGTGAACTGGATCAATGATTACCTCGCATTGGGACTGGTGGTCGGTGCCGTGATCATTGTTTCTTTCTTCCAGACCAACCAGATCCGTTTCCGCAGGACCATTTTCTTTACCGATGCCATCGGGCTGGGACTTTTTACCGTAACGGGTATTGAACGGAGTGTCGCGCTTACCATCAATGATGGATATGCTGTGATCATGGGTGTGATCACCGCTACCTTCGGTGGGTTACTGGCCGATATCCTTTGTGGAGAAAAACCAGACCTGTTGAAACGTGGGGAACTTTACGCTACGGCCTGCGCCATCGGAGGTGTCATTTATATCCTGCTGAAGAAAATGGGTATTGAATATAATCTGGGCCTGTTCATCTGTATCTGTATCGTGGTAGGCGTCAGGATCTATTCTATACGTAACCGGGTTCGTTTGCCGGAAGTATGATGAGCGACGATATCGATATTAAAAACTTCGGTTCGCTTTTACCCAATCGGTGATATAGACCGCAATATCTGTTGTAGCGGCCCCGGGGGCAAAGAGTTTGCCTACACCCATTTCGTTCAATTGCTGCATGTCATCTTCGGGTATGATGCCACCACCGGTCACCAGCACATCGTTCATCCCTTTTTCCTTCATCAGTGCCATTACTTTCGGGAATACGGTCATATGAGCGCCACTGAGTATGCTGATGCCGATGGCATCTACGTCTTCCTGCAAAGCGGCGTTCACCACCATTTCGGGCGTCTGGCGAAGGCCGGTATAGATCACTTCCATACCTGCATCCCGCAAAGCGGTAGCAATTACTTTGGCACCACGATCGTGGCCGTCCAGTCCCACTTTGGCAACTAAAACTCGGATCGGTCTTTTCATTTGGCTCAATTAAACAGGAACAATGCCGTAAAATTAGTTCAATTGTACTTAGGTTTACAATTCTAACTGGCATAACATATGAACTACCGGAAATTTGGGAACACAGACCTTATCGTAAGTGAGATCGGCTTTGGTACTTGGGCCATTGGCGGCGCAGCTTTTGTGGGAAAGATACCGATCGGCTGGGGTCCGTCCGATGATGCGGTATCCGCTGCTGCCCTGCATCAGGCACTGGATGCCGGCATCAATTTTTTTGATACGGCCGATTTTTATGGTCTTGGTCATTCTGAGGAACTGCTGGGTAATATTCTGGGCAACCGGAAAGATGTGCTCATCGCTTCCAAAGTGGGGCAGAAGGTAGGGGCTGATAGCAACATTGAGATCGATTATACCAAGGACTATGTGATCAAAGCCTGCGATGCCAGCCTGAAAAGGCTCAAGCGGGACCATATCGATTTCCACCAGTTACATGTGGCGCGCATGCAGCACCTGGAGAATGGGGAATGTATCGAAGCCATGCAGCAATTACAGAAACAGGGCAAGATCCGTTACTGGGGTATCTCACTCATCACGTTTCATCCTTTTCCTGAAGCGGATTTCTTTTTAGCGAATCAGATCGGGCAAGGATTTCAGCTGGTGTTCAACCTCATTAACCAGAGAGCCTTACCCATCATACACCAGGCTGCGGCAAAAGGTTATGGGATCATTGCCCGTATGCCCTTACAGTTTGGCCTGCTTTCAGGTAAGATCAAACCTGATACGGTATTCACTGCCGATGACCACCGCAGCTACCGGGTGGTTCCGCCGATCACAGAAGCCACATTGCAGGTTCTGAAAGAACAGGTATGGCCGCTTTGTGAAAAGTACCATACCACTGCCTCAGGACTGGCCCTCAGTTATATTCTCAGCTACCCGGAAATATCCACTGTGATCCCCGGTATCAGAACTCCCGAACATGTGGGCCTGAATACGGATCACCTGGTGACGCTCGAGGCTGCCGATAAACAGCATTTGCAGAACCTGTACGAAACTCACTGGCTTCCTGTGATGGAGATGATGGAGAAGCAGGGATGAACTGCGTGCACCTGGTATGTTGTTGAGAGATCATCGACGCCTGAATTGTGCCTTATCCCTGCGGATATTATTTTCCGCGATGATCTTTACAGAATCGTCCGGGAAACTGTACAGGATGATCTTGTCGCCATGTTGCCTGGATAAAGGGTTCTGTACCGAATCCATGATCTCCCGTTTACCCCAGTGATTGAAAAAATGATCGTCCGCATCGGGCATCTTATCGGTAACGAGTAAGAAATACCGGTAATTGAATTGATCGGGTAACCAGAATACAAAACTGGCATCATCGCTATAGATCTCTGGTAACCGATACGGTTTCCTGTAAAAGCTCAGCGAGGCAGCATGTCCGTAGGCATCCCCGTATACCATTGTCTGCCGTTGCACCGAATCGGGTAAACTGTGATAGGCTTTGGCAGTTCTTTCGGCCATCTCTTTCCAGCCCAGCATGTCAGCAAAGTCCTGCGGTAAAGCATACTGCCGGTGATCCTCCCATCGCAGCATGGGACTGTTCTCCCAATGCATGGCACGGTAGGTATTGGCCAGTTTCTCCGGCGACTGGTAGGGGATCAGCACAGGTAAGGCCAATAAGGTCACACCCAATATGAAAACCGGTGCTACCCATCGCAGCCAAGCGGTATATTTCTGGCTCACCAGTTGTGAGAACCAGATACCACCAAAAGCAATCAGTGTGGGATAGATGGCAGCAGCATAATACCCCTTCCCGTTAAAATACAATAACAGGCTGATGATACCCATATAAAGGAAACCGATGATCATATATCTCCTTCCTTCTTTCTTCATCAGGATATACCATAGACCTCCCATCCAGATAAAGAACGCCGGCAATAAAATCAGCAACTGGTCTATCAGGAAATCCTTGCGGTTATTGAATTGCAGCTGTTGCCTGGTAAGCAGGTCCATATGGTGCCATACCGGGAACTGATGCGTGTATTGCCAATACAGGTTGGGCAGACAGATCAGTATGCCCAGTAACATAGCAAAATAAAAATGCGGATTGCGCAGCCATTTGCGTTGACCGGTCAAGACAATGGCAACTGAAAAGGACAGGATATAAAATGCAGTGGAATATTTACCCAGCATACCCAATCCCAGGCAAATACCCAGGTAATAAAAATATTTGGTACGGCCGCTATCCACCAGGCAAATGATACAATAACTACTAAGTGTCCAGAAGAACACATCCAGGAAATTGGGTTGAAACAGGATATGCATTCTCAGGAAACCCGAGCAGAGAAAAGCGAGACAAGCGAACAGAACTGCTGTGCTGTTGCCTTTTAGCCTGAGTACGATCTTCCCGATGACAATCATTGTGAGCGCTCCCGACAGACCACTCCAGAAATAGACCGTATCAATGGAACCGCCGGCCAGTTTGCTCAACCAGCCCAATACAGCCAGTAACGGAGGCATTTCTATATAACCCCAGGCCATATGGTCTGAATCGGCCAGGTACAGAAATTCATCCCTGTGCAATTCAAAAGCCGGGTGGATGAGCAGAAAGGGGATCAGGAATTTGATCACTGCAAACAGGGCAATGATGTAAACAGGTCTGGAGAGGGCCTTCATCAGGAAAGATTTGTACCAAGATATACAAATTACTCCTGAACGAACAAACCGTGCCTGAGTGACTTTGTGTGAAGGAATGATCACTGCACAAGGTCACTCAGGCAAGGATATAGATACGTTTTTTATTGGTTATTGCAGCAGGCTCAGGGTATGCGTGATGCGTTTCACGGTCTCTGCTTTGCCGATCAGGGCTGCGATGTCGAATACGCCCGGACCGAATTTGCCGCCTACCAGCATTACCCGGAATGGTAACATCAGTTCCCCAGGTTTCAGATGATTGACCGCAGCCAGTTCTTTGAACTCGTTCTCCAGGCCATGTGCGTCCCAGGTGCTGCTCAATTCATAGGCCCGGATCAGTTCTGTAAAAAAGAGGTTCTTCTTATCGTCCCATTTGGGTTTGATGGCATCCGTGTCCACCGTAACTGGTGCCTGGAAAAAGAAACCACCCTGCTGCACAAAATCGGGTAACAGCGTACAGCGGTCTTTGACCAGTTCGATCACTTTCGCGAGTAACGGTTCATCGGTGATGTGTATGCCTTTTTGTTCGAATTCATTTTTCACTGCTGGTTGCAGGTAGCTCGCAGCGGATCGTTTGATCCACTCATGGTTGAACCATTTCGCTTTCTCGTAATCGAATTTGGCGCCGCCTTTGTGTACGCGTTCAATGGAAAACTTCTCCACCAGTTGTTGCAGCGAGAAGATCTCGTTATCGGTACCATCGTTCCAGCCCAGCATGGCCAGCAGGTTCACAAAAGCTTCCGGTAAGAAACCTCTTTCTTTGAACCCGATCGTGGTTTCGCCGGTCTTGGGGTCTGTCCAGTCCATGGCAAACACCGGAAAACCCAAACGATCGCCGTCACGTTTACTCAGTTTGCCATTGCCATCTGGTTTCAGGATCAGTGGCAGGTGGGCCCATTGCGGCATATCAGCTTCCCAGCCCAGGTATTTCCATAACAGCAGGTGTACGGGGGCAGAGGGCAGCCATTCTTCGCCACGGAATGCGTGACTGATCTTCATGGCATGATCATCCACCACCACTGCCAGGTGATAGGTAGGCATACCATCGGCCTTCAACAATACTTTATCATCCACCTGTGATGTGTGGAAAGAGACCTCGCCACGGATCATATCGGTGAAGCGGATGGTCTCATCCACCGGCATTTTGATCCGTACCACATGTGGCACATTTTCTGCCAGCAATTGCTCCGTTTCTTTGGCATCCAGCGTTAATGAATTCCGCATCTGCTGGCGGATGGTCTGGTTATATTGCGGCGAAGGATTTTCTGCGGTCTTAAAACGGGTGCGCATTTCTTCCAGCTCGGCCGGTGTGTCAAAAGCATAATAGGCAAAACCGGCTTCCACCAGTTGTTCGGCATATTGCCGGTAACTGGCTTTTCGCTCACTCTGCCGGTAAGGGGCATAAGGACCACCATGCACCGGGCTCTCATCGGGTTCCAGTCCGCACCATTTCAGGGTGTTCAGGATATATTCTTCTGCGCCGGGTACAAAACGGCCCTGGTCGGTATCCTCGATCCGTAAAATAAAATCACCTCCATGCTGCCTGGCAAACAGGTAGTTGAACAAAACCGTCCTCACACCACCCAGGTGCAGTCCGCCGGTGGGCGATGGGGCAAAACGTACACGTACTTTCTTACTCATGGCACAAAGATACAGAACAGATGAGCAGATGAGCAAGGAACGGATGAGGGGGGCTGGATGCTGGATACTGGATGCTCGATACTGGATACCAGATACTGGATGCCCGAAGCCGGAGATCAGGTAATGCAAAATCAGATAGTTCCCTAACGTCAATATTCATCCGTTCCTTGCTCAATGTTCAATATTGCCCTACAACCAGAGGTGTAGAGTTCACGCAAAAACTACTTCATCATTCCTTGTTCGTCTGTTCATCTGTTCAATATTCACGATTCCCTCCGCCTGTTCTGTATCTTTATCCCATGTATTTAGTGAAAACTCCCTGGTGGTTGCGCATGTTGTACCCCGCGTTGACCTGGCGTATCCCGACCAGGGAAAAGGTCTTGTACCTCACATTTGATGATGGGCCGCATGAAACGGCCACCCCTTTTGTATTGGATCAGTTGAAGCAGTATGGGGCCAGGGCAAGTTTTTTCTGTATCGGTAAAAATGTGGCGGCATATCCTGAGATCTATCAGCGTATCCTGTCTGAGGGGCATGCTGTGGGCAATCATACGCAGCACCATGTGAATGGCTGGAAAGTAAGCGATGAAGTGTATCAAAAGGAAGTGGCCGATGCGGCACAACTCATCCACTCTGACCTGTTCCGCCCACCTTACGGACGTATCAAACGAACGCAGCAACAAAAGCTGCAACAACAAAATCCCGGGATCAACATTATCATGTGGGATGTGCTCAGTGGCGATTTTGATACGAACCTCAGTCCCGAAGCCTGTTTGGGTTATGTGTTGTACCATAGCAAACCAGGCTCTATCATAGTTTTTCACGATAGCACTAAGGCCTGGAGCCGGATGCAATATGCGCTGCCCAGGGTGCTGGCGCATTTCAGTAAGGCTGGCTACCGGTTTGCTGCGCTGACCACTTCTGAAAAAGGGATGCCGGTGTAGAAACACCGGCACTTTTTAATCCGTACCCTATAAAAACAGCGTTTAATTGCTTTGCAGGATCTTCGGGCCCTATACGGCCGGGCCACGGGTATATAAACGGCAACCCCTTGTCTTTTAGTATGTTACCGGCTAAAAACCCGGCAAAATCCCTTCTGTTCTCCTCTTTGGTAAAAGCCCTCATTGGGATGGTATCGTTTAAAAAAGGAATTTTGCCGTATGATGCTGATAGATACCCATTGCCATTTATATGCAGAAGAGTTTGCTGCCGACCGTGACCAGATGATAGAACGGGCCAGGGCGGCGGGGGTTGGCCGGTTTTATTTGCCGGCCATTGATAGTGAGGCCATTCCGGGTATGCTGGCACTGGAGGCGCAGTATCCGGGGGTTTGCATGGCCATGATGGGACTGCATCCCTGTTATGTAAAAGCCAATTACCGCGAAGAGCTGGCCATTGCCGAAGAATGGCTTGATAAACGGCCTTTTGTGGCCATTGGGGAGATCGGATTGGATTTTTACTGGGATAAAACCTTTGTTTCCGAGCAACAGGAAGCTTTTACCATCCAGATGCAATGGGCGCTGGACAGGAACCTGCCCATAGTGATCCATACCCGGAAAGCCATGCCGGAGACCCTTAAAGCGGTCAAACCCTTTGCTGCCAAGGGGCTCAGGGGTATTTTTCACTGTTTCAGCGGTAATGCCATTGAGGCCAAACAGGTCACAGAGCTTGGTTTTTACCTGGGAATTGGGGGTGTGGTGACCTATAAGAACAGCGGATTACCCGAAGCTTTGGCCAATATCGGAACAGAATGGCTGGTTTTGGAGACCGATGCTCCTTACCTGAGCCCGGTACCTTATCGCGGCAAACGCAATGAGAGCGCGTATCTGGCAAATATTGTGGAGCGCCTGGCCGAAGTAAAAAAACTGCCCGTGGAGGAACTCGCCGCCATTACCACAGCCAACGCCCAAAAAATATTCGGTAGCTAACGCTGAAAAGCTATTTTTGCAGTCCTTTAAACGGATGGCTTATCCAGGAAGTCATCATATTACAGCAACGTTTTGGGGGAAATAATACACAGAGAGGTGTTCCCGAATAATCGGGATTGAAGGAGTCCCGACGAGTCGGGAGAAAGTGTAAGGAGAGGTGTTAGAGGTATAAGAAATAAATACAGAGAGGTGTCCGAGTGGTTGAAGGAGCACGCCTGGAAAGTGTGTATACGGGAAACCGTATCGAGGGTTCGAATCCCTTCCTCTCTGCAAAGCCGGTCTTAAGGACCGGCTTTTATTATTTAGGAGGATGAAGGAGTCCCGACGAGTCGGGAGAAAGTGTGTATACGGGAAACCGTATCGGGG
>CAYWPM010000001.1:255839-279851 GCA_964460235.1 uncultured Sediminibacterium sp. | reverse complement strand
ACCGTATCGGGGGTTCTCCCGATGCATCGGGACTTCCTCTCTGCAAAGCCGGTCTAAAAAGACCGGCTTTTATTATTTAGGAGGGTGAAGGAGTCCCGACGAGTCGGGAGAAAGTGTGTATACGGGAAACCGTATCGGGGGTTCTCCCGATGCATCGGGACTTCCTCTCTGCAAAGCCGGTCTCATAGACCGGCTTTGCAGTTTAAGTGGTTGAAAGAATGAAATCCCGGACATCTTCTTTGTAAAAGCCTGTTAAGGGGCTATTGGCTTATCTGTCGTTAACAGACGTCAAGGTGATTAAAATGGTAAGAACGAGTATAAATACGCTACAGGTCATCTTATAATAAGATGAGCTTTGCTTTTCACCTGATTTGTATAATATGTCTGATAATTTTAAGTTCTATGTCTATATTCTTCAGAGTTTGAAGGATTCTTCTTTTTATGTAGGGCAATGCAACGATCTGGACCGACGGATGTCAAAACATTTTGAAGGAATGAGTAAATACACTGCTTCAAAAAGACCGTTGCGGCTTGTATATTTTGAAATGTACTCTAGTAGGAGTGAATCTATAAAACGCGAAATACAGATTAAGAAAATGAAAAGCAAGCGATATATTGAACAGCTTATTTCGGAATGGAAGATTTCTTTAGGAGGATGAAGGAATCCCGACGAGTCGGGAGAAAGTGTGTATACGGGAAACCGTATCGGGGGTTCTCCCGATGCATCGGGACTTCCTCTCTGCAAAGCCGGTCTTAAGGACCGGCTTTTATTATTTAGGAGGTTGAAGGAGTTACGACTAGACCTTTACCAATATCTGGCCATCGCAGAGGAAAGATTGCGAGTAGTAAGCTTGTATTTAAATAAAAGCAGCCCCATTTAAGGTTACCATTCCCATATTAAAAAAAGTCTTGATTCAATTGGATACCTATCACAGGTACTACTTGCAATGCAGTGAGCAGAATCCATCTTGTTATGATACTACGAACCAGCCGGCAATAAGAAAACAAAAGCTATAATAAACAAATATCCCTCCTCATATGGCAATGATCCCATTATTGCTATATGGATGAAACGAACTGGCAGGTGTTGCGGGTGGTACCAGAAAATCGATCAAAGGAATTATAATGGCATATATCACAGGAACCACTACAAAGGGAAACACTAAGAAGAGGAAAAGAACCTTTTCCTTTCTGTATGCCATGGGTATAGGTAGATTGTTCCTGAGCTGATAGGATGGATCAGTTTTAATTATGCACGATAAAAACATTCATCAAAGCATCGATTCGATAGGATGAAATATGTAAGCTGGTAATGGATTCATCTTGGTTCATTGTATAAATATCGTTAATGCCGCAGGCAAACTGCCCTTCATTTCTGTTAAACATGATTATAGTATCAGAGATCCTCTTTTGTTCTATATACCATTGGGTATGTTTCTTACGGTTAATGATCCAGATGCAATCAGGTGATGAGAAAACAATTTTTGAATTCGCGTTCAATATCCCTGCTGCGGTCAACCTTTTATAAGCGGACGAATGGATATTAAGGACCTCTTCTGGTTTATTTGGCTGGTTAGACCATTTTCTGGGTGAACTAGTATGAAATATGGCATCAAGATCGTTACTGTATGGTTGAAACCTTTTTTCCGGCCCATTTCTGCATGCGGATGTGAATAAAAGAAAACATATAACGAATAGAGGAAGTTTCATAAGGTTGCTTTGCTGAACCATGATTCGTTTGGAGCATCTCTCCGAGCATTACTTTCTGGAAGGGGACAATGGGACACTTAATTGAACCTTCCTTACTTATATGTGCTTCAAAGTGATGTTTGAAGTTAACGCGTTTTTTCGTCATCGATAGCTCCCTATACTCAACAGTGTGGGAAGGTTGTAGGGGGCCACTCTGTAAATTTCAGAACATAGGAGCTGGCAATATGGAACTAGCGCAGAAGAGGCATTTATCACGCCCGCCTTACTGTATTCCTGTGCTGGAATACCCAATCCTGCCATTCATATGGAACCAATTTCTATTTAGCTGCCTGCAATTAAGCAGTCTTTCGATGGTATAGTAGTATGAAACTTATTCTGCCCTGTTATAAAAACACATCCCTAATTCGATGGATATAAACATTTTTTTTGAGTTTAATATGCTGATGACTGGTGTGTTATGTTAATTTTTTCAGATAGTCCCCTCAGGTTTAATATGTTTAAACTCAATACCAGCGGGCATTCCAGGCTTTGTTAATATGTAGGTAACATGGCGGTAACAATTTCATAACATAGCCTTGGCACCTTTGCATCATTAAAATTATCGTTCGTGAAGAAAATTGCTACCCTGGTTGTTCTTGCTATCTTATCCCTTTCTGCCGCTGCCCAAAAAGCCAAAGTGACCGGTAAGGTATCTAACAGCAAAAACGAAGGACTGGCCGGCGTTACCATCAAGATCTCCGGTGCCGTTGCCGGAACCATCAGTACTGATGTGGATGGTCGCTTTGCTTTTACTGCCGAAATGGGTAAAAAATATACCCTAAGCTTCTCTTATGTCGGATATGCCACCAAAGTGGTAGCGGATATCAGTCTTGCCAATGCAAAAGAGGAAGAGACCGTTAACGTGATCCTGGAAGAAGCCGGTAAGGCACTGGAAGCCGTTACGGTAAAAGCTTCTGCCCGTAACACCAGCGCCAGGGGTGAAACCATCAATGCACTCATTTCTTACCAGAAAAATACCTCAGCCGTAGCACAGGTGATCTCTGGTGAAGCCATCAAAAGATCGCCCGATAAAAATACCAGCGAAGCGCTGAAAAGGGTTCCCGGTACTTCAGTACAGGAAGGTAAATACCTGATCGTACGTGGTCTGGCCGACCGTTATAACCAGGCCATGCTGAACGGCGTATTGCTCACCAGCACCGAACCCGACAGGAAAACCTTCTCTTTCGATGTATTTCCTGCACCCATGATCGATAATATCATCATCAACAAAGCTTTTGTTCCCGAATTGCCCGGTGAGTGGGCGGGTGGACTGGTTCAGGTAAATACCAAAGACATCCCTTCCAGCAATTTCTTTACCGTACAACTGGGAACCGGTTTCAATACACAGACCGCAGGTTCTGATTTCTATCAGTACCAGGGTGGTAAATTGGATTTCCTGGGTTTTGACGACGGTACCCGTGGCCTGCCTGCCAGCATGCCCACCAAATCTGTGTTCAACAGCCTTGACCAGACGCAAAAGACCGAATTGGGCAAACAGTTCGCGAATATCTGGAGCACCAACAAAAATGCGTCCAACTTCTTCCCGGTGACCAATAAGTCCTTCCAGGTAAGCGGCGGATTTAATAAGAACCTGGGCAGCAGCAGCAAACTGGGTGTGGTATTGGCATTGACCTATAACCAGAGTTTCAAAAGGACCAATTTTGAGAACCGTCTTTACTCTATCAACGGAGGAACCGCGAGCCTGAACTTTGATTATTACAACGATAAATACAGCCAGGATGTATTATGGGGCGCGCTGGGTAATGTGACCCTGCAGCTGGGCGCTAATCACAAGATCTCCTGGAAATCGATCCTGAACGTAAATGCAACCGATTATACCACCAAACGTACCGGTAAGGATTTTGAGAACGACCCGATCAATGGTGAGAATATCCGCGCAACAGAGCTGGCCCTGAAATCCAATACCTTCTTCAATACTCAGGTGACCGGCGATCATAACCTGCCTTCGCTGAAAGCCAAATTCCACTGGTATGGCAGTTTTAACATCCTCGACCAGTACATTCCCGATCAGCGTCGTATCCAGTATAACCAGAACGTGATAGTGCCCGGTTCTCCTTATTTGTTACTGGTATCCGCTTCTAAAACATCACAGCGCAGCGGTAGCCGTTACTTCGGCTTCCTGAGCGACTATGTATACACAGCTGGTGGTGATATTGCCAAGAATTTCACCCTGGGCGGCCGCACACAATCTGTCAAACTGGGCTACCTGTTACAGGTGAAAGACCGTTTGTTCGATTCAAGGCCCTTCTCTGTTTACCTGCCGATCGATAACCCATCTCTGCGTTTGCTGAGTGAAGACCAGGTGTTCAGTCCGCAGAATTTCGGTACCGGTTTCGATAACAAATTTGCCTTTAACGAGATCTATGGCGACCAGTACCGGTATATGGCCAACACCATCCTGAACGCAGGTTTCCTGCAATTCGATAACCAGTTAGGCCGCAAGCTGCGTGCTACCTGGGGATTGCGTTGGGAGAATTTTGATCAGTTGGTGGGAAGTGTGAATCAGAAAGACCCACGCCACGTACATACCAAAGTAGATGACTTTTTGCCCGGCGCCAATTTCACTTATAAACTGAATGAACAGACCAACCTGCGTTTGTCTGGTTCAAAGACCGTAATCAGGCCTGAGTTCCGTGAGCTGAGCCCATTCGCATTCTTCGATTTTGACCTGGGTGCCACCACTACCGGTAACAAGGACCTGCAGCGTACCAAAGTGACCAATGCCGATCTGCGTTACGAGTTTTACCCAAGAGCGGGTGAACTGTTCACAGTAGGCGTGTTCTATAAGTACTTTAACAAACCTATCGAGTTATACTTTAACCAGACAGGTGCCGGAAGCTCCAGTACTTTCAACTACATCAATGCCGATAAGGCATCGGGTTATGGTGTGGAACTGGATTTCCGAAAAAAACTGGATGTGGTGGCAGATGCTTTGCGCAACTTCACTTTCCAGGGTAATTTCTCTTATATCTACAACCGTGTGACCAGTGAGGGTACCAACCTCGACCGTCCTATGCAGGGCCAGAGTCCGTACCTCATCAACGCCACTTTACAGTACGATGTAGAGAAACACGGGATCAGCACCACTTTATTGTTCAACCAGATCGGTCGCCGTATCCTGTATGTAGGTAGCAATGAATATCCTCCGGTATGGGAGAACCCACGTGCATTGATCGATCTCCAGATCGCCAAAAAAGTGCTGAGGAGAAGAGGAGAACTGAAGCTGAATATCTCAGACCTGCTGAACCAGGTAGCCTACTACTACCATGACCTGAACAACAACGGCAAGTTCGATAAAGGTGGGGCAGATGCTATTTCAATTGCCCGTAAATACGGAACCAATGTGAGTCTTTCTTTCTCATACAGTATCAAATAAACAATGCTAACAAGTAAACGCTATAAAAACACAAACATGAAAAAGTTACTTATCCTGATTACATCGGTGGGTTTGATCGCAACCAGCTGCCGTAAGATCGAAGTGGACGGTGGAACAACCACTAGCACCACTCCGTCTCCTACAGCAGAGAATACCATCCTGGAGGGTCGTATCATCAACAACCTTACCCTGAAGGCCGCCTATACCTACAAGCTGCGCGGACTGGTATATGTAACCAATGGTGCCATCCTGACCATTGAACCGGGAACCAAGATCGTGGGTGAGAACGGCAGAAACGGTGCCCTGATCATTACCCGTGGTGCCAAGATCATTGCTGATGGTACTGCAGATAAACCCATTGTATTTACTTCTGAAGCAGCTACACCACAGCGTGGCGACTGGGCCGGCCTGGTGATCCTGGGTCAGGCGCCTAATAACTCTTCTTTCAATGGCGTGGACGGTATCGGTGAAATTGAGGGTGGTATTAACAACAGTGATGGCTTGGGTCTGTATGGCCTGGGTGCCACTTCTTCCAACCTGGCTGATAACAGTGGTATCCTGCGTTATGTAAGGATCGAATATGCCGGATATGCTTTCCTGCCGGATAAAGAGATCAACGGTTTGACCCTGGGTGGCGTGGGTAACCAGACCATCGTGGACTATGTACAGGTATCTTATGCCAATGATGACTCATTCGAGTGGTTCGGTGGTTCTGTTAACTGTAAACACCTGATCTCATTCCGTACACTGGATGACGACTTTGATACCGATAACGGTTTCAGCGGTAAGGTACAGTTCGGTATCTCACTGCGTGATTCAGCTATTGCCGATATCTCCAAGAGTGAAGCTTTTGAAAGCGATAACGATGCGAATGGTTCAGACAGAACTACTTTCATGACTACCATTCCGGTAAGTGCCAATAACCCTGTGGCCATCACGCCAACCAAAACCAATGCGGTGTTCAGTAATATGACACTGATCGGACCCAAAGAAACCGCCAATTCAAAAGGAAATAGCCTGTTCCTGGCTGGTGCGCAGATCCGTAGAAACTCTGAGCAAAGCATCATGAACTCTATCTTCCTGGGATGGAACGGCGGTTCGGTAAATGGTTTACTGATCGATGCAAGTAAAGGAACCCCAACCGATAAGAACCTGGATCCTGCCGGTGGACTGAATTTCAGGAACAATATCATTGCAGGGGTAGCTACCAATGCGGTTAGTTATGCTGCCAGCACTACGGCTCCAACCGGTGCTACCAAAGCTACTATTACCGATTGGGTAAATACAACTGCTTACGGTAACGTGTTACTGGCTAACAATACCGATGCTGGGTTAACAGCACCTTTCAACTATAGCTCACCTGATTTCAACCCAAGCTCAGCTACTGCAGCTGCAGCAACCGGCGCAGATTTCAGCAGCGCTAAATTGAAGACCTCTACCACTGGTAAACCTGACTTTACCGCGGTATCTTACAAGGGAGCCTGCGCTGTAGGCGATACCTGGTGGAAAACCTGGACCTCTTTTAAATAAGGCATTAATTATCCTATACAAGCCGCTCCGGATAACCGGGGCGGCTTTTGTATACCAGTAGTTTTATAGTTTTGTCAACAGAAAATCAGCTACCATGAACATCATCAGGAACAGTATTTTCGGAATGCTTTTTTTATTGGCTGCCTGTCAGGGCAGTAACCAGAAGGAAAAAGAGGAAGAGAACCCGGCCGCGGATACGTTGAAAATGGCGGAGTCCATCCGTACCAATCTTTCTTACCTGAACGATTACAATGCACTCGAACAGTTGTTCACGAATGATAACTGGCTCATACCCGGCACCAAGGACAGTAGTTATCTCTATGTAAGTCGCCTGGGTAATTATGTGGTTAAGACCTATGCCTACCAGTTGGTAAAAGGAGACTCCGCTCATGTGCAGTATGCTACCATTCAGACAGAAAAAGATCAATTGGTGTGGCAGTTCAATGGCCAGAAACTATACCTGACCAGCGCCACCCGTGCCAGGGCTGTATTTGCCGTTGCGGGTGCCGATTCGCTGAAGTATGAATTTGTGCGGCTGGACGATAACAAGATCAGTCTTACCTATCCCGATAAGAAAAAAGTGGTGATGAAAAAGATGCTCCAATTCAGCCTCTTCCTGGCCCGCAGCCGCTACGATTTCACCAACGGAACGAAGTATGCGTTTGACACTACGCAGTTTAATAGGAAGAAGGGGTAGGGGACGTGAGTCGTGAACCGTCAGTAGTGAGTAGTGAGTAGTGAGTAGTGAGTGAGACAATGGTGAATTGTCAATGGGCAATGTGGCTGTCGCTGATTCATTGCCTATTGACCATTCACCATTCACATCTGCCAACAACTACCCGCTCCCTACTGACGGTTCACGACTGACGATTGACGTCTGCCGCGATCACCAATTTTTCATATGTTCCGGAACGATCCTCTCTGCTTTGGGCTTGGGTTTGTTTCTCCAGTTGGGGTCGTATTTAACGAACCAGCTGAGCCATAATATCCTGGATAAACGCATCAATACCGGTTGCAGTACCAGGAGGATGGTGAATGCGGTTCCCATCCAGTAAAATATGCGGTTGTCGTCGATAGAAAACGTAACGCCGATCAGCACTTTCCAGGCAACGAAAGTGGCCACCAGCACGGCAATGCTGAGTGCATAGCTCACATAACCGGTGCCGTAATAAAAGCCTACTTCAATTTCGGTAGGTTGTCCGCAAACAGGACAGTGCTCGTGCATGCGGATACTGTTTTTCTGATAAGCACTGTTTTTCTCAAAGACCTTTCCCTCACGGCACCGGGGACAACGGTTGCCGAGTATACTGGTCAGGTAATACCTTTTCTTCTGCTCTGGCATATACTTGCTGTTGATTCAGGTGCAAAGGTACAGAATTGTCAAGTAGTGAGGTGAGAGTCGTCAGACGTCAGACGTGAGTCGTCAATTGTGAGTGGTGAGTAGGGAGTGGGGGGCATTGATTATTGAGAGGCTTGGCGCACCAGCCTGCGGCTTGCAGTTGGGCAACCCTTCCAGTATCCAACATCTAGCATCCAGTGTCCAGTGTCCAGTATCCAGCATCGAACATCGAACATCCAGTGTCCAGTATCCAACATCCAGTATCCAGCCCCCCTCACCCCTGCAATATCTTCTCCATCTGCATGCTCCTTGAGCCCTTGATGAGAAAATGGGTGTGTTCGAAATTCTGTTGGGCAAACCATTGAGCGGCTGCGGCTGAATCGGGGAAAAAGATATAGTTGTGATCCACCCTTCTGAAATCGCCGCCTACCAGCACCACTTCTTTCCACTGGTATTGTTGGATAAGCCGGATGATGTCCTCATGTTCGGCAACGCTCTCATTGCCCAGTTCCATCATGCCACCCAGCATCAATACTTTATGGGTTGCCGGAAGTTTTGCAAAATTCTCAATGGCCGCTTTCATACTGGTTGGATTGGCATTGTAGGCATCCAGTACGATGGTATTGGTGCCCTTCTGCACCAGCTGCGATCGATTGTTGGAGGGCGCATATTGTTCAATGGCAGCAATGATCTTTTCTTCCGGAACAGAAAAATATTTACCGATCACTACGGCACAGAGAATATTGGGCAGGTTATAATCGCCCACCAATTGTGTTTGAATGGTGCGGGGTTTGGCCAGCCCCTGCGTGATCGTTACTTCCAGAAAAGGTTGACTGGCCAGCACTTCACCCTGTACCAGTCCCTGGTTTTTACCATAGTGTACAATATGCGGTACTGCCCGGCTCATGGTTTGCAGGTAATCATAATCGGCATATACGAACGCGGTGCCGTCGTGCCCGGACAGGTAATCATAAAGTTCACCCTTTCCTTTTCTTACCCCCTCTACGCCGCCAAAACCTTCCAGGTGTGCCTTTCCGCAGTTGGTGATCACACCGTGGGTGGGTTCGGTATACACGCAATAACCGGCTATTTCTTTCTGGTGATTGGCACCCATCTCTATCACGGCCATTTCCGCATCGGGCTGTACACTGAGTAAGGTAAGCGGTACGCCAATATGGTTATTCAGGTTACCCTGTGTGGTGTAGGTCCTGTAATGCGAGGAGAGCACAGCATAGATCAGTTCCTTGCTGGTGGTTTTCCCATTGCTGCCGGTGATACCGATAAAAGGGATGGTAAATTGGCGGCGATGGTAATGGGCCAGTTCCTGTAGGGCAGCCAATGTGTTAGCCACTTTGATCAGTCGGTTGTCCGAGGGATCTACGTCCTCATCCACCACGGCATAAGCTGCACCAGCTTCCAGTGCCTGTTTGGCAAACTGGTTGCCATTGAAATTAGGGCCTTTCAATGCAAAGAAAATATCACCCTGCTTCAGTTTCCTCGTATCAGTCTGTACGGAAGGATGTTGCTTGAAGATCTTGTATAGTTCGGCTATGATCACAGTAAGTGTTTTATGTGTCAAACTTATTCAATATTAGCGAATTAGCGGCGAGCTATGAGCCGCGACCATCCAGCAACCAGTATCCAGTACCTAGCATCCAGTAACGTCCTCCCCCCATTCACTCATCCACTCATTCTATCATTCACTCATTAAATAAAAAGCCACCCCAATCCGGGATGGCTTTTGCTGTATTTCTACCTTTTCCTGATCGCTGATTTCACTGATTGGGGTATGATTTCTATGATCTGTGCCATCATACCCTGATCAGCGTAATCCGTGATCAGCGTTTGTTTCGTCTGGGCGGAAAGAAAGTGCCTGTTTTTGATTTGCGTGAAATGGATTCAGGGGCGCCATAATGGTTCATGGCACAACGGAAGCCCAGTTCTTTGGTGCTCAGGTCCTCTTCCAGGAAACGGCGCGCACCGGGTGCCAGCCAGTAGGCCCTGTCGTTCCAGCTACCCCCTTTGTATACCCTTGATTTATCGGAGATCAGGGTGGTGATACCGTAGTTGTACAATACGTTGCTGGTGGAGTCGCCATCCAGGTAGTTGGTGGCATAAGATTTCTGGTAGTTCCTGCGGTTACGCAGTGCCGAATCTGACTCTGGGATCATTTTGATACGGCCTTTATCGTCTCTCAGGTTACCTGCACCACCGCTCATGTCCACTTTCTGGAACACGTTACCACGGTAAGGGTTAAAATCATCATCGCCATCATTGGTAACCGGGCGGTATACATCCATTACCCACTCGTTCACGTTTCCGCTCATGTTATACAGGCCAAAACCGTTGGGCATGAAAGAAGTGACTTCTGCAGGGATGGCGGCATTATCGTTCAGACCACCGGCCACACCCATGTTGTCACCGGCGCCACGTTTAAAGTTGGCCAGGAAAGCTCCCTGGAAGGCGCTCTTTTTGGTGTAACGGATATTGTCAAAGGCATCGTTTTTCCAGGCATAGATCTGTTTGTTGGAGATCACTTCCTCGCCACGTGAATTGCCTTTCTGCTTTTTCTGCGGATTCTGCATGATATAACCGTAAGCCGCATATTCCCACTCGGCTTCTGTAGGCAGGCGGTAGTCACCAAAGATGATACCGTCCTCAAATTTCACCTGTGTTCTGGGACGGCCCTGGGCATCCTTCAGCGGGTTGCTTTTTGAAGTGGCCTGTTTGCCAGGGGTTGCCTGATATTCACCCATGATATAGGCTTTGCTGTTGAAGTTATCCTGACCCGCACCATTCATTTCTTTTTTGATCTGGCTGCGTTTGTCCAGGAAACCCTTGTTCATCAGGGTCAGCTCGTTCACACGGTCTGTACGCCAGATACAGTATTCAGTGGCCTGTTTCCAGCTTACGCCTACTACGGGGTAGTAGTTGTAAGAAGGGTGGCGGAAATAATACTCCACATAAGGTTCGTTGAAAGCCAGCTCACTTCTCCAGACCAGGGTATCCGGTTTGGCCTGGTCCACTACAGAATCCATACCGGCCTGTCCGAACACGTTCTCCAGCCAGTACAGGTACTCGCGGTAATGAACGTTGGCCACTTCGGTCTTATCAATAAAAAAGGAGTTGACCGTAATGCGGCGGGGTATATTGTTCCAGTCACCCATCACATCTTCCTGTGCGGCGCCCATGGTAAAAGTACCACCCTGAACAAATACCAGTCCCGGAGCGGTCTTTACATCCGCCGGTTTGGCAACCGAGAAGTTGCCCTGGTCTTTATCATTGTAATTCCAACCGGTTGCCGTAGACTGCTCCTTTTTCTTTTTCAGCATACTACAGGAGGCCACAGAACCTGCCACTGCCAGAAGTAAAACTAAATTTCTGGTTGTTTTCAATAACTGCATGTCAATAGATTGAATTTGGAATATGGGTTTCTCTAAGATACGTCTATGCGAATATATAAGATTTTGACTAATCCGCTGATATGCTCATCCGCTTTGATGTTAGCAAAAGCCTAATTTTAAACCTGATTCGCTGTGGCGGCTCGTTGCTGCCTGCATTATTTACCGATCTTAGATTTGTATGAACCTGCGGTCTTTTTTTTTGGTAGGGATTTTACTGGTGCTGGGTAGTAATTTTCTATGGGCACAAAGGGTCTATACCCCGCATTCCGTGCTGGCCACAGGTAACTGGTACCGCATAGCCGTTACCCGCGAGGGGGTGTACAAGGTAGATCTGTCTTTCCTGTCCTCGCTCGGTATATCCACCGCGGCTATTTCTTCTTCCGCCATCCGTTTCTATGGAAATGGAGGCGCCATGCTGGATGAGAACAATGCGGTTGCCCGTCCCGACGACCTTATCGAAAACCCCATCGAAGTGGTAGATGGGGGGGATGGATTGTTCAATGGCTCCGATTATTTCCTGTTCTATGCACCCGGTCCTCACAGATGGCTTCGTGACAGTGTCAACCAGCGCTTCCGGCACCAGAAAAACCTGTATGCCGATACTGCCTATTATTTTATCACCATCGGCGGAACGGGTAAAAGGATCACTAGTGCCGCAACATCCCCTGCGGCTACCATTACGGTGAACAGTTTCCAGGAGCGCTATTTTTATGAGAACGACCGGGTGAACCTGCTGAACAGCGGAAAAGAATGGTTGGGCGAAGAATTCAATGACCAGCTGGGCGGCAACAGCAGCCGGACCTTTACGGTAGAATGGCCAGGATTACAGCAGAACCAGCCAGTTACCCTGGTCACAGAGCTGGTCAGCCGCTCTGTGGGGGGCAATAGTCGTTTTTCGGTCAGGCTGAACGGTCAAACGGTACAAACGGTGAACCTGCCGGCGGTATCAGGGTATTTCCTGGACGCATTTGCCAGTACCGCCGCCCATACCAGTAACTGGACCGTTTCGCAGAACAGCCTTGCATTGAACCTGGCGTATACACCCGGTGTGGCAGGCAGCCAGGGATGGCTGAACTGGTTTGAACTGCATGGGCGAAGGGCTTTGACCTTTACCCCCGGCGGACAGTTATTGTTCCGCGACTGGGCATCGGTGGCAAACGGTTCGGTGGCGCAATTCAGTATTGCCAATAATGGCGGTGCCTTGTCCGTATGGGAGGTCACAGACCCCCTGCAGCCGTTGGCCATGCGGGTGACAAATACTGCCGTACAATCTGTTTTTACCAGGGATGCATCCCGTTTGCGCGAGTATGTGGCTTTTTCGGGTACCGGTCTGTTAACGCCTGTTGCCATGGGTAAAATAGCCAACCAGGACCTGCACAATACAACGGCGGTGGATTATATCATCCTCAGCCATCCTTCCCTGCTTACAGAAGCGCAGCGGCTCGCTGCTTTTCACCAGCAACGTAACGGGTATCGAACAGTGGTGGTCAATACCGACCAGGTGTATCTGGAATTTTCGGGTAGCACACCCGATCCGACAGCATTACGTGATCTTGTAAAAATGTATTTCGATAAAGCGGGCATCAATCTCTCCGACCGGCCCCGCTACCTGCTGCTCTTTGGCAGTGCCTCTTACGATTATCGTTACCGCATCAATGGCAACAGTAACCTGGTGCCTGGTTATGAATCGGTGAACTCTTTTGAGCCATTACTGACGCATACTTCGGACGATTTTTTCGGCTTGCTGGACGACACCGATGATATCAACCGGAATGATCCGGGCATGACGCTGGACATCGGGATCGGCAGGATCCCCGCGCGTAACCTGGCAGAGGCAAAGACCATGGTGGATAAGATCGTCCGTTACCAATCGGCCTCAAGCCTCGGCAGCTGGCGCAACCAGACCGTTTTTGTGGCCGATGACCGCGACCAGAACCTGCACCTCGAAGATGCGGAAGCCATTACAGCGGTGGCCAGTTCGGTCAATCCTTTGCTCAATACCAACAAGATCTACCTGGATGCATACCCGGCCGTTAGTACCAGTGCGGGAGCCCGGTATCCGGCGGTGAATGATGCCATTGTTGGGCAGGTCTTCAATGGGGCTTTACTGGTGAATTACAGCGGCCATGGCAGTTACCTGCGTCTTGCCGATGAAGCGGTACTCACCCAGGAAGAACTGGCCCGTTTCAATAATCCCGATAAACTGCCGCTGTTCATCACCGCCAGTTGCGATTTTGCCCCGCACGATGACCCATCCAAAAATTCACTGGGCGCCGCCATCCTTACAGGTAATGCACATGGCGCCATTGCGCTGCTCACCACCACCCGGCTGGTGTTCGCATACAGTAACCGGCAAATGAACGAGAACTACCTGTCCATTGCTCTGAAACCCTTGCCAGACGGTCGTTACCTGACCCTGGGCGAATCGGTGCAACAGGCCAAGAACTATACTTCGCTCAGCACCGGTGACCTGCTGAACAACCGCAAGTTCACTTTGCTGGGAGATCCCGCCCTACGCCTCGCCTTCCCCGAAGGAAGAGTGCGGCTCACCGGCATCAACGGACATGCCATCGGCACGAACGATACATTACGCGCACTCCAGCCATATACTCTCACCGGTGAAGTGACCGATGCACAGGGCAGGCTGCAGAACGGTTTTAACGGAACCGTTTACCCGACCGTATACGATCAGGCACAGGCTGTCAAGACACTGGGTAATGATGCGGGCAGTAAAGTGGTGACGTTTCAGCAGCAGACGAATATTTTGTACAAAGGCAACGCCACGGTCACCAACGGAAAGTTCAGTTTCACATTTGTGGTTCCCAAAGACATCAACTATGCCGCCGGCAAAGCCAGGATCAGCCTGTATGCGCAGGATGGCGCCAAAGATGCCAATGGTGTGCAGACAGACCTGGCCATTGGCGGAACCGGAACTTCCGTAATAGCAGACCGCACCGGCCCGCAGATCCTGCCTTACCTGAATGACGATAAGTTCCTGAATGGCGGACTGACCCACGAGAACCCGGTACTGCTGCTGAAACTATACGATTCATCGGGCATCAATACCTCCGGTACGGGTATCGGACATGATATTACCGCAGTGATCGATGGGGTGGAAAGAAGCATCCTGGTGCTGAACGATTTTTATACGGCCGACCAGGATAGCTACCAACGGGGCCGGGTACGGTACCAGTTACCCACGCTTAGCGAGGGCAAACATACCATCCGCATCAAAGCCTGGGATGTGGCCAATAACTCCAGCGAAGTGAGCCTGGATTGCCAGGTGGTGAAGCAGAACCGCCTGCAGATAGCAGCGGTTCGGAATTTTCCCAACCCGTTCAGCAGTGCCACCACTTTTGCCTTTGAACACAACCAGCCCGATACGGACCTGGATGTCACCATCGGCATCTACCATATGGGTGGCGGGCTGGTAAAACAGATCAGGAAAACGGTCAATACCGGTGGTACCCGTAACTGCCAGATAAATTGGGACGGGGCCGACCAGTCAGGTTCAAAACTGAAAAAAGGTATCTATATTTACAAAATAATTGTTGCCACCAAAACTGATAGGGCCGAAACTGCCCGGCAACTGATTCTTCTCTAAAACTGACTGAATGGTTTGAACTCTACATTTTTGGTTCTCAGCGTTATGTATTAATTTAATAGTGTAGTAACCGTCCGGGATGTTTGTAGGGATGGCTGAAAAACTTTGTCGGCCACCGGCAAACGTTGGCTCCGGTTTACTGCTCTTACAGGTAACCAGAGATGGTATGAACCTAAATCCTATTTACCGTTACCGTTCCAGGTGCTTAGGCATACCGGGCGGTCTAAAACCATTGTTGATGAGTTCGATTCTTAAGAAGATCAGTGCCTGTCTGGCAGTTGTGTTCTGTATCCACGGTGTTGCCAGCGCACAGGCCGATTCCATTAATATCGTATCTACCGCAGTACCCTTTCTGCGAATATCGCCCGATGCCAGGGCGGGAGGTATGGGCGATCTGGCCATCGCCACTTCGCCCGATGCCAATGCACCTTTCTGGAACCTGGCCAAAGTGCCCTTTGCCAAAAAGAAATCGGCGATCGCCCTAAACTACACACCCTGGTTAAAAGACCTGGGATTGACCGATGTATACCTGGCCAGCCTGGCCGCATATCACCAACTGGATGAACAGCAGGCCATTTCTACCTCTATCCGTTTTTTCAGCCTGGGTAATATTCAGCTCACCGATTATTCAGGTAATATCCTGAATACGGTAAAACCCAGCGAATTTTCCATAGATGCCGGTTATTCACGTATCCTGAATGAAAAGCTCAGTATCGGTGTGGCATTGCGTTACATCAATTCCAGGCTGGTGGTGGGCGATGTGGGCACGGGTGTGGTGTACAAAGCCGGTAATGCAGTAGCAGGCGATGTGTCGCTGTTCTATCATGGCGTGAATGAGGAAGGGGAAGGATTGAACTGGGGAGTAACCTTATCTAACCTGGGCAGCAAAGTGGGCTACACCAACGACTCGCGCAACAAGGATTTCATACCCGCCAACCTGGGACTGGGGCTTACCTATACCAAAGCCATCAATGAAATGAACAAGATCACGTTCGGGTTGGATATCAATAAACTGCTGGTGCCTACTGCGCCACAGGCCACCGGTAATTATTCCGTGGACTCGGCAAGACTGGTCGATTACCGTTCTACCAGCGTAGTGTCCAGCTGGATGAAATCATTCAGTGATGGCAGTAACCAGCTCAAATCGCTGCAGGCCTCATTGGGCGCAGAGTATGCCTATAATAACCAGTTCTTTGTTCGTGCCGGCTATTTTTACGAGAACAAGAATCGCGGTAACCGAAAATTCTTCTCCGTCGGCGCCGGTTTCTCCATCGACCAGATGCAGGTGAACTTCTCCTACCTGGTCCCCTCCGGCAGCGGCGTTACACGTAATCCCTTATCGAATACCCTTCGTTTTGGGATCGTATTTAACCTGAACGGGAGCGGGGAGTAGCAGAAGAGAATGAGTGAACCTGCCTGCCGGCAGGCAGGTGAGTGGATGAGTGGATGGGCAATCGGCAGTAGTGAGTGGTGAGTAGGGAGTTGGTCTCCCGCGGAGCGGGATCTTCACTTCGATTTTGTCTTTAGTCGTTAGCTTATTTGGAGCAGATTAGCCAAGCAGTTATTTGCCGGAAAGCATTTGGCTGGTTGGCATTTAGTAGTTGACTTTGTGGTGCCTTCGGCAGGTTTCAGGTATTGGTATATACCCTTTGTGATGTCTGCCTTTAACAAGCGTGCAGGATTAAAACATTCACTCATTCACTCATTGTTTTTCCCCCAACAATTCTCATTACTTTTACCGAAATAAACATTGAAGCAGCATTAAAACCACTCACATGCGTTTACGGATCGGATATGGAATAGATTTTCATCAGTTGGTTACGGGCAGGGACCTGTTCATAGGTGGCGTACAGATACCACATGATATGGGTGCACTGGGACATAGTGATGCGGATGTACTGTTACATGCCATCTGCGATGCCATGCTGGGAGCCCTTAGCCTGGGCGATATCGGGGTGCATTTTCCCGATACCTCGAACGAATTCAAGAATATCGATAGCAAAATACTGCTGGCCAGAACCTATGAACTGATCCAAAAAGAAGGATACAAAGTTGTCAATATCGATTCATCTCTCTGCCTGGAAGCCCCCAAGATCAAACCCTATGTTCCCGCCATGCAGCAAGTGATCGCTGACATACTCCAGATCTCCATCAAAGACATCTCCATCAAAGCCACCACCACCGAAAAAATGGGCTTCGTAGGCCGCAAAGAAGGACTGGTGGCGCATGCGGTGTGTTTGTTGGAGGGTAGATCAATGAGTGAATGAGTGGGTGAGTGAATGAGTGAATGTTTTGATCGCAGCTAACCGCATGTTCAGTTGAAGCAATGGGGGAATTGTGAATGGGCAATGGTGAATTATCAATCAGGGAAGTTGGATACTAGATGCTGGATACTGGTTGCTGGAAGCTCACAGCTGGTAGCTCAAAGCCAAATACCCCTAACCGCATACCAAAGGCAGGCGCACCACTACCCATTCACCATTCACAATTGACGACTCACGCCTCACCATTCTCTCATTCACTCACCCACTCATTCACTCATTGCCCTATACTCCCCCGGCGAACACCCCATAACTCTTCTGAACGCAGTGCTGAAATTACTGGCGTTTTTATATCCGCAGAGGCGGGCGATCTCTTTGATGCTTTTATAGGAGGCCAGTTCCTGTTTGGCCAGTTCCATTTTCTGCTGTTCCAGGAAACGGTAGGGACTTATTTGGAACAGGTGTTTGAAACCTTTCTCCAGGTTTGTTTTGCTGATCCCATGAATTTGTGCCAGCCACGGGGTATCGGGTGCGTCGCGGATGTGTTGCTGTATATAATGTTTGACGGCAAAGAGTTGCTGGATATCGGCCAGGCTCAGTTCGGTTGAACGTGTGACTCCATACGCCTGCTTCCGCACAATGTCTTTGATCTGCGACAGGCAGGTATGGTGAAACGCTGAGGGCTCGGGTGAATAGGAAGCCTGGGTTAAAAGCAGACAGGAACGTATCAGGCGACTATTGGCCCGGCCGAGGGTCTGCCAGCTGCCATTGCGTGTCAATGAACGGTCTGGCGTAGGGTCCAGGTAATCGATCAGCAGCAAATGCAGGAACTGATCGCTTTTCCATTCAGCCATAATGGTCACTTCATTACCACCGCCAGTCACAAAATGTGCCGGATCAAGCTGCAGGGGTGTTTCATTCTCTACCTGTACAACGCATTCCCCTGCCAGCACAATGCAGAACAAACGGGCAGTTACGGCCCGCCTCAGTTGTAACAGGTCGCTTGTTTTGAGCGATGCTACCACATACCAGATATCAGCGTTGGCAATGGGCAGGTTTTGCAGCAGGATAGAACGTTTGGCATCGGTCCATACGCTGGCCCGGGTGCCGGGCAGCCGGTAGGCCAGCAGGTGATCAGGCACCTGCTTCTTGCACACAAGGGGCGTATGGTTCAGGTAGAGCTGCATGGGAAACGAACATAAATCTAATCCCCTCCGGTTATGAAGCAGGCTTTTTTGAAAAATAGGGTATTTACCACCAGAAATCGCGTATAAATACGCTATGCAGCATACGATAGAACCGCTTCTTTTGTCGAAAACAAATCATATGATACCAAATCAGATCTCTCTGCAGGAAGCCATTGCGCTTACCTCCCGTTACCGCACCACACCGGTTGCTGATGCGTTTTTTTCAGAACTGTATGATGGTGCTTCTGTACTGGCACTGCTGAACCAGCCGGCATGTCGGTCATTTCGCGTATATTTAGGACGAAAGCCCGACCAGCGTATCTGTACCGTGTTAGTAGGCGTTGATGCCAACGGACAGGATATCCTTCCCCCCGCCGGGCCGGTAACCCTTACTGTTGATGAAGGTATTTTGCTGGAAGAAGCCATTCAATGCCCCCCGATCTGTCCAACACCTTCGCCCTTAAACGGATGACATGCGCGAATTCGATATCCTGCTGGTATCTGCCTGCTCTATCCTGTTGCCGCTTATGGCGGCCGCAGGCAGGTACCGGCGTATATCGTATCGTTATGCGCCATTGGTAATGCTGTTACTGGCAGGCGCGGTGAATGAACTCATCAGTTATGCAGCTGCCCACTGGTGGCATAACAACCAGGTGAATGCCAATGGCTATACCCTCATCGAATACCTGCTTCTGCTATGGCAACTGGCAAGAATGGATGCGCAGGAAAATAAACTGCTTACGGTTGCCGCCCTGAGCGGACTGCTCATCTGGCTGATCGATAATGCCTGGTTGCATGGTATTGACCAGGCCAATGTCTGGTTCCGGATCAGTGCCTCCCTGATCATGGTGTATTTCAGCATGGATACCGTTACCCAATTCATGCTGGGCGGTTCCTCCCATGTTCTGCAAAAGACCGACCTGGCACTCTGCTTTAGCTTCTTTGTTTACCATACGTACCGCAGCTTCATCCTCCTGTTCAGCTTTTTTGCCAGTCACCCTTTCTCTGTGATCAGTCGCCAGTTATGGCTGGCGCTGGCAGTCATCAATATCCTGATTCATATCACCTACACCATCGCCATCCTATGGATCCCCAGACAACCATCGACCTCAAACAGGTATTCCTGACCAGTCTTGCTTTTATGAGTATACTGTTGCTCATCGTGCTGGTCACCCTGATCCGCCGGTTCCGACAGCGCCTGCAGCAATACCAACTGCAACTGGCCCGCGAAGTGGAACTGATCGATGCGGAACGCAGAAGGATACACACCGACCTGCACGATGAGCTGGGTACAGGTCTGGCCGGTATCAGCCTGCTGGCCCAACAGGTGCAGACCCATAATGCCGCCCGGATCGCTAACAAGATCTATCGCCAGACCCATGCGCTCCAAACCAAGATCAAGGAGATCGCGTACAATTTTGTGCCGGTCATTCTGGAAACACGCGGACTGTCCATTGCCATACAGGATTATGTGCAGGAGATCGCCAGTGACCATCCTGTAACCATCACCGCCGATATCCATGTCGCGGATCAGTTGTATGCCCTTCCCAAATCGGTGCACCTGTATCGCCTGCTGCGTGAACTGCTGACAAATGCCCTGAAACATGCCCGTTGCAACCGTATCTGCCTGCGGCTGAGTGAGGATGCAAGATCCGCCAACCTTTTCCTCTCAGATAATGGTATCGGTTTCCTGCCCGAGCAGCCGGCCACCTGGCTCAAGGGTACGGGTTTATCGCATATACGTTCCAGGGCAAATATTCTCAAAGCGCGTATGTCCATCCGTTCCGCACCCGGCGCCGGAACGGAAGTGTCCATGATCATACCCTTACAATCGCTGCGGTCATGAACAGGTCGCCCATCCGGATCCTGCTGGCAGATGACCATGAACTGTACCTGGATGGTCTGAAAGGCCTGTTCCTGACACAGCAGGTCTACGAAGTAGTGGCCGAAGCGCAGAATGGTATCGAACTGGTGAAAATGGCCAAATTGTACCAGCCACAGATCGTACTCACCGACCTGCGCATGCCCCTGCTCAGTGGTGCAAAGGCCATCAATAAGATCACACAGGCAAGTCCCACCTGTAAATGCCTGGTGCTGACCAATTATGAGAACGATCTCTCCGTTATTGAGGCCCTGGAAGCGGGAGCCAGCGGTTATATCACCAAGAATATGCCGAAACAGCAACTCTTTACCGCACTGGATCAGATCAGCCGCGGATATCCCTATTTCTGCCAGGCCACCAATGCCAAAATGATCCGGCTGATCGGCAGAAGCAACTATAACCCTTTTTCCCATAAATATTCACCCAAGTTCACAGATCACGAAAAGACCATCATTTACCTCATCTGCCTCCAGAAAACCAACCAGGAGATAGCCCGTATCCTGTCCCTCAGCCCCCGTACCGTCGAGAACCGACGCGCCCGCATCTACCAAAAAATGTCCGTAAAGACCTCCGCCGGAGTAGCTATCTATGCCATTAAAAATGACTTGGTAACGTTGAATGATCTGGAGGAACAATGATAGAATGAGTGAATGAGTGGATGAGTGAATGATTTAATTCGATGGCATGTCAAAAGCAGATATTCCAAGACAATATGTAGTTGAACAGACGAACAGATGAGCAAGGAACAGACGAGTGTTGAAGTTGGGCCTATAACTCTGCGGTGAAGAAGAACAATGAGTGAATGAGTGGATGAGAGAATGAGTGAATGATTTAATCCCCTTTGCTTGTAAAGAGGGTATCACAAAGAGATATACCAGTACCTCTTACCTGTCGGGTATATACCAAACAAATAACTGCTTTTCCAATTTGCTCCAAATTAGCCAATGCGCCAATGCGCTAATCCGCCAAAAGCAATGAGTGAATGATAGAATGAGTGAATGTTTTAATCCTGCTACGTGTAAAAGGCAGTATCACAAAGAGATATACCAATACCTCAAACCTGCCGCAGGCGGGTGTATACTAACTAAATAACTGCTTCCCCGATCTGCTCCTAATTTACCAAAGACTAAAGACCAAAGACTAAATCGTAGCGAAGCGAAGATCACGCTGAAAGCGGGAGACCAACCCCCTACTCCCTATTCACCACTCACCATTGCCCATTCTATCATTTTCTTCTTAAAGGCTTATAGCTTTATTAGAGTCTAATATCTGCGGCTTGCTTTTTAATAACCTTGCCATTGTCTGAAATGATGAGGTATGAGTTTTCCAGGCGCTTTTTTGTGACCAATTTCTTGAGAGCCAACTTCGACCCTTCAAGAATCTTAGCCTTTATCTCAGATGTTTTTGTTGCTTGCATAATCCTGAATTTTGGACCACTTTTCTTTGTTGTAAATAGTGGGTTCTGCGTTTTCTCTGGTTTCGGCAATTACTTCCTGCATGGGAATAGAATTGTCGATAAAAAGCCAGTAATTGACAACGTTTTGATACAAAGTAAAGAAATTTTTCAAACCAGCTACATATCTACGTTTAATTGTCTCAGTTTGAATATTATGTCCACCTTCCTTAACGCGCTGCTTGACCCGTTCAATGGCCAATTCTACTGAATCCAGCCAAAAGAAGGTTAGGCAAACCTGATACCCCTTTTTTTGAGCTGTTTTGCAGAGAGGAACAAAACTTCTGGTTGCCAGTGTTGTTTCAAACGCGAAATCTTGCTTTTGATTAATTAGTTCATTAATCCGAGATAACATAATTCTGCCAGCTTCAATAGATACTTTTTCAGGCTGAAAAGGGGAAAGTCCTCTCGCAATTTCATCTGCGTTTACAAATTCTTTAATATTAAGTAACTCCGGAAGAACTGTAAAAGAGGCGGTAGTTTTCCCGGCGCCGTTACATCCTGCTATGATGAATAGGGTAGGCAATTTTTTATCTAATATAAGAATTTGAAGTGAAATTTCGATACGTAAAATAGCCAATACAGATTCCTATGCCCAATCCTTATTTTGTTCGGTTGTTGTTTGACTTTTGCGCTTCTCCTTATAACGCTCTCCCCGGCTCTGCGCTAATGCGCCAAAAGCAATGAGTGAATGAGTGGATGATAGAATGAGTGAATGTTTTGATCCTGCTCGCTTGGTAAAGGCAGGCATCAAAAGGGATATGCAAACACCTCAAACCTGCCGCAGGCGGGTATATACTAACTAAATAACCGCTTCCCCGATCTGCTCCTAATAAGCCAAATCCCGGCAAAACGAAGATCACGCTGAAAGCGTGAGACCAACTCCCTACTCACCACTCACCACTCACGATTGCCCATTCACCATTGCCCATTCACCATTGCCATTCACTCAAACACTCATTCACTCATTAATCCTCGTCCCTCATACAAAAAACCGCATCCCTCATAACTACCCGCTTCTAATTTGGCCTCATGAAAAAAGCCATCCTACTGATGATCCGGTTGCTGTTGATCTGGCTGTATAGTTATGTGGCATTCAGCAAATGGTTTGCTTTTCAGCGGTTTGTGCGTGATATGCATAACCAGCCCTTTGCCCGCTGGTTGGCGGATACATTGATAGGGGTGTTGCCACCACTGGAGCTGGCCGTTGCGGTGTTGTTGCTTTTTCCGAGGCTGGTAACATGGGGGTTCCGGTTATCGGTGCTGCTGATGGGGGCATTTACCTTGTATGTGGGCGCTGTGTTGCTGCGGTTGTTTGACCGGGTACCCTGTGCCTGTGGCGGTTTCCTGAGTGGTTTGGGTTGGGGGCAGCACGGGGCGGTAAACCTGGTATTGTTGGGGGTATCGGTGGCAGGGTGGTACCTGCATAAGAATAGAGAAATCAAAGAGATGCATGCATAACAGGGGTAAGCCGAAAACCTGTAACAGAGTAGGCAATCATTGTTCACTAAAAACCATTTTATGAAAAAGTATGTAACAGGGTTATTTGCTGTGGTACTTGCCATTTCTGCAAGTGCTTTTACAAGTGGTCATACTATCCTGGGTTCTTATTACAGGGATGGTAATACCATTGTTCCCATCACCCAGAATGGATTCTGTGATGTGGGAACGAATTTCTGCACCTATGACCTGATTCCCGGCCGTGAAGACAATGGGGATCCTGCTAATTATGAAGGTGTGGGCACGGAAGACAAACAGTGGGTGCCTCTGCCATAAGGAGGTTAGTAGTTAACCAGTAAAAAGAGGCTGGCTCATATTTTTGAGCCAGCCTCTTCTATAGGGCGCTTGATGGAGCAGTGTTGTCATCAAACGATTCCCAGAACACGCCGGGCTAAAGCCCTGATTTCTTCTTCGTTTTGATCCCCGGCTTAAAAGCCGGGGCTATGAATGACCTGTAGCGATGGGGAACAATAATCTTTGGCCATGGTATAGCATATATAGTTGTCAACCCCGGCTTTTAAGCCGGGGACAGAAGAACAGAAAAGAGAACGGGCTTTAGCCCTGACCGACCTCCCTCTTTTTTGCAGGCTGCGTTGCTAAGCGTCCTTGGACTAAAGCCCTGACTCCTTCTTCGTTTTGATCCCCGGCTTAAAAGCCGGGGCTATGAATGACCTGTAGCGATGGGGAACAATAATCTTTGGCCATG
>CAYWPM010000001.1:114378-255739 GCA_964460235.1 uncultured Sediminibacterium sp. | reverse complement strand
AGCCCTGATTCCTTCTTCGTTTTGATCCCCGGCTTGAAAGCCGGGGCTATGAATGCCCTGTAGCGATGGGGGCAATAATCTTTGGCCATGATATAGCATATATAGTTGTCAACCCCGGCTTTCAAGCCGGGGACAGAAGAACAGAAAAGAGAACGGGCTTTAGCTCTGACCGACCTCCCTCTTTTTTGCGGGCTGCGTTGCTAAGCGTGCTTGGGCTAAAGCCCTGATTCCTTCTTTGTTTTGATCCCGGCTTAAAAGCCGGGGTTATGAAATAGTCCATAGAGATGGCGATCACCAACCATCCATTCCAACCATGAGTGTTTATACATACCCCCGCCTCATTCTTTGCTACTGCCTGGATACCTCTTGCAGCAATGACAATAATTTTTCCTTATCCCATACAGCAGTGGTGTTATGATAAATATTCCCATTTTTATCCAGCAGGATCGATTTTGGATAAGAACTGACCGCATACCAATTGATGACGGGGTGTTCTCTACCCATGGTACCTGTTCTTAGGTTGATGGCTTTGGTGGAAGTGTAGTTGTCGTCAGCTATACTCTTCAGCCAGGTCTCTTTATCCGTATCAACGGAGATACTAATAAAGACCATCGATGTATCCTTACTGAAGACCTCTTCTATTGATTTCAGTGTTTTTTTATAGAACATTACACAGCCGCTGCAACCCGTAAACCAAAAATCCAGGAATACATTTTTCCCCTTAAACTCAGATAGGGTGCGGAATCGGCCATTGCTGTCCTCCAGCATAAAATTATAGGCAGGCGCGCCCCTGGTCAAGCGGTTTTGTATGGTGAGTAATGGCGCTTTGTAAGTGGGTGTTTTGACTGCCTGTATGGCCACTGCCAGCACAGAATCCGCATCAGGCATATGGTCGAAATTATCGACCAGGTATACGGCCCATAATTTGTCCCTGAGTACACCCTTGAAATTTTCCTCGAACCGTTTGCCAACGGAACCTGTATCCGTTTGCCGTTGGGTGGCCATTGTCATCTGAACGATTCCTATTGGATAGTTTTTAGATTTGGCGAGATAGGCATCAGGGATCTGTATATGGGTATTGTTCACACGTTCAGTCAGCAGGTTGCATAGCCGATTCAGATCGCTTTGCTCCCCATTGCCACTACCCTTCAGCTTGATATCTATTTCTGTGGATCTAAAGCGTTGGAATTTTCGTTCAATGCTTTTCCCCAATAGGTCCGCCTGCAGCTGTAGCCATACTTTTTCGGATAGCTGGGTTTTATATTCCTCCAGCAACTGTATTTGCCTGGCTAAAAACGTATCGATCAGGTTGAACCCCTTGTGCAGATAGTCCAGGTATTTTTTATTCTTCCAATCGTTGTATATGGAGCGGTCAAAGGGCCGTCGGTTATCCCAGTAATAGGTCAGGGTATCCGATCGGTACTGGAAGGCATATTTGGCAGACCCTTTTCCGGTAACCTGCACTTGTTTTTTACTGCCGATCTCCAGCATGATATTATCCCCCGGTTCTGCCAGGTAGAATCTCAGCGCTGGTATTGGGTTCTTGTGTGAGTTTTTGATGGAATAGAGTGAAAAGTATACCGGGTTGTTGATGCTATCTAATTGAATCGAAAAAGTTCCCGAAAGGCAGGGTGCACTGAATGATCGGTATGGTGTGACCATGGCCCTGGTTTCATTGAAGAAATGATCCCATACATACACGGTAACGCTGTCTGCATTGTCTGGTAATTGCCCGGAAAGGGTTACTGTCTGCCCGGCACCAGCTACGGTACAGAGGATAGCCGCTATCAATACATATTTTTTCATGAACGAATGTTTTGAGGTGATGGAAAACTTCTGTTATCTTGGGTTTTGTGCAATACCGCTCAGTCTGATCTCATTATCAGGTATGGGTAACACATATCTCGGGTCGCCCGGTTCCAGGGTATAGGTCTGTGCATTCATTACCCGGGTCAGTGTTTGGGCAAAACGGCTGTCTTTGTTCAGCCGCCGGAGATCCTCCCACCGAAGGGTCCCGGTAAAGGGCAGTTCCTTTCTTCTTTCGGCAAGTACCAGTATCAGTGCCGCTTCTGCGTTATTGGCCGTGTAGGGAATAAAGGTTCCGGTTTTCCAGCGTTTGCTCAGCAGGCTGTTCAGGTCCTGTAATGCCGAAGCAGTGTTCCCGGCCCTGGCGCTTGCTTCTGCCCGGATCAGGTAGAGTTCATTGGTGGCAAGCCCGCCAAACGGGTAGGAGGAACCGGTATATTGACCTTTGAAAATGGTACCATTGCTATTGGTGGTATAAAAAGCCGACTTGCGCAGATCATTGGCTGCATAGGATCTCAGCAAATTGGAATCTACCAGGCCATTGGCGGATGTAAAGCCGAAAATGCTGTTGGCTGCATAAAATAGCACTTCCGGATTGTTCGGGAATGTCGGGAATGGCTTGGCGGCGGTCAGTGGTAAGCTGTTAAAATCAATCAGTCGGTTTACCCTGTTCAGTGCCTTGTCGGCATACGATCCCGCATTGCTGTAATCTTCCATGTTCAGATACACCCTTGCCAGCAGCGCTTCTGCAGCAGTTTTTCCGGGCCTTGTCTGATACAGTCCTGTCACTGGCAGCAGATCGATCGCCTGCTTCAGGTCGCTCGTGATCCGGTCATACCCCTCTTTCACGGAGGCTCTCACGGATATTTGATTGATGTCCGATGTAAGCCGGATGGGTATTCCGGGATCTGTAGCAGCAGTGGCGGCTGAATAGGGTTTTGCAAACTCACTGATCAGGTTGTAAAATGCATAGGCCCGGTAGAACAGGGCGGAGCCTTTTGCATTCTCCCAATCCAGCCTGTTTTGTGGGGTCTGCCTGATCTTTTCCAGTCCTTCCAGCACAATGTTGGCATAACCTGCCATGATATACGGATTGTTCCAGTCGCCAATAGTTATCGTTCCTTGGTAGATCTCCTGTGCCCATACATGCACGTTTTTGCCGTAGTTGGAAATGCCGAGCCAATTTGTATAAGTAAGGTAATAATTGTCCGCACTCACCAGTGGCATCCCCGGATAACTGTCATTCATGAAAATATCGTAATCCAGTATCGCCTGGTAATTCTCCAGCGTACCTGGCGTAATATCACTCTTGTTCGATTTTATATCCAGCCATTCATCCTGTTTGGTACAGGCTACTGCAGATAGGAGCCAGCCCAATATGATCAGTGTATGTTTCATATGGTTATTTTGATGGTTTAGAATGTGGCCCTCAACCCGATGCTGATGGAGCGGGGTGCAGGGTATCCGTTCAGGTAAAAATTGTCGTTATAATCCGGGTCAATGCCAGAGCTGTTGGCCCTCCAGAGTATGCCCAGGTTATTGGCATAGAGATACCATTGCAGGCTGCTGAAAGGTGTTCTTTTCAGGGAGCTTTTGTCCACCGTATAACTTAGCTGTATGTCCTGCAAACGGATATGATCTGCTTTCTCGACCAATACATCCGAATACATATAGAAATTATTCCGGGGCGTATTGGTGGGATAAACCAGTGATGGCACAGTCGTAAACTGTTCGTCACCTGGTTTCATCCACCTGAGCGTATAGTCCCGGTTCGGGGTGCCGGTTACCAGGTCCGAATAATTCAGACTGGTGGAACTTTTTCTAAAATAGTACCCCAGTTTGTAGATCACATTGAAGGAGAGTGAGAACTGTTTATACGAAAAACTGTTCCGCAGTGATCCAAAGATGGTAGGCCTTGCCGATCCGTGAAAGGTCAGGCTGTCTGCCACCGTATTCAACAGTGCCTGGTAGTTTTTACTCACCTGACCGTTCAGCCAGCCTTGCGGATCCCCGTTTGTCGGATCCAGGCCTGCGGTAGGAAAACTGAAAATGGAGAACAGCGGTCTGCCAGGTACGGCGATCAGGCTGCCATAACTATTGGCAATACTTGTGGCCGCATATTTGGTGTCGAATACCAGTACCTTATCGCGTAGACTGTTGAACAGGAGCTGGCTTTCCCACTTGAATTTCCGGTCAATGAGTTTGCTGTTCAGCACAATATCGATACCATTGGTCTGGGTAGAAGCGGCATTACCATTAAAAGAACTGAAGCCGGTGGAGGGTGCCAATGGCGCTTTCTCGATCAGGTCCAATCCTTTTTTCCGATAGATATCGATGCTGCCGGAGAAACGGTTGTTACGGGTGGTAAAATCCAGGCCAAGGTTGAGGTTCTCAACTTTCTCCCAGCGCAGTTCAGGATTGGGTGGCGAAGTGATGGAAGCAGCCTGGATCCCGGTAAAATTGGCTTGTGAATACCTGGCGGTAAGATAGGCGGAAGCATTGTACACATTGCCATTATAGCCAAAAGAGATCCGAGGCTTTAGTTCTGTCAACCAGTCAAGCCTAAAGAATTTTTCCTTCGCAAGGTTCCAGGACAATCCAATGGACCATAAGGGTGTAACCTTATCGTTGGTCTTAACGCCGAAAATATTGGCGCCATCTTTCCTGCCACTCAGGGAAAGTGCATACTTATTTCGGAATAGGTACACAGCATTGAGGTAATAGGAAATATACCGGTTACGTGTTTCGAAGATACTTCCACCCGGATCGGGTAATGCCCTCGCCAGGCCGGAAGGATACAAATTGACAAGTGTTTTGTAATCCAGGTTACTCACGGCTGTGCCAAATTCATCATTATACCCTAACAGGTTTTGGGTATAGATGGTGTTGGTGATCTCCCGCATTTCCGCACCTGCCATAGCTGTCAGCGAATGTATCTGTCGAAAACTGCGGTTGTAATTCAGTTGGACCCTGGCATTATGGGCCACCATATCCTGGGTAAGCATGTTCAGGATGGATCCTTTCGGTAAAGCATACGTAAATACCCCGGTTGCCGCGTTGCGCTGCGAATACTGGTTGACCAGGTTACGCATGTAATAGGATTCACTATTGCGGAGGTTGCGGTCAAACCTCACCTGACGTTCATACTGGTATTGCACTTCGGCGCTCAGGTGATCGGTCACCCGGTACTTCGTCATAGTCTTTAACAGGATATCCGTGATGCGCCTGGTATTGTTGGCGCTATAGAGGTCTTCCAGCGGCCGATAGGTCCAGTCCTGGTATCCCAATTGACGGACACTATCCACAAAAGCAGTGCGATAGTCCTTTACTATCCGCATCGGGTTCCCTTCTTCATCAGCAAGCCTTGCATAGGGATAGATCTGCGTATTGCCCTGGAAGGTAGTGTTGGAGAATCCCGGTATGAATTGGTTGTGCATATCCGTATGGCTTTGTATCCAGTATATGCCTGTGGTGATCTCCAGTCTTTTGATGGGGTTGATCACGGTCACCGAACTAAGCGATGTCCGCTTGTATGCATTACGTACCAGCGACTGCCGGTTATGGTCATAACCCGCCGAAAGGGTATAGTTGATCTTATCGCCCCCGCCCCGCAGGTTTATGGCATATTGTGCGAGTGTGGATTTCTGGTAGACCCATTTGGCATATTCCGACCGCATATCGTTACCCGCTAACTGGTTGATCTGGCTGGCAGCATCAGCAGCCGAGAGCTGTCCCGCCCGCTGTTTAGCCAATATTTCTACCACAGGGCTAACTGCTGGTCTTGATGTCTGGTTAGCAAGGCTGGCATCGTAATAGCCTTTTGAGAAGAGGTATTGCTCCACACCGATGAAATCGGCTGCGTTGAGGTAGCTATGGCTGTAATAGAGGTCGGGTTTGTTTACTAAACTCAGGTTGGTCACATAATCCACCTTCAGTTTTGACTGGTAGCTGCCTTTTTTTGTCGTGATAACGATCACCCCATTACCGGCCCTCGCACCCCAGATGGCTGCAGCAGCGGCATCTTTGAGTACAGTAACGTTTTCCACATCATTGGGGTTGATATTGTTGATGTCCCCCTCATAGGGGAAATTATCTATTACGATCAGCGGACTGGCAGCGGTATTGCTCAGCAGGGTACTTCTGCCGCGGATACTGATCTGCTCGTCACTGATATGGGTCCGGTTAAAAAGCAGGCCACTGGTCACGCCATCCAGTCTGTCAAGCACGTTGGTGCTGACCCTCCGGTTCAACAATGTATTATCGACCCTCACAACACTACCCGTGATCCTTTCTTTACGGACCTGCTGGTAGCCGGTGTTCACGGTCACGGCTTCCAGTTCCTGTGTTGTGGGGGGCAGGGTAATCATCAGCGGAGAAACCGTTTTATCAGTTAGGATAACTGACCTGGTCAGAAAACCCGTATACCTGATGATAAGGGTATCCGGGAGACGGGCCAAAACAATGGTCACATCACCCTGTTTCCCGGTAGTATGGCTGGTATTGGTTTTTGTAAGATGTAACGAGGCGCCCGGTAACACATCACCGGTTGCTCCGTTGGAGACAATGATTTTTATCGAGATGCTTTTTTGCGCAAGGTTCCATAATGGGCATAACAATAACAGTAAGCAAAGAATTCGGATCATTTGCAGTAGTTTTAGGTTTGTACAATAGATTGAGGATCAGTGATTAGCCTACTGTTTTACACCGGGTTCTTGGGTTTTTTTGCATACTGTGTCTTCAGCAGGCACAGGGCCTGACCGATGGGAGAGGGTAAGAGGCGGTTTTTCAGGCATTGATTTTTATAGATACAGATAGCTTTGGGCAGTATCGGAAAACGTTCTTTATGCGGATGCCGTTTCAGCAACAGGTAATACAATACCCCTGACTGTACTTCCCTGCGCTGGTTAGCAGGCAGTTGAACGGGGTTCGGGTGTTGGTGGTAGGGCATGAAGAAGTATATAAAGTTGATAAAGTATATAGAGTCGATAAAGTATATAAAGTCGATAAAGTATATATAGTCAATAAAGTATATCGGTATCTCTGTTGACCTGTAGCGGTTCTTGGGCCGCTGCTGGTGGTTGTATTGATGCGGTTATCAACAGTTGCTGCTGAAAGACGGTTTCCCGCCGATAAGCCTGCATCAAATACTGTGTCTTTTCAAATACTTGCCTATAGGTGATTGAGTGGTAGCTGCAGAATCTTCAATTTTAAATCACTTATATCAGGCAGTATTGAAAACCAAAATAGACAGTTACGTAATAGAGCGGGTGAAAGAGAAAAGGATCGAAAACGGTCTTTCTCAGTCCGACCTTGCCTATGAACTGGGTATGTCTGTTGGTTTTATCGGCAAAGTGGAGAGCAAGAACTATCCCGCACACTACAATCTCCGCCACCTCAATGACCTCGCCAGGATCCTCGGCTGCAGCCCACAGGATTTCCTGCCTAAAAAACCTGTCTGACCAGTTTACAATACCATTTCAGGGGGAGTTCAGCTAAGATAAAGGGTATTTTTGATACTTGCCTATGGGTGAGTGATTTTTTTTCTGGAAATATGTCAGGGGGGGATAATGATAGAATGGAGACTTCAGTAATTGAATTATTTAAATTGGACTGAATTAGTTAGCTGATAGTATTCTTCTAACTAATACTGACATGATATTTAGCGTAACATTTGTTCATTAACGTATTCATAGTTTACTGCGTGCTTTTAATTATTTTAGTTAATCCGAGATAATAACCAAAGATTCAAAGTTCTCATCAACTTATGTGATACATGTTGAATAGTTTTTATGTTTGTTTTGGGAATGTTAATCTATCTGTTAGAACGGCTATTCTTAGTCGATACAGGCTATCAGCTCATTGATTACTCGATGTGCTTCTTTTTATCTTACAAGCTACTCTGATATAGTTGGAGCTTATTGGAATCGATGTTTTTCTGAAGATAACATTGATTATAGTGAGGAACCTAGATTGATAACTAGCTCGTCGATTAAAGTGATCTATTATATAAACCGCCAAGAGAGGCTTATTTCGTTTTCATAATAAGTAAACAAAAGATAACCGCAACTATCCATTAATTCTATATAGTATATATTTGCTAATAGTTTATATGTTAAAATTTTATTACGTTATGAAAGACAAAATTACAGCCATTATTTCCGCTTCTATTGAGGTTAAGGCCAATCTGTTAAATGATGAATCATTGATAAATCAAATATTAACAGTAGTAAACAAAGCGACGGAGTCATTTAAGAATGGTAATAAAGTCCTTTTTTGTGGTAACGGGGGAAGTGCTGCTGATGCTCAACATCTTGCCGCTGAATTCTCAGGCCGTTTTTATAAAGATAGAAAAGCGCTGCCTTCCGAGGCGTTACATTGTAATACATCCTACCTTACAGCGGTAGCCAATGATTATAGCTATGATGTTATTTATTCAAGATTGATTGAAGGAGTTGGTAATAGTGGCGATATATTGATCGGGCTAAGTACGTCAGGGAATTCCAAAAATATAGTTAACGCATTTCTTAAAGCTCATGAACTTGGAATATTAACGGTGGGGTTTACTGGTAATACGGGCGGGGCAATGAAGGAAGTAAGCGATATGTTGATCAATGTTCCTTCCACCGATACTCCCCGTATTCAGGAAAGCCATATTCTGATTGGTCACATCATCTGCGAACTGGTTGAAAAGAATATTTTCTGTTGATGCATGCTTAGAAGCTATCATAATACTGTTGGGCAAGGCGTATATTTAATAGGGATTGAGCTCAATTTTCCTGATGTATGCCATCTGTGAAATGAAATTTATTCCTAGCTTAGGTAATAAAAATTTAGGAGAATAAGGTATTGAAACGTTTGCCCTATTACCTGAACACCAGCCCCAGGTGTTTATGAAATTCATCAATGTGACTTTGCCGGGAACTGATTGCGGGATAGAAGTTGAGAAAAGGTGTATTTTTACTACTAATTTTAAAAGATGAAAAAAGCCCTTGTTACAGGTATAACAGGCCAGGATGGCGCATATTTGGCAGAATTATTATTGAAAAAGGGGTATGAAGTTCATGGCATCAAACGCAGGACATCCCTGATCAATACAGAACGGATCGACCCCTTTTACCAGGACCCCCATATCCCGCACCGGCATCTTTTTTTGCATTATGGCGACCTGACAGACTCTACAAACCTGATCCGTATCATACAGGAAGTGCAGCCGGATGAGATCTATAATCTCGCCGCAATGAGCCATGTAAAAGTGAGTTTTGAGACCCCTGAATATACTGCTGATGCAGATGGTATCGGCACCCTCCGCATCCTCGAAGCCGTTCGTTTATTGGGGTTGATCCAAAAAACCAAGATATACCAGGCTTCCACATCTGAATTATATGGCCTTGTTCAGGAAGTACCCCAAAAGGAAACGACGCCTTTTTATCCCCGTTCCCCTTATGCAGTAGCCAAACTCTATGCGTACTGGATCACGGTGAACTACCGGGAAGCCTATGGTATGTTCGCCTGCAATGGTATCCTGTTTAACCATGAATCACCGCTTCGTGGTGAAACCTTTGTTACCCGTAAGATCACCCGCGCCGTAGCCAAAATTGCACTTGGGTTACAGGATACCCTTTACCTGGGTAACCTGGATGCCAAACGCGACTGGGGCCATGCCAAAGACTATGTAGAAGGTATGTGGCGCATCCTGCAACAGGATGTTCCTGAAGATTTTGTCCTGGCCACCGGCATCACCACTCCCATCCGGGATTTTGTGAAAATGGCATTTGCCGAGATCGGCGTCGAACTGGCTTTTGAAGGAACAGAAGAGAACGAAGTGGCCAAAGTGGTCGCCTGCACAGGTAAATACCAGGTTCCCACCGGCCAGATAGTGGTAAAAGTGGATCCCCGCTATTACCGCCCCACCGAAGTGGACCTCCTGATCGGCGACCCCTCCAAAGCCAAACAAAAACTCGGCTGGGAACCCAAATACACCCTCGCCGAAATGGTCACCGAAATGGTCGCCAGCGATATCCGGTTATTTGAGAAAGATGAGTTTTTGAAGAGGAATGGATTTGATATTAAAAACGAGTTTGAGTAGGGCGCACCTGCCTGCGGTAGGCAGGTTGGCGGGTTGGCGAGTAAGCTACGAAGTCCGTCATTCCGATTCCGCCCCCGGCGGTGAGGAATCTCACGCAGGTTAGTAGTGTTTTATTAGAATAGGGAATGAGTAGATGATCTGAATGAGATCCCATTTCCCCTTTAGTAAGGAGATGCTGAATGATTTGGATTACCAAAATTGAACTTCTGTTTCCCATAGGTATAACGGGTTGGTCTCCCGCTTTCAGCGGGATCTTCGCTTCGCTGCGATTTGGTCTTTGGTCTTTAGTCTTTGGTTGGTTAAGAGGGGGATGATCTTCCGAGGATTGGGATTTTTGAACTGAACGCTATGATTGCGACAGGGTGATAGGTTAAATTAGTGAGTTTTTTGCGTAGAAGCCGCATAGTAAGGGTTAACTGGTTTTGTAAATTGGAGAGAATGAATTCTCTCTTGTATGCGTGATTTTAGAAAGCTGGATATTTGGGTGCAGGCACTCTTATTTGTAAAAAAAGTGTATGACATTACCAATACATTTCCTCAAAAAGAGCAATATGGACTTGTTTCTCAAATGAATCGTTGTGCAGTCTCAATGCCATCTAATATCGCCGAAGGCTGCAGCCGCAAGACCTCAGCTGATTTTTCCAGGTTTCTGGAAATAGCGCTAGGGTCTTCCTTTGAACTGGAAACTCAAATAGAAGTCAGCTATATGATTACTTACATAAATATTGATCAATATGCAAGTTTGTTACAGGAGTTACACGTCATTCAAAAACGAATGAATGCCTTAAAGAATAGTATAATACTATAAAATGATTGCTCAATTGGCCCACAAACCTCAAGCATCTAACAGATACTCCTCCCCAAAGACCAAAGACCAAAGACTAAAGACCAAAGCCCCAACACATGGAAAAACAATCTAAAATCTACATCGCCGGCCACCGAGGAATGGTAGGAAGTGCTATTGAACGGAAACTTCGGGCCGAGGGATATAGTAATATCATTACCCGTACCTCTCAGGAACTGGATCTCCGAAACCAGCAGGCGGTGAATGATTTTTTCGCGGCGGAGAAACCGGATCATGTGTTCCTGGCAGCAGCCAAAGTGGGAGGCATTGTGGCCAATAATACCTACCGGGCGGAATTTATTTATGAGAACCTGATGATAGAAAGCAATATCATTCATGCTTCTTATGTACATAGGGTAACCAAATTATTGTTCCTGGGATCTTCCTGTATCTATCCCAAGCTGGCGCCCCAGCCTTTGAAAGAAGAATACCTGTTGTCTGGATATCTGGAGCAGACCAATCAACCTTATGCCATTGCCAAAATAGCGGGTATTGAATTGTGTGATGCTTACCGGGCGCAATACGGATGCAATTTTATCTCTGCCATGCCTACCAACCTGTATGGTCCAAATGATAATTATGACCTGGAGAAGTCGCATGTGTTGCCGGCCCTGTTGCGCAAATTCATTACGGCCAAAAGGAAACAACTACCCGAAGTATTGCTCTGGGGTTCTGGTACCCCGCTGCGTGAATTCCTGCACGTAGATGACCTGGCCGACGCCTGTCTCTTCCTCATGAATCACTACCATGAACAAGGTCTCGTGAACGTAGGTATGGGCACAGATATCAGTATCCTCGAACTGGCCCAACTGATCCAGAAGATCGTGGGTTACCAAGGCAACATCATCCTCGACCCATCCCGCCCCGACGGCACCCCCCGCAAACTGATGGATGTATCCAAACTGACCAATCTGGGTTGGAAAGCTTCTATTGGTTTGGAGCAAGGTATTGCAAGGGTATATGAGGAAGTGAAGGATGTGGAGTGGGAATAGGAGAGGAGGCGTATTAGCGTATTGGCGCATTGGCGGGTTAGCGCATTGGCTAATTTAGGGGTGATTGATTAAGTATTTGTTGGCGAGGTTATTTGGGTGCATTAGCTTTTGGGAAGCCTGCCTTCGGCATGCGAATTTTTCGGGGTTTCGACATTCGCTCATTTGCTATGGCACCCGTCATTTCGACACCGCCTCGGCGACGAGAGATCTCATGACGTAAGTACTTATAAACATAGAATTTCCCGCTAATGCACATTCGGGATACCTGCAAATAAGTAGCAGCTTCGAATCCTATTACTAGTCACTTCATGAGATTTCTCTCCCGCCGATGGCGGGATCGAAATGACAGGAACCAGATTGATAGGTAGTGAGTAGTGAATGGTGAATGGGCAATTGTCAATCCGTAAATGCCTCAAATGCTAAACCTGACTGCCGTCAGGCAGGTGCCAACCGCTTACCAATCAAACAACTTCTCCCCCAAACTACTCCTAATAACCCAATACGCCAATGCGCTAATGCGCTAATGCGCCAACCCGCCAACCCGCCTCTCACCCATATTTCTTCAACCAATTCATCATATTCACCAAATGCACCCGCATGATCGAAATAGCAGCTGGATCACAGGTGTAGAATTTCTTGTGCAGATTTTCAGGTGAGATCTGGGTGGTGCGGTTGGTTCGGTAGCGACTGGCTGTTTGACGGATTAGTTCATTTTTATTGCTGGTCTGCAGGATCTGGGTATCTACCTGTAAACGGAGAAACAGGCCCAGTTGCGATACGGATAGGGTGGTTTCGAAGGGTTTGTCCCTGTCTGCCGGTGATTCGGACAACAGATCATCGTTGGTGATTTCCTCCAGGGCTATGGCTTCCAGTAGTAGTTCCTTGCAGCTCTTCTGCTCAGGGTGCAAGGCCCGGTCATGCACGGGTTGCAGCCTGGTCAGTTCTAGCTGACTATTTCTCCAGAACGCGGCCTTTTCTTCAGTAGTACTCAGCAACTCTCTTTTTGCTGTCCAATAATGGATCAGATGGTCTATCCAGGCGGGATCATTAAAATTATACCGGATCAGCAGTTTGATCCGGGCCTCCATACTGTTATGTTCGGGTAATAACAGCTGGTAGAGTAATTGTTGCAGGTAATCATGGGTTTTATAGCTAAGGTTTGGATTGTCGGTATGCATTCGTAACTGATCACACAGCAGGCTGGTAAGACGATGATCGGTGGCTGTTTCCTCGTTTTGCGCTAACCGGGCCATTTGTTCCCTGAATATGGGGCGGATGGTTTCCTGTAAACATACAGGCATACGTAACCCAGGATCCAGGTTCTTACCAAACCCATTCTGAACCAGCGCCAATAATCCCAATATGCTTTTTTGCAGACCCTCATAAAACAACCCATGAGCCGACAGGTCCTTGCCGCGTATCCCGGTATCCTGCAACTGCTGCCTGAATTCGCTCAGCAGATCGGAGAGGTGCACACAGTAAGTTGCTGTCGTTTGCACACATAATGCCTGGCCCTTTTTCGAGCTGGCAGTGGCATGCTGTTCCAGGAAATCAATCAGCAGGTGATTGGCTAATACAACCGCCGCCTTTTTTTCAGTTGCTGTTTCACTATTTCCCTCTATCAATTGTTCTGGCCGGAGGTCCTGATACAGTTGTCGGGCCAGTTGGTAAAGTGCAGGTAACATAGTATACCGGATTTGAGTGTGAAACTAGGGCGCATTTATGGGAACTAAAAGGTGGGAAATACTCGATTATTGGTGGTAAATACTCTATTTTTCGAAAATTGGCGTATTGGCGGATTAGTGCATTGGCGCACCTGCCTGCCGGCAGGCAGGTTGGCTGATTTGAGGTAGCTGGTTAATTAGTTGTTTCCGAGTTTATATTGAGGGCACTCGGAATTTGGCATTCGGCTTCTAACGCCCGCCTGTGCATGCGATTGGGTAAATTGGGATTGCCTACTAACTATTCACCACTCACAATTGCCCATTCACTGCTAAAACTTACCAATCACGGTCTTTGTAAAGTGAAACCTATACAACACTATATTTCTAAAACTATAAAGTTTTTTCATTACAAGACATTTCTTGTTGTCTTTTACTCAATCCATATTTTGTTCGCCTCCGCTTCGCCTTTTCTTCGCTCCGCAGCCAGTAAATGAGTGTAAAAAGCGAAGAAAGGGCGAAGAACAGGTAGTAAAAGGGTAGCAAAAAGGTATAGCGGAAGCGAACGAATAACGAAGCAATAAAGAAGGAAGGACGAGGCGGGAGGTGAATGAGTGGATCGTCAATCGTGAATGGTGAGTGGGCAATTGTCAATCCGCTATCCGCCAACCTGCCTGCCGGCAGGCAGGTGCGCCAAAAGCAAATGAGTGAATGAGTGGATGATAGAATGAGTGAATGATTTGATCCTGCTCGTGTATTGAGGATGGGGGCCCAAGGGTAAATGCCGGGTATCCTCATAATAACCTGATCAGAAACTGCCATACCCAATTACCCCAAAATAAGCCAAATAGTAGCGAAGATCCCGCTGAAAGCGGGAGACTAATACGCTCAAACAAATTTCAACACACAAATCCCTGGTATACAATTCTCTACCAAAGGTACTACTACCCTTACTACCCTTTCCCATGCATTTGCCAGGATAGTTTTGTTCCGTTAACAAACCACTAGTGGCCCGTCTGCAGCGGGAAGTAAACCAATTATTCATTTTTTAAAAGAGTTAGTTATGGCAACTTTTTACAAGGGGATCCTGGGTGGATTCTCTGGAAAAACAGGAAGTGTGATAGGTACCAACTGGAAGGGTAGATCGGTGATGCGTAGTCTGCCCGGCAAGAGGACCAAAGCATCCACGCAGGCACAGCTGGACCAGCAGGAGAAATTCAAGCTGGCCATCGGGTTCCTTTCGGGTATGGCTGACCTGCTGAGTATCAGTTTCGGTTCTTTTGCTTCCAATGTGTCGGGGTATAATGCCGCAGTTTCCTACAATCTCCAGAAAGCGGTTGTGGGCAATGCATCCCCCTTTAGTATCGACTTTTCACTGGCACAGGTAAGCCTGGGCGTACTTCCCGGAGCCTCCAACCCCAAAGCCGTGGCGGTTGCAGGTAACAAGGTAAAGTTCGACTGGGACGATAATGCCGGTGTGGGGAAAGCGGCAGCTACCGATATTGTTCTGTTGGTAGCATTCTGTGCCGAAACCCAGCGATCTGTGTATACAGCCGCCGGGGCGATGCGCAGCGGGCTTACCCAAACACTCGATACCAGTGTGTTTGCCGGTAAAGCAGTGGAGACCTGGATCGCTTTCATGAGCATCGATGGCAAAAAAAGCTCGGACAGTACCTATACAGGCCTGGTTACGCTGACCCCGTAACCCATGGAACTGTTCCTGGTAAGGAGCTACCACCAACAGGGAACCCATGGTGTGCTGAGCGGAACGGATCAGTTCATCTGTTACACCATTGAATTACCCTGGGTGCACAATTGTCCACAGGTATCCTGTATACCAGAAGGAAGGTACCCTGTTCTGAAAAGATATAGCGCTAAGTTCCAATGGCACCTGCATCTGACCGATGTTCCTGGGCGCGAGCTGATCCTTATGCACCCGGCCAACCATGCACTGAAGGAACTAAAGGGCTGTATTGCACCTGTTACCAAAATAACAGGTATCGGGCAGGGTATCTTTTCCCGAAAAGCCTGTAAGGCAGTTATGGAACTGGTGGAGCAAGCTGTTCAGCAAAATGAATCCGTATTTATCACTATCCGGCCTTCGGCTGGACCAAACATGCGTTTATGAAACAGCTCATGAAGAGGGTCAGGTCAAGGACCCCCTCGTTTTTCTCCCGGTTGCGTAATATCAGCCTGGTTGTGGTAGGGTTGGCTACGGCCTTGCTTACGGCACCAGTGTTATTACCTGCTATGGTTACAACGGTAGCTGGTTACCTGTTTACCGCGGGCACCGTGGCCTCGGTTGTCAGCCAGTTGACCGTGCAGGGAGAGGAGGAAGCGGAGACCCCGCAAAAACCATCCGCAAAAGGAGGTGCCGATGGCAGCGCCCTTTCATAACCATCGATCCACCCTGTTCATCACCCTGGGTGGCAGTTTTGCCGGGTTCTGCAAAGCCATCGCGGCAGAAGATATCGTACGTACCTGCCTGCTCGCAGCCTGCGGTACTCTGGTTAGTTTCCTGCTGACCCTGGTGTTGAAAAAATGGTTCAAAAAACGGATCTGACCGCAAAAGCCCTGGAAACGGGGCTTTTGCCTGTTAAATGGGCCATTAGCATTTGGCTTGTTGGCACCTGCCTGACGGCAGTCAGGTTTGGCTTTTGGGGAACGCAACCTGCGGCGGCATGCGTTTATGAGAACTGGTTAGCGTTATGGACACTTTGAATCATACAACTACTCGCTTCATAAGATTTCGATCCCGCCAAAGGCGGGATCGAAATGACGGAAGCCTTAACAATGAGTAGATGAGTGAATGCGCGAATGGGCAATGGTGAATGGGCAATTGTCAATCCGCCAATGCGCTAACCTGCCTGCCGGCAGGCAGGTGCACCAATGCGCCAAATTCAATGAGTGAATGAGTGTATGATAGAATGAGTGAATGATTTAATCCTGCTCACATCTGAATGCAGGCGCCCCAAGCATAAATTGATCCAATCGCATGCCGCAGGCAGGCGTTAGAAGCCAAATGCCAAATGCCAAATGCCAAGAGCCAATTGCCAAATGCTAAATGCCAATTGCCAAATGCCAAATGCCACGAGCCTCAATATGAACTCGCTAATAACTATCTACCCAATTATTACAGATTTGCTAAATCCTAGCGAAGCGAAGATCCAGCTGAAAGCGGAAGACTGCCCCCCAAAAATCATTCTATCATCCTATCATTCTATCATTCTCTCATTAACCTCCTTCCCCATGATTATCAATCTTCTAAAAAGTCACCAGTTTCTTTTTTTAACTAATCCCCCGCCCCTATATTTGCACCGCATCCAACAGTTCCCCCGCCGGATGTTAGTTCAAAATGTCAATTTAGTATATCATGTTACCTGCATGGCTGACAACCGTGTCTGCGGAATACCTGTTTTATTGCTGATAATCAATTCCTTGCCATCAGTAAAAAACAGGCTATGCTGTAAAATGACAATGTTGAAACAGTAAAATGATGTAGTAAAAAAGCAGGCTAATTGTAGTAGGGATTAATAAAAATTACATTAGCTTAGCTACTCAATAATAACTCATTCTGCTCCCTCATCTGGGGGTCAGGGTGGCGAAGCCGTCAGTAGGCTGGCACTTTAATCCCCTTTTTTGATTTTAGATCAACTTTTTTCCGGTAAAATCAGGGTTCGGTTATTAACCAAGCTCTTTCTCAACCCCGCCAGTAAAGTGTACCTGCGCGGTCTGGAAAAAGAATTGGGGGTTAGCAGCAATACCGTTCGCCTGGAGCTGAACAAACTGCAGGACATGCACCTTATCCAAATGCAGGATGCCGACGCCCAGGCCAAAGTAAAACACTATTCCGTTAATACAAGTCACCCCCTGTTCACTCCCCTGCGTAATATCATCCTGCGACATGTAGGTCTTGACCAGATCATTGAACAGGTGATCGCCAAGCTGGGGCAACTGGATAAAGTCTTCCTCACCGGCGACCTGGCCCTGGGTAAAAACTCCAGCTTTATTGATTTGGTCATAGTAGGAGATATCGACAAAACCTATCTTCACAAACTCATCGATAAAGCAGAACCCCTGATTGGCAAAAAAATCAGGGTAGCTTTGTTTACCCCCGCAGAGTTCCGCAAGGAGCATTTGCAGGATATGGGGATGGTGATTGATTTGCTAGCTAGCTAACAGCATTTGGCGGTTGGCATTTGGCAATTGGCTTATTGGGTGCAGCATTTTGTAATGGGTGTTTCGATAGATAAATACCTTTATCAATATGAGGGATTTTCGGAAACTTGAGATATGGTCGGAATCGGTTGTAATGGCTAAAGCCGTGTATGACCTTACGTCTTTATTTCCTGCTCATGAGAAATATGGACTTTGTTCTCAAATGAACCGTTCCGCTGTTTCCATTCCTTCGAATATCGCAGAAGGGTGTAGCCGAAGAACCAACCTGGAATTTTCCCGGTTCCTGGAGATTGCATTAGGTTCTTCTTTTGAGTTAGAAACCCAAATAGAAATCTCGAAAAGGGTATTATATATTTCCCAGGAATCGTATGAAACTGTTTTAAATGAGTTACATAGTTTACAAAAAAGAATAAACGCTTATAAAGAAAAGCTAAAAGAGTAGAGGGGCATTTAGCATTTGGCTGGTTAGCATTTAGCCAAAACAAACCTGCCAAATGCCAACCGCCAACTGCCAACCGCCAAATGCCAACCGCCAAATGCCATCAATCATGAATAGAATTTCCAAAGCAATACTGTTCCTCCTAATCTCTCTAACTACCACCCTCTCCCTCCCTGCCCAGGATCTGTTGAAAGGTAAGGACCTTAGCCAGGTTCGGGTTGATCAGTTGAGTGATGCGGATATTGCGAAATTTAAGTCCCAATTAACCAGTTCTGGTATGACAATTGACCAGGCAGAGCAAGGAGCATTGGCTAAAGGAATGTCGGCTGTAGAATTTGCCAAACTGAAAAAACGTTTAGAAATGGCAACAACTCTAGGTAAAGAGGGGGTAGGAAAGTTGAAAACGGATCGAAATTCTGCTGAAAAACAGGACAATAGTTCAGATTCCCTGAATACCGCAAAATACTACGAGCAACCTCCAAAACCCTTAATCGATCCCCTTATTTTTGGTTCTGAATTATATACTTCATTCTCTCCCAGTTTTGAACCCAATATGAAACTGGCTACTCCACTAAATTATGTGTTGGGGCCGGATGACCAGATTCTGGTTTCTGTGTACGGAATACAACAATACGAAGGTGATTTGCTGGTATCGGCAGAAGGCTATATCAATATACCCAATGTAGGGCAGGTGAAAGTAGCGGGTTTGACCATTGAAGCCGCTACACAGAAGATCAAAACTTTAATGGGTAATACGGTATATGGTTACTTGAGATCGGGCGGAGCTAAGCTATCGGTTACCTTAAGCAAGATCCGCAGTATCAAGGTACTGATCATCGGAGCTAACCGACCGGGTACGTATACGCTTTCTTCCCTGTCTACCGTGTTCAATGCTTTGTATGTTGCCGGTGGGCCAACAACTTTTGGCAGTTTTCGGGAAATAGAACTGGTGCGCGATAATAAACTGCTTCGTAAGATCGATTTGTATCGCTTATTGTTGCATGGGGATCAATCAGATAATATTGGATTAAAGGACAATGATGTGATCCGTATACCCGCCTATCAAACCCGCGTGGAATTGCTGGGACAGGTTAAACGACCAGGCTATTTTGAAGTGCTGCCCGGTGAAAGTTTTCAGCAGATCCTGACTTTTGCTTCTGGTTTTACGGATACTGCTTACCGGGCATCAGTAAAACTGTTCCAGCGCAGCGAAAAGCAAAGAAAACTGGCAGACCTGGAAGCAGCTGCGTATAATAACTATCATCCGCAAACCGGCGATGTATTTGTGGTCTCTAAAATCTTGAATCGCTTCGAAAACAGGGTGCGTATCTCTGGTGCTGTTTTCCGTCCGGACGTGTATTCTCTGGGCCAGGGATTGAAAGTGGCCGATCTGATCCGAAAAGCAGATGGTTTAAAAGAAGATGCCTTTACCGGTAGGGGGCAAATACTCCGCTTAGAAGAAGATCTCACTCGTTCCATAGCTTCTTTTGATATTAAAAAGGCCCTGGCCAATGATCCGCAGCACAATTTATTGTTGCAACGCGAAGATGAAGTGCTGATCAGTTCGGTACTGGATCTGCGTGATTCATTTAAGGTGACGATCCAGGGTGAAGTGCGTTTGCCTGGCCAATATGAATATGTTGAGCATTTGAGTTTGAAGGATCTGATCTTACAGGCCGGTGGGTTTACTGATGCTGCTTTTAAAAACATTGAGATTGCGAGATTGATCAAACGTGATTCTATTTCTGCTACTGACAACCGGGCCAGTACCATAATCAATATAGAAATTGCCGGGGACTTAGGGTCTGCTGCCGCAAATACCATCCTGCAGCCGTATGATGTCATCACTATACGTCGAAAAGCCGGGTATACCATACCAGAAACGATTACGGTGGTTGGACAGGTACAATACCCGGGTCCTTATGCTCTGAACAACCGTAATGAGCGGGTGAGTGATATCTTGATAAGGGCAGGAGGGTATACGCCGGATGCTTATCCAGAAGGAGCTTACCTGAAACGATATAAGACTGAGGAAGAAAGAGCAAAGTCCAAGGAAGTGGCCCGTAAGGCGGAAAGGAACACAAAAGATACTGCTGTGACTAGTAAACAAATGCTGCTTGAAGATATTACCCGCGACTATGATCAAATACCATTGGATATCCCCATGATTCTCTCTTCCCCAGGTTCTATTGAGGATTTAATTGTACGGGCAAAAGACGAATTGGTGATTCCAAAATTTGATGGTCAAGTTAAAATGAGTGGGGCTGTATTAATGACAACCCAGGTACCCTACCGGCGAAAGAGCAGTTTTAAAGATTATATTTCCGATGCGGGAGGTTTTAGTGGTGATGCTTGGCGAAGAAAAACGTATGTGGTATATGCCAATGGTAAAGCAGCTACGACAAAGCATTTTTTATTTTTCAAATTTTATCCGAAAGTATTGCCCGGAAGTGAATTGGTAGTGCCTAAGCGGTCTGAGAAGAAAAATATGAGTACTGGGGAGATAATTGGGATTTCAAGTGCTTTGGCAAGTTTGGCAGGAGTTGTAATAGCTATCCTGCGACTATGATAATCACGGAATCCTTGAAAGGCGTCTCATAAGTAAGTGTCCCGTTTTTTATTTGACGAAATATTAATAGTGTATTGGGTTTGGTTTATAAAATAGCATTTTTTATTGTCTAAATAATTTGTAAAAAGTATGGAAAAAGCACAAGTAATTGCGGAAATAGGTTGTAATCATAAAGGGGACTTTGCTATCGCTAAAGAGTTGATTCTGAAAGCCAAAGATTGCGGAGCAACGGTGGCTAAATTTCAAAAGAGAAATAACAAGCAGTTATTGACACCGGAACAGTATGATGCCCCGCATCCTAATCCAATGAATGCTTACGGGGCCACTTATGGGGAGCATCGTGAGTTTCTTGAATTTAATAAACAACAACACGCGGATCTTAAAAAAATCTGTGAAGATCACGGCATCATCTATTCCACTTCAGTATGGGATGAGATTTCAGCAAGAGAAATTGTAGAACTCAATCCATCTTTGATTAAAGTGCCATCTGCCTGTAATAATAATTACAAGTTATTGCAGATTTTAAGAGATGAATATAGCGGAGAAGTGCATATTTCTACCGGTATGACAACCAAAAACGAAGTGGAAGAGGTAATTGCCTTTTTTGAACAGACCGGATCCTCCCAATCACGTGTTGTTTTATATTCCTGTACTTCCGGCTACCCCGTGCCGTTTGAAGATATTTGCCTGCTTGAAATAACCAGACTCAAGGAATTATATCAGGGAAGAGTTAAATCCATTGGATTTTCCGGTCATCACTTAGGTATTGCCATCGATATTGCAGCCTATCTATTAGGTGCAGAATGGATCGAGAGGCATTTTACAATGGATAGAACTTGGAAGGGAACTGATCATGCTGCATCACTTGAGCCTAATGGTTTAAGCAAACTGACTCGTGATCTGGTGGCAGTGAATAAAGCACTTACGTATAAAAAAACAGAGATACTGGATATTGAAGAAGTACAAAGAGCTAAACTTAAATACCGCAAGGTATAAGGGGGATGCCCCTCATGCCGGAGTCAAAAAATCAATTTTTGTATGCTACCGGCAATGGAACTTTTACTCTCAGCGGATAGTGACTATTGTTTCTTACACATTATTTGTTGGAATATTAATATGACTTCATGCAGGAAAAAATAAAAGACGAAGTTTCCCCTAGGGAATTGATTCTTCAGCTTAAAGAATGGGGTACATATTTATGGTCTAAATGGCTGCTCATTCTGAGCTTTGGTCTATTAGGAGGGATAGCTGGGTTTGTTTATGCATACTTCAATAAACCCCTTTATACCGCTACCCTCAGTTTTGCACTGGAAGAAGATAAAGGGGGTGGTGTAGGCGGAGCGATGGGATTGGCCAGTCAATTGGGTTTTGATGTTGGTGGTGCTGGTGCTGGTGGCATGTTTAGTTCAGCAAATCTGCTGGAACTGATGAAGTCTCGTTCATTGGTTGAAAAGACCCTTCTTAATCCGATTACCATTAAAGGCAGAACACTTTCCCTAGCTGAATATTATATTGAATTCATGGGATGGAGAGAGTCTTGGGAAAAGGATCAATACCTGCGAAATCTGCATTACCCGGTTAACCCGGACAGATCGCGGTTTACCTTATTGCAGGACAGCGTTTTGGGCGTTATCTACAACGATTTTATTGGAGAGAATCTCGCAGTAAGCCCCCGTGATAAAAAAACCAGTATCAGCCTTATTGAGGTTAAAACGAGGAATGAATTATTTTCCAAAATCTTTGCTGAATCACTGGCAGCAGTGGTTTCTGATTTTTATGTTTTAACAAAAACAAAAAAATATTCACAAAACGTTACTGTTCTTCAAAGACAAACTGATTCGGTAAGAAACGAACTTAATAGCGCTATAACAGGAGTGGCAGTTTTAAATGACAATATTTACAACCTGAATCCTGCGATGAATCAAAAACGTGCAGCACCCGCCAAAAAGCAGATAGATGTTCAGGCAAATACGGCTATACTGACTCAATTGGTGCAAAATCTGGAGTTGGCCAAAATGTCTTTAATGAAAGAAACACCTCTGATACAGGTGATTGACCGGCCGGTATTGCCCCTGAAAAAGACTAAAATGAGTAAACGAAATGCGCTAGTCCTGGGATGTTTTTTAGGAGGGTTTCTTACCATACTCGTACTTCTGATAAGGAGAATTATTGGAAAAATCGCCTCTTCTCTTTAAAGTCAACAGACCTTTGCAAAAAGTTTAATTGAATTGAACATAAATGAATATAGTTAAAAAGCTCAACCTTTTACTCACAAAAGAACAACGGACTGCAGGGGTTATCCAACTGATTTTTTTGTTTGTCAGTATGATCCTTGAAACGCTTAGTGTAGGGTTGCTGATTCCCGCACTTACAATTATGTCACAAGGAGACCTTGGAGCACGTTTTCCTTCTGTCAGGCCTTTGCTGGCTTACCTGGGCAATCCCTCACAGGAAAGATTACTGATTGGATTTATGCTTCTTCTTGTTGGAGTATACTTCTGTAAGATGATATTCCTCGCTTTAATGGCATGGAAACAATCTAAATTTATATATGGCTTGCAATCTCACTTCTCTCAAAAACTATTCTCCGGGTATTTAAACCTTCCCTATAGTTTTCATTTGCAAAAAAACTCAGCTCATCTCATTCGTAATGCCACATCAATGGTTGCGCAAATGACAGGCGGACTGATGGCGCTTTTAACGAGCCTTACAGAGGCATTCACCTTTATAGGAATACTCGGGTTCCTTATTTTTATGGAACCATTTGGGACTCTTATAATTATTGTTTTCCTTGGGTTATCGGCTGGAATATTCCAGCGATTTACAAGTAAGAGACTGTTGCAATGGGGCAGAGATTACCAATATCATGAGGGTATGCGAATACAGCACTTGCAACAAGGATTGGGAGGAGTTAAAGATGTCAAACTATTGGGTAGAGAGAATGATTTTATTAATCAGTATTATATACATAATCAGGGTAGTGCTACTGTAAGTCAGCGGCAACAGGCTTTACAGGTTTTGCCAAGACTTTGGATAGAGACACTTGCTGTTATGGGTATGGCAGGGTTAGTTATCATCATGATTTACAGGGGTAACCCTTTGGAACAGGTTATAACAACATTAGGACTTTTTGCGGCAGCTGCATTCAGAATGATACCATCGTTAAACCGTATTATGGCTGCTGCACAAAGTGTTCGTTATGCCCAGCCGGCAGTAGAGATTCTATATAATGAACTTTCCAGTTTCGATAAAGAAGTTGTTCTGAATTCGGCCGTTAGCAAGGATGTTGTATCTTTTAAAAAGGATATAACCTTGAAAGACGTTCATTTCAAATATGAAACTGCCTCAACAGAGTCATTAAGGGGTGTAAGTCTTTCTGTACCACATGGATCGACCATTGGTTTTGTAGGTACAACGGGCGCCGGTAAAAGTACTTTAGTGGATATTATACTTGGGCTACTTACACCAACAAGTGGTGATGTTGAAATTGATGGGCAAGATATAAGAACGAATCTTAGAGGCTGGCAGGATAAAATCGGGTATGTTCCACAATCTATCTATCTGACAGATGACACCTTGCGAAGAAATATAGCATTTGGTATTTCTCCCGAGAATATTGATGATAATGCTATCGAAAAGGCACTTGTTTCAGCACAGTTAAGCGATTTTGTAAAAAGCCTGCCTAATGGGTTGGATACAGTTGTGGGTGAGCGGGGCGTTCGCCTTTCGGGAGGTCAAAGGCAGCGGATCGGTATAGCACGCGCTTTATATCATGATCCTTCTGTACTGGTCCTAGATGAAGCTACCAGTTCATTGGATAATTCAACTGAGAAAAGTGTCATGGAGGCCATTCGTAAGTTGCACGGCTTCAAAACGATTATAATTATTGCACACCGACTCTCAACTGTGGAACATTGTGATCGTGTATTCAAACTGGAATATGGTAAAATAGTTGATCAGGGAGAAACATCAAAAGTATTGAAGAGCGAGATAGGTCATTGACTTTAACAGATGAATACTTTTTATCAAAATTATTTACAACAGACAATAAATTTCTACTAAGTGGTCACTGCGTCATTTCTTATATCCGAAAGGGAATCATTGAAAGAAGCACTTAACAAAATTAGTGAAAATAAGCAGGGATTTATCATTACCACAGATGAGACAGGAGCTGTAGTTGGCCTTGTAACAGATGGAGATATCCGTACAAAGTTGATTGATGGTGCCTCAATGGAAGAATCCATTTCTTTCTATGCGAATAAGAATTTTATCTGGGCAGATCCATCTACGCCGAGAGAAATGATATTAAAGCAACTGGATAACAGCATTCGTTTTATACCGTTGCTTGACAAGCAAAGAAAACTGGTGGATATTGTAACCCGTTATCACCTGCCTATTGCAAGGGAAGAGAGGGTATATGCCAGGGCAAAATCACCTGTGAGGGTCAGTTTTGGCGGAGGCGGCTCCGATCTTACACATTATTTTCGGGAATCTGACGGGGCGGTTATCAACGCGACGATCTCTCTGCACAGCCATGCAACTTTATGTTTGAGAGACGATAAAGAGGTTATGATTCATTCATTGGATCTTAATGAATCATTTCATGCGCCGGATCTGAAAACAGCACTTGAAAATCCAGGTAATTTTAAACTTATACTTGCGATTGTTAAAATTATTCATCCTGAATATGGGTTTGAATTATTTCTGCATTCGGATTTTCCGATGCGCTCCGGTTTGGGAGGGTCGGCAGTTGTCGCGGCGTCAATACTGGGGTGTTTTAACCAGTTTAGAACTGATAAATGGGATCTGTATGAAATGGCTGAACTGGCTTATCAGGCAGAAAGACTGTATCTGGATATTGCCGGTGGCTGGCAGGATCAATATGCGACCATTTTTGGCGGGTTTAATTTTATGGAGTTCAAAATTGAACAGAATATCATACAGCCATTACGGATTGATCCGGAGACTATCCTGGAGCTGGAAGAGTCCCTTGTACTTTGCGACTCAGGAACCATACATGATTCTGGGGATGTACATCATGACCAGAAAAAGGAAATGAGTAAACATGATATCCGTGCATTGGTTAATCAAAATGTGGAACTTACCTACCATATGCGAAATCAATTATTGCGTGGTCACCTGCTTGATTTCGGCAGGTCTCTCGATAAAGCATGGCACCTTAAAAGACAATTCAGCAAACGAATATCAAACGGGCAACTTGATAATATTTATGATACGGCTATTGCAAACGGTGCGTTAGGTGGCAAATTGCTGGGAGCTGGTGGTGGTGGGTTCTTTCTCTTTTTTGTACCCGCCGCGAATAAACATGGGTTGATCAGTGCTCTTGAAAACATTGGTAAAAAGGTCAGACCATTCCGGTTTGAGGAAAAAGGATTACAGGCCTGGTCGGTACGTGAAAAAAAATAAATTTAAAAATACTTGCACATGCGGATTGGCAAATTTGAAATAGGTGGAAAAAGAAGTTTTGTTATTGCCGAAATAGGTAATAATCATAATGGAAGTTTTGAACGGGCCATCGAAATGGTAGATAAGGCTATTGAAATGGGTGCTGATTGTGCCAAGTTCCAGATGCGTCATCTGGACCAGGTATACAGAAAGCGCAGCCTTGATAAATCAGGGGAAGATCTCGGTACTGAATATATAATTGATCTGCTTAACCGTTTCGAATTAACCGTAGACGAACAGAAAAAAATTGCGACATATTGTACCGAAAAAGGGATACTTTATCTCTGTACACCCTGGGATGCCAGAAGTGTTGATGTATTGGAATCCTTTGGTGTGGCTGCATATAAAGTAGCTTCAGCAGATCTCACCAATCTTCCGTTACTTGATAAACTGGCTACTACAGCTAAGCCTTTGATCCTCTCCACAGGTATGAGTAAACCGGCTGAAGTTCAGGTCACAGTGGATTTCCTGAATAAAAGGAAAGTTGATTTTGTCTTATTGCATTGCAACAGTACTTATCCTGCACCTTTCCAGGATATCAATCTGCTGTGGATGAATTCGCTTAAAAAAGTTCACCCACTCGTTGGCTATTCAGGTCATGAAAGAGGAACAGCTGTTTCGATGGCAGCAGTCGCGTTAGGAGCCTGTGTTATAGAAAGGCATTTCACGCTTGATCGTTTGATGGAAGGTCCGGATCATGCAGCCAGTCTTGAGTTTTCAGAATTTAAAAGCTTGATCAGTGGTATCAGGGAAATTGAAGAAGCACTGGGCAGTGGTGAAAACCGCCTGTTAAGCCAGGGCGAAATGATCAACCGAGAAAATCTGGGAAAAAGTCTTGTTGCAGCAACAGCACTCAAAGCAGGTACAGTGTTAAAGCCGGAACATATCAAAGTGCTTAGTCCGGGACAGGGTCTTGCACCGCATAAGTATGAAGTATTATTGGGGAAACAACTGAAAAGAGATATGCAGTCTGAAGATTTTTTCTTTCAAAGTGATCTGGATGATACTGTTGTTACACCTCGTACTTACTCATTTAAACATCCCTGGGGTGTACCGGTTCGGTACCATGACTTTCAGAAATATCACAAGATGATCTCTCCGGATTTTTATGAATTTCACCTGTCTTATGCTGACATGGATCTTGATCTGACTGATTATTTAGAGGGAGAATACAATTGTGGATTTGTGGTACATGCGCCGGAGTTGTTCAAAGAAAGCCATTTAATGGACCTGGCCACACCCGATGCTGATTACAGGGCTTATTCTATGGAGCAAACACAAAGGGTGATCAATATTACACGGTCACTGAAGCAATTTTTCCCTAAGGAAAAAAAACCGATGATTGTTGCCAATATTGGCGGATTTAGTATGGATAAGCCAATATCCAAGTTGGATACACCCGCTTATTATGAGCAATTCGCAAAAAGCTTAGCGGCATTGGATACAGAGGGTGTTGAGATCATCCCTCAAACCATGGCACCCTTTCCCTGGCATTTTGGAGGGCAGCGATACCAGAATATTTTTGTAGAGATAGAAGAGATCGAACATTACTGTACAAAATTCGGAATAAGGATGTGTTTTGATGTTTCTCATAGTATGCTCGCTTGTAATCATATGGGTAAAGATTTCTATGAATTTGCCCGCAGAATGGCCCCTTTCACAGCACATCTTCATCTGGGAGATGCAAAAGGTGTAAACGGAGAAGGTTTGCAGATAGGCGAGGGTGATATGGATTATAAGCGTCTTGGTAAAATTCTGAATGAGGGATGTCCGGATGCATATTTCATACCTGAAATATGGCAGGGGCACAAAAATAACGGAGAAGGATTCTGGATTGCATTGGATAAACTGGAAGGAAAATTGTAAATTGAATGAATTTAAGGATTTACTGCTACTTATGAAATGTTATTTATATGGGCCAACTGAATTTTCAGTCAAGCCCGGAAAAGTAAGAGACAATGATTCTGTTAAAGTTATGCAAGGCAGGCAATGTGATTTAGTACAACTATCATCATTCGATCATATTTCAGACACACTATGTGGAAAGTTGAATGCATGACTTTACTGAGTTTATTAATCAGGAATATGAAAAACAACTAGCATCTATTGGTAAATGCATTACAATAATTACTGGAATTTAAAAAAAATAAATATTAAAACTAGCTATGAACGGGAATGTTTCTGGATTAATTACGGTTAGAACTTCATCATCAAGGCTGCCAGCTAAATGCTTATTACCATTTGGTGATGTCAATGTAATTACACATATCATTAATAGGGCAATCGCTTTTGATATTGATCCAATTATCTGTACAAGTACAGATAAAAGCGACGATATCTTGGAAAAAATCGCAAAAGACGCCGGAATAAAATGTTTTCGCGGGTCCTTAAAAAATAAGCTAAAAAGATGGTCGGATTGTGTTTCATTTTTCAAATTAGAATATTTTCACACAGTTGATGCTGACGATCCTTTTTTTGATGGGGATGAAATTAAACGTAGTATCGAACTTTTAATCAATGGTGGATATGATATGGTTGGGCCTACGGCTTCTTCTTCTTTTGGGGGAGCCAGTGTTGGATATTCGCTTACTGCAAATATAATTAACCGGGCAGCGCAGGGGTTAGATGATGAAGCTGATACTGAGATGATGTGGTATTATGTGGAAAAACTATCTGGGCTAAAAAGTACAGTTTTACCTGAAGAGTTGAATCAACCATTCAAGGTGCGTTTAACACTTGATTATGAGGAGGATTATTGGCTATTGTCGTCTATTCGTAGAATGGCAGGTAATCTTGCTCCCAGAAAAGATATTAATGAATTGTTTATCAGAAACCCAGATCTGTATCTGGTAAATTGGTTTCGAAACCAGGAATGGAAAGAAGGACAACTCTCAAAAAAAATCTAATATTATTTTTAAATTAAACAAATAATTATGTCTAACCCTGCTTGGAGATTTGAAGGAAACGAAAGAAAATACCTGGAGGAAGTTTTATCTACAGGATTTCGAGCTGGTGCCGATGGTGCATTTACTACAAGACTTGAAAAGTATTTTGCAATAGCTTATGAGGTGCCATATGCAATTGCATTTAATTCCGGAACATCTACGCTGCATGCCATTTTATTGGCTATGGGATGTGGCCCTGGAGATGAAGTACTTACACCTGCATTAACTCCTTTAATGTGCGGATTAGCACCTTATTATACGGGTGCCACACCAGTTTATGTTGATTCTGATCCAAAAACATTTTTAATGGATCCAGATGATATTGAGAGAAAAATTACCTCTAAAACAAAAGTAATCTTTGTAACACACATGTATGGTGGAGTGTGTGACATGAAACGTATTATGGAGATAGCCCAAAAGAATAATCTTTATGTTCTTGAAGATTGTGCTCAATGCCATATGGGTAGAGATGATAAAGGAAGGCTTGCGGGTACTATTGGTGATGCTGGTAGCTGGAGTTTCGAAAATTCTAAACAATTAACCTGTGGAGATGGTGGAATAGTAACTTGTCATGATGAAATACTAGCTACCAAAATCCGGAAAACCGGAGGGCTCGGTTTTAAAACACTTACTGCAGAATCGGGCAAAGTGAGGACTGATCGAGACCTGCTGCAGAATCCTGATTGGGAAAGATTTGAACAGATAGGTTATAATTTTCGCATGAACCAGCTCGCAGCTGCTGTTGCGCTCGCTCAAATGGAAAGAGCCGATTATTTTATTCAACTACGTCGTGATATGGGAATAGCCTACCAGAATACAATACGTAATTCATCTCTTCTCAAAGGACAATATGAACCTGACGGTTTTTATTACACTTATTATACATTCTCTGCAAAATTTACTGGGGAAGAAAAAGGAATTCTTTGGGCTGATTTCAGAAAAAAGTACATGGAGTTTGGTGGTGATGGTATTTATGCCGCTTCTAAGCTTCAACATCAGGAACCTGCTTTCCGTGATGGGAAAATTGGTTATGGAGAAACACCTGTTGCAGTTGATCTGCAAAGAAAATTAATGAATTTCACTACTAATCAAGCTAATGCAGAAGAACGCAATATTCAGATTGAAGCTTTGAATAAGACATTGAATTATTTTGGAGACACAGGAGTTTAATGATTTCTTTTTAAAACTATTAGTTATGCGCAACATTGATTTACAAGCTTTAATGAATTCGCTTTATGAAACGATGGATTATTATGTACATATAGAACCCGATGGTAATATTGATTATGAGGAGAGTTACCATTTTATTACAAAAGATCCGGATGGCAAAGAGCGAAATCTACTGATGGAAAGAGAGCATTCTCTTGCCGCAACAAAAGAGATTACGGAATTTTTGAGCAAAATTAAGCCAGGTAAATTGCTCGATGTAGGTTGTGGGCCAGGCTGGATACTTTCAGCACTGGGAAATGAATGGGAGAAACATGGTATTGAAGTAAGTCAATTCGCATCAAAACATGCATCACAGTTTGGTAAAATTCATAATGGTGTGTTAGAAGATTTTGCGGGTTCGAATTTTGATGTGGTTGTAATGAACCATGTCATAGAACATATCCCGAATCCAATTGACGCCATTAAAAGAGTTCATAATCTATTAAAAAAGGGAGGCACTCTAATTCTTGGAACACCTGATTTTGATTCAGGCGCTGCAAGAAGATACGGCAGCAATTTTAGATTGCTTCATGATCCAACGCATGTCAGTTTATTCTCAGCAGATTCAATGCATAGATGCCTGCGCGACCATGGATTTAAAATCAAATATGTTGAGTATCCTTTTTTTGATACCATATGGTTTAATAAGGAAGATCTATTAAAAATGCTTGATGATACTATTATTTCCCCTCCTTTCTATGGCTCTGCTATGACATTTTTATGCGAACGCATATAACGGTGAGGGATTTATATTCTTAATATATACTTAAAAAATTGAAAAATATTCTTGAAAAATTCGACTTGCATAATCGTACTGCATTAATTACGGGTGGTGCGGGTTTATTAGGTATTGAACATGCAACCGCTTTGTTGGAGGTCAACTGCGATGTTGTGCTTACTGACATTAGCGATAATGCACTGCAGTCTGCTAAGCAATTACTCTCTGTCAATGCAGATGCTTCACGCATATTAACCCATGTAATGGATGTTACTGATTTGGTATCAATACAATCCGTTCATACATCCCTTACTAGTAGTGGAAGAAGGATAGATATACTTTTGAATAATGCAGCCATAGATCCTAAAGTAAAAAAAGAACAAGGGATTAAAGAATCATCGAGGCTTGAAAATTTTCCACTGGATCAATGGAATCTCCAGATTGCCGTGGGGCTTACAGGTGCATTTTTATGTAGCCAGGTTTTCGGGGCCGCTATGGCACAGGATGAAAAGGGTGGGGTAATCCTGAATATAGCTTCAGACCTATCCGTAATATCTCCTGATCAGCGCCTTTATAGAAAAGAAGGACTGGCTGAAAACAGGCAACCAGTAAAACCAGTTACTTATTCTGTGATCAAGGCAGGATTGGCAGGGCTTAATCGTTATCTCGCCACGTATTGGGCAGATAAAGGGGTCCGTTCAAATGCTCTGTCACCTGGCGGAATCTACACTGGCCAAAATGAGGAATTTGTTATGAAACTCACCAACCTCATTCCTATGGGCAGAATGGCTGCTAAGGAAGAGTACCGAGGTGCAGTTCAATTTTTGTGTTCAGATGCCTCTGCATATCTTAATGGGCAGAATATCGTTATGGATGGTGGGCGTAGTATCTGGTAATTTCTTTATAGATAATATTGTATGAAAGTTGAAATCAACGAGGAAGAATTTTATAGGTATTTTGAATCTTTGGTTCCTGGCGAACAATTACTAGGTTCAATAGAAAAATCAATTGAGACGGACATTTATTTTGAACATTTATCCATGTCAGGTCTCGATGAAATGCACCGGTATTCGATCGATGAGCGGTTGTATGAATATCTGGAATTTGATCCATTCCAAACCTTAGATGAAACTAAGAACTATTTACAGAAACTTTTAGACAGGATTTCAGTAACAGGTGCCAGAAAAACAACTATGTATTGGTTTGTAAGAAGGAAATCTGATAACCGACTTGTTGGTACTGCTGGCTTGGTGAACCTGAATTATGGCAGACAATCCATCGAATGGGGTTATGGTGTTGACCCGGAACTGTGGGGTCTAGGCTATATTTTACAAATACAGGAGCTATTAAAACAGTATGTTTTCTCAGTACTTGGTCTTAACAGGTTGGACGGTATTACAATGGTTACTAACGAAAGAACTATTTCTTCATTACTGGCTGCAGGCATGAAGAATGAAGGTGTGCTAAGGCAATACTATTGTAAAAATGGAAAATATATAGATGGCTGGAAATATGCCATGTTGTATCAGGACTATCTTGAACGGGTGGACGAAAGCAGTACAAACGGAAATCTGCTAAGTAAACAGGATGTTATTGACGTTATAGCCTCTGTACTTAATGGTGAAAATATTGACGAAGAATCAAGCATGCATAATACCGCCAGTTGGGATTCGCTGAATCATATGGCAATTATGGTAGCATTATATGAAAGAACACAGGTACATCTTTCTCCTATCCAGATATCCAATGCCACTTCAGTAACTATGATCCAACAATTGATTAATGGTAAAGCAGACGGGCAATAATCAATGATTTCACTTTCTAACATTATTTTTCAGGCTGCACAGTCTTATTCAGCATTAACGGCTGTTAAAATTGGTGAGAGACTGATTACGTATAATGAGTTAAACAGTTGTGCTCTTTCATTGGCCGGGGCATTACTTGCAGCAGGAGCGGAAAATGAGGCCATAGGTCTTGTGGGCCAACGTAAAGCTTCTTCTTATTTTGGCATATTGGGTATCGAGTATACAGGCTGTCACTACACACCTATTAATCCGAAATACAGTGCATCAAGATTACAGGCAATCATTAAAGATGCAAATATCAGGATTCTGGTTGGAGATGCCGGAGACCTCATAAAACTGGAGTCTATATTGGGAACAGATAATATGCCAGCTCTTGCGATCATTCCTGAAGGACAGGCCCCCCGGGGAAAAAGATGGATCGACTGGTCAGCACTAAAAAATACTGCGCCATTAGCAGCACCGGTTTCAGTAAAAAAAGATAGCTTGTCATATTTGCTGTATACCTCAGGTTCTACGGGATTGCCGAAAGGAGTAAAAGTAACACATGGTAACATAACAGCTTTCCTGGCCAGTATGGCAGCTATCTATCAATTGGAAGCCGGTTTCAGAGCTTCTCAAACATTTGATTTCAGTTTTGATCCTTCAGTGTCTGATATGTTCTTTACCTGGTCTCAAGGTGGACAGCTATGTGTATTACCGGAAGAGGAAATGATGTTGCCGGCCGAATATATAAGGCGAGAGAAAATCAGTTTCTGGAATTCAGTACCATCATTGGCCATTTTTATGAATAAAATGGGCCAGCTGTCAGAGAACTCTTTCCCGGATCTCAAATACAGTATGTTTTGTGGAGAGCAGTTTCCCAAACATATTGCTGATGCCTGGAAGAAAGCGGCACCCAATAGCACAATTGAGAACCTCTATGGACCCACAGAGGCAACAATATATATATCAAGATTTTCATACCTACCGACGGATAGCGAAAAATCATTCAGGAATTCAATCATTCCCATAGGTCAGCCTTTTCTGCATCACCAGGTGGCAATTATAGATGAGAATGGCAACAGAGTTGCTGATGGTGAAACAGGTGAGATATGTTTTAAGGGAGACCAGGTAACACAGGGATATCTTCATGATACTGCAAAAACGGATGCTGTATTTGTAAATTTTTCCTGGGATATTGATGGGCGAGGGAAATGGTACAAAACCGGGGATTTAGGTTTTGTGAATGTTGATGGATATGTTGAATGTATAGGTCGTCGTGACAGCCAGATAAAATTAGGTGGAAGAAGGATTGAGATCGGAGAGATAGAAGCCGTTTTAGCCGGATATCCGCAAACAAAGGATGCGGTGGTTGTGCCATTGCGTGATGATAATGATATTGTAACAGGCTGCGTAGCATTTATCCTCGGCACGATCTGTAAGGAAGAAGAGATGGAGGTGCGTCAGGAAAGTACAACTCAACTTGAAAGGGTCTTTTTTCCTAAAAAAATCATTTCCCTTGGAGAGTTTCCTCTTACCACAAGTGGTAAAATTGATAGAAAGGCATTGGCGGTTATTGCAAAGGAATTGTATTCAAAGGAGTCAAAAAGATAGGATGAAGATCAAAGGCCGACAGTTGATATTGGGAGACCCCGGATCTGCAGATATCCTGATCTTTGATGAAGTTAACAGCCAGTATGTTAAAAAGGCAATTAATGAAAAACATTCTGTAAGCGTCTTTAAAACCCGCCCTGAAAATATTTTTATAGGCCCTAAAACACTGATAAATTTTTTCAGATGTATTCGGGCTATCAAAAATAAAGAAATCAGAACGTCTGAACGTGGATGGTTATTGGGGTTATTACGACAATTTAAACTGGCTTATTTTACGGCATGTTTCCTCACTATCAGACCCAAAGCTATCGTAACACAGATTGATAATAGTGCAGATTTTCATTGGCTGTCAAAAAATTGCCGGCTTTTCCCATTCATCGCTATACAAAACGGAAGCCGTTTGAGTTTCATGTCAGAAAGTACCAAGGGCTTTTATCTCCAGCATTTTTTCTGTTTTGGCGGACACGAGATGCAACTTTTTCCAAAAATTGGTTATAATGTAGAAAACTTCTATCCGGTTGGTTCACTTATTGCAAGCCTTCATTTTGACGAACCCGAAGAGGTAAACATAAACTACGATATACTTATTCTTTCCGCATGGCGAGGAAATATTGGTTTTGCTAAAGATGTAGAAGACACTATGTGTTCGATGCGGATCATGGATGAATTGCTTACAAAATACTTACGACAAAGAAATTACAAGGCTGCTATAATTCTGCGTTCAGTAAGAGATGGGGAACACTGGTACATGCCAGAACTCGGAATGAATGAAGAAGATTATTATAAAGGGATTTATGGTGATGCGGCTGCAATTATTGAAACAGATTTCACTAAAAGGAATATATATCCTTTGGTTCAGCAAAGCCGTTTTATTATTTCCTTTCTTACATCAGTGCTGTTCGAAGGTTTTGGAATTGGAAAAAAAGCGTTATTATGTAATTTTACTGGCGTAGACACTTATCATCTCGATTTCGATCAGGCAATAGTTACAACGTGCAGTAAATTTGACGAATTTTCCATAAAAATTGATGAGCTGTTAGATATGCCTCAGGAAGAATATGATAGCAGGTACAGAGAACTTGAACAGTATTATATGAGTTTTCCGACTAATAAAACAACCGAGCAGGTAATAGCAGATCAAATAGACAAAATCATCAGTTAAAACAATACCACTATGAGCGGCAGTATTAATTTTCATGCCTATAATTCGATTGAATTACTTTCTGCATTCGAGACGAGAGAAAGTTTGGATGAATATAGGAATATTAGAGTAGAACGTTACCAATTACATGCTGATTTTATACTCGATTGTTCGGGTAATAAGCCTATTTCCTTAGTGGAGATCGGATCTGGTAGTTCAGCGCTTCCTTATACCATTGCCAGACGAAACAAACTGGAAAAGGCATTGGCTATTGAGCTTTCCAGTTCCCGTTCAGAATTTGCTGAACAATGGAAAAAAGATGAAGGGTTCAAAATGGTAAGTAATGTCAACGCAGATTTTGTAAACGTAGACATGGGAGTAGCGGCATGGGACTTATTTATTGTGATAGACAATACATTTACTTACTTGTTTCCGGAAGATACATCGTATCCTGATTTGTTACTTGAGAAAGCATTTGCCTGTTTAAAACCAGGAGGCCAAATAATTCTGGATTTCATTAACTATGCGAAGCGGTCAGATGGGGTAGAATATAAATTATGGTCTGCTTTTTCGGATAGTGATCCATACTCTTATGGGTTATATTCGAATAAGATCAATAATGAGATTAATCGTTCTGAATCTATTTTCATTAAACGCGATGGCTCTGAATCCAAAAAAATCGAATTGAGTAAAGTTTATTCACTTGCACAGATTACAGCTATCCTTACTCAGCATGGATTTATAGTAGAAGATGTATTTGCCTCTTTTGATAAAACTCCATTTGTCGCAGACTCGTCAGAAAGGTTAATGGTCGTAGCTAGGAAGAATAGCTAGGCTAAGTGAATATGAAACAAACTGAATTGTCAATAGCATCTGAAAATAAGTTTCTGGTAACCACAGCCGATGAATCAACGTGGAATACGGAAAAAAAATTGCTTTTTCTGGGAGAATGGTGCCGGATTTTCAGCAAACAGGAAAAGCTTGAGAAACTCTCAATCTCACAACATCCTTATCACTGGAGTGATCGATCCAAGTATGCTAATGATTACCGGATTCTTACGAACCTGTACGAAACGAAACTTGCTGATCTTAGTAAATCCTTAGGTGATCTGCATGGTACAACGCAGGATATCCGTTACTGGAGAATCATACTGGGTCCATGGTTACGTTTTTTTATAGATGCAGTTTTTGACCGGTTTGAGCAGATTAGAACTGTAACAGAAACCGAAACTATAGAAGATACCTGGATTCATGACTATAAAGTTGAGAACTGGATACCAATAGATTTTCAGGAATTTTATAATCAGTTTCGGTATGATGCCTGGAACCACATCATATTCTCTGAATGTATCAAGGCAAGAAAGTTGCCATATACACAGAAGGGGACAGATCTTTTTCCGGAAAATTCAGCATTTAATAAACAAGGATGGTTAAAAAAAATTGCCAGAAATTTACTTGATCTATACGGTCTATGGCTACCCGAAAGGTTTAATAAGGTGGTGATGGTGGCCGCCTACATTTCTTCTGGCAAATTAAGAAAACTGCAAAAAGCCCTTGGACAGTTACCGTACATCCGGTCTCCATATATCCGGATTGATGAGCGTAAAGCTGATCCTATTATGCGTAAATCACTTTTATTAAATAATTCTGATTCTGAATTTGAAAAAGTACTGGATAAGCTTATCGTCGAACTTATGCCATTTGCTTATGTTGAAAATTTTTCGAAATTGAAGAAAAAAAGCCTTTCGGCTTTTCCACATTGCCCTGAAATTATATTTACAGCTAATGCCTATCAGGCTGATGATGGATTTAAAATATGGGCGGCACATCATGTTAGTTTAGGTGTACCACTGGTTATAGAACAACACGGCGGACACTTTGGTATCGGCTTACTTAATCAGACCGAAGATCATCAGGTTAAAATCGCTGATATTTTTGCTTCTTGGGGATGGTCAAGTCAACATTTTGCAAATATCAAACCATTGCCGGCAATGAAACTTGTAAGTAAGCCAGTGGGCTCCAATCCGCAAGGTGAAATATTACTTACAACTGCATCTTATCCTCGCTATTTTTATTGTCATTTCAGTGTGACTGTTGCCGGCCAATTCCCTGAATACCTGCAGGAAATTATTCAATTCAGTAAAATGCTTGAACCGGGATTAGCCGATTTTTTGAAAATCCGAACTGATACAGATATATTCGGTTGGGAGATACACGATAGATTTAAAGCTGTAGATTTAGGCAATAAAATAGATTATGTAAATGCTAGTCTGATGGATCGGTTACAAAAATGCAGAATTTCTGTCAGTACTTATAATGCAACCGTTTTTCTCGAAACTCTGGCAGCTAATTTTCCGACATTGGTTTTTTTCGATCCAGGTAAATATGAGATCAGACCAGAAGCTATACCGGCAATGGATAGTCTGCGTAAAGTTGGTATCCTACACGACACCCCGGAATCAGCCGCACTCTTTTTAAATAAAATTGGGAACGATATTGAAAAGTGGTGGAATAGCGCTTCTGTGCAAGAAACAAGGGATACATTTTGTAGTCTTTATGCTTTCACCACCCAAGATTGGGTTGACATTTGGGTATCTTTTTTCAAGACTTATACTGAAAGAATTAAGTAAAATAATGAATTTCAACTTTCAGTATAAAATTTTCAAGTAAAATATTTCTGAACTATTTATACAAGTTAACGTAAAATGGCAAAAATCTCTTTTAATGAAGTTCGTACCAGATGTAAAGAAGGTAGATTTTTTTCGTATGAAGGATTAAATGATAAATTTTGGGCACCTATTTCCGTTTTTTTTGTTTGGGTATTTGTGAGAATAGGATGGAGCGGTAATGCTGTTTCAGTTTTATCTGGAGTTATTGCTATGACAGGAGGGGCAATGGTTGCAAGCTCTAACAATCTTATTGTTCTGATAGGTTCAACGGGATATATTGTCTATTATATGTTAGATTATGTTGATGGGGGAGTAGCAAGATTTAATCGCAAGTCTGGAATAGGTGGGCAGTATGTTGATTGGTCTATGCATACTGTTTCTGCGCTGGGATTTTTAGCGGGAATATTTGCAGGTGCGCTAACGAAAACAGGAATTTGGATCGTTCCTTTTGGCATATTAACACTTGTTGCAGCCGCATTGGCTCTGGATAGATATGCCCTTGGATGGTTTTCTATTTCTATGTATTATCAGCAACAGAGGGTTAAAGGAGAGAAAAATACCCTTGTTACTTGCAATTATAAACCTGGTAACCCATCCTTTTTTTTTAAAACCTGTAGGAATTTATCAACCTTGATTTTTCATGAAACATATTTAATGTATTCATTACCTCTGCTATCGGGGTTTCAATTTTTTTATCAAATACCAGGCTTTGATTTCAGAGTCGTTCTTATAGTATTAGGAGGAGCTCTTTATTTTCCTGTAATTATGTATGATTTACTACGATTGGCTTCGGATGGGCATATTGATAATGCCTATAACAAATTTTTTTTCAGTGAAGACGTACCCAGATTACCCGAGGATCACTTTTTTGGTTAATTAATTAAAAATGACTAATCAGTATAGATTTTTTAAAATGACATCAAATATTCAAAAATTATGAAAGGATTGATATTGGCCGCCGGGTTTGGTAATAGGATGAGCCCACTAACGAATACTACTCATAAAACTTTGCTTAAAATTAATGGAGAGGCAATAATAGATCGTATTGTATCTTCTTTAATTCTAAATGGAATAAATAAAATGGTAGTTGTTACCGGTTATAGAGCGGAAGAATTAATGGAACATTTAAAAATGCAATTTCCTGAAATAGAATTTGAGTTCATTAATAATCCCAGATATAGAGAAACCAATAATATTTTTTCTTTGTCTCTTGCTTTTGAACAGATCGAATTAGATGACGACATCCTTCTCATAGAATCGGATCTGATTTATACTCCAGATGTGATTCAACGGGCTATAGCTTCTACTTATGATAATTTAGCGCTTGTTAGCCCTTATGCAACAGGTTTAGATGGCACTGTAGTCGAGGTTTCTGGGAACAGAATCACAAGCATATACCCCCCCCATCTTCAGAATGAAAAATTTGATTTGTTTGATAAGTATAAGACTCTTAATATTTATAAATTTTCACAATCATTTTGTGTAAATGAATTTAAAAAATTATTAGTCTACTATGCTAAAGCAATCGATGATAATTGTTATTATGAATTGATACTAGGTATTCTTATTTATATGCAAAGGCAAGATATTTATTGTGAAGTGATTGAGAATGATAAGTGGGTGGAAGTTGATGACCCTAATGATTTTATGGGTGCAGAATTTTCTTTTAATAAAGAAAACCGCCTAGAGATACTTGAGGCTAGTTTTGGTGGATATTGGAATTATGATGTTCTCGATTTCTGTTTTATCAGAAATATGTATTTTCCTACTGAATCCATGATAGCAGAGATCAGGAATAATCTGTCGGGTCTTCTTACGAATTATGGTTCTAAGCAGGTTATTCTGAATCGTAAATTGTCGTATGTATTACAATGTAATGCTGAAAGATTACTGGCATTGAATGGGGCCTCTCAGATTTATCCGGTTCTTTCTGAGATTCTGAAAGGGAAAAAAATACTGATGCCCGATCCTACTTTTGGGGAATATCACCGTCTCTTTAACGCTGCAGAGCTTTATGGAGACCGTATTGGAGTTGATCAAAAAGAGGTTGAAGCAAAAATTGCTGCTAATGAGGTTGTGATTTTTGTAAATCCGAATAACCCGTCGGGTTCAACTTTGTCAACAGAATGGATACTTTCTCTGGTTGATAAATATGAAGAAAAATTCTTTATTGTTGATGAGTCGTTCATTGAATTTTCCGATCAGCCTTCAATAATGGAGTATTTAGAAAAGGAATCGCGTAATAATGTCATTGTGCTGCGAAGCATGAGCAAAAGCTATGGGTTGCCGGGAATAAGGCTGGGTTTTGTGTATACCTGCGATAATGTCCTGATGAATCATATGCGCAGCAGGATACCCATCTGGAATCTGAATGCAGTGGCTGAATTCTATCTTGAAATAATCTTAAAAAATAAACGAGCATTGGCAAACTCGTTTGAAACAACAAAGAAAGACAGGGAAGATTTCTCGGGTTCACTGCGAAATCTGGAATTATTCGATAAAGTTTACCCATCTGGTGCTGATTTTGTCCTGGTAAGGACAGCTATTGATAACGAAGCTGTTGAGGGACTCGTTCAGTATCTTCTTGTTAATGATTCGATCTACATAAAAGACGTCTCAGATAAATTTAAAGATCCCGGAAAGCGTTATTATCGCATGGCTGTTCGGTTGCCAGAAGAACATAATATGTTAATCGAAGCGATTAAGCGTTTCGAAAAGGTTTTGTTGGAAAAACAATAATCCATGTAGTCCTATAGTTGCATAATAAATGTACAGTATGTCCGATGCGTTAAAAGTGCTGGCAATTATACCTGCCAGAGGAGGGTCAAAAGGGATTCCCGGAAAGAACATTAAACCATTAGGAGGGAAACCGCTTATTGCTTATTCTATTCATGCTGCTCTGGAAGCCAAAACAGTTAACAGGATACTAGTGTCTACCGATGATGAAAAAATAGCGGAAGTTTCGAGAAAAGCAGGTGCAGAAGTCTCAATGCGACCTCCGGAAATCAGCGGAGATAAAGCTTCTTCAGAATCTGCGTTATTGCATGTGCTTGAGGAATTAGCCGGAAAGGAGGATTACCATCCTGATATAGTTGTTTTTCTGCAATGCACCTCCCCGCTAACTTTAGCAGAAGATATTGATGGAACAGTGAATAGCCTGCTTAGTCAAGAAGCAGACTCTGCTTTTTCAGCTATTCGATTTTACCATTTTATCTGGCGCAGAGATCAGAACCAAAATGCCGAAGGAATTAATCATGATAAATCTGTCCGACCTATGCGTCAGGACCGGGAAGAACAGTTTTTGGAAAACGGTGCTATTTATGTGTTTCGTACGGAAGGCTTTCGTAAAAATCATCACAGATTCTTCGGAAATACTGCCATTTATGAGATGCCGCCACAGCGCTGCCTGGAAATTGATGAACCATATGATTTTGAACTTGCTCAAAATGCTTTGAGAAACCAGAATCGAGTATCTAGGTGTAAGACTATACCTGCAGATATTGCTGCGCTTGTTATGGATTTTGATGGAGTATTCACAGATAATGCAGTTTTCGTTTTGGAAGATGGGAGGGAAGTGGTTCGTTGTCATAGAGGAGATGGCATGGGATTAAGCATGCTTAAAAAAGCAGGGATAACGCTGTTTGTCTTATCTAAAGAAAAAAATCCAGTCCTGCTGGCGCGGTGTAAAAAACTAGGAATACCTGTTTTGCACGGTGTAGATATGAAACTCGATGCACTAAAGGAATGGGCTACCAAGCATAAACTTCCTCTTGAAAAGATTGTATACATTGGAAATGACATTAATGATCTAGAATGTATGGATGCAGTAGGCTGCGGCGTTGCTGTTGCTGATGCTGTTCCCGAGGTTCTGAGTTCAGCTTCACTTGTGTTGTCAACAAATGGAGGTAATGGCGCATTACGCGAACTTTCAGAATTAATTTTAAAACGAATTATGGAAAATCGCAATGGTTCATAAGATGATTTCAAGGTTTATCTTGAAATTTAAAATGAAATATATTCAATATTAATAATTGCGATGTAATGGATAGAAAGAAGGCGGATTAGAGGGTAGTTGGGTCAATAAGTAAAAAAGGTATAACCGATTTCGTTAGAAATCCTTCGGCTAAGTTTTGGATATAGTAATACAATGCCCATAAAATAAACATAAGTAAGTAATATCATGAAAACAGTCTTATTATGTGGCGGATTAGGAACACGGTTGAGTGAGGAAACCCACCTAAAGCCCAAACCAATGGTTGAAATAGGTGGACGCCCGATACTGTGGCATATCATGAAGATGTATGAACAGCATGGGTTCAATGAGTTTTTTCTGGCACTTGGTTATAAGGGTGAAGTAATAAAAGATTATTTTCTCCATTATCATGCCAGACAAAGCAATCTCTCTGTTCATCTGAAGAGCGGAAAAATAGATTATAGCGATCCAACATCAGAAGACTGGAAGGTATCACTTATTGATACAGGTGCACTTACAATGACTGGCGGTCGGTTATTGCGACTAAAACCGTATTTAGTGGATAATGGTACATTTATGCTTACATATGGAGATGGTGTATCGGATGTGAATATTGCTGAACTGGTAAAATTCCATCGTTCTCATGGTAAGTTGGCGACAGTTACTGCTGTAAGACCACCAGTTCGGTTTGGTGAATTGATTATAGAAGGGGAGAATGTTTCTCATTTTCAGGAAAAACCACAGGCGGGGGAAGGTTGGATCAACGGTGGATTCTTTGTATTCGAGCCAGGGATTTTTGATTTTATAACAGATGATACTACCTTTCTTGAAAGAGAGCCATTGGAAAAACTAGCTCAAAATGGAGAATTGATGGCATATAAACATGCAGGATTCTGGCAGTGTATGGATACTGTACGGGATCGGGATTTTTTGCAGGAAAAATGGCTATCCGGTAAAGCACCATGGATAAAAAAAATAAACTAACTATGTTTTCAGATATATATAAAGGGAAAAAAATACTGGTAACAGGTCATACAGGTTTTAAAGGGACTTGGTTAACGGCCTGGTTGCTGAAACTGGGTGCAAAAGTAATTGGTTACTCGAAAGATGTTCCAACTGTACCATCCATGTTCCATGATCTTGGTCTTGAAAATCATATTAAGCATATTATTGCTGATATCCGTGATCTGACAAGACTTACGGAAGTGATCACTGCCGAAAAACCTGACTTTGTTTTTCATCTCGCTGCGCAGGCAATAGTATCTACATCTTATTCAGATCCTGTTGACACGATGACGACCAACATTATAGGTACAGTGAATGTACTGGAAGCACTTCGGAAGCACGAAGATCCTTGTGTTGCGATAATGATTACCAGTGATAAATGTTACGATAATGTAGAATGGATCTGGGGCTATCGCGAGACCGATCATTTGGGTGGAAAAGATGTGTACAGCGGTTCAAAAGGAGGAGCAGAACTGGTTATCAAATCCTATCTCTACTCTTTTTTTACAAAGAATCATCCGGTGAAAATTGCAATAGGTCGTGCGGGAAATGTTATTGGTGGTGGTGACTGGGCACAGGACCGTATCGTAGTGGACTGTATGCGAGCATGGAGCGAAGGCCGGTCGGTTGAGATCAGGAGTCCCCAAGCCACTCGTCCATGGCAACACGTACTTGAACCATTAAGTGGTTATCTCACACTGGGAGAAGCTGTATCACGGAAATCAGAATTACATGGAGAGGCTTTTAATTTCGGACCACGGGCTGAACAGAATCATACTGTAGTTGATTTACTGAATGATCTCGCACAACATTGGGGATTTGATGATACCGATAAAGCTTATAGGGTAACAGCAAATATTCCTTTTCATGAGGCCGGATTGTTGAAATTGAACTGTGATAAATCATTATTTTATCTTAAATGGGAGTCTAATCTTTTCTATGCGGAAACAATCAGGCTTATAAGTGATTGGTATACTGCTTATTTCAGGTCGAAGGGAGATATGTACAAACTTACTCTTGATCAGATAACAGCATATGAACAGTTAGGCATCGAACGAAATAAGGTTTGGTCTACTGTAGTGTAAATGGAGAACCCTATGATACAAGCCGAAATTACGGGTGTATTGATTACACCATTAAGAGAAATAGCTGATGCTAGAGGTTCTGTCCTTCACATGCTTAGATGTGATGCGGACGATTTTACACGTTTTGGTGAATGTTATTTTTCGGAAGTACTGCCAGGCGCAGTTAAAGCATGGAAAAAGCACACCATTCAAACACAAAACATCTCGGTGCCTGTTGGACGGATTTTACTCGTAATCTTTGATGGAAGGGAAACCTCGGATACCAGAAATGTATTGATGAAGATAGAATTGGGGAGACCCGATGCTTACCAACGTGTTAAAATCCCTCCAGGCGTATGGTATGGGTTCGCCTGTATTAGCGCATCACCTGCCTTGCTTGTAAATTGTGCAGATTATCCTCATGCCCAGTCGGAAAGTGAAATTAAGGAAACTGATAGTGCCGATATTCCTTTTGTTTGGAACAAGTTTTCATGATATACTTTTTTAGATGAGAATTTTGATTACCGGTGGTTTAGGTTATTTAGGTGGTCGCTTATCCAGTTATCTTGCCTCTCAAAAAAACTGTCAGGTGATTATAGCAACTGGCAGACCAGATCATATTGGTAAGTCAGATTCATCTGCCATAAATACTGTCTGGATTGATTGGAACTCAACCGATCAAATGCAGGAGGTATGTAATGGGATAGATGTAGTTATTCACCTAGCAGGAATGAATGCTGGAGATTGTTCAAAAGATCCCGTTGGAGCATTGGTTTTTAACGGTGTAAATACCGGAAAATTAGTCTCAGCTTCGGTTAAAGCAGGAGTAAAGCGGTTTGTATATTATTCTACCGCGCATGTATATAAAAGCCCGCTGGAGGCAGATATTACAGAAGATTTACTTCCTACCTCCCTGCATCCATATGCTACCAGTCATAGGGCCGGAGAAGACATGGTTCGAGCTGCATTTATGCGTGGAGAAATGGAAACAATTGTGATTCGCTTGTCCAATGCATTCGGTGCACCTGCCACAAAAGAGGCAAATTGCTGGATGCTACTGGTTAATGACCTTTGTCGGCAGGTGGTTACTACCGGTTCAATGGTGTTGACTTCATCCGGCTTACAAAGACGTGACTTTATAACATTATCTGATGTTTGTAGGTGTGCATATCATTTGATTAATATACCTATTGCAGACATCGATAAAAATATATTTAATGTTGGTGGCAATTGGGCTCCAACTGTTTGGGAACTAGCTGATCTAATCCGGCAGCGTTCTGAAGCGGTATTAGGCATATTTCCGAAAATATGCCGCAAAGAACCATTGCCAGATGAAACTACGACTGCCCTTACCTATCATATAGACCGTTTAACCGAAACAGGTTTTGTGCTTGAGTCAAAACGAGAACAGGAATTAGATACCCTGTTATTGTTTTGCAAAGCTTCTTTTTCGGGTTCAATAACATAAGTATGCAACCTTTGATTTCTGTTATAATTCCAACGTATAATCATGCTCATTTTCTTGAAAAAGCTATACAATCAGTTATTGATCAAACGTATAGTTTTTGGGAGCTACTGATAGTTGATAATCATTCACAGGATAATACTGATTCAGTAGTGCGCAGTTTCAATGATACAAGAATAAAGTTGCTAAAAATCCATAACAATGGTGTGATTGCTGCGTCACGTAATATGGGTATTCTCAATGCAAGAGGTGAGTGGGTGGCTTTTCTGGATTCCGATGACAACTGGTATTCAGAAAAACTAGAAACTCTGATAAATGATTTGCGAAAAAGTGATGTGTATGATGTAATAAGTAATGATGAGTTGTTGGTAGATAATAACACCGGAGAGAAAAAGGTACTTCATTATGGTCCCTATGAGGATAATTTTTATGAAGTTCTTCTAATGGATGGTAACAGGCTTTCCCCATCGGCAACAATGATCAGAAGATCTTTTCTGATCGAACAGAATCTTTTATTTAATGAAGCCCATGATTATATAGCAGTGGAAGACTATGATCTCTGGCTTAAGCTTGCATTGAAAAATGCGAAGTTTAAGTTTAATAATATTGTATTAGGTGAATATCTAGTTCATCAAACGAACAATTCGGCGCAGCTATTGCGGCAAAGAAAAAATGCTGAAACATTATTGCACGATCATGTATTTAAGATACAACAATTCACCCAAGCTGAAAAATTATGGAATAGCCTTGGTCCGCGACTTAAAATGATGGAAATCAGGCAACTCATGGGTGATGGTCATTCCGCTCAGGCAATTAAAAAAGCAATGATCATGTTTCTTACATACCCACTCGGGACGTTAGATTATTTTTTCAACAAGTTGTCAAAACGATTCAAAAAACAGTAATATGATGCATCCCGGATTAGCAATGATTCTTGAAGAAAATAATTTTTCCAAACAGCAGGATGGAATATATGTAGCCCCTATGCCTTCGATGAGTTCGGTTCAGGACGATGAAAAAGAATTGCGTGAACGTGTAGCAGCTCATCAATATAACGATTATATGAAGGCGATTTCAAAAAGTCATTCCATCCCAGTAATGGATGACGAAGTGGATCGTTTTCTTTCAAAAATGCCCAAGGGCGCGTTAATCCTGGATATAGGTGGTTGCTGGGGTTGGCATTGGAGGCGGATAAGCGAAACGCGTCCGGATGTTGGGGTCTTGATTATTGATTTTGTTAAGACCAATCTTAATCATGCTTTAAATATATTGGGCTCTTTGGTTGGAACACAGGTTATACTTATGCATGCAGATGCAACTGCACTTCCATTCAAATCAAAAAGTGAAGGAGTATTCAATGGAGTTTGGACGGTTCAAACTTTTCAGCATATACCAGACTTTACCAATGCGGTAAAAGAAGCTCATCGGGTCTTGAAACCGGGGGGGTATTTTATCAATTATTCGTTACATGTTACTCCTCTAAACAAACTCATTCACAAAATGATGGGCAGGCATTATCATTCTGAAGGTATGGTAAAGAACACTTTTTACTTAACAAGAGCTAATGAAAAGCAGTTAAAAATAATCGAGGAAATATTCTCCCGTAAAGTTACAGACCGTTTTTCTGAATGTATTTTTCATCCCGATCTGAAATTAGTTTTTTCTGGTTCACAAGGAAATATGTTTGGTAAAATTGATATACTCTTGAGTAACATCCCGAACATTGGCCGATGGATTGCCAGACAAAGGAGTTTTGGAGCTGAAAAAAAATAGAATGTCCTACCGTAATCTGATTTTAGAAAAAGCCTATCATCCTTTAAGATTTCTCAGAAGTATCGGACGAAGTTTTGGGATGGTGCCGGCTCATTCTCTGCGAATACTCAATTATCATGATATTCCTGAGACTAATCAAAAAAAATTTGCTGAACAATTGCGATGGTTGGCCCAGTCCTATACGTTTGTTACCCCCTGGCAGTTTGCAGCAATGATATCCGGAGATGCCCCCATCGTCGGACATAATCTCATGATTAGTTTTGATGACGGGTTTCTGTCTAACCGGGTTGTTGCTGAGGAAGTGCTTGATCCTATGGGGATATCAGCTCTGTTTTTCATTGTTTCTGATTTTGCAGACATAAAAGATAAAAAAGAATCACGTGAGTTCATAGCAAAGAATATTTATTATGAATTATCTGTGGAATCGCTACCGGAAAGCTGGTCAAATATGGGCTGGTCCGATCTGGAAATATTGCTTGATCATGGTCATATGATCGGTGCCCATACAAAAACGCATAAAAAACTTTCTACTATCTACTCTGAAGAAGAATTAAAAAGAGAAGTGATAGAAAGTGCAAATACCCTTGCCAATAAATTGGGAGTTGATATCGATCATTTCGCCTTTCCATTCGGTAACCTCGCAAGTTTCAGCAAAATGGCTCTCCAAACAGCAAAGAATAGATTTAAATATGTTCATTCAGGTCTTCGCGGCAATAACAGTGATGCTGATATGACTTCTTATACGATCCGAAGGGATGCTGCCGCTCTTCAGCATCCGGGTACCAATATCTATTCAGTCTATTCTAATGAATTATTAGGTTCATTTCTGGAAGGTGTAGCAGATTATCACTATTCTGCATCCAGAAATGAACTCTTACTCTGGGATAAACATACAAATTAAATTAATTGAATAACAGCCAGAATATATCCAATCTGAAAATAACTCATGCTCCTTTACCCGGATGGAAAGAGATAGGAAGCATTTTATTTTCATTTCCGAAAAGTAAACGAGATCAGATTAAGCCATGGCATTCAGATAATGAATTGGCAGGAACATTGTCGAGGTCTGCTTGGTCACTGGCTCTGATAGCTTTATGGCGTACAAAGATTTCATTGGGAAAAACCATCAATGTATGGGTTCCTGATTTTTTTTGTAACGCTTCGTTAGCACCTATGCGCCAACTAGGTGTAAATCTCATTTTTTATCCTGTCACATCTTCAATGACACCGGATAGAGAGTGTTGTAGCAGGCTGGCAGTGGCTTCAGTACCAGATATTTTTATTTTAGTTCATTATTTCGGCGAGCCAAATAATGCATCATTTGTAAAGTCTTTCTGTATAGAAAATGGAGCATGGTTAGTGGAAGATGCTGCACATGTGTTGAAACCTGAAAATGGAATTGGCACTCATGGTGATTTTATTATTTATAGTCCGCATAAACATCTTGCGATTCCAGACGGTGGGGTACTGGTAATCAGGAATACAGGTCCGTCAAATTGCAACCTAATAGATAATGGTATTTTCGGATCACCGGAGACCTGGCCTGACCAGCTGGCTGAACTTGCCAAAGGAATGGGAAGAACTGTACGAACAACGCAGATAAATTCTATTATCTGGTTAATAAAGCGGGTTTTGCAAAAAGTAGGCATCGGATCCAGTCTGGCCAGGAAAGTTCCTTTTGCTGAGCTATTATTAGAAAATGATAACCAGCCATCCGGTGGAATACTAGAACCCCCGACTCAAAGTTTTATAGGTAGCCGGATGTTAAATGTATCTACACGTAATCTTGACGCAGTATCTTCCATCCGAAAAAGAAATTACCAGCGGTGGAAGGATGTGTTGAAAAGCAAGAATTTGACTAATCCATCTATTCTCTCTGATGATCAATCGCTAGAATGGACTCCTTATCTCGCTGTTTATCAAATGGACCCTGAACTGGTCGAACAAGTTTTTATCGAATGGCTTGCTAATCGTTTGCCGGTACTTACCTGGCCGGATATGGCTCCGGAAGTAAAAAAAGAACTTCTGCAGCATGACAAAGCTTGGACGTTACGACATAGCAGGCTGTATCTGCCTGTTCACCAAACATTGAATCTCACAGAAAATAAATAATCAGAAAACTGATTGGTACCATATGGCGATTGAAAATATTTTTTTTAAAGAAATAGCAGAAAAACAAGAATGGGAAAGTCTGGTTGCAATGCTTCCCACCTTTAGTGTATACGCTTCCTGGGGTTGGGGAGAATATAAACAACGTTCCGGCTGGCAGATCAATAGAATTGGGATCTATAATGATGACAATAGTTTTTTAGGTGCTTTCCAATTGCAGAAACAGGTAAAATTCAGATTTATCACAATTGTTTTTATCCAGGGGGGGATTCATTTAAAAAAACTATCTGACGTTCATTATCATGATGTACTAGATGCATTTATGCTTAAGTATGTCAAATCAGGCAAGAATGTAATTGTGGTGATCAATCATCAATCTGGTGCATTGCAGGATGCTGAACTTGGGCTTTTAAGAGCCGGCTTCTCTCCTGTCATAAACAGTTCCAGTTACACATATCTTTTGGATAGTTACAACGATGCAATCAATGGTAAAGCCTTAAGCAAAAATTGGGCGCATAATCTGAAAAGAGCATTGAATAATAAGCTGCTGACCACAGAGTGGATAGATAAACCAGAGGAAAGGAAGCGATCTTTCAATGCATTGGAGGGATTTTATGCTGAGCTGGTAACACGCAAGCAATTTTCAAATGCGATCGATTTTAACAAAGCCAGGGATATTATTATAGAAGATGAAAATTATAAAATTATTGAAGCAAAGCTTGAAGGAAAGGTAGTGGCGGTAAGGGTAGGATACTTCTCTACTGATCATGCATTGGATTTTCTTGCGGCATCCGGAGAAGCTGCGAAAAACACCTATGCGAATTATTTATTGCTGAAAAAAATGATTGATTTAGCAGCTGAAAACGGGAAAAAATATTTTGACTGCGGGGGTATTAATCCTTCAGGAAATATCGGTGTATATAATTTTAAGAAAGGCCTGGGCGGAAGATTGGCCATTAATGGGCCTGTATGGATTAATGGATCTGGTGGAACTATCAAAAAACTGGGAAGGCTGTTATTTTCTTTTTCCAGTTAATAAAACGATGTTCACAAATATCCTGTCAAAATGAAATCAATCTTTTCCCTTACTTTCTTATGGGCAATGAGTATTGGGATATTAATTATCCCGAGCCTGGTTGCTTTTCCTGCATACATAAATCTGGCAGGCTTGATCATCGTTTTGTTACTGCACCTGACTTTCAATAACAACTTCAGAACTTCAAATAGGTTCCTTTTACCTGTTGCGTTTTATATATTCCTGAGTTCTGCTTTATCTGCTGACCAGGGGGTGCTGAATTTTTCTAAACAACTCTTTAGTCTTGGTTTTTTGACTGTAGTATTCGCTTCGGCAACAGAAAAGCAACATACCCGATTAATACAAACCTATATTGTTTTCTGTTTTATCATGTCTTTTTGTGGAGCGCTTGCTTCAATTATGGTAAATACACAGATGGTTAGTATCAATGAGTTTAAGGTTAATCTGACTGAACTTTCGGATTCAAGATTTAATTGGGACGAAGATTTGGAGAATGGGTTTAATGCACCATATGGCCTTGGGTTGGTTTTAACGAAGGGTAGTACCTTATATTATTTTTTAAGTATACCCTTTTTTCGTTCTTCAGGATGGTCATATGAACCAACCTTCGCCAGCTTTTTTGTTGTACCATCCCTGATTCTGTTGATCAGGGAAAAATTTTTTAGTAGAAGACTTCAGATTACGATGGGAATTGTCATCGTGTTTTTTTTACTATGTTGTTTTTCGGTTGCATCTATTGCAGCCCTGCTTTCACTGTTAGTAATATTTAAACTGTTGGAACCCAAAAAAAGAATAATCAACAAATTACTTTGGATAGGATTATTGGGCATTGTCGGTTTTTTTGTTGTAAATTTTTATAATGCCAGAAAAAGCGATCAGCCTGGTATCGACCTCGTTGAAAGTAAACTTACAGAGGAGAGTTTGAGTGGGGTTAATGTATTTAAATTTTCGGGTGGATCTTTACCGGAACTGATACAGCCATTTATTATTATTCTATATATAGGTATGGTCATCTGGATAGCTGTACCTGCTATCAGATCTTCCGGGATAAACCAAACAATGGGGTTGATTTTAGTTTATCTGATACTGCATTCTGTAAAAGGGAGTTGGTACCATACGATAACATTAAATTTCCCCTTTATCTTTTTTTTATATCTGGTTAATGTTAATAGAAGGGAAGTACCCAGCTTACAATTGACATCTGACAAACTAGTTTAAAATAAATTACACAAGTTTTGTTTGCCGTTCATTTCATGTCGTAAATCGAGGCAACAGTCTCAATACAAATGTTAATCAATAAATATGAACACATCGCAGTATAAAATCGGAGTAATTGGATTAGGTTATGTAGGGCTTCCGCTGGCCGTAGAGTTTTCTAAGAAATACTATACGGTCGGATTTGATATAGATGCACAACGAATAGCTGAAATCAGAAAAGGATTTGACCGTACGATGGAGATCGGTAACAAAGAGTTACTGGCTATTATAGCTAGCAAGGATGCTGGAAAGGGGTTGTTTGTTAGTAATGAAATTGATGATTTGCGGGTATGTAATTTTTTTATTATTACGGTGCCTACTCCTATTGATAGAAATAACAAACCTGACCTGACACCTTTGTATAAGGCGAGTGCAACTGTTGGAAAAGTATTGAAAAAAGGAGATATTGTCGTATACGAATCAACAGTATACCCTGGTGTTACAGAGGATGAATGCGTTCCTGTTTTGGAGGAAACATCAGGACTGAAGTTTAATAGTGGTTTTTATTGCGGGTATTCACCCGAAAGGATAAATCCTGGTGATAAAGAACATACTGTGTCTAAGATCAAAAAAGTAACATCCGGATCAACGCCGGAAATAGCTATAGCAATAGACGATTTATATAAATCAATTATTGAAGCAGGTACCCATATGGCGCCATCCATTAAAGTGGCGGAAGCTGCAAAAGTAATTGAGAACTCGCAGCGGGATATTAATATTGCTTTTATCAATGAGCTTTCAAAAATTTTCAACAAAATGGGTATCAGTACCAGAGATGTGTTGGATGCAGCGGCTACGAAGTGGAATTTCCTTAAATTCTCACCTGGCCTTGTTGGAGGGCATTGCATCGGAGTAGATCCCTATTATCTTGCTCAAAAAGCACAGGAGCTCGGCTACCATCCTGAAATCATTTTAGCTGGTCGTAGGCTAAATGATAGCATGGGTGAATATGTAGCTTTACAGGTAGTGAAATTGATGATCAAAAAGGATCTACGTGTTAAAAATGCCAAAATTCTCATAATGGGTGTGACTTTTAAAGAAAATTGTCCCGACATAAGGAATTCAAAGGTAGTAGATATTATCAGGGCTCTTGAAGGATTTGAAGCTTATATTACGATTTTTGATCCATATGCAAATCCCGAAGAGGTTAAGCGTTCTATAGGGAGGCCTTCCATTCAATCCCTCTCAGGTTCCGAACATGACTATGATGCCATTATACTGGCAGTAGCACATAATGAGTTCAAACTGCTGGATCTTGATAAATATAAAAAGAAAGCCGGGGTCCTTTATGATGTTAAAGGTATTTTGCCTAAAGAACAAGTAGATGAAAGCTTATAATTGACAGTAAATGAGAAATTCAATATTTCATAATGAAAGTTTAGAAAACTACCGTTTTTTGGTTACGGGAGGAGCTGGGTTTATCGGATCAAATCTGGTAGAATATCTTTTGAAAAATAATGCAGGACTCGTCCGAGTCTTGGATAATCTATCCAATGGAAGCTATGAGAATATCAAACCTTTTCTTAAATACAAGGAAAGATTTGAGTTCATAGAAGGCGATATTTGTAATCTGCATATTTGTCAACAGAGTGTTGAAGGGATTCACTTCATCAGTCACCAGGCGGCTTTAGGTAGTGTGCCAAGATCTATTAAGGATCCTGTCAGGACTAATCAGGCCAATATTGATGGTTTCCTGAACATGTTGGTGGCAGCTAAAGATTCTCCAAGCCTGCAAAAGATGGTATATGCAGCTTCGTCATCTACATATGGTGACAGTAAACAATCACCTAAAAAGGAAGGGGAAGAAGGGAAGCCTTTATCGCCTTATGCGGTTACCAAACTTGTCAATGAATTATATGCTGACGTGTTTTCACGCGTATATGGTTTACATACGATTGGGTTGAGATATTTTAATATTTTCGGGCCAAAGCAGGATCCAGATAATCCTTATGCTGCGGTTATACCTCTGTTTGTTACTGCTGCATTGCAAAAGGAAAGGCCAAAAATATTTGGTGATGGACTGACAGCCAGGGATTTTACATATGTGGAAAATGCTATTCAGGCAAATGTAAAAGCTATGCTTTCGGGCAGTAGAATATTGCAGCATGAGGTGGTTAATATCGCATGCGGTAAACAAACCTCTTTGCTCAGAATATGGGAACTGCTGAAACAAATGGAAGCAATTGAAATTGAACCGGTGTTTATGGAAGAACGGGTAGGCGATATAAAATTCAGTATAGCTGATATTAATAAAGCAGGAGAATTGATAGGATACAAACCGGAAGTCTATTTTGAAGAAGGGCTGGCGTATACGTTGCATTCTTTAAAAAAGTAAGAGCAATGCAGGTGACGAACAGATTATAAAATATATCAGTATGTGTGGAATCAATGGTTTTTCATTTAAAGATGAAAAAGCAATAAAGTTAATGAATGAGGCCCTGTCGCATAGAGGGCCGGATGGGTCATCTCATTTTGCGGATGAAAATATAAGCCTCGGGCATGCACGTCTTTCTATTATTGATCTGAGTGACGCAGCATCTCAGCCAATGTTTTATGCTCATAAAGGAAGGAAAATAGCTATTGTTTTTAACGGTGAAATATACAATTATATTGAAGTCAAAAAAAGGTTGGCTGATATCGGGTATTCATTTTTAACTGCTTCGGATACGGAAGTGATTATGGCGGCTTATCTGGAGTGGGGAGAGCAATTGGTAAATGAACTCAATGGAATGTGGGCTTTCTGTATTTATGATCTGGATAAGCATATACTTTTTTGTTCTCGTGACAGGCTCGGAGTCAAACCACTTTATTACTACTCTCAAAATGAGAAATTCATTTTCAGTTCTGAATTGAAAGCTATTCTTAAACATGAATATCTTGGGATAAATTCTATAGAAAATATAAATAATGACGCAGTTGAATTGTATTTTTCAATGGGGTTCATTCCGGCACCTCATTCCATATATAAGAATGTTTTCAAATTAGGGTCCGGGTCTAACCTTGTATACGATCTTAGGAATAAACAGATCGAAAAAAACTATTGCTGGTATCAGTTTCCGGTTAGGAATAAAAAAGACAACCGTGCAAGTTTGATTGAGGAAGGGAAGGAACTGCTTAAAGATGCCGTAAAGCTCCGAATGAGAAGTGATGTACCGGTTGGTGCCTTTTTAAGCGGGGGATTAGACAGTTCCTCAGTAGTTGGAGAAATGAAATATTTTACAGATCTGACCAAACTACATACATTTTCAATTGGATTTGAAGAGAAGAAATATGATGAATCCTATTATATTCATTTGGTAAAAGATTATTTTCATACAGCACATCATCATCATATATATAAAGAGTCTGATTTCAAACAAACCTGGCCAGTGTATGCCAACGTTTTTGATGAACCATTTGGTGATTACTCCTCTTTCCCTAGTCATACAGTTTGCGGAATGGCCAGAAAAGAAGTTACAGTGGTTCTGAGTGGCGACGGAGGGGATGAAATATTTGGAGGGTACCCTATCTATAATACCGGTTACATCATGGAAAGAGTACGGAAGTTACCGGTATTTTCAAGAGAATTATTTCTAAAAGCCATTAGAGGTATCCGAAAAGATAGTACCATAGGAAAAATAGGCGAAGTGATCCGGATTTCTTTGTCGGAGAAAAAAGACTTTTACAGTGAATTGTTTGCTGACAGTCGATATAAGCCAGAAGTATACAGGCAATGGACGTCTGATAAGTTGAATCAGGCATTGAAACTTTCTGATAACAATCTTTCAGAAGCATTAAGGATATTTGATCTTTTGTCAAATACATTACCAGATAATTTTCTTGTGAAAGTAGACAGAACTTCAATGGCGAATTCCGTTGAAGTGCGAAGTCCGTTTCTAGACTACCGCTTTGTAGAGTTTGCCGAACGTATTCCTGCTGAATTAAAAGTTGGAGTAAAGGATAATAAGATATTGATGCGCGAAATCATCAAGAATATCGTTCCTGATGAAATTTTGAAGCGAAACAAGATGGGATTTACTCCTCCAATTCATACTTGGCTGGACCAATCCATCAGCCACGAGGATTTTGTAAAATACAATTCTTATATAAATAAGCTCAGTCCTGCCCTGCATCAGTTTTATACCAGATTGCTTGCTCAGGAAAAAAAGGATTATATGGTAGATCTTTACAAGATAAAGCTGGCTATATTTGGCCGATGGTTTGATAAATGGATATTGTCGCAGTCATAGTCTTTCAAAGTAAATACAGCCAAAACCATGGTACTAGGTATTGATGCTTCAACAGTAGGTTCTGGCGGAGCCAAACGTCATCTGATTGAGATTCTGAATTGTTTTGATCCGGCGAGGCATCAGTTTTCAAAGATTAAATTATGGGGCCGGCAGGATGTATTGGATCAGATCCCAGCGGCCCCTCATCTAGAGAAGTTGTCACATCCACTACTGAATAAAGGATTATTACATCGGTCTTTCTGGCAATTGTTTTACCGCGATAAGCAGTTGTCCAATGAAATTGATGTGCTGTTCAGTCCCTTTGGTACATATATCGGAAGTTTCCATCCGTACGCCACGATGTCAAGGAATATGTTGGTATTTGATAAAGAAGAACAGAAGCGTTTCGGATTTTCGTGGTACCGTTTAAAATTTATTATACTTTTCTTTGTACAGCGTAAGTCATTCCGGAATTCACAAGGGTTGGTATTTATTTCACAATATGCAAAAAATAGTATTGCGGCACATGTAGATTATAGCAGAATGAAGACAGCAGTGATTTATCATGGCATTTCTGCAGTATTCGAAAAAACACCAGTATCACAAAAACCGCTCAGTGCCTATAGTAAGAAAGATCCCTTTATATTGTTATATGTATCAACAGTTTTTCATTACAAACATCAGCTTGCCGTAGTAGAAGCGGTAGGGAGCCTTCGCAAAAAGGGATATCCTGTATGTTTGAAACTGGTAGGTGGTGTGGGTCAAAGAGTAGTTGGGGAGATGCTGGAGCGGAAAATTGCAGAACTTGACCCAGAGAAAGAATTTATATCTTGGATGCGGCATGTAGGATTAACAGAAGTGGTTCAATATTATCATTCAAGTGATGCATTTATCTTTGCTTCATCTTGTGAAAACATGCCCAATATTCTATTGGAAGCAATGGCTTCCGGTTTACCGATAGCCTGTTCTTCCAGTAAACCGATGCCCGAATTTATGGGAGAGGCAGGTTTATATTTTAATCCAGATAAAGTTGCTGAACTGGAAAATGCAGTAGAAAAACTTATTACTAACCCATTATTAAGGGCAGAACTGGCAAATAGGTCTTTTGAGAATTCAAAAAAATATAGCTGGCGTAGCTGTGCCGATAATACCTTTCATTTTTTATTCTCCCTTTTGAAATAGACTGACTTATATGTTTAATAATAAAACGCTTTTGATTACCGGGGGAACCGGTTCCTTCGGTAATGCTGTATTACAACGTTTCCTTACGTCCGATATCAAAGAGATACGGATTTTTAGCCGCGATGAAAAAAAGCAACATGATATGCGTGTAGCTATGCAAAATCAGAAGTTGAAATTTTATATAGGTGATGTAAGAGACTATGGTAGTATAGATTCAGCTATGCATGGTGTAGATTATGTATTTCACGCAGCGGCTTTAAAACAAGTTCCTTCGTGTGAATTCTATCCAATTGAAGCTGTAAAGACGAATGTACTTGGTACGGAAAATGTATTGAGTGCAGCTATCGCTAACAACGTGAAAAAGGTGATCTGTTTGAGTACAGATAAAGCTGTCTATCCTATCAATGCAATGGGCGTTTCCAAGGCGATGATGGAGAAAGTGATGGTAGCTAAGTCGAGAATTTCAGAAAATACAGTTCTGGTCGGTACCCGATATGGTAATGTGATGGCCTCCCGGGGATCTGTTATTCCGTTGTTTGAAGATCAGTTAAAGAATAATTTACCCATTACGGTAACTGATCCGGCAATGACTCGGTTCATGATGACCTTGGAAGACGCAGTAAACCTGGTATTGTACGCATTTAAGCATGGCAACTCAGGTGATATATTTGTTCAGAAGTCACCGGCATCTACTATCGGGGAACTTGCTGCAGCAATGAAGAAAATATATCATCGGTCCACCTCTCAGATTAATGTGATAGGTGCCAGGCATGCTGAAAAATTATACGAAACATTACTGGCCAGGGAAGAATTTTCGGTAGCGGATGATTTGGGTGATTATTTCCGTGTAGCCGCGGATAACCGGGATCTGAACTATAATAAATATTTTACCGAGGGAAACGGAAGTATAGCACAAATAGAAGAGTATAACTCCCATAATACCCGAAAATTGACTGAAGATGAACTAATTTCATTGCTCAAAAGAATAGGTTATACAGGATAAGTTTATTGTAACTGAAAAATCTGTGTGTATGAAAATTTTGATTTTGGGCGGGAATGGAATGATAGGCCATAAAATGTATCAAGTGCTTAGCCAAGATTTTCCGGACACCTGGGTAATTCTCAGACAAAAAATCGGTGATCTGGCTGCCAAAGGTGTTTTTAATCAACAAAAGGTTATTGATAAAGTTGACCTTTCCGATTTGAGAAAATTATCGAGTATTCTTGATGACCTTAATCCGGATGTAATAATTAACGCTGCTGGTATTACCATTCGAAGGGGTATTAATAATAAAATCAGTTATTCAATTTTGGTGAATTCTGTTTTGCCTCATTTTTTGGATGAATGGATCTCAGGTAAAGATGCAAAAAGGCTTATTCATTTCAGTACAGATTGTGTTTTTTCGGGTAAATCAGGTTCCTATACGGATGAAGCAGAGCCGGATGCCACAGATTATTATGGAAAAACAAAAGCTTTAGGAGAAGTAAAAACAACACAAACCCTGACACTCAGGGGGTCAATGATTGGCAGGGAATTGGAAAACCACACGGAACTACTCGAGTGGTTCCTAGCTCAGAAAGGCAAAACAATCAAGGGATTCAGTAACGTTATTTATTCAGGAATAACTACTGTGAGGATGGCTAAATTAGTTAAAATGATTTTGCATCAATTCCCCTTGCTTTCAGGTGTCTACAATGTGTCTTCTGTTCCAATATCCAAATACGATCTTTTACTGCTATTCCGGAAAACCTTTGAATTGGATGTAGAGATTGAGAAGGATGAGAGCTATTCATCACGAAAAGATTTAATATCAGAAAATTTTTTCCAAGAAATTGGAATATCTTCACCTCAGTGGACTGATCTGATTACTGAATTAAAAGCTGATTCGCAATTATATAGAGACTGCTATAAAAAATAAATTTAAATATGCCTACAAAAGTGATGACAATCGTTGGTACAAGGCCGGAAATTATCAAACTAAGCAGAGTTATGGCCGAGCTTGATAAAACAGTGCAGCATATTATTGTTCATACTGGTCAAAATTATGATTTTGAATTAAACGAAGTTTTTTTCAGCGATCTCAATGTAAGAAAACCGGATTATTTCCTGGAGGCCGTTGGAGCCACGACCGCTGAAACAATCGGTAATATTATAACCAAGTCTGATATATTATTTGAAAAGGAAAATCCCGATGCCGTCTTACTGTATGGAGATACCAACTCATGCCTTGCAGTAATTTCAGCCAAGAGAAGGCAAATTCCGATTTTTCATATGGAAGCCGGTAATAGATCCTTTGACCAGCGTGTGCCGGAAGAGTTGAACAGAAAAATTGTTGACCATCTGAGTGATATCAATATGCCTCTAACAGAGCAGGCGCGTGATTATCTGATCAGTGAAGGGATACGTCCGGAAACTGTAATTAAGACAGGTTCCTGCATGAAAGAAATTCTATCTTTTTACAAAAGTAAGATTGAGAATAGCGATGTGTTGAAAAGTCTCAATTTGAGAAAAGGTGAATATTTTGTGGTTTCAACCCATAGAGAAGAAAATGTAGATTATCCTGACAATCTTACGTGCTTACTTGAGTCATTGAATGCCATAGCAGAAAAATACCAGGTTCCGCTCATTGTATCAACGCATCCCAGAACCCAAAACCGGCTTAATAATCTTGATACTAATGTTTCAATGAATCCATTAGTGAAGTTTTTAAAGCCAATGGGTTTCTTTGACTATATTAAACTGCAGCAGAACGCCAAATGTGTAATATCAGATAGTGGTACAATTACAGAGGAGTCGTCAATTCTCGCCTTTCCTGCTATTATGATTAGGGCTGCACACGAAAGACCTGAGGGGATGGATGAAGGAACGGTTATAATGTCTGGCATCGGTAAAGAAAGAATTCTTGAATCTATTGATGTTGTTACAAGACAATTTGAAAACCCGGCGAATACATTCAGAATTATTCAGGATTATAATGTTGATAATGTTTCTGTCAAAGTTGTGAGAATTATTCTCAGTTATATCGACTATGTAAATAGAATTGTATGGAAGAAAGATACAGTAAAAAAGAAATTCTAAAACTATTGAATACAGAATCGTAATCTTATAACTGAAAGAACAACCTCGTGAATATACTTTTTCTAACAATCACAAGAATTAAAGGAATATCAGAAAGAGGTATCTATACAGATTTCATGCGGAAACTCCGTGATAAAAATCATAATGTATATATTGCATGTCCAACAGAAAGAAGATACCATGAAAAAACAAGTATGCATGTTACGGATGGTGTGCATATTTTAAATATTTGGACTTTGAATGCCCAAAAAACGAGCCTTATCGAAAAGGGTATTTGCACTTTATTACTTGATCGTCAATTTACCAGCGCTGTTAAAAGGTATTATAACGATGTAAAATTTGATCTTATTTTATATACAACACCTCCTATTACATTTACAAACACTATTTCCTTTCTTAAAAAGCGGGATCAAGCGACTACTTATCTTTTACTGAAAGATATCTTTCCTCAAAATGCAGTAGATCTTGGACTGATCAGTAAGAATGGTCTGATCTACGCTTATTTCCGGAAAAAAGAGAAAAAAATGTATGCTATATCGGATTATATCGGCTGTTTGTCCCCTGCAAATGTTGAATTCCTGCTAACCCATAATCATTCTGTCAATCCCAATATTGTAGAAGTTAACCCGAATACAATAGAACCTATTGAAACAGGTATCAGTGAAGAAAGAAGAAAAGGTATACGCCAAAAATATAAAATACCACAAGATGCTACTGTATTTGTATATGGCGGGAATCTGGGTAAACCACAAGGAATAGATTTTTTAATTGAAGTTTTGGAATCTAATATCCAGAACAAAGAAATCTTTTTTCTTGTCGTTGGGTCAGGTACTGAATTTAAACGTCTTTACAAATGGTATAGTGATTTTGATGAATCCAATTTCCTTATTATGGAAGCGTTGCCTAAAAACGAATATGATGAGTTGATGCAAGCTTGCGATATTGGTCTTATTTTTCTGGATAAACGGTTCACGATTCCTAATTTTCCATCGAGGCTATTATCTTATCTGGAATACCATATGCCGGTTCTTGCCGCAACTGACGTGAATACAGATATAGGTAAGATTATCACCGAATCTGGTTGTGGTTTTTGGGTAGAAAGTGGTGATATTACAGGATTTAATGATAAAGTGAAGGCTTTTATAGAAGATAAGAAAAGATTATCAGTTATGGGGGAGAAAGGTTTTACACTTCTCCAAAAAGAGTATACTGTGGAAGTATCTTATAATACCCTGATGAACAGAATTAAAGAGTAGAATTGATATTTAGATAAGAGACACTTTGATGACAGATCAGTTGAACCGTCACAGATTATAATAGATAGGGATTTGTACAAATATTATTATGATATTGGTTGTGAATTTGCTAAATAAGATGTTAGTATAAAGCTTAATACTTTATAATTACAAAAGCATTTATAAAATGACTCTCATATTTCTGATTTTGAAATTGATCTAATCCTGATGGAAAGTAAAATATTTATGGTACTATGTGCTATATCTAAAGCAAATAAAACGTATATTTTAAATATGTAAGGTTGCAATTTAATTTGTTGATTTTGTAAAGTAACTCAGTAACCTCTATGATTTATAAATGTTATATAAAGAGATTTATTGATGTAATAGTAAGTTTACTTATCTTAATAATTGCCTTTCCCGTATTACTCTTTTTTGCTTTAATGTTATGGATTGGGAATAGAGGTACTCCATTCTTTCTGCAGCATCGTCCAGGGAAAAATGAAAAAATCTTTTCAATCATTAAGTTTAAGACTATGAATGATAAGTGTAATGAGAAAGGAGAACTTCTTCCGGATGAACATAGGATTACAAGCTTTGGCAAAGTGGTTCGTAAATTGTCGATAGACGAGTTTCCTCAATTAATCAATGTACTAAAAGGTGATATGAGTTTGATAGGCCCACGGCCTTTGCTTGTTGACTACCTTCCTTATTATTCAAAAGAGCAATTGCGAAGACATGAAATAAAGCCGGGAATCACGGGTTGGGCACAGGTGAATGGAAGAAATTCCATTAGCTGGGAGGAAAAATTCAAGTATGATATCTGGTATGTGGATAATGTTACATTCAAAAATGATATTCTAATCCTTCTTCTTACGATTAAAAATTTTTTTAATACATCTGATATATCTGCCGACGGACATGCTACAATGCCTAGATTTTCGGACGAAGTAAAAAAACTAGTAAAAGATAAAATATGCGTATTTTAGTTACAGGAGCAGGGGCAGTATTAGGTCAGGGTATTCTAAGGTCTTTGGAGAAAATTGACAATAATTTATTAGAAATCCATTCTGCAGATCCAGATTTTCGTTCAACGGGCCATTGGCTGGCTGATAAAGCGCACATAATTCCGTTTGCTAATGATCCAAAATATCTAGATGAGGTTATAAAAATATTAATTCGGGAACAGATTGACATTGTTATGATCGGAACGGATACTGAGTTACCCATTTTTGCAAAGAATAAGGCGAGAATTGAGGACATGTTTAAAGTGAAAATAATCGTTTCTAATATTGATGTTATAGATATTGCCAATGATAAATGGAAAACAGCTGAGTTTCTTCGCGAGCATGGATTTGCTTACCCTGAATCTGTTATGGCATCTGATTATGTTGGTTTGAGCAGGTTTGCTTCAAAACATAGCTATCCTTATTTTGCTAAACCGGTTGATGGAGCCAGATCGAAAGGTATTGTTGTGATAAGATCTGAAGTTGACCTTCAAAACGTAAAGCAACAGCCTTTAAATCTGGTTGTGCAGGAATATCTGTCTGAAGAGGAGGGAGAGTTTACTTCAGGTTGTGTGGTTCTAAACGGCAAATGTAGGGCAGTAGTAACACTTCGAAGAGATCTTAGAGATGGCAACACATATAGGGCTTATTATCGTAAGGAATATAGTAAATATGATCAGTTCATCTGTTCGGTGTCAGAAAAACTTGGTGTTGAAGGCCCTTGCAATTTTCAGTTTAGAATTAGAAATGGAGAACCTGTTATCTTCGAAATCAACGCCAGGTTCAGTGGTACAACCCCAATTAGATTCATGTTTGGATTTAATGAAGTGGAAGCTATTCTGAATTATAATATAAGTGGGATAGAACCTTCTGTTCCAAACCTGAAAGAAGGAATGGTTATGAGGGCCTGGTCTGATTTATTTGTAGATGAACAAGCACTAGACAGATTTTCAATGGAGAAGACATTGGATCAGCCTACTGCAATATTCCACCCATTTAAGATTACAAATGCTTAAATGTGCAATTATTGGGGCAAACGGCTTTTTAGGAAAAGCTATAGCAGCAATGCTGATCGAAAGAGGTGATTTTGTATATGGAGTATATCATCGCTCAAAAGACAAAATACCAGATCTGGTCCAAAAGATCTGTATTGAAGACTTTGTAAACGGTGAAATTGATGTTGATGTGATATTTATTTGTGCTGGAAGTTTTAGGAGTTCACATAAAGAACTGGTTTCACTTAATTGTGAAATAACTACAGAACTTATCAGCAAGTATCCGATGTCGAAATTTGTTTATATTTCTAGTACAAATGTATACGGAATACATTCAGAAGTAATATGTGAATCATCTTCTTATTCTTCTCCTTCCTTATATGGACTTTCAAAGCTTGCGGGTGAATTTATTATTTCTTGTGCTCAGCGATATGCGATTCTCAGGATGACCTACCTTTATGGTAAAGGCCTTGACAATGGATCTTTTCTGCCTAATATCATATCTCAGGGAAAAACTAATGGGAGAATAATGATTAATGGGAAAGGTGAACGTAGGCAAGATTATCTGCATATTAATGATGCAGTAGAATACTGTATCAGAACGATGCTTTGTGAATCTAATGATATTTATTTGTGTGCAACAGGAATGTCTACCTCAAATATGGAAGTTGCGGAGATTGTTTCTTCACAGATCGCTAATTGTTCAGTTGTTTTGAGTGGGACAGATACAGGTATTTCTTTTTATTTCGATCCTACTGTTACGTGGGAGAAATTAAATTGGAAGCCACAGATTAATTTTAGTGAAGGAATAAAAGATATGATACTTTGAAATATCTCATTTTTGGTGACGTACATGGAAATCTCCCGTCACTTGAAATGCTTTTCATTAAAGAAAGGCATAACTTCGATATATTTGTTTGCCACGGAGATGTAGTAGGATATGGTCCATGGATCAATGAGTCTGTAGATTTTCTTGCTGGTCAGGCAAACTCTATTCTTTTAAAGGGAAATCACGAAGAGTATTTTATCAATGGCGACTATCCGGGGAACCATCAGGTTGCTAAGGCCTTTTTTGAGTATTGTTATCCTACATTTGACCGACTTGCCCATATAACCGAATATAGAAGCGAATTCAAAACAGCACATTACAATATTGTTCATTCCATCGAAGGAAAATACATTTTTAAAGACACGCAAATAAACAACGGCCTTTTAAAATCAAACCATATTATAGGACATTCCCATCAGCAATTTATTAGAAAGATCGGGGATTTTGCACTTGTGAATACCGGCAGCTTGGGACAAAATCGAGAATATATCAATGTGTCTGACTATATTATATATAATGATCAAACAGGAGATATTGAATTGAAATTTTTTATTAATGATTTTGCTAAATTAATTAATGAAATGAAAAGTCGGAAATACCCGACAGTTTGTATAGATTATTATTTCTCAAAAAAACAAACTAATGGCTGATAAAATATGGTTATCCTCTCCTCATATGGGGGGGAGAGAAAAAGACTTTGTTGATGCTGCATTCAAAGACAACTGGGTAGCTCCGTTAGGACCCAATGTGGATGGATTCGAACAGGATATCCAGAAATATCTTTCCATAAATCATGCGGCGGCCCTGAGCTCAGGAACTGCTGCTATTCATTTAGGATTGATTCTTGCGAATGTTTCTAATGGTGATGAAGTACTCTGTCAGTCGTTTACTTTTTCCGCTAGCGCTAACCCGATCCTATATCAGGGAGCAGTGCCTGTTTTTATTGATAGTGAACCTGGTACTTGGAATATGTCGCCTGAATTCTTGGAACTGGCTATTAAAGACAGAATAGCTAAAGGAAAGAAACCAAAAGCAATTATTCCGGTTCATTTATATGGGATGCCTGCATTAATGCCTGATATTATAGCTATAGCAGAAAAATATGAGATAACCATTTTAGAAGATGCCGCCGAAGCACTGGGATCTTCAATTGCAGGTAAGAAAATGGGTGGATTCGGTAATATGTCTGTTCTTTCTTTTAATGGGAATAAAATCATCACCACATCGGGAGGAGGAGCCTTGGTTTCAAATGATGAAAACCTAATCAGGAAAGCAAGATTTTTAGCAACCCAAGCTCGTGACCCCGCCCCACACTACCAACATTCACATATAGGCTATAATTACAGAATGAGCAACATCTGTGCCGGTATAGGCCGGGGTCAGATGGAGGTATTGGACAAATGGGTTGAAAAAAGAAGAGCTAATTTTGAATATTATGCTGATAATCTGAGAGGAGTTTCTTTTCAAAATGCTCCTGACGGCTATTATTCAAATCGTTGGCTAACCAGTATTTTAGTCGACCCGGCTCAATCGGATGGTGCTACAAGAGAGGATATCAGGTTCGCCCTTGAAAAGGAAAATATTGAGTCTAGGCCTTTATGGAAACCAATGCATTTACAGCCAATATTCAAGGATTACCCATATTATGGGCAAGGAATAGCCGAAAAACTTTTTAAAAATGGGCTTTGTTTACCTTCAGGTTCTAATATGACAATCAATCAGTTAGATAAAATATGCTCAATTATTAATGGTTTGTTAAAGCAAGGAAGTTAGTACCTTTGAAATATTTAGCTATAATATATGTTCAAAAAAATCAATATTGTTCCTCGCTGGATCATTTTTATAATTGATTTAGGAGTCTGTTGCTTAGCCCTTATTTTCGCTTATTTAATAAGGGTGAACCTTTCTTTTGAGTCCATTAACATAAAGGATTTAAGCGGCAACCTGCTGATATTGATCCTGATCAATTCCATTGTATTCATCAATTTCAGAACTTATGCCGGTATTATCCGGTATACGGGTGTACAGGACGCTTTGCGGATCTGTTATGCCATTACCATGACCACCTGTGTGCTGTTTTTCATCAGCTTGGTGGCTGCCAATTCGGGTGGCGCATTGGTGTTTTCGAATGTTACCCTGATCATTTATGCCTTGTTCAGTTTTCTGTTCCTGATAGCCTACCGGGTATTGGTGAAATATGCTTTTAGTTACCTGCGTAACTATAAAATGGACCGGAAAAACGTGATCATATACGGTGCGGGTGAGGCTGGTTTTGCTACCAAACGTGTGTTGGAACATGATACCACGGCTAACGTAAATATTGTGGCATTTGTAGACGATGATACCCGTAAAGTAGGCAAAGTGGTAGATGGCATACGTATTTACCATACCCATGAGTTGAAGACACTCTCAATGTCTCAAAAGATTGATGAAATTATTATTGCTGCTTTTAATTTACCACCTACAAAAAAAAATGATTTGGTTGATTTCTGCCTAGATCATACTATACGAGTACTGAACGTTCCCCCCTTGGAGAAGTGGATCAATGGACAGTTCTCTGCCCGTCAATTGCAAGCTATTAAAATTGAAAACCTGCTAGAGCGGGAACCTATCCGCATCAACAACGAAGAAATTGCCAACCAGATCAATAATAAACGGATCTTGGTTACTGGCGCCGCTGGTTCTATCGGTAGTGAAATTGTACGACAATTACTCAAATTCACCCCTCAAACCATTGTACTCTGCGATCAGGCTGAGACCCCCCTGCACCAGTTAGAATTGGAACTGCAGGACCTGAAAACTTCCACTAACTGCGTATCTTTTTTAGGGGATGTACGAAATGAAAAACGTATGGAAGAGTTGTTCAGCTTGTTTGAGCCCCATTATGTGTACCATGCTGCTGCTTACAAACATGTACCTATGATGGAACTCTGTCCCACAGAATCCATCCTGACCAATGTACTGGGCACCAAGATAATTGCCGACCTGAGTGTGAAACACCAGGTGCAGCGTTTTGTGATGGTATCTACCGATAAAGCGGTAAATCCTACCAATGTGATGGGGGCTTCCAAACGACTGGCTGAAGCCTATGTACAGCAACTACATTATAAACTGAATAATCATCAGAATATATCGGCAAATGATGATATTCAACAGTCTGCAATTACCAAATTCATTACTACCCGTTTTGGCAATGTATTGGGTTCGAACGGTTCCGTCATGATCCGTTTTAAAGAGCAGATCGAAAAGGGTGGTCCGGTTACCGTAACCCATCCCAATATCACCCGTTTCTTTATGACCATACCTGAAGCCTGCCAACTGGTACTGGAAGCGGGTTCCATGGGTAAAGGCGGAGAGATCTTTGTATTCGATATGGGTAAACCGGTGGCCATTGTAGAACTGGCCAAAAAAATGATTCGCCTCTACGGCCTGGTGCCAGGCATTGATATCGAGATCAAGTACTCTGGCTTACGTCCGGGTGAAAAATTATATGAAGAGTTATTGACCGACTCAGAAAATACTTTACCTACCTACCACGAAAAGATCATGATCGCCAAAGTTCGCCAACAGGTGCATGATCTGCAGGTTCATTTTGAAGAACTGATCAGTCTGGCCCGCCAGAAACAGGGTTCCATGGCCATGGTGGCTAAAATGAAGCAACTGGTTCCTGAATTCGTGAGCAATAATTCGGTTTTTGAGAGTTTGGATAAGAAAGAAACGGGGGCTGCGAGTGTGGTTTCTATTTCGAAAGTAAGTTAGGAGGCGTATTGGTGGGTTGGCGCACCTGCCTGCGGCAGGCAAAGGGGGAGAAATAGTTACTCAATCTATCATTGTTTTTTAGCTTACAACCATTCACTTTCTTTTGACAATTTTATTCTTTTTTTAGGGTTGACAGCATCTGGAGGTCGCTGATGTTCATGGTCTCTGTTTACTTTTTTGTCTTGACACAAAAAAGTAACAAAAAAAGTCAAGGCAAACATGATCGGCTCTCCCGCAAGATGCGGGACGAATGCGCATTTTGCCGTGCCACGCACATGTCAATGAGTGGATGAGTACATGAGTGAATGAATGATTGTTTTAATCCTGTTCGCATCAGAAGGCAGGTGTTCTAAAGATAATTCCAGGGATACCCAAAATAAGCTAGTTGGAAACAACAATACCCAATCCCCCCAGTAACCCAATGCGCTAACCTGCCTGCCGGCAGGCAGGTGCGCCAAATGCTCTATGCCATTTCCTAATAAAAAAACTGCTTACCCATACTGCTCTCAACAAGCCAAATCGCAGCGAAGCGAAGATCCCGCTGAAAGCGGGAGACTAAAGAGCCCAATACTAAAGACCAAAGACTAAAGACCAAAGACCAAAACCCAAATGCTAACCCGCCTCTTCGCCCTAATACTCCTATTGATCCTTTTCCCACTATTCCTGCTAGTGGCACTCTTCATTCTGATAGAAGATGGGTTCCCAATTTTCTTTATGCAGAAACGGATGGGCGTTAACTATAGTTTTTCCCAGATCAACAAGTTCCGGAGTATGAAGAAGAATACACCGAATGTTGCCACGCATTTGTTGACCAATCCGGCTTAATACTTGTTAAAGACGGGGGGGCTTTTGCGTAAGCTTAGCCTGGATGAATTGCCTAACCTGATCAATATCATGAAAGGAGAAATGGTGTTTGTGGGACCGCGCCCTGCATTGTATAACCAGGACGATCTGATGGCTTTGCAGGTAGCTGCCGGGGTTGATAAATTAAAACCCGGTATCACGGGCTGGGCCCAGATCAATGGGAGAGATGATATCTCGATCGAGAGGAAAGTGGAACTGGAGCGGGAATACCTGCAGCGGAAATCTGTTCTTTTTGATCTGAAAATAATAGTGAAGACTTTTACGAATGTTTTGTTTAGTAAGGGGGTGAGTCATTAGTCTTTAGTCTTTGGTCTTTGGTTTGATTGGAGGAGATTGGGGGAGTAGTTCATTGGTTAGTAATTGAGGATGGGTATTGGCATTTGGCTTTTTGGACGCCTGCCTGCCGCATGTAGTTGGCACTTTCACCTCAGCATCCAGTATCCAGTATCCAGCATCCAGCATCCAGCTATTTGTCGGAGCCCCTAAAGTACACTAGTAAACTACCCATTATCCAATACCCCCCATTTAGCCAAAGACAAAAGACTAAAGACCATCTGCAAAAGATTTTGTCTTTCTTATCGATTATGCTGTACTTGCTTATATTTGAATGATAAATACTTGTAATGAGGTCTTTTTTGAAGTACATACTGTGTTTGTTGTTGTTGAGCTGGCAGTTGTCTGTAAATGCCCAGCAATTGCCAATTAGTATTGAGAACCTGTCTGATGAGCAACTGACACAACTGGTGGCAAAATACCAGTTAGCGGGTTTGTCGGAGGCAGAACTGGAAACAAAAGCCCGGGAATTTGGGTTGTCATCTGACCAGATATTAATACTGAAAAAGCGAATAACACTTTTGGATCCAAGTGGAATGGGGGCTTCCCAAGCTACCTATAATAACAAAACGGATTCGTATGTACTTAGAAACAAAGTATACACAAAAGGTCCCTCTATCCGACCAAAAGATTCTTTGGGAGTTTTGCAGATTTTTGGGTCGGAGATTTTTGATAATGCAGACCTGAGTTTTGAACCCAACCTTACTATTGCAACTCCCCGTAATTATCTGTTGGGTGTCAATGACCAGCTTGTCGTGGATGTATACGGGATATCGGATAATACGAAAAAGCTGAAAATAACCACTGAAGGTGATATCCGTTTCCCTAATCTTGGTCCTATTAAAGTGGCCGGATTAACCATTGAAGATGCAAGGGTTCGCATTAAGAAAGCTCTTACCCGTATTTACCCAGGCATAGCAAACGGTTCGATAGCGGTACAGGTATCCGTTGGACAGATCCGGAGTATTCATATTACCCTGTTGGGAGAGATCAAAAGACCGGGAACCTATACGGTTTCAGCTTTGTCTACTTTGATGAATGCCTTATATGCATCAGGAGGCCCTAACGATATAGGATCATTCCGTAAAATTGAGCTGGTGAGGGGGGGTAAAACGATAGTTGAATTTGACCTGTACGATTTTCTGATCAAAGGCGACCTCAGTAAGAATGCGCTGCTACAGGATGATGATGTGATAAGGGTGGGGCCTTACCGGACAAGGGTGGCTTTGAAGGGCGCTTTTAAAAAAGCCGCTATTTTCGATGTGAAAGAAGGAGAGAGGGCCTCAGACCTGGTAACTTATGCCGGAGGCTTTTCAGATATCGCTTTTAAAGATCGACTCCGTGTAACCCGTTTAGGACAAAACACTAAAGAGATTATCACACTGCGTCCGGATGAGTTAAGCCGGTTCATACCTGTTTCAGGGGACACTTTAACTGTAGATACACTGGCAAATATTTTTACCAATAGAATAACCGTAACAGGATCTGTATATCATCCGGGTATTTACGGTCTTGCACAGATACCCAGTTTACAAGAACTGATAAAAGTGGTAAAACCCCGAGAAGAGGCTTTTTATGACCGGGCAATTATCAGAAGGTTTCAGCCAGACTATACGGCATCAGTGATTGATTTCAATGTAAATGATGTATTGAATGGGAAATTCAATCTGAAACTGGAAAGAGAAGATTCTATACATATTTACAAAAAAGATGAATTACGGGAAAAATACACCGTGCTCATCAACGGCGAGATAAATAGAGCCGGTGCCTACGCCTATTTTGAAAATATGACGGTACAGGATCTTGTCTTAATGGCGAATGGTTACAGGGATGGAGCCGCACTGCAGAAAATAGAAGTGTCGAGGAGGGTTAAAAAACACATGGCCGATAATGATAGTGCTGTTTACTCATTGATCAAGGAAATTAACCTGGAGGATAACACAAAAGCGGACCTGGGCTTTAGATTAGCTCCTTTTGATGTGGTATCCGTGAGAAGGTTACCTGCTTACAAAGAGCAGATCAGCGTGTTTGTAGAGGGGGAAGTGATGTATCCAGGGATGTATACCCTGTCCGGTACCAATGAGCGTCTTTCTGATATAGTGAAAAGGGCAGGAGGGATAAAATCGAATGCTTTTGTAGAAGGATCCATTCTGATCCGTAATACTTATGTGGGCATATCTCAGTCGGATGCAGCCCTGGTGAACTCGAAGGCCAACCTCATAAACCTGCGAAGTGGTAAAACTCCGGTTGTGACGAACAGCAGCGATACGGCATTGGTGAAATCTCTTTCCGATCAACAGAAACCAGTAAGCATTAAACTGGCATCAGCATTACAACAGCCCGGTTCTACTGATGATGTGTTTCTGGAAGAAGGAGATATACTCAAGATCCCCAAAAACAAGCAGACAATCCAGACCTTTGGTTTGGTAAATGTACCGAAGCAGATCGTGTACAGGGAGGGTATCAGTTTCAGAGAAGCGATTCGTGAATCAGGTGGGTTTGCAGTAAATGCAGCCCGCAGAAATGCGTATGTGGTATATGCTAACGGGCAAGTGAAAGTAACCAGGAAGTTTTTGTTTTTCAGGTCCTATCCTGCGATCAGGACGGGATCCGAAATATATGTTCCTTCCAGGGTAGATCGAAAAAAACTAAGTACAGGAGAAGCAATTGGCCTGATTTCCGGACTCTCTTCGTTAATTGGATTACTGGTAGTTCTGGTAAATACCTCAAAATAGCGGATAAAAGATCAGGATAACGACCAGTTTGAAGGCTGCTTTGATTCTGAACCCCTACTACTTAGATAATTTTAAGACACTATACTACATGCAACCAAAAGAAGTCATGTATGTAAAACCCATCAGTACTCATGGAAACCGTTAAAATGTCGGACTTGTTGGATGCAGTAGGCAGACTGGTGCAGTTTGTTAAAAAGCACCTGGTAAAAGCTTTCAGTATCATAGCATTCTGTGCCGTGCTTGGTTTTGTGTACTCTCTTGTTGAAAAACCCCGCTACAAAGGCACTGTTAGCTTTATTCTTGATGAGAAAAGCAGCGGAATGAGTGGTGGTCTGGCAGGCCTGGCCTCCCAGTTTGGTTTTGATATAGCAGGTTTAGGCGGTAGTTCAGGCATGTTGGCGGGTGATAATATTCTGGATATCCTTACATCCCGCTCGATTGTAACGACCGTATTGTTGTCTAAAACGGATAGCAGTAAAGGAGAAAAATCTCCTACATTGGCAGATCGATACCTTGATTTTTCAGGGCTACAAAACAAATGGAAACATAAAGAAGCTCCTTTATCCGGGATCTCTTTTGCCCGGCTGGATAAAACTATGGCTCATAGTATGATACAGGATAGTGTATTATTCGTATTGTATGAACGATTGGTTAAAAAACATATCAAAGCAGAGCGACTGAATAAAAAGGGATCCATCGTTACAGTAACCACCCAAAGTTCCGACCCTGTTTTTTCTAAACTTTTTTCAGAGCGTTTGGTAGACGAGACCAGAAAGTTATATGTCAATGTTAAAACAGGGGTTGCTGCAGCTAATATGGCTCGTCTCGAAAAAAGAGCTGATTCACTGCAACAGATCATCAATACCAAATCGTACCAGTCGGCCTCCTTACAACTGCTGGATGCCAATGCTGCTTTTAAAACAGAATCCGTTCCTGCGGAAGTGTCTCAAAGAGACCGGATGGTAGCTTATGCCATCTACACGGAAGTGATGAAGAACCTTGAAGCGAGCAGAATGACTATTGCCAACCAGACCCCGGTTATGCAGGTTTTAGATGTTTCAGCCTACCCCTTGCAAAACCAGCGGTCTCCTGGTTGGTTAATTACGCTCTATGGAGCATTGGGAGGCGTTTTTGTTTGTCTGGTATTGCTGTTTTTACTATACCCCGGTAGACGTTTACAATCGTAAAGCCTGTAAATAAACTTTTTTGGAAAAGAAGAACATATCTGCAATATATACAGTTCTATACACTTGTATACTTGCGTTTTTTATTGTTGCATCCGGCAGAGCACAAACTGTTCCGGTTGGAGCCATTGGCTTTGATGACCAACTCAGGATTTTGCAGTTACAGAGAAAATTAAGTAGCCGCTACTCTTTAATGGCCCGCCCTTTTTTCACGGATAAGTCATTCAGTATGGATAGTGTATACCGGCTGATTGATTCAAACAGCAATGATTTGCCCCTCCGGAAAAAACTATTTAACGATCAGGTAAAGTTTGAACTATTACCATTACACTTATATAGTAAATTCACCAGTGACCGACCCTATGCATGGAACCAGGCTGGTTTTTTGCAGGCCAAAGGGATCCAGACACAAATATCCACCGGTGCATATTTGTCATATGGCTGGCTTGACATTCAGTTAAAACCGGAACTGGTATATGCTGCTAACCCGGCTTTCCCTTATAATAGTTCGTACGGATCTGCCACAAAAAGCGGGTACAAGCGTTTATTCATGGGACAGTCTTCTATCAGATTGAGCAAAGCGGGACTTTCCATCGGCTTATCAACAGAAAACATGTGGTGGGGCCCCGGTTTGCATAATTCACTTTTAATGAGCAACAATGCTCCGGGATTTGCGCATCTTACTTTTAATACGACGAAGCCTATTAAAACACCAATAGGAAATTTTGAATGGCAATTGATAGCTGGGAAGCTGACAGAAGATACAGCTGTATTGCTGGAAAACAAGAACCTAACGACCTCATATTATAACCCTTATTCTTATGAAGGAGGTGGTTATTCGGGGCCATATGATCCCAGAAAGAACTGGCGGTATTTAAGCGGCATAACCCTTACCTACAATCCAAAATGGGTGGAGGGGCTTTTTATTTCCGTAAACAGGGTGGGGTATACCTATAAATACAAACTGGATAGTAATGCTACCGGTTATTCTTTTTTTCAGAAATACTTACCTGTATTGTTTGGGGTATTGCGGCAAACTTACCCATATGGAACCCCTACTTACAACCATGAAATTGGATATAAGCAAATGGCATCCATTTCTGTTCGAATGGTGTTCCCGAGATCTCATACAGAAGTATATACAGAATATGGGTATGGTGATAATTTCTATAATATGCGTGACTGGAATGTGGATGCCCCGCATTCTACCGCTTATGTGATAGGTCTGCGAAAACTTAAAAAATTACGACGTAAACATAACTGGCTTGACTTTTCTGCAGAAATGGTGCGTATGTCGGAACCCGTGAACTACTTATTAAGAACGGCAGGTGACTGGTATAGTTACCAGGGGGGCTATACCCATCAGAGCAGGATCATCGGGGCGGGTGTCGGAAAAGGTAATAATGCCTACACGACAAGAATTCAATGGCTTTCAGGATTCTCACGGCTGGGTATGGTGGTACAAGGTATACAACATGGTCCCACACGACTGGTAGGCCCTTTGACCAATTTTGGCCTGGGGGATGTGAAATGGAACGATTTTGCTGTGGGCTTATCGGGACAGAAAAAGTATAAGAAACTGGTATTGAGTGGTGAAATGCAGACCGTATTTACCAAAAACTATGCATGGGAAAAAGGGAACGACCGCTTTAACCTTTATTGTTTGTTAACTGCTACTTATCTATGGTAAACTATTATAAGTCTGTTGGCATTTTTTGCCTGTGTATCATAGCGGTATCAAAACTGTATGCACAACAGGGGTTATTGCAGAAGATTCAACTGAATGACTACTATCGAAGATTGCAGTTGGCAGGAGACAGCAGTATCAGCGGTAGTTTTTCTGTTCAACCGTATACCCCCCATTTTGTACAAAAAACGGGGAAAGTGGGAAAAGATACTTTTCTGATTCATTCCACCGTTGGAATGTCCATACAGAATAATTCTGCCTTACCATACGGGTATAATGACGAAAGTTTTTTGCCTGCTGTAGGATTCCAGCATCGGTTTACGACCGGGGTTCAGTTTGAAACAAAAAACCTGTATATCAATATTCAACCTGAATGGGTAAGTGCAACCAATACCCTCCGAAATGATCTGCTCCCTCCCCCTGCTAGTAATCTGAATAATTATTGGGGTAAATATTTTGCCATGCTTGGCAACCGGATCGATATGCCTTCCCGTTTTGGAGATACGAAAATCAGTACCATCTATCCCGGGCAATCGGCTATCCGTTATCAAATAGCCGGATTATCGGCAGGTATTTCAACGGAGAATATCTGGTGGGGGCCTGCACGTTATAATGCCCTGATCTCAAGTAACAATGCGCCAGGTTTTTTGCATGCTACTCTCAATACCACAGAACCTTTCGCTACACCGATCGGTAAAATCGAGGCTCAGTTTATTTTTGGCAAATTAAATGCCTCTGGTGTCACCCCTCCGGAATACGACAGGATTGCACAGTTGGGGTGCCCACAATGTTACGAACGCCCTATCGATAGTAAAACGAGAAATGTCACTGGATATGCTTTCTCTTTTACACCGAAAGGGATGGAGAATCTGTCTATAGGAATGGCATATGCATCTTACCGGTATGCCGATACTGCTTTGCAGTCATCATCCTTGGGTTCCCTGTTTTTCCGCTATGTTATGCCTAAGGACCGGGCTGAAATTTATGCAGAATATGGAAGGTCAGACAAGATGATGGGACCATTTGACATGTTTAAAGATTCGGTACCCTATGGGTATACGATAGGCTTTAGAAAACTGGTCCCAGCCAGGAAAAAAGGAAGTTTCGTGAGCATTGCTGCTGAAATATCGCATTTGGGGCTTCCTAAAGCCCAGCTCATATTTGACAGGAACAATATTTGGGGGGCTCCCAATCCCAATTCTTATAGCTGGTACACGAGTGGAACTATCCGGCATGGATATACCAATAGGGGGCAGGTAATGGGTGCTTCTATTGGACCTGGCAGTAACAGCCAGACACTGAATATTGCCTGGGTCTCAGGGCAGAACCAGGTGGGTATTCAGTTGCAAAGGATGATGCGGAATACCGATTTCTATTATTATAATTATTTCAATGGGATTATCGGGCTCGGTAATACTGATGCGTTCTGGGTAGATATCTCCGGCTCATTATACGGTCAATGGCAGTATAAACAATTACTTTTAGCAGGTTCTATAGATTATCTGAGTTCGATCAATTACTATTGGCTCAAACTGGATGGTGCATTCGGCGAACCTTCGTCACTTTCCGATAAGCGAAATTTTCAGTTTCGTTTATCTGCCCAGTATATGATCGACTGGGGAAGGATAAAAAAGCGTTAGAGGTATAGGGTTGTTAACAACTTGTAGGGAAAGAATATCGGGTAAGAGCAGTGATCGATAATCGATATCACGTCTTTATATGGGATAAATACAGTTGGGATTTAAATATCTGGATTGTTTTGAATGTAAATTATCGGACCTGTTATATTTGCATGTTCAATTGGTCAAAGAACAGCGAGGAGTTGAACAATAGCCTATGAACAATGCCAGAACTGTTTTACTGCTGAGAGCTTTTGGTGATTTTTTAATTGCTATACACTTTGCTTCTAAAAGTAAAGTCCACTCGCGCATTACCCTTATCGTCTCGAAACACCTGGAGCCGTTATATATCGCTTTAGCTCCAGAGCTCCCAGGTAACATTCATATCTGCTTTCATGATTTTAAGATACGCGGGCAGATGATGGGATGTTTTACCAACAAGTCTCTCTTTCACCCCCGAACATTTATCGAATTGCTGACACTGAGAAGTTTTTTGCATAAACTGATGCCGGAAGGCCCTGTTTACTTAGAGCAAAAAAAGAGAGCATTCCTCCCCCGTCTTTTTTGTGGTTATCCGTTCCGTTCTGTCGTTGAGTATGGAAGTGTATATAAAGCTTATGCAGATTTTTTTTCGGTAACGCTGCAACAAATGGAAAATATTCCCTTTGAAACGGCGAAAACAGTACACAAAATATTGATCATACCCGATGCACGACAGCCAAAAAGGATGATCAGTAAGCAGATCATCCAGCTGATACGAGATGCTTATGCTATTGACCATATAGAGATCATCGTGGCCCGTTTTAAAAATGAAGCTACTCCTGACAAGGGAGATGCTATTGTTTATCATGATTTCAACCAACTGGTATCGTTGATCAGGAATGCAGATCTTTTCTTTGGAAGTGACAGTATGCCCATACACCTGGCCCAATTTTTAGGGAAACCCCACTATATACTCTATCCCCGATCTGTCAATCCTTCTTTTTTTACTCCCTTTGCCCTGCGGCACAAAACTTATTTTACATTTGAAGATATAATATCTGGAAAATCTTTCTTGCGGGATGAGTGATGTAATTCATGGTTTTATTATTGGTTCAGTGCATGAACTTGACAGGATAAGTAATGTCAGGAAGCTACAGGAGCAACTTCCATTGATTCGATATGAAGAAGCTGTCTATCCTGCTTATAGCAAAGTTCCTTTCATGAACAGGCTCCTTGACTTGTCCTATTCACGAACCGGTCACAGGTTAAATAAGGGAGAATTGGGTTGCCTGTTGAGTCATAGGCAGGTATGGCGAAAAATTGTACAGTCGGTAGTTTCCGACGAGTCTATGTTCATGGTGTTAGAATCAGATAGTAAGATCATAGATTACGTGCTTTTACAAAATTCATTTAGAAAGGTAACACCTGAGTTTGATCTTTTTTTCTGGGGTGCCTGGGAGGGGCATATGAAATTGTTCCGAAGTACCAAGAGCCGGTTATCGCAAAAAGTTATCTATGGAGTTCCTTTTATCAAAACGGTTTATTGTACTTACGGATATTCACTGAACAGGAAAGCTGCCGCATATTTGCTGAAACGAACTGGTAAAATAGGATATCCTGTAGACCAGTTTAAGCAATTTGTCAGACCGGGTGACATTCGAATAGGTGGCGTACAGCCAGAGTTAGTGGGTACTACTGCAAGGAACAAAAGCTATATTCAGAAAAAAAGAAGTGCAGTAAAAGAATTTTTTAAATGGCTGATTCTGGATGGTAAGAATAGCCTGATCTGTTATTTTAAATAAGTCTTTTTCAGTAAAGAGGGCTGTTATTTGTAAGCTGTTTAATTTTAGAAGATATGTGTTGCCCGATATGTAACGCTACAGAAAGAACGATACTTTTTAAAGATACTATTGAGTCATCTGAATGGGTGCTTGAGGGTGTTCATTATGATTATTCCTATTGTGAAAAATGTGCATTCATTCAATGTGCACCAATTCCACCTGAAAAAGCGATCATAGCGTATTACCAGGAGCAATATGCTTACGAGTGGTTTGCAAAAAATATTTTCTTTAAGAAAATACAGGCCTGGCATCGGTTTGGGAAAATAAATAAACATTTGAAGGGAGCTGAAAGGGTATTGGATTTTGGTTGCGGTCATGGTCTTTTTGTGAGAGAAATGGCTAGGAGAGGCTTTGCGGGTTTCGGTTTCGATATTGGGGCTGATAAGATCAGGCAGGAAAATAATACGTTCATTACCAACAAGAACAGGCTGGAGGAATACACAGAGACCGGTTTTGATATCATTACTGCGTGGCATGTGCTTGAACATATGCGAGATCAGAGTGCGATACTCAGGGACCTCTACGATCGCCTGAATGTAGGAGGAAAACTTATTGTGGCGGTACCTAATACCAACAGTTATGCTTTTAAATGGTTGAAACAAAAATGGGGCTGGCTCCAACAGCCATACGTACATATTAATCAATATAATGGCAATAATCTTTCACAGTTACTGACGGATCATGGTTTCACGATTTGTACAATTACTACTACTGATACCTGGGACCAGAATTTATATGATGTATTGATCAGCCGGTTGTTTTACAGAAAAAGATCCAGGAATCCGATACGTACCTATCAACCGTCTATATTGGGGAACCTGGTTTTTCGGACCAATCAGCTGGCACGCCTGCTGTTTACGCCAATCTCTTATCTTGTGTCTGTGATCAGGCCGGCACGGAGAGATGGCAATGAATTACTTATTGTAGCGCAAAAACGCGTATGAAATTTGGTAGAATAACCGCTTCAAGACAGTATTGGGCTAATCTTATAGCCACATTTCTTTCGCAGGCCTGTAGTGCGGGTTTAATTGTTATACTTACTCCGGTGTTGCAGAAAAATTTCAGCGTGGCAGAATTCAGTAACTACGCAGTGCTATTGAATATGGTTCTTTTTGCTGCAGCATTTGATCTGGGCCTGAATATGGGCTTGTTACGCAGATTGATTCATGAACAGGAAAAGGCAACAGATTTAGTGAGCTCTGTATTTTTTGTGTATGTACTTCTGTTTTTTTTAGCTTTTCCTGTATTTCTGACGCTGCATTATACGGGAATTGTAGAAACAGGTGACTCTTTTCTGTATCATGCATTACTAATCGCATTGCTGATGGTACAAGCCATTATTGCCATGTTGTTCGATGTTATCTTACAGACAGGTAACAAGATCTTTGTAGGTAAGATGATCCGTATAGGTAAGACCATGATGGAATTATTTCTTTTGTTGTGGTGCAGTCGTTGGGGTTCGGCCAGTTTATTATTGCTTATCAGCGGGTTGGTGAATTTTCTGTATATCCTGGTTTTATTTCATTTTTCAAAAAAAGAAATAGATTATCAGATTTCCTGGAAGCATTTTGATATTGAGGTATTGATGGGGCATATCAGGTATAGTTTCTGGTATTTCTTAAATTCGGTTAGTGTTGTGCTGGTATTTAACTCGCAGATCATTATGCTGAATGGATTGATCAATAAAACAGATGTAGCAAAGTATATTTTAGTGAACAGGTTTTTGGATGTGGTAAGAATGGGGAGCACTAATTTCATGACAATTCTTTTTCCATCCCTGGCCTCACTGGAAGCAAAAGGAGAGTGGAACAACCTGAGAAAACTCTATTTTACTGCCTTGCTAAGGGTGGTTGTATTGGCATTACTGATCCTGCTTTTTTTGTTTACCGGGGGTAAATATATTTTTCAATTGTGGAGTGGTCAGTATGGGGCGGATATTATGACGCTATACTATACATGTTCAGTCTTTACTGTTTTGATTATCATGGATAATGTTTCCTCTGTTTTCCTGCATGCGTTTAGACTAAACAGGGTGCAGACCTTATTATCGATAGGACAGGGTTTAATAGCATTGTTCATAGGCTATTTTTTACTGCAGAAATTCGGGCCAGTTGGAATGGCTATAGGGTCCCTTGTAGCACTTATAAGCACTAATTTTATTTACAACCCAGCTTTTTTGATGACCCATTTGAAGAGAAAAGCAGGTTAGTAAAGCCTCTTCCTGAAGGTGAGGGCCTGTATCTGAGCGGGTAATGATTGTAACTATTTGTCAGAGTGCAGGATAAAAACTCTTTTTCGGTCATCTCAGGGGCTGGCTCCACTCAAGGTAGTTCAAACCATCGGAATAGACCCGTACACAACAATTTTTTGCTGGATCTCTTTTTTATGTTGTTTTATGATCTCCTTCATTTCTTTTTTGGGATGTTTGGGAAATCTGGAGTAATCTGTACCTATGGGTTTGGTATGTCGCATAATGATCGCGTCTATAATCGCGATCTTGTTTTCGGGATATCCCAGAAGAAGAGGCCAGAGATAGTCGTACCCCCAGCCGGAATAATTGATTAGGAAGGTTTCGGTTAGCTTTAATAGGGTACTGATATGCATCAGGGGGGCCAGTACTTCTACAAAATTGGTATAACGTAAAAAAGATCCTGGCTGAGGCTGGGTTACTTTGTGAGAAATATAACCAGTCATAGCCGGTTGACTTAAAAGCAGTTCGTATTCTTCTGCAGTTTTAAAAAGCCTGTTGATATCAGTTGTAGAAATGGATACATCATTATCAGGTAGCCAGATGTAAGTATAGTTTTGGAGAGGCTCAATATTATTTGTTATCCATTCGTGGACAAGGCGGTATTTCATACCCTGTGCACGGTAAAAAAAAGTGGCTTGTTGGGCGTAGTTTGCCGCTATAGCATCGTCGTTACCGTAGTAGAGCAAACAGAGATCGAATTCCGGGTCACCCGCAATCCACTCACCGTGTAACGAATCATCACCAACAGCACTGATAATCAAGTATCTCATAGTTTGTGGTTGCTTATAAAATCCAGGGCAGACTCAATTACCTGGTGCATATCATAATATTTATATTCTGCCAGCCTCCCTCCAAAAAAAACATTGGTTTCCTTGGCGGCAAGCGATTTGTATTTCGCATACATTTCATTATTGAATGCGTCGTTTACCGGATAAAAAGGTTCTGTTTTCATGGCCTGGTACCGGGTAGGATATTCATAACTGATCCAGGTATGATCTGATGGCGTATTTTCAAAATGTTTATGTTCTATGATCCTTGTATAAGGTACTTCAATATCTGTAAAATTCATCATGGCCACACCCTGGTAATTGGAGGTGGATGTGATGAAACGGTGGTCAAACTGGGTTGTCTTGTATTCCAATTCTCCATATTTATACCCATAGTATCGGTCAATTGGACCTGTATAGATCAGATGATCGTAGTCAGGAAGCGGGTCGGTAAAGAAATCGGTATATAATCGGGTATCAATGCCCTCTAAAAGCTTTTCAAAGATCTGGGTGTATCCTCCGATAGGGATGCCCTGGTATTTGTCGTTGAAATAATTATTGTCATACGTAAATCTTACCGGCAGGCGTTTGATGATACTGGCAGGCAGAGATGCAGGTTCTTTCCCCCACTGCTTTTGTGTGTAGCCTTTTATCAACTTATGGTAAATGTCTGTTCCTACCAGTTTGATGGCTTGTTCCTCCAGGTTCATAGGTTCATCAGGTACTTCGGAAGCCTGTGATTCGATGATGGCCCTTGCTTCTTCCGGTAGACTGATACCCCATAGTTGGGAAAAGGTCCACATATTGAACGGGAGGGAATAGATGTTTCCCTTATAGTTGGCAACAGGTCTGAGGGTGAAATTATTGAAAGAGGCCAGTTGATTGATCCATTTCCAGATCCGTTCATTGGAAGTGTGAAAGATATGGGGCCCATACATGTGTACCTGGATTCCATTTCTTTCCTCTGTATAACAATTGCCGCCAATATGGTTTCTGGAATCGACCACACATACCCGTTTACCTCTTTTCTTCAGTTCATTGGCACAGATACTGCCAAAAAAACCAGCTCCTACAATCAAATAATCAAAAGAATTACGGGTCATGTTCTCTGAATTATCCTGGGGTAAATGACAGATGCCTTAGTGATACATGTCTGCAGGCAAATATAGTTTTTAATGATATAAAATTTATTTTATTTGAACCGGTTCAGGTTACCTTTACGGGATGTAAGCAAACATGGATAATGGCAGCTGTCAAACGATTATATTTCAATTTTTTTGTATTGGTTTACATGCTCTATGCACTTTTTAACAAGGGCATAGCATATAGTTATTTGAGTGAAGTGGTGATTATAGCAGGGATGATATTGATAGCATGGGATATACGATCATATGAATTTGCATGGGATAAGCGGATGGCCCTGTTAGTTTTTTTTGTTCTGATGTCGGTGCTGTATATTTTCAGGGGTTTTTTGGGCGGGTATTCTATCGGCGATGTTATACGTGACTCTGTTATCTTCAACTATATTTTATTTGCATTTATTGTTTATTTTTTCAAAGACGAGCTGCCTTATTTGAAAAAAAAGCTCTTTGGTTTGTACAAGTGGTACCCTTTCCTGATGTGCTGTTTCTTTTTATTGTCGTCGTACGTTCCGTACTTCCGTGATCTGACCTTGTTTCAGGAGCAGCGGCTTTTCCTGTATAAGTTTGGCGATATGGGGGTTCACCTGTTCATTGCGAGTATTTTACTGCTGAATGGGAACATAGTGTTGCGAGGGCGGTTTTTTGTATTGCAATGGATCCTGATCGTTTATCTGTTCCTGATAGTATCATCTTATAGCCGTTCGGGTATGATTTCGTTTATCATTCCTATGTTCCTTTTCTTCATCTACAGCAGGAACCGGCAACTGAAGGATCAAATGATACGGTGGTTGAAATTTATACCCCTGTTGATCTTGTTGGCAATGCCCTTGTTTTTATCAACGAATCTCGAAGAGAATTTCCAGGGAAGGTCGTTGAGTATTGAACAACTAAAAAGAAATGCCGTCAGCATTTTTTCTGTAGAAGATGATGGGAGCTCACTGAGTGATAATAAGGCCTGGCGACTGGTATGGTGGGCAAGGATCGTTGAGTATACTTTTTTTGGAGATTATTTTTTATTGGGCAGGGGCTTGGGGATGAGCCTGGCAGCAACAGACGATATTGACTATGACCCTTCAGAAGGGAATTTGCGTTCTCCGCATAGTTTCCACATGACCATATTGGCTCGGTTTGGTGTGCCAATATTCTTTTTGTGGATATGCTGGATATACCTGCATCTGCGGGAGATCCGGAAGAAAGATATCAGTGCAGAAATGCTAATGATGCTTTTGATCGGTTGTGCTTTTTTGATTAATGCGTCTTTTGACGTTTTTTTGGAAGGCCCCATGGGTGCAATGCCATTCTGGATATTTACAGGACTTGTGTACGCAGAAGAGGCGTTTAATAAAGGTAAAGAATTGCAGACTGCATAATGTCCCTGTTATTAAGCCCGTTTCGGTTCTTAAAAAAAGAACTGGAAATTGGATGCAGTAATAGGAAAAACTGCTTTTCATTAAAACCGGTGAGGAGGTTCTGGTAAATGACTGGCAGAACCAGGGAATAAATCAATTTTATATGGTTTATTCGGATTGTAAAGTGAAACTGAAGAATTTGATAGAAAAGATCTTATTGATGAGAACTCAATGGAAACCAATTACCTGATTGCATGGTAACTAACATCAGGGGTCTTAAGCGATAGTATACAACCATTTTTTATTGAAAGTCTAAATAATATGATCTCTGTTCTGGATACGCCTTTTTACGATAAGAATATCGAAATGGTGGTAGAGGAACTGCTGCTGGGGATCGGTACGGGAACTTCAAAAGGCCAAAATCTTTGTATAAGCGCTACCGGCGCACATGGATTGATAGAGGCGAAGAAGGATCCGGACTTTGATCGTGTATTGCAGGAGTGTTACATCAACCTGCCTGATGGTATGCCGGTTGTATGGGTAGGCAGGATGAAAGGAGCCAAACTAATGCAAAGGTGTTATGGTCCGGCTTTCTTTGAAAGACTTTTAACAGCTTCCGCAAATCTGCCTGTCGATCATTTTTTTTGTGGCGGAAAGGAAGGAGTGGCAGAGGATCTAAAGGCAACTGTAAGCAGAAAATTTGGGAACCATAGAGTAACAGGGGTGTATTCTCCTCCATTCCGGGATATGACAGAAGAGGAGATGAGGGCACTGGGGCAACGAATCACTGAGTCAGGTGCTCATATTGTATGGATCGGGATCAGTACACCCAGACAGGAAAAATTTGCACGGAGATTAGCAGAATATACACAGACCCATTATATCATTACGGTAGGAGCAGCATTTGATTTTCATACCGGAAGGGTAAAACAGGCACCCAGGTGGATGCAAAACATGGGTATGGAGTGGTTTTTCCGGCTTTTAATGGAACCCCGGCGACTCTATAAAAGATATTTAGAGATAGTTCCTAAGTTTATCTGGTTAAATATCAAAGAATTTATGGATTTTTACATCTTTAAAAAGAAACATATATGAGCAGGAAGAAAGTGTTGGTATGTGGGGCTGGAGGATTTATCGGGGGACATTTGGTCAACAGGCTCAAAGCCGAGGGGGCCTGGGTCAGGGGGGTAGACATTAAAGAACACGAATTCAGCAGATCAGGAGCAGATGAATTTATCATAGGAGATCTAACGGAACAAGCGATCGTCAGGAATGTAATGGATATGCCATTTGATGAAGTGTACCAGTTAGCTGCCGATATGGGTGGTGCCGGTTATATTTTCACCGGTGAAAACGATGCAAATGTGATGCACAATTCAGCAACGATCAACCTGAATGTTTTGCAGCAGGCGTTGAAAACAGGATCCAATAAAATATTTTATTCCTCGTCAGCCTGTATCTATCCTGCTTATAATCAGACAGATCCGGATAATCCAAAGTGTTCGGAAGATTCAGCCTATCCGGCTGATCCTGACAGCGATTATGGATGGGAGAAATTGTTCAGCGAGCGTTTGTACCTGGCTTTTGGACGGAACCATGGATTGGATGTAAAGATCGCCCGTTTCCACAATATTTTTGGCCCGGAAGGTACCTGGACGGGTGGAAAAGAAAAAGCGCCTGCCGCCATTTGCCGCAAAGTGGCTGAAGTCCCTGACGGTGGGTATATTGAAGTATGGGGCGATGGAAAACAGACAAGATCCTTTCTGTACATTGATGAATGTCTGGAGGGTGTATCGAGACTGATGCGGTCTGATCTGAGCGGGCCCTTCAATATCGGATCGGAGGAAATGGTAACGCTGAACCAGCTGGCCCAGATGGCCATTGATATTTCCGGAAAGAAGATTGGCATTAAGAATATTTCGGTGCCTCATACCGGCGTAAGAGGCAGGAATTCTGATAATAAACTGATTGAGGAAAAACTGCATTGGCATCCTACACGTTCCCTGGAGGAAGGACTGGTAAAAACATATAACTGGATAGCAGACCAGGTGAAAGTGAAAATGGGAAAAAATAAAGAAGAACTGCTGGCGGGATAGGATATACACAGTTCGTTTTGCAAATACCCTGGTCATAGTAAGATCGTGCCGGGCCCTTTTAATAATATCATTGCATGCCGGTTAAAAAAACAGCTATCGGGTATCTGCCCAATCTGGATGTACTAAGGTTTTTTCTGGCATTGTTGGTAGTGGTGTTTCATGTACCGGAAATATCCAAAAATTCCGGGCTGCCACATTATGATGAATCGCCCCTTTTTCATAGGGGTACCGAAGCCGTGTATTGGTTTTTTGTACTGAGTGGGTTTTTACTGTCGCTCCTGGCAACCCGGGAACTGTCCAACGGCCAATTCAATATACGCCGTTTTTTTATGCGCCGGGTGTTACGTATATGGCCGGTATATTTTCTGGTGTCCTTTTTTGGGCTTCTTTTTTATTATGTTGTTTTACCCCTGTTACATATTCCATTTGAGAACAAAGCGGGTTTTGAAACAGCTTTCCTGCTCCAATCATTTTTCCTTTCCAATATACTGCATGCCTATTATGATCCGGGTGGAATACTGACCATAACCTGGTCGGTGAGCGTGGAAGAGCAGTTCTACTTATTCTTCCCCTTCCTGGTATTCTTCGTTTATCGATGGGTCTTTCTGAAAAGAGTCGTTGTGGCACTTCTGCTGCTCCTGGTTTGCGGACTGTATCTTTTTCTGCCTTCAGCAGGGATCGTGATGCAGCAACTGGGTTTATATCTTGAACTGTTTTTGATCGGGATCATAGCCGCAGAGTTGTTTCAACTGGCAAAAGGCTTCCATCCCATAGTACAAGATGTTTTGGCTGTATTTTCGCTGATTGTATTTGTTTTGTTGTTCTTTACAGACTGGTTGATGGTGCCAGATGATCCTTTCCTGTGGCGGCTGGTGAATGGGGTGTCGGCCGCCATTGTAGTCCTCTCCCTATCGGTGTGGCATAGAAAATTTTCCCTGAATCTGTTGATCCTCGGTGGTAAGATCTCATATGGTATCTATATGTACCATATGATTGTAGTAACTGGTCTGGTTTTTGTATGTCAGAAATTAGCTTTGCAGGGACACATGGTTATTTGGCTGATGAACCTGTTGAGTATCGTCATGACCTACCTGGTTGCCTTATTTTCCTTCAGTTTTTTTGAAGGGCGGTTTTTACAAATGAAAAAATATTAGTGCCGGTTACTATAAGCTTCTTTCCGGTACTTACTTCATGCTGAATGTCACAATATGTATTCTTCACTTTTCTCTGTTTATCTTTAACTCCTACTCATCTTGTATCATATGAATGCTATAAAAAGATCTTTTTCACTGGCGATTGCAGTTCTATTGTTTCAGGTTTCGGTTACAGCTCAACCTGTGTATGAAAGACATACCCATGAAGTGTACAATTACCTGAGTCGGCTTGCTCAAAAGGGAGTGGTGGAATTTGATGACAATATCCGGCCCATCAGTAAAACGTATATCAATTCGGTTCTGGATTCTGTTGCAGCGCATGCTTCGGTTTTAAATGAAACGGAAAAAAAGGAATTGGCGTTCTATTTACGTGAGTTCCGGGAAGGAGACCGCAAAAGGATTCTCTCGGCGCGGGGTGAAGGGTTTACAGTATATGCTGATCCCATTGTAACCGCTTCTTATACCGGGGGCAAGGGCATGGATATAAGATCAAAAAGCCTGGGCATTAATTTCTGGGGGAGGATAGGGAAACGCCTGGGTTACCAGTTTTCCTTTCATGATATCAACGAAGATGGTAAGGGGCTTGATACTTCGCGAAAATCTTTATTTGCAGGCAATACCACCGGTATCGTTAATTCAAGCCCTTTTTCCGTGAACAAAGCAAGTTTTTCAGAGTTGAGGGCTCATTTACGGTATGAATTCAATAAAGGATCGGTAAGTGTGGGGCAGGATTATCTTTTATGGGGTTATGGAGAATCAGGACGGTTGGTGCTCTCGGATAAAGCACCCGTTTATCCGTATATCCGGCTTGACTATCAGCCGTTGTCCTGGTTAAAGTTTAATTATACCCATGCATTTTTGCGATCGAATATGGTGGATTCTTCGGCCTCATATCCCATACCGGTTGGTGTAGGTTTAGGTATCAGGCTTGTTGAGATCTCGAAATATATGGCTTCTCACAGTATTGATATCCGGTTGAAAAAAGGATTGATCTTGTCTATTGGTGAATCCATGATCTACAATGACCGGCTAAATATCGGATACCTTTTCCCGATTATGTTTTTTAAGGCATTTGATAATAACAACAACACCGGAGCTATTGAAAAAGGGTCCAATGGACAATTCTTTTTTCAATTAAGTTCTCGTGACCAACTAAAAAAGACGCACCTGTATGGTACATTGTTCATAGATGAAATAAGGGTTGCCGGATTATTCAACAAGACCAAACAACGTAATCAGCTGGGATATACGGTAGGTGCTTCTGTAACGGACTTGGCAGGTATAGATTACCTGACTATTGGGGCCGAATATACACGGGTACGCCCCTTTGTTTACAGGAACCTGTTGCCTGCACAGGACTATGTGCACCAGGGATATCTGCTTGGGGACTGGATAGGCAGTAATGCAGATCGTTTAGTTGCTTATGCACGTTATACTCCCTTGCCGCGGCTGAAACTATACACCCGTTATACCCATCTGCGAAAGGGGGGCGCCGGTACCTATACCCAGCAATACATTCAGGAGCCTCAGCCACCCTTCCTGTTTGATTTTCAACAGCGGTCGGATGAGTTCTTATTGAATGCTTCGTATGAATATGTGCAGCGGCTCTACCTTAACATGCAGTTTCGCAGGTTCGATCAGCAGAATGTATTTGGTATAGGGATGACGTATGGCCTTTGAGGGTGAGTGGTGAATGGGCAATGGTCAATTGTGAATTTATTGTCTATTCATCCCTACGCCCTATTCACCACCCACGATTGACGACTCACGAATGGAAATGTTTTTTACTTTATTGATGTATAAAGCCAGCACATTGGCTATTTTTCAGTAGGCGTTCTCGTCTCCTTTAATCATGTTCACGATGGTTTGGAAAATGATCTGGCCATCGAGCCAGAAACTCCAGTTCTCTATGTACCAAAGGTCATAATTCACTCGCTTGCGCATGTCATCGGGATGTGTGGTCTCGCCGCGGCTGCCATTTACCTGCGCCCATCCTGTAATGCCGGGTTTTACCAGGTGGCGCAACATATAGTTGGGGATGATATCTTTAGATTCCAAAGACAGTGGGATCGGGTGAGGTCTGGGCCCTACTATCGACATACTTCCTGTCAGCACATTGATAAATTGAGGAAGCTCATCCAAACTGGTCTTGCGTAAAAATCTACCTACTCCTGTAACACGCCTGTCATTCCGTTTCGCCTGCTCAAAACCATTCTTACCTTCCTCTTCCTCACTTCTCATGTACATGGTCCTGAATTTATAACAGATGATCTTCCTGTTATTCAATCCCCATCTTTCCTGTTTGAATAAAATGGGCCCTCTCGAATTCAATTTAATGGCTATGGCTATAATAGGTGCAAGCCAGCTGTAGATCAGCACGAGAAAGACTATGGAGAACAGGATATCGAACATCCTTTTAAAGAACCTGTTCTCAGCTTCGTCAAGGGGGAAATAACGAAGGCCAACTACCGGGAATCCGGCGTAGTTGGTCACTTTAAGAGAGGGAAGTCCATGTCTGCCAAAATCCTGTATCAGACTGACCCTTTTGGCATTCTTCTCACAAACATCGATCACATAATCTATCTTCTCTGTTTCATCATTGGGTACCGCAAGAAATACCTCATCGATATTGTTGTGTTTGAGCAGATCTGGGAGCTGCTGTAGATGTCCGAGGTATTTTCCATTGAAGGAATGATGTTCGGTATCGTCTATTACCCCTATCAGGTTATATTTCAGATCATTGTTTAGGATACCGGTCCTGTAGAAGTTGGCAGCTAGGGAACCCGCACCAACAATGAGAATATTCTTTTCATATTTATACTGTTTACGGATAAAGGCAACTGTTACCCTGTAAAAATATTTTTGAAAGGGAATGGTGACAAAGATCAATATATGGTAATAGAATATGAGCGAACGATACATGTAGAATTCGTCATAGAACAGGAAGAGTAAAAAGATCAGGAGCAGTAAGTGCGTTGCCAGATGACGCAGAAATACCGTCATTTCCTGCGAAAAAGAAAAAATAGTGATCTCTCCATACAACAGGAAAATACGTGCTGTGATATACCAAATCAATAAACTGCTACCGAATATGAACACCAGCGGAGGAGAAAGAATAAGTAAAAAACTACCGGTATCAATAAAAGAAGCCAAGGCAAAACAAAACAGGAGCACGAAATAATCCAGAATAATTCTGGCTAGATAATTGGCTTGGGTTCCTTTAAACATCTCCAAGGTGGATTTAACTGCAATATATGACCTTAAAAGGATATCCTGTACATCATCTCCTCCAATATCATACTACCGTATAATGATGCGCTGTTCATTTATCAGCAGATATTACTACTGCTGGCAAGAGAATTATTGGTCTACATTTATAATATTTTCATAACCTACTCACCTCACTACAGGCGATTAGCACCCAACAATTCTGCCTCTATCATCCGTTCGATCAGTTCTTCAAAACCCACTTTGGCTTCCCAGCCAAGTTGTTTCTTGGCCTTGGCAGGATTGGCCATACCGCCGTGAAGATCGGTCAAACGGAAGAGAGCCGGGTCTGTTAATACATGGTCCTGGGGATTAAGCTGTAATTTTTCGAAAGTGATCCGGATCAGGTCGTTCAGCGAGTGTGTTTTGCCGGTGGCGATCACGTAATCCTCTGCTTTTTCCTGTTGCATCATCTGCCACATGGCGGTAACATATTCAGGCGCCCAGCCCCAGTCTCGGTAAATATCTGTGTTGCCGAGATACAGTTTTTCCTTACTTCCCTTATAGATACGGCAGGCTGTGGAAATGATCTTCTTGGTTACAAAATTCTCTTTACGCAAGGGTGATTCGTGGTTAAAAAGGATGCCGGTACAAGAGAACATGTGATAGGCTTCCCGATAATTGGCCAGTTGCCAGAATGCGGTGGATTTGGCTACGGCATATGGACTGCGTGGCCGGAAGGGGGTAGTCTCATCTGCTGCTACCCCTAATGTATCACCAAAGGATTCGCTGGATCCCGCATTGTACAGTTTGATTGGCAGGTTGATGAAACGGATCGCTTCGATCAGGTTCAGATTGGCCATGACGATACTTTCCAATGTTTCTACCGGTTGCTCAAAAGAAAGACCTACAGAACTCTGTCCGGACAGGTTATAGATCTCATCCGGTTTTACCCGTTGGATGGTTTGCAGGGTGCTCCTGAAATCGGTGATGCTGATGGAAAGCAACTGCACTTCCTTTTTGATACCCAGTATCTCCAGGTTTCGAAAGGAAACCGACTGTGCATCGCGGGAGCCTCCAAAGACTTCGTATCCCTTCTCTAATAATAATTGGGCAAGATATGCCCCGTCCTGGCCAGAAACCCCGCAGATGATTGCTTTCTTCATTCGTTTTGTTGATTTTATCAGTAAAACAGGTATGTCTCACCATGTATACCAGTTCACCGGCTACTGCTATCAAAAGTAGCCAAATCTTATTTAGGGGGAGCGGTATTTAGCTTTTAGCTGTGAGCCGTTGGTAACTTTCACACCCTACTGACAATTGCTTTTTTGGGAAACTAGTTTGCCTGCAAATTAGCACATTCACTCATTCTATCATTACCTACCCCTCATTTGGCCAGTTCTTAAAATTCAGTAGCTTTACCAAGTATTCATCCTGCTGGCTGAAACAGGTGACACTCCTGTATCCCTCCCCCATATGGCCGGCACCATATCCTTGTAAAACACGCAGGTATTCCGAAAATTATTTGCTACATCCGTATTTTGAAACGCTGGAATATGAAAAAAAATCTATTGTTACTGAGCATCCTGTTGCTTGCCGGTACGCTGTCTGTAAGGGCCAATGGCATCACTCTTCAGAAAGTGGCGCTTACTGACACCAATAAAACAGCCAAGACAGCCATGATACGTTTCAATATTGCCTGGGAGAATTCCTGGCGCGATAGCATCAACTGGGACGCAGCATGGATCTTTGTGAAATTCAGGGAGTTGAAGGACAGTGTATGGAAATACCGGCATCTTACCCTTTCTCAAACCGGCAACCTTCCCGGAACAGGAAATGCCACGATGAAATTTGCCGTTTCATCAGATAATAAGGGGGTATTCTATTACCGGCAGTTGCCAGGCAGTGGTACTATCAAAATGGATAGCGTGAAGTTGTTGTGGAACTATGCAATAGATAAAATAGCCAATATCGACAGTGTAGAGATCAAAGTGTTCGCCACCGAAATGGTTTATGTACCGGCCGGCAACTTTAGCCTGGGTGATGGCAATGGGACCCAGCGCAGTTACAACTCCTTCCAACTGAAAAATGCACCGAATAACTATGCAGTGATCACCGACAAGTGGAGCCCGCTCATCAATACCAAAAATGAAGGCACTCTAGGCATGCAATACGACGATGCGATCCTATATACCGATGGCATCCGGATATCGGGACTGGGGGGATTGGATATTAGCGGTGATAAAGTAGCGGAATATCCTGATTTTCCTACAGGCTACCGGTCATTCTACTGTATGAAATACGATGTGACCCAGGGGCAGTACGCCGATTTTCTGAATACTCTTTCATTACGGGATTCTACGTTTCCTTATTACTATACTGATACCACCCGTCTGAAGAAAGTACCTGCTAAATATAAACTGGCCCTGCAAAATTTGGATCCTATTTATGGTACAACCCCATTGGACCTGCAGCGGCACACCATTGTACTGGACAGCACAGAAGTAAAATACACCGTGTCAAGACCAGACCGCGCTTATGGCAAAGGGAATTCAACTACCTATCTCTCCTTTTCCGATTGGGCGGCGCTCAGACCAATGACTGAACTGGAATACGAGAAAGCTGCCCGTGGGCCTTTACCGCCGGTATACAAATCAAACATCAACAATTATAATTACAATTATAATGCCGATACTACCAGTAACTGGTCAGGTTTCGACTGGGCATGGGGTAATGATACCACCTATGCCAGGACCAATTCTATGGCAGGAAACAATACTAACAATGTTCTTACTTATAACGGTGTAGAAAACGGGACCGAAACATTTAGTAATTACAACGTATATAAACGCTATATCAATCCTGTCTATAGCAGCAATAACATGGGGAGTAAGACCTTTTCTGGTGGTGATGGGGGTGATGGCCCTTATCGTGCAGGGCTCTTTGCTACAGATAGTTCTACCCGGATCTCATCCGGAGCTACTTATTATGGCATCATGGACTTCAGTAAAAATGTTTCCAAAATAGTGGTCAGTATTTCATATCCCGCCAGCAGAACCTTTTCCTATAAAGTGCATGGTGATGGAATGTTAAATGCGTATGGTAACAGCGATAATGCTGAATTCTTCTCCAATGGGAACAATGGTCCGATCATGGGTGGCGGCTCTTATCTGAATAAGACAGGAGCTGTATCTGAAAGGCAAAATGGCTACCAATTTATCGGATTCCGTTCCGTAAGAACTGCTCCGTCAGATAATTAAATTCCAGCACGACAGGTTTGAAAAAGCTTCTGATCATATGTTTCCTGTTAACCGTTTCCGGCAGTCTGTCGGCGCAGGTATTATTGCTGAAAAAGCCCATGGCCGGCGATATATGGCCCGGTTATTCGGTACAAAGGATCGAATGGACCAGCACCAATATCGATAATATCAAAATTGAATCCTCGCTGGATTCCGGAAGAACCTGGAACCTGATCATCAACAGTTATCCAGCTTCGGCGCAATATTATGACTGGGAAGTTCCCAATAAGGTCTCCGACAGTTGTTTTATCCGCATCACCGATATTGCCAATACGGCTACTTCCAGTTCCAATTACAGAAACAATCCTTTCCGCATACCTCCGGCAGGAATTACCCTGGATAGCCTGGCAACTGCACAATTCATGCACACCACTTTACCGGTTACCTGGACCTCCAGTGGCGTTAGAAAGCTGAACCTGTCCGTTAGTTATGATAACCAGGTCAGCTTCCAGAAAATTGCAGATAGTATACCTGCCAACCGGTTCTATTACAATTGGGTTATTCCGGCCATATCCAGCAACCAGGTATCTCTCAAGCTACAGGATGCTGAACAGCCTTCGCTGGTCAGCATCAGTCCTGTTGCATTCACCATTCAACCATTGACAACGATCAATACCGCCAAGTACAAAGGTGGTAGCTACGATGGTCATACGGTTGCCAATAACCAATTGCCCAAATTGTCTTTTACTAGTCCGGCAGCCATTGATTCTGCATTTGGCAGTGAAGTGTATACGATCAGGTGGACGCAAAACAATGTGGACCAGGTGACGCTGCAATACTCCCTCAATGATGGCGTGAGCTGGAATACCATTGTATCAGGCTTGGCTGCCACCGGCGGGCGTTATGCCTGGACCGTTCCTAACTCACCCACTACCCAGGGGCGGTTGCGTATTCTCAACAGCACTGACAGCAGTAATCAGCAGGTCTCTGCATTTCCTTTTATCATTCGTAAAAAGATCCTGCAGGTAACATCACCCCTGACAGAGAATACGGTTTACCGGGGCACTGTCCTGCCCATTAGCTGGAACAGTGGAGGTATCAGCCTGCTCAGGATCATCTGTCTGTATAATAACAAAACCCTCCTGGTCAGGGATTCAGTACCCGTTCAGAACGAAACCTTTAACTGGATCATACCCGATACACTCACCGGCAGTTGCCGGATAGTGATACAGGACAGGGCTGACGCTACTGCCAGTGATACAAGCGCCATACTAACGATGACAGTTATCCCTAAGGCTGCAGCGGCCAAGTTCAGAGGAGGAAGTTTTGACGGGCACAGCGCCCTGTCTGACCAGCGCCCACAGTTACAGCTGCTCACTCCTAAGGAAGGGGAAAAGATAGCCGTATCCATGACGCTCAGCATCCATTGGAAAGCCAATAACCTGGAGAGGGTTCATCTGTATTTCTCGAATAACAATGGCGGCAACTGGACACGTATTGCTTCCAATATAGCTGCATCGGCAGGCAGTTACGATTGGCGTACACCGAACAGCACTTCTTCGCAATGTTTGCTGCGCATTGAAGATGCCGCCGATTCCTCAGTCTTCGATGTATCTAAAACGAATTTCACACTGCTTCCCAAGCAGATCGGTCATTTGACAGACTCGCTTAACTGGATCAGGAAAACAGCCAAAACCCTGGAGTGGAACACATTGGGTATCGATGCCATCCGGATCTACTTCAAACTCCGGGAAAACAATGACTGGACATTGCTCAAAGACTCGATCCCCGCAAGTTATCAAGCTTGTAACTGGATCGTACCTGCATCCCTGCAGGATACGGTATGGATCAGGTTACAGGACCGTGCAGACAGCACTGTGCTGGCAGACAAATACTACACATCCCTGCGCAGCCTTGCCGAAACCTTTTCAGCCACCAAGTACCGGGGAGGAAGTTTTGACGGACATACCCAACGAAGTAATATCACGAAGATCATTGTACAACGACCGGTAGAAAATGAAGTACTCACTTCGGGTACCATCTATACCATCAAATGGTCTACCGTGAACCTGGAAGATTCTATTGTGCTGCAATATTCGGTGGATAGTGGGGCCACCTGGACCACGATCGCCAGGACCCTTGCCAATCTCGGACTGTATGAGTGGCGGATACCTGCTGTTTTGTCCAGCTACCAGCCACCACAGTTCATGACCATCAAAACACAGAGTACCGGTACTGCCGGCGGCTACCTGTATCAGACCAATGGGGGTGGCGGTGTAGCCAACAAATGCCTGATACGCGCGCTGGACCCAACGTCCGGGAATACTTTGGTGGGCATCAGCAGTAAACCGTTCACCATTGCTGCAAAAGATGTTCCACTAAAAGCCGATATCAATTTCCCGTTGCCCGAAGACAAAGAATATAAAGCGGGTTTGCAGATCATGCTGGCAGCCAGCAGTCAGACCAATAATCCTGTCACCTATTTTGTGACCAAGGGTTCCGCTACGGTCACAGGAGATACTTTGCGGGTATCTGAAGCCGGACCAATTACCATTGGGGCTTTTGTAGCTGCCAGGAACGGATACCTGGGGTCAGATACACTCTACCAAAGTTTCTGCGTCAATCCGATCCGCCCCATTATCCAGGTAAATGGCGATACCAGTGCCTGTGCCAATGATACCCTTACATTGCGCTCCAATGTTACTGGCGGTAACCAATGGTATCGGAACGGTCAACCGATCATGGGTGGCAACGAAAGCAGCTTACGCGTGTTTAACGGGGGAATATACACGGACAGTCTGAATGTATCAGGCTGCAGGTCCGGTTCACTGCCGATGACCGTGCAGTTCAAAACAAGACCCGTTACACCGATCCTTACTGCCAATAGAGCCAGCATCTGTACAGGAGATAGCGCGATTCTTCACAGCAGCCATACAACAACCAATCGCTGGTTATTCAATGGGACCATGCTGGCAAACCAGTCAGACTCTGTATTGGTAACCCGTAATGCGGGTAAATACCAGGTAATTGCCAGTGACAACGGTTGTTTCAGTGATACCAGTAATGCCCTCAACGTGGTGGTGAACCCATCACCTGCTGCTCCGCAGGTAAGTCCGATAAGGGTTTGCCAGGGAACTGCGATATCGCTGTCGGCAGTAAAAACAAGGGGTAATGAATTGTTATGGTACCCGGTTGCAACAGGGGGCACAGCGTTCAGTGGCACGCCGGTGATCGCTTCGGGTAAACCGGGACAGACATGGTTATACGCCAGTCAGAAAGATCCGGCAACAGGCTGCGAGAGTGAACGTGCGGCCTTATTGATCGCTGTTGGCAGCGTGCCTGTACAACCCGTTATTACCCGAAACGGAGACAGGCTGATCAGTACACCGGCCAAACAATACCAATGGTATCGGAATAACCTGCCATTAGCAGCGGCAGACAGCAGCCAGCTGAAAATACCCGCCAGTGGAGCCTATCAGGTAGCCGTGTCTACAGATAGCAGTTGCTGGTTACGATCGGCCGGTTACCTGGTGCAGGAGGACCCTGTTCTGCCTGCACAAGACAGCTTACAGGTGCTGGCATATCCCAATCCTGCACAGGGGCAGTTCTTTGTACAGGTGCAGGCCCAGCATCCGATCAATGGGTTCATCAACTTACAGCTGTTTGATATGAACGGTGTGCCGGTCACTTCCCTGCAGCGGTTTGTATTCAATGAAAAACAAGTCAGGATACCTGTGTATATCTATCTGAATAAATCCCTCTACACCATCCGTGTAACCGTGAACGGTTATCAAACCAAAAACATTCAGCTGATCGGACTTTGAGAGACCTGCTACGATATGGTTTACTGATCTGCATAAGCATGTGGCAGCTTTCCTGCAGCAAGACCTTTATTGAGACCGATCCCGGTACGGGTAGCCAGTCAGGCCCCATTGCTACGGCAACAGATACCCTCTGCGGAATCGCTGCCATCCGGCAAGTGAATGGCAGTGCCCTTTATAACGAGTGGGTCTATACCCGGAACGCCAATCAGCAAGCCAGCCGTATTCAATTCAGGGATCTCATTGCGGCAGCGACCAGTTTTTCCCAAACATTGCAATACAAGGGAGATACCATTCTGCTGGACACGACCAGCTGGATGGTCCGCGATCCTAAAACCGGTCATATCCAGCAGTATTTTACCCGTGTACAATATGCCGGAGCCTTATACGATGATATCTATTATACCTATCAATACGATTCCAATGGCCGGTTAAAACAAAAAGAGGCTTATTACAATCAAACCCTTACGCCCGATTATATCACCTTCTACTATTACAATGGCAATAACCTGATCAATTGCCAATTATTTACGGGAGACCAGAAACAGCGGCTGCTGCAATCAAAGATCAGCTATGACCTCACCCGGCAGATCAAACCCTGGGTCTACCTGTTTACAGATGCCTTTCATGAATACCCGTATCTGCCCATCATGAATTTTGGGGTATACCCGCAAAACCCCGTTACGGAAATACAAACCTCTCTTTACAACGTGTCCAATGACACCCTGAAAGACCAATGGACCACCCGCTTCAATGGATATGTATTCAGTAGCGATAATTACATTCTACAAGTAACCACCGCAGGCCAACCCCAGCAAGGGCTCAGTTTCCTGATCGGTACCCAGCGGTTCGATTACCAGTGCTGGCAGTGAGAGGCTATGAGTTAGCTTTGAGCAGCGAGCTTTGAGCCGTTGGTAACTTGCACTCACCACTCCCCACTTACCATTGACGATTAACAATTCACTACCTGCCCTCGGAAACAGAAGGACATATATGTGACAGATGTTCTCTTAAAATATTAATTTCATACATGCATCAGTTTTTTCGTTTTTCAGACAATACCCTACAGAAATCCCTTTCTCACCGTTTCAGGATGAAAAGATTTCGCTTTTTCAGGTCCTTGTTGAGCGGGCTTCAGAAATCAATGACCATTCTCGATATCGGGGGTACGGAAGCCTATTGGCGCATGATGGAATTCGAAGATCCGGGAATCCGTATTGTTTTACTGAATCTGACTAAACAGGAAGTTCATCACCCCCAGTTTGAAAGTATGGCAGGTGATGCCACGAAGCTTGATTGTTTTTCCGACAAATCGGTTGAACTGGTTTATTCCAATTCTGTTATCGAACACCTGTATACAACAACGGCACAAAAACAGATGGCTGAAGAGATACGACGTGTGGGTTGTAATTATTTTATACAGACACCCAATTATTATTTCTTCATGGAACCGCACTGGGTGTTCCCTTTTTTCCAGTTTCTTCCTTTCGGTTGCAAGGTCTGGCTAACCAGGCGGTTTCAGCTGGGACATATCGGTAAAATAACAGATAGGGATGAGGCAATAAGACAGGTGAAAGAAATCAGGCTGCTTACTGTTGCACAGATGAAAGCACTTTTCCCGGAAGCGAAGATCTACCGTGAAAAATTCTTTTTATTTACCAAATCCATTGTTGCCTATCATTTTCCAGATCAGTTACCGGATCAGTGAGACGGGAAAGGATAATTCGTTGTGTAGGGCGAGGGTACATTGCAATTGCCTGAGGACTGCTATTCAGCTCAGCACAAAATGCTGGAACGATAAATAGGCCTGGCCAGGAATAGCAGAACAGGCTTATCTGGCAAGGCATTCCATCAGCATTCATGTACACCTGTTTTTCGTGATCATCGCTTAGTTTCAAACCCCTAACTTTGTCAACTATGCATGTGTCGATACCTATTATCAATAAATCGTTGAACGATCTGCCTGAATATGCCACTTTAGGCTCATCGGGTATGGATATAAGGGCCAGTATGGAAGCCTCCCTGAATCTGAAACCCATGGAAAGGGTTCTGGTACCCACCGGCCTCTTTGTAGAGATCCCCGAAGGGTATGAGATCCAGGTACGTCCCCGCAGCGGACTGGCCATCAAACAGGGGATCACCTGTCTGAATACACCGGGCACCATTGATGCTGATTATAGGGGAGAGATCAAAGTGATCCTGATCAATCTTTCGGGTGAGGAACAGACCATTTTACCCGGCGACCGCATTGCCCAGCTGGTATTACAAAAAGTAGAAAAAATAAACTGGAAACCCGTAGACGGGATCTCTGAAACAGACAGAGGGGCCGGAGGTTTTGGCCATACCGGTAAATAAGTCCATTATGATGAAACAACCCATACTGCTCCTCGCCGCCCTTGTATTGGCAGCGGCATCCTGTACCACGGTCAAAAAAACACAGGTCATACAGGAAGCCATCACCAAAAAAGATACGGCACAGACCATTGTGATCAAGGAATCGCCGCATGTTGACTCTGAAGCGATCGTAAAAGAGATCCTGGGTAAGGTGACATTGAGCAAAATAGCGTTCAATACCTTCAATGCCAAGATCAAAGTGTCATATGAAAGCGCCGAAAAAAGCGATAACTACACCGTATACCTGGGCATGAAGAAAGACAGTGTGATACTGATCAAGGTGACCGGTACTTTCCTGGGTATACCCGGGCTGGGACTGGAGGCCAAGATCAAAAAAGACAGTGTACTCATTGTGCGCCATGCTGGTGAGAAATACGTGATGAACCGCTCCATCAACTATTTGCCTGAAGTGACCCAGATACCCTTTGATTTTGCCACAATACAGGATATCCTGATCGGTAACCCGGTGTTCATAGACAGCAATGTGGTTTCTTATAAGGCCGGTGCCAGCCAGTTACTGGTGCTGATGGTGGGCGACGTGTTCAAACACCTGTTGACCCTCGATAATACCGATTACAAGGTGCTGCATAGCAAACTGGATGATGTGGATATACAGCGTAACCGTACCTGCGATATCACATTCGGCAACTACCAGGCCATGGGGCCCTACCGTTTTGCGGCTTACCGGAGTATCTCGGTAGCGGAGAAATCAAAACTGGATATTTACCTGGATTTTAAGGAGTTTGCCCTAAACGAACCGTTAAAATATAATTTTGAACCACCCAAAAAATACAAGCGTAAGTAATTTACCTGCAACTTAGCCGTTCTATAGCGGGCGAATTCACTGTTTTAAACCCTGATAACATGTATACAAGGCTTTTTTCTGTACTCTTTCTGATCATCACCATGAGTGTCTGTGCGGTTGGCCAGAATACAAGGGAAGAATTGCAGAAAAAAGAACAGGAGCTCCAGAAAGAGATCGCCGAGCTGAACCGGATGTTCAATGAAACGCAGAACAACAAAAAGACCTCGTTGAAACAGCTGGCTCTCATCAAAAGCAAGATCAACAAACGGGAAGAACTCATCAGCAGCATCAATCGTCAGGTAAGGCAGATGGATGAGACCATCTTCACCAATGAACGGGATATCTACCGTTTGCGTAAGGAACTGGATACGCTGAAGATGAAGTATGCCAAAAGTATTGTGTTCGCCTACAAGAACAGGAGCAGTTATGAATACCTGAACTTCCTGTTTTCGGCCAGCAGCTTCAATGATGCCATTAAACGGATCACTTACCTGAAGAGCTACCGCCAGAACCGCGAAACCCAGGCCAATGCCATCATGCAGTCGGACAAACTGCTGCAGGACAAGATCAGTCTGCTCAGTTCCAACAAAAAAGAAAGGCTGGGAGTGCTGCAGACGCAGAGCCAGCAGCTGAAAGTGCTGGAAGCAGATAAAAAGGAACAGGACCAGGTGGTGGCCCAGTATAAAGGAAAGGAAAAAGAACTCTCGCGACAGATCAGCGATAAAGAAAAACAGCGTCAGCGGGTACAACAGGCTTTCAATGCCATCATCCGCCGGGAGATAGAAGAGGCCCGCAAAAGAGAATTGGCCCGCCAGAAAGCGCTGGAAGACCAGAAAAAAGCTGCGCTGGCCGATGCTGCCAAAAATAACAACGGTGCCAATAAACCCGCCACATCCAAACCATCCACTTCCACACTGAGTAATGAACCGGTGACGGGCGTAGCAGCTCCGGCACGAGACAGGGTATACACCCCACTTGAGTCAACGCCTGAGGGCAGGGAGATGTCGATCAATTTCGAGAACAACAAAGGACGTTTGCCCTGGCCCGTATCGACCGGTGTCGTAACCGCGCATCATGGCATTGAGAGAATTGCCGGAACCAAATTGAGTCGTCGTACAGACGGTATCGAAATATCACTTCCCATCGGCTCTGTGGTCCGCTCTGTAGCGGATGGCAAAGTACTGTATGCCGGTGAGGTAGATGGACAGCAGGTACTGGTGGTACAACACGGTAAATATTTCTGCGGATACCAGAATCTTTCCTCCGTATCCGTATCCAAGGACCAGGAAGTAAAAGCCGGCTCCGTACTGGGCCGCACCGGAACCTCTATTGACGGGGAAGGTGTACTCCTGTTCTCCATCATGAACGATAAACTCGTACAACAAGACCCTGAGAATTGGTTGAAGCCGAGGAAATGACTTGGGGTTTGTTAGAATGGTTAAAGAGGTTAAAAGGGTTAAAATAGTTAAAAGGGGGTAAGGCGGTTTGCTTCCACCTTTTAATATTATTGCACTTGAATCATTTCAACCACTTTAGCTATCTAATTCCTATACACATGAAGATGGCAAGTTCGTTAAAGTAGTTAAAGGGGTTAAAAAGGTCAAGAAGAGGATTGAATTTCCAGTTCCTCATTTCTCCCCTTTAACCAGTTTAACCTTTTTAACTATTTTAACCTCCTTAACCCTTTTTCTCTTTTTAATCATACCTCCATTAAACTCCCCCCCCCTTTAACCACTTTAACTATTTTAACCCTTTTAACCCTTTTAACCTCTTTAACCCTTTTAACCCCTCCAACCCTTTCCCCCAAAATCCCTAACTTCAACAAAATGCTTGATTTCTATGAACCAGTACATTTTGTCGTTCGATCAGGGAACCACCAGTAGCCGGGCGATCGTATTTGATAAAAAAGGGGCCATTGTTTCAGTGGCACAGAAAGAGTTCACGCAGATCTTTCCACAGCCGGGTTGGGTGGAGCATGATGCCAATGAAATCTGGAGCACCCAGTTGGGTGTTGCAGCGGAAGCCATTACCAAGGCGGGACTGACCATACAGAATATTGCTGCTATCGGGATCACCAACCAGCGTGAAACAACCGTGGTGTGGGATAAGCGTACCGGTATGCCCATTCATCATGCCATTGTATGGCAGGATCGACGCACCGCTTCGTTCTGTGACGAATTGAAAGTTGCAGGCAAAGACAAGATGATCCAACAGAAAACTGGCCTGGTGGTGGATGCCTATTTCTCGGCCACCAAAGTGAAATGGATACTGGATCATGTGGAAGACGCACGCGCCAGGGCTGCGAAAGGGGAGCTTTGTTTCGGAACGGTTGACAGCTGGCTGCTGTGGAAACTCACCAATGGTAAGGTACATGCAACAGATGTGTCGAATGCGTCGCGTACCATGCTGTTCAATATTCATACCCTGGCTTGGGATGAAGAACTGTTGCAGCTTTTTGATGTGCCAGCTTCCATGCTGCCCGAAGTACGGAGTAGCAGTGAAGTGTACGGTCATACACAGCATGTATTGACGGCACACAATGTTCCTATTGCAGGGATTGCCGGCGACCAACAGGCTGCTTTGTTTGGCCAGATGTGCACACAGCCTGGCATGGTGAAGAACACCTATGGCACAGGCTGTTTTATGCTGATTAATACGGGAGAGAAAGCAGTGCCCTCTTCCAATAACCTGTTGACCACCATTGCCTGGAAAGTGAACGGGGTTACACAGTATGCCCTGGAAGGAAGTGTGTTCATTGCCGGGGCCGTTGTGCAATGGCTGCGTGATGGTCTGAAGATCATCCGCAATTCTTCAGAAGTGGAAAGCCTGGCGGCCCAGGTCAGCAGCAGTGAAGGCGTGTATGTGGTGCCGGCTTTTGCCGGACTGGGTGCCCCTTACTGGAACCAGCATGCGCGTGGTACCATTGTGGGTATTACCAGGGGTACCACAGGTGCCCATTTTGCCCGGGCAGCCCTGGATAGCATTGCCTACCAGACCATGGATGTGTTAAAAGCCATGGAAGCCGATTCAGGTATAGCCATCAAAGAATTGCGGGTAGACGGTGGAGCCACCGCTAACAACCTGCTGATGCAGTTCCAGAGCGATATCCTGCATACCAATGTGGTACGCCCTACCGTAGTAGAGACCACCGCACTGGGTGCGGCCTACCTGGCCGGCCTGGCCGTAGGCTACTGGAGCGGCACCGAGGATATACAGCAACAATGGCAGATGGAGCGGGTATTCTCCCCCCAAATGCCCGAATCCGAACGCGCTGCTCTCACAGCCGGCTGGACCCGTGCCATTAACACCACTACCAGTTGGAGCGTCTAAAAAAGTAACATACTATCCTACGGTCATTGATAACCGTCTTGTCAAAATTTTGAAATAACAGCATAGATGAACACGCCACTCAAAAGAACGATTTTCCGGTTGGTGGATTTGTGCTTGTTCCCATTGATGTTACTCAGTGTTCCCCTGTTTCGCATGATCAGGCGATATGGGGTCAAATATTTCCCACTAAGCAGGTTCCTGTTCCTGAAACAGGGAGTTTTTCCGATCAGGGATCATTATTATGAGCCGCTTTTCCAGCTTCCCAAAGATTTTGAGGGCGGGAAGAAACGGGAACTGCAGCTTACTCTTTCCCTGGAAAAACAACTGCAGGGGTTGAACCGTTTGCAATATTCAGAGGAACTGAAAACTTTTCCCGAAACGGCAGTGACGGGAGGTTTTTATGTGAGGAATCCCAATTTTGGTCCGGGAGACTGGGACCTCTATTATTTGCTTATCAGGAATCACCAACCCCGGAATATTATTGAGATCGGTTCGGGTTTCAGTACCCTGGTCGCCCATGAAGCCATTCGTAAGAACAGGCAGGAAGGTGTTCTTACAAAAATGACCTGCATTGAACCTTACGAAAACCAATGGCTGGAGACGCTGCCCGATATCACATTGATCAGACAAACGGTAGAAACGGTATCGCCAGACCTGTTTGAAACTTTGGAAGAGAATGATATCCTGTTCATAGATTCGTCACATGTGATACGGCCGGAGGGAGATGTGCTTTTTGAATACCTGACCGTATTACCCCGCTTGAAAAAAGGTGTGATCATTCATGTCCATGATATTTTCACACCCAGACATTACAGGTCTGATTGGTTGGATACCGAATTCCGTTTCTGGAACGAACAATACCTGTTGGAGGCATTTTTGTATTTCAATGATCATTTTGAGATCATGTATGCGGCTAATTTTTTAAAACACGAAGCCTGTGAGGATACAGCCCGGGTGCTGACATCCCTTACGCAGAACGATGAACCTTCTTCATTCTGGATGCGTAAAGTCAAATGAGCTTCTGATAAAAAAGGGTAGCGAAGGATTCTATTCGGTTTGATAGGACGTGGTTTCGGTGAATTGTATAGTTTTTTACAAGACAGATAATGGTAAAAAGGAAAATGGATAGGGAGGATTTACTGAGCCGTTTGCAACAGGTGCAAAACGATTGCTGGGATATTGTGATCATCGGTGGCGGGGCCACCGGTTTAGGGGCGGCGCTGGATGCTGCTTCCCGCGGATATAAGACCTTGCTGGTGGAACAATACGATTTTGCCAAAGGCACATCCAGCCGCTCCACCAAACTGGTGCACGGGGGCGTACGGTACCTGCAGCAAGGCAATATCAAATTGGTAAGGGAAGCACTGCGCGAAAGAGGATACCTGCTACGGAATGCTCCGCATCTCACCTCGGTGCAGGCATTCATTGTGCCGGCTTTCAGTTGGTGGGAGAAGGCCTATTATGCCTTGGGTTTGAAGATCTATGACCTGCTCTCGGGAAAACTATCGCTTGGCAAAACAAAGGTACTTTCTAAAAAAGAAACGAAGGACCGTTTGCCCGCTATTCAGGCAAAGGACCTGTCAGGGGGTATTTTATATTACGATGGACAGTTCGACGATAGCCGTTTGTGTACCGACCTGGCTGTAACAGCCATGAGGTATGGTGCCAGCCTGGTGAATTATTGCAAAGCCATCGGTTTTGAAAAAGAAAAAGGGAAGATCACAGGGGTAGAGCTGGAAGATGTGTTGACAGGCAGCCGTTATACCGTGCCCACCAGGGTGGTGATCAATGCCACCGGGGTGTTTACAGATAGTTTGCTGCAGCTGGATGATGAGCAGCGGGAGAACATGGTCTCCCCGTCGCAGGGCATTCACCTGGTGGTGGACAAACATTTCTTTCCGGGCAATGATGCAATGATGATCCCGAAAACGGATGATGGCAGGGTATTATTCGCGGTGCCCTGGCATGGGGAAGTGGTGTTGGGTACCACCGATACGCCCGTGGAAATTGCGGAAATTGAGCCCAGACCGCTGGAAGAGGAAATTGAGTTCATCCTGAAACATATTAACCAGTACGGTACGCAGACCATCACCCGCAAGGATGTGAAAAGTGTATTTGTGGGATTGAGGCCACTGGTAAAAGCCAAAGGTTCCGGTGGCAGTACAGCACTTTTGTCGAGAGACCATACGCTGATGATCGCTGCCAGCGGGTTGATCACGGTCACGGGCGGCAAATGGACCACTTATCGGAAGATGGCGGAAGACGCCGTGAACAATGCCATATTCGTGGCCAGACTTGCCCAGCGTGAATGTATTACCCGCGATCTCAAAATAGGGGATACTGCTTGGCGGGAACAGGGACTTGCCCAGATCATGACAGAGGACCTGGCCATGGGTGAGAAACTCATACCCACCCAACCCTATACCTGGGCAGAACTGCGTTATGCGATCCGTTTTGAAATGGCCCAGACAGTAGAGGACCTGCTGGCCCGCAGAACCCGGATCCTGTTCCTCGATGCTGCCGCAGCAAAAGCCCTGGCTCCCCAAGTGGCTGCATTCATGGCCCGCGAGCTGAATAAGGATGAGAACTGGGCGCACCAACAGGTGAAGCAGGTCACTGAACTGGCAGAGCAGTATTTTTTGAAATGATTTTTTGTGGTAGGGAGTCAGTTATAAGAGGGTGATTAAAGAAATACAGCTATCGTTGATTAATGAATAGGCCTTAGCGTATTGTTTCATCGAAGAAATTGCATTTTGTTTAATCACAAAAGTAAAGACAGCCAATTCAGGGTGTTGATGGAAGAAATCTAATCAGTGCCTGTGGACGGGCCTCTTTGGGTTCGGTGTCCAGCGAAGCGTAGGCAGATCAGATCATGCGAAGCAGATCTGATCAGAGGCCAAAGCAGCCCGGTAACAGGCACGGGGCCCAGCGGCCTTGAGCGACAAGGAGTCCCGAATAACAGCATGATTGATTTTACCACCGCAACACGTTGCTTTTATAATTTCCCTATCTTTTACTTCTAAACGATTGTTACTATGACGCCATTTGTTGCAGAACTTACCGGTACCGCATTGCTCATTGTTCTGGGCGATGGGGTAGTGGCCAATGTGGTACTTAATAAGACCAAAGGAAACAACGGGGGACTGATTTCCATCACTTTCGGCTGGGCCATTGCCGTATTCGTGGCAGTATATGCCACTGCTGCCGTGAGCGGAGCACATTTGAATCCGGCGGTAACCGTGGCGTTGGCGTCTATCGGAAAATTTGACTGGGCACTGGTGCCTTCTTATCTGCTGGCGCAGTTGCTCGGTGCCATGTTGGGGGCATTCCTCGTATGGCTGGTGTATCGTCAGCATTTTAACGCTACCGAAGATGCGGACGCCAAGAGGGCCGTTTTCTGTACCGGTCCTGCCATCAAAAATCCGATCGATAATATCCTTTCCGAGCTCATCGGAACCTTTGTATTCATACTGGCAGTCTTGTTCATCACCAAATCGCAGAGTTCGCTGGGGGCACTGGATGCGTTACCGGTAGCTTTGCTGGTGTTGGGTATCGGTCTAAGTCTTGGTGGAACCACCGGTTACGCCATCAATCCCGCTCGTGATCTGGGACCACGTATCGTGCACACATTGTTGCCTATCCCTAATAAAAACGGGAGCGACTGGTGGTATGCCTGGATACCGGTGATGAGTCCGTTAGCAGGTGCCGTACTCGCTGCATTTGTGTACCAGTGGATCGCTTAAGTGCTATCGTTTTTGTTATTGGTAATTTACAATGATCCTAATTTAAAAGGACCGCTGTTGTAAGGTGTGTGATGAATACAATCTAATCAGTCCCTGTGGACGGACCTCTTTGGGTTCGGCGCCAAGCGGATGCGATGGCGGCCAAAATGATGCGAAGCACATTTTGGCAGAGGCCAAAGCAGTCCGGTAACAGGGATGAGGCCCAGCGGCCATGAGCGACAAGGGTTCTCAATAGAATTGTGATTAATTTAAATAGAGCAATACGTTAACCTCTAAGGGTTCGTATTGCTGTGTTTTTCTTTGCTCTTCAGGAAAGGCATGTTGAAATACGGCGTAACATGGCTTCTCTTTTTCCTGGCGGGATGCGGTTTCTGGTATTCCAGGTAATAGATGCGTAGCAGGATGATGAAATAAGAAATGATCAGCGGTCCGAAGATCAACCCCGTGATGCCGAAATAACGGATACCCACGATCACCCCCAATACGGTCACGATCGGATGTACGTCTGCCATTTTCTGGGCCAGTACAAAACGCACCACATTGTCTACACTGCTCAGGATGATGAGTCCCCAGGCGAGCAGGAAAATGCCCTGCCATACCTGGTCATTGGCCAGTACATAAATGCCCATCGGTACCCAGATCAATCCCGTACCCACGATGGGAATGATGGAAGCAAAACCCGTGAAAACTGCCCAGAATACCGGTTCTTCCACCCCGGCGATCAGGTAAGAGATATAGGCCACTGTACCCTGTGCCAGTGCCACCAGGGGTACTCCCACGGCATTGCTGAAGGTCTGGGCTTTCAATTCCTGTCCGAACAGTTCGATTTTTTTGCGGTTAAAGGGCAGGTAAAAAACAATGGCCGCTTCCAGGCGGTTGATGTTCACGATGAGGAAATACAGGAAGAAATACATCATCGTGATCGTGCCCAGCAGGTTCAGTCCCTGGTTCAGCAGCGAAGAGATGAAGGAAGTGATGAAAGCCTGCGCTTCGGCGATATTTTTTTCTGTGATCAGTTTCACATGGAAATGATCCTGTAACACTGCATCCAGGTGCTGCAGGGGTTGTACCACTACGGTCTGGATATCGGTACCGATGGCCTGGGCCTTTTTGAACAGCATAGCAGCCATCAGTGAAACGGGAAGCAGGATGATAAAGAACGATACGACGATCACCAGCACGGCAGCTGCGGACTTGTTCCAGCCCTTCTTTTTGATGAGCCATTCTACTGAATGTTTACTGAGCACATAGAACATAATGGCCGCCAGGAAAGCCGTAAAGAATTCCAGCAGGCTGTACAGTAAAAACAAGGCGAACAAAAGGATACCCGCCAGGAAAAAATACCGGTTAATCTTATGTTCTTGCGCGTTTTCCATGTAACTTGTATAATGAAATCCGATCGTATCGTGAAGATAACCAAGAAACGCTAGATTTCATTCACAGAATAGCAGATGTTGAAAGCGGTTTTGCTGCATGTTACCCCCTGTTTCGGACACCTGTTGTTCGGCCTATAAACTTGATCTTATGACAGACAATCAGAAATTCATGGCGGGTCTACTGCTGGGTGCAGTGGCCGGCGCCGCATTGGCATTGTTCCTGAAAACGGAGAAAGGACAGGAGCTGGTGAACGACGTACAGGAGGGTGCCGATAAAGTACAGGAAGAACTGAAAGAGAAATTGCATGGGTTTGATACCGCAGTGAACGACCTGCTGCAAAAAGGCAAGGCATTCATCAACGACCTGGAACAGAAATCCCAGCAAACCAGTGCTTAAAAACTGAAGAATGGAAGAGAATACAGAAAGCTTTTTTGCGGCTTCGAAAAAAGACCTGGAAGGATATGTGCAGGACCGGATCTGGTTACTCAAACTGCAGGCCGGAGAAAAGACCTCCCGGATCATTGCCGTACTGGTATCGATCCTGCTGATAGGGTTACTTTCCTTTTTTGTGCTGCTGTTCCTCAGCATCATGGCCGGTTATTATTTTTCCGAGCTCACCGGTAGCCTGTTCTCCGGTTTTGGCATTATCACCGGCTTGTATATCCTGTTACTGGTGGCCATCATACTGGGCCGGAAACGGATCGAGGCGAAAGTGATCGATATGGTGATCCGTATCTTCTTTGACAAAACACCCGAAAAAGATGCTTAATCAGACGAATAGAACGATCCGGTCGCTGGCCGATCTGCAGGCAGAGATGCAGGACACCCAATTGCGGATCAAAGAACGGGAGACCGGTCTGGCCGCCCGCTTGCAAAGTCTGCCCGGTGAAGTAGTAAAATCGGTAGCAGCAGGTGTTGTTCCACTGTTCCTGGGGGGCGAACTGGCCACCGGGGCCTGGAAACTGGCCAAGGGGGCGTTTGAGCTGATCCGGAGCCGGAAATCCGGCGACCAGGCCGCAAGTACTGGCGACTGGAAAGCGGATTTACTGGGTGGCGCCAGAAAACTGGGACTTTTTGGTGCCCTGAAACTGCTTTTCGGCCTCTGGAAAGGCAAATGACGCCCGATCCCGCGCCTTTGCGCCTCCGCGAGAAACCCCCTTCTACCAACCAAATAAGGACTGAAAGCATAGGTTTTTGCGTACTTGCGCATCCCCATGCCCTGCAATTCCTTTTCTTTCCCACATTTTTCCAATTTTCCCCTTGTTTTTTCTCAATTAACGGTGCATCCCCTTACCTTTGCCGCCAAGTTGGAAAACCCCGGTTTCCCGACGCAAAAAAGCTCATTTTAAAACCATAATATATCTCCTGATATGGCTACGAAAGGTAAGATCAAACAGATTATCGGTGCGGTAGTTGACGTTCACTTCCCCGACGATAATACCCTTCCTGAAATTTATAACGCCCTGGAAATTACCAGGGAGAGTGGTGAAAAGCTGGTACTGGAAGTACAACAGCACCTGGGTGAAGACAGTGTACGTACCATTGCGATGGACGGAACAGAAGGCCTGGTGCGTGGTATGGAAGTGATCGATACCGGTAAAGCCATCGCTATGCCAATCGGTGAAGGTATCAACGGTCGTCTGTTCAACGTAACAGGTGATGCGATCGATGGTCTGCCACAACTGAACAAAGACAATGGTCGTCCTATCCATAATAAACCCCCGTTGTTCGAGAACCTGAGCACTTCTGCTGAGGTATTGTTCACCGGTATCAAAGTAATTGACCTGATCGAGCCTTATGCAAAAGGTGGTAAGATCGGTCTGTTTGGTGGTGCGGGTGTAGGTAAGACCGTATTGATCCAGGAGCTGATCAACAATATCGCAAAAGGCCACGGTGGTCTGTCAGTATTTGCCGGTGTGGGTGAGCGTACCCGTGAAGGTAATGACCTGTTGCGCGAGATGATCGAAGCGGGTATCATGAAATACGGTGATGCTTTCAAACACAGCATGGAAGAAGGCGGATGGGACCTGAGCAAAGTGGACCTGGAAGGCCTGAAAGAGTCTAAAGCGACTTTCGTATTCGGACAGATGAACGAGCCACCGGGAGCCCGTGCACGTGTGGCACTGAGCGGTCTGACCATCGCTGAATATTTCCGTGATGGAGATGGTACCGGAAAGGGTAAGGACATCCTGTTCTTCGTAGATAATATCTTCCGTTTCACACAGGCAGGTTCTGAGGTATCGGCGCTGTTGGGTCGTATGCCTTCAGCGGTAGGTTACCAGCCTACGCTGGCTACAGAAATGGGTCTGATGCAGGAGCGTATCACTTCTACCAAAAATGGTTCCATTACCTCCGTACAGGCGGTATACGTACCTGCGGATGACTTGACTGACCCCGCTCCGGCAACCACTTTCGCCCACCTGGATGCTACCACGGTATTGAGCCGTAAGATCGCCGACCTGGGTATCTACCCTGCGGTGGATCCACTGGATTCCACTTCCAGGATCCTGACACCGGCTATCGTGGGTGAAGCACACTACGATTGTGCCAACCGTGTAAAACTGATCCTCCAGCGTTATAAGGAGTTACAGGATATCATCGCCATCCTGGGTATGGATGAGCTTAGCGAAGAAGATAAGATGACCGTACAGCGTGCCCGTAAGGTGCAGCGTTTCCTGAGTCAGCCTTTCCACGTGGCTGAGCAGTTCACCGGTCTGAAAGGCGTATTCGTAGATATCAACGATACCATCCGCGGATTCAACGCCATCATGGACGGTGAAGTGGATGAATATCCTGAAGCGGCTTTCAACCTGGTAGGTACCCTGGAAGATGCGATAGAGAAGGGTAAGAAGATGATGGAAGCAGCGAAATAATCAATTTGAAAATTTGAAGATGTGACAATGTGATGATGGATACAACCATCCCGCATCAGAAACGCTCTCAAATTTTCAAATTCCCAAATTCTCAAATTGATCCAATGACATTAGAAATATTAACTCCAGAAAAAAAGCTCTACAGCGGCGAAGTATACGGCGTGATGTTGCCCGGTATCACTGGTCTGTTCGAGGTTCTCGACAAACACGCACCGCTGGTAAGTGCGCTGGGAAAAGGAACTCTGAAGATCCTGAAAGCCAAAAACGACACAGAACGTTACTCCATCCAGAGCGGTTTTGTAGAAGTCCTCAACAACAAAGTCACCGTACTGGTAGAAGGGGCGGAAGCGATCTGATCAATGATAGAATGATAGGATGATAGAATGATAGAATGTTTTGTAGGGTTGAAAAATTTAGCGACTCCGAGAAATCGGGGTCGTTTTTTTTGTATCTCTAAACGCCACCCATTCACTCATTCTATCATCCTATCATTCTATCATTAATTCAGCTGCGGATCTATCGGATAATTCACCATCTGTTTGTATTCGCCGCCTAATTCCTCCAGGGCGGTTCGCCAGAGCTGGTAGGGGTCCTTGGTAAAAACAAGGTTGGGGTTGGCATCCCGGGTGATCCAGCTTTTTTCTTTGAGCTCGTCTTCCAGCTGTCCCTGATCCCAGCCGCTGTAACCCAGGTAAAAGCGGATATCGGTCTTGCTCAGTTTGTCTTCCCTGAGCAGTTTCAGTACTTCAGCAAAGTCGCCACCCCAGTAGATGCCCTTGGTGATCTCCATACCGCCGGTGATCAGGTCCGGGCGCTGGTGAAGAAAATGGAGGGTTTCTTTCTGTACCGGTCCGCCTTCATATACCGGGAAATGGATACCCTCGGCACCTTCGATCAGGTCACCGATATCATGGTCGAAGGTCTTGTTGACGACAAAGCCAAAAGCCCCATCCTGCCGGTAATCGCAGATAAAGATCACGGAACGGATAAAGTTCGGGTCCTTCAGGAAAGGATTCGAGATGAGTAATATGCCAGCTGACAGATCGGTCATAATCGGATAGTAAGTTACGCAATTCCCGGGGGAAATACAGCAGTTAAAATCCTGATAAAGCTCCTGCTTCCGTAACAGGTATCTCGGCTTCCCAGTATATTTGTAAGGATGAAGAGAACTTTCCCCGCTATCGTCATACTGATCTCCCTCTCACTTTTCGGTCTGATACTGCTTCAGATCTCATGGTTCCATAACCTATTGGAAACCACGCGGAACCAGTACGATAATAACTATACACAGGTGGGGGCCACCGTTGCAGATGAGCTTTTCAACAGCACTTCCAAACCCATGCTCAGGCTGCCACGCAGGGGGGGCATGACCTTTAACTCAGACCCGCATTTCCATTTTCTGAAACCTACGCTGGTCGGTGAAAAATTCACTTCCCAGGAAGTGCAGGAAAAGATCCGGGCCAATTTCGACAGGTACAACCTAAAAAAACTGGAATTCGAGTTTGCCGTGACCAATGCGGAAGATGAGTATGAACTGGGCAGCAAGAACTTTTCACAGGAATATTTTGATACGGTGAACAACAAACGCCGTTATTTTCCGATCATCCCGATCAATAACCAGGACATAGAGATCGGTACTCCGGAAATGCTGATCATTGTGGTACCCGATTTTGATAAACAGATCTGGGATGCATTGCGCTGGGTCATTTTTGGGGCTGTTGTATTCATGCTGGTGATCGTAGCGGCTTTCTATGTGACCGTAAAGTCTTTGCTGTACCAGAAAAAACTCAGTGAGATCAAGAGTGATTTCATCAACAACATGACGCATGAGTTCAAAACACCTCTGGCCACCATATCGCTGGCGGTGGATGCTTTGCGGAATGAGAAAGTGCAGAACGATAAGGAGAAAACGAAATACTTCAGTAATATCATCAAGGAGGAGAATGTGCGCATGAACAAACATGTGGAGACCATTCTTCAGGCTGCGTTCATGGAGAAACAGGAACTGCAGCTGAATCTGACATCACTGCATGTGCATGAGGTGATACAGGCAGTGCTGGAGAATTACCAATTGCAGTTGCAGGAAAAAGGGGCAAACGTACAGTTGCTGCTGAATGCCCGGAACGACCTGGTGAAGGCAGATGAAGTACATTTCACCAACCTCTTCTCCAACCTGGTCGATAATGCGATCAAGTATTCAAAGGAGCAGCTCAGCATTGTAATATCCACACACAGTACCAAGAACCATATTGTGATACGGGTGGCAGACAATGGGATCGGCATGAGCAAGGAATCCGTAAAAAGGGTATTCGAGAAATTCTACCGGGCACATACCGGTAACCTGCATAATGTAAAAGGCTTCGGATTGGGTATGAGTTACGTGAAAACCGTGATCGATGCACATAAAGGCAAGATCAAGGTAGACAGTACCCTGGGCAAAGGCACCACTTTTACCATTGATATGACCTTATTGCCGGAAGACAAAGCCTGAAGCATTTCTATAGCCATAACAAACTCCCGTCACCATAACTCAGAAAACGGAAATCGTGATCCAGCGCGTACTGGTAGATCTTTCTCCAGTTGTTTCCGGTAATAGCCGCAACCAATAATAACAGTGTGGACTGTGGCTGATGAAAATTGGTAACAAGTCCTTTTACCACCCGGAACACATAACCGGGCGCAATGATGATCTGGGTACGTGTGATCAGCCTGTCTGCATGGCGCTGCTGCAACCAGCTAAGCAATGCGTTCAATGCATCTGCAGTACTGATATGCTTCTCAGCGAGTGAATAAGCTTCCCATTGTGTAAGAGTGAGTGCTTCCGGACGGATGGCAGGATGCAGTAGCGTTTTTACCCCCAGCCAATAGAGGCTTTCCAGTGTACGAAGTGATGTGGTTCCCACAGCGATCACCGGATCAGTCAGTTGTTGTAAGAGTGTCTGGATGAATACAGCGGTTACATCAATGAACTCTGCATGCATTTCATGGTGCTGCATGATCTCGCTCTTCACGGGTTTGAATGTGCCAGCGCCCACGTGCAGGGTAATAAAAGCGTGATCGATATTCTTTTTCGATAGCTTGTCAAACAGACTTTCGGTGAAATGCAGGCCCGCAGTGGGTGCAGCTACAGAGCCATCGTGTTTGGCGTAGATGGTCTGGTACCTTTCCTGATCGGTTTCTTCTGCCTGTCGGTTCAGGTAAGGGGGCAAGGGTATCACGCCGGCCATATGCAGTAATTCCGCAAAACTCAGATGGGGATCGTCCCAGCTTAATTCAATCAGGTAAGCATCCGTCAGCTGTTCAACTTTTCGGGCACTTAGGGTAATCTTGGCAGCATCATATCTTTCTATCTGCGCCATCAGCGATCCCTCTTTCCATTTCTTGGCACCACCTACCAGGCATTTCCACAGAACTTTCCCCTTTTGCAACATGGCGCTGGTGATATCTCCGTACGATTCGTGTGGCTCCAGACAGAAGATCTCGATCTTGCTGCCATTGGTTTTTTCAAAGAGTAACCGGGCTTCCACCACTTTGGTATTGTTGAATACCAACAGGCTATTGGCTGGTAGATGATCTGCAAGGTTGGCATACAGGTCTTCCTGGATGATACCCTCGCGGTAGACCAGTAATTTGCTCTGATCCCTTTCTGCCAGTGGATACCTGGCAATGCGATGCTCCGGTAATTCGTAACTGAAATCTTTGATGGAAAGTTCCTGGGGGTGCATGATCGCGGATGCTTATGATTTTTTTTATGATGGTTGGATGATCTGCGCGAAGCTAAAGCAACTGCTCAAATTCAGGTACCATTAATCAGGGCAATCCTGCGGGCAAATGCATCGGAGCAGTCGCTCGGCTCCGCCGAGTGACACCTATCCCCAGACTTCCAGCCTGGAAAATGTAAAGTCTCATCGATAAGGTCCTGGGTAATACCCGCCCGCATTACCACTTTTTACCACTCCCATGGGTTCATCCCTGCATAAAGACATAAAAAAGCCTCCCGGAATCCCCCCAAAGGACGTCTCTACCTTCCTGAAAAGGCTTCTCTGACTGACTTTACCTGCAAAATCCCTTCATGCCGATATTGTTGATTTTTAGGTAGATATAGATTAGGATCACCCCTAATTCACAGTTCGGTCTTCTATATTCACTGGTTATCCACAGTAATTCACAGTCGTTCAAGAACAGGATTCGAAAAATCGCTTGAAACGCTTTGCTGTATTGCATTACAGGTCAATCCGTTCTGTGGATAAATACAAATGCTTCAAAATGGAGATAAAAGTGGGAAAAGGTGTTATTTTGTGTCAACAAGTGGTAAACTTGAAAATATTTATACCCAAATGAACGGATTTCACGGAGAATATGAAGCAACGGTTGACGCGAAAGGTCGCTTCCTGATTCCGGGCGGACTGAAAAAACAGTTGCCTGAAGGGGAGGGGCGTTTCATCCTCAGCCGTGGTTTTGAAAAATGTCTCACGTTGTATCCAATCAAAAGTTGGGAATTGATTATTGCCAAGATCAGCCAGTTGAATGATTTCGACCCCAAGGTACGTCAATTTCGCCGCCAGTTCCTGGGCGGGGCAACGGAAATAGAGCTGGATTCTGCCGGCCGTATGTTGCTTCCCCAAACACTGAGGGAATTTGCCGGCTTAGGCAAGGACATTGTTCTTGCCGCCGCATTGGACCGATTCGAGATCTGGGATGCTAGTAAGTACAAACAGCTCTTTGAGGATTTTTCACCCGAGGCCTTTAGTAACCTGGCGCAGGAAGTGATGACTGAAAAAATTTGAAAATGAGACAGTATGAGAATTTGAAAATGCGACAAGGTCGACGATCAAATTTCACCGGTCTCAGCTTCATTCGTTTTCATCCCGCCGGTGGCGGGATCAAATTGTCAAATTGTCAAATTCAATGAATTATCACATACCTGTATTATACCATGAAACCCTTGCCGGTCTGGCCATTCAACCCGATGGTGTGTATGTGGATTGCACATTTGGCGGTGGTGGTCATAGTAAGGGGATCCTGGAACAGCTGAGTGCTAAAGGGAAACTGATCGCTTTTGACCAGGATGCTGATGCGCAGCGAAATCTGCCGGAGGATGACCGTGTCATCTTTGTAGCGCAGAATTTCCGGCACTTACAGCGGATGCTTCGTTTACACAAGATCACACAGGTAGATGGTATACTGGCCGATCTCGGTGTCAGCAGTCACCAGTTCGATGAAGGCGAGCGCGGCTTCTCTATCCGTTTTTCCGGACCATTGGATATGCGGATGGACAGGAGGCAGGGCGCTACGGCCGCTGATATCATCAAGACCTATAGTGAGCAACAGTTGCATAAGCTGTTTGAGCAATATGGCGAAGTAACCAACTCCAAAACGCTGGCGAAACATATTGTGCATGAACGCAAACACCTGCAATTCGAGACCGTTGAGCAGTTCAAAGCGTTGATCAGTCCCGTGGTGAAGGGAAATCCTAATAAGTACTTAGCCCAGGTATTCCAGGCTTTGCGAATTGAGGTGAACGACGAAATGGGTGCTTTGAAAGACATGCTGCAGCAGGTTCCTGCTGTGCTGAAACCCGGTGGCCGTGTTGCCATCATCACCTTCCATTCTATAGAAGACAGGGTAGTGAAGAATTTCTTCCGCCAGGGTAGTTTCGACGAAACACCTGATAACCCCTTATTGCCTGTGGTCAAGGAAGAAGTGTTCAGGATCGTTACCCGAAAACCGGTAACGGCTTCAGAGGAAGAGTTGAAAAGGAATACCAGAAGCCGCAGCGCAAAACTGAGGGTTGCGGAGAAAATATAAAGGCCGGGTGTTTTGGTTGAGGGGACCTGTGTAACAGGGCCGGATGCCAATAGACCTGCAACTGGTCGTCAATAAACCAATTAACAGAAAGTGCCCGAACCATTGACCGATAAGACCACAAGGAATCCGCTGAAAGGGTTGTTTAACTACCAGTGGATCGTGAAGAACATTCCGTTCTTCCTGTTCTTATCTGTGTTAACGATCCTGTATATCGCCAATGGGCATAGGGCAGATAAGACCATACGTAAGATCAACAGTACCACATCTGAGCTGAAGGACCTGCAGTATGAATACAAGACACTGAAAAGCGAAGTGATGTTCAGGAGCGAAGAGGGGCAGATCGTAAAATCGACCGAGCCGTTGGGATTGAAAGTGAGTAAGGATATGCCCCGCCGGTTACAAACTGAAAAACCTTAAAACGAAACTCAACTATTCAATAAAAGGTGGACGTAAAACGCGACATACTCTGGAGAGTTTACCTCAGTTACATACTGGTGGTACTTGCCTGTGTGGCCATTTTCGGGAAAGCCATTTATATACAACAGGTGCAGGGAAGTCACTGGCGCAGCATGAGTGATAGCCTGCACCAGAAGCTGGATGAAATAGAAGCGGAGCGGGGAACCATTTACAGCGAAGACGGGCAGATGCTGAGCACCAGTATCCCCCAGTTCGATCTGTACATCGATTTCAGGGTGGATGCTTTGCGTGAAAAGAATGGCCGGCTGTTTCGTGAGAACCTGGACTCTTTGAGTGAGAGCCTGGCAGGACTGTTCAAGGATATGTCGGCCGGAGAGTACAAGGCTTTGCTTAGGGAAGGATATAAAAATGAGGAGGGATATTTTCCACTGAAGAAAAAGATCTCTTTCCGTGAGTACGAACAATTGCGCCATTTTCCGCTGTTCAAGCTGGGTAGATATAAAAGTGGGTTGATAGCGCAGGAGAAGACCATCAGGCTGAATCCTTACCAGATGCTGGCATTCAGGACGATCGGCCTGGCGCGGGACTCCAATAAAGTAGGACTTGAAATGACCTACGATTCGATACTTAGGGGCAGGAACGGAAAACAGTTCGTAAGAAGGATCGCAGGAGGGGTGAATGTTCCTGTTGATGATACTTATGAGATAGAACCAGAAACCGGGAAAGATATTGTGAGTACGATCGATGTGTTCGTTCAGGATGTAACGGAGAACGCCCTGATGAAGATGATGGTGAAGAATGAGGCCCAGACCGGTTGTGCAATTGTGATGGAAGTGAAGACCGGAAAGATCAAAGCCATTGCCAACCTTGGAAAAAGGAGCGACGGAAGCTACTGGGAAGATTTCAATTACGCGATCAGTCCTACGGAACCCGGATCGACCTTTAAACTGGCTACCATGCTGGCTTTGCTGGAAGACAAGAAAGTATCGCTGAACCAGATGATCACCCTGGAACATGGTGCCTGGAAGATCGCGGGTCAGACGGTATATGATTCTGAAGTGCATAAAGAAAATGATGTGACCGTACAACATGCGTTCGAGTTGAGTTCCAATGTGGCGATGGCCAAGATGGCAGCACAGCATTATTCTTCCAACCCGAACCAGTTCCTGAAGCACCTGAAGAAAATGCGGATGGATACGCTTACCGGTGTTGATCTCTCCGGTGAAAGAAAACCGGTGATCTACAGGCCTGGCGGTAAATTCTGGGGCCCTACCACCTTACCCTGGATGGCTTTTGGTTATAACCTGTCGGTAAGCCCGCTGCAGACAACCGTATTGTACAATGCGATCGCCAATAATGGCAAGATCATGCGCCCTTACCTGGTGAGTGCGGTAAAAGAAGAAGGCATCCTGTTACAGGAGTTTGGCCCGAAAGTGATCGATGAAAGTGTTTGCAGCAGCCAGACCTTACAACAGTTGAAAGCCTGTCTCGAAGGGGTTTGCATTTCAGGAACCGCGAAAGAGCTGTTCAAGGGTTCTCCTTATAAAGTGGCTGGCAAAACCGGTACGGCACTCGTGGCAGACGGTAACAGGGGATATGCCGATAAGATCTACCAGTCCTCCTTTGCCGGTTATTTTCCTGCAGAGAACCCTCAGTATACCTGTGTGGTCATCATCAAGAACAAAGCGCATGCGCCGGTATATTATGGTGCTGCGGTTGCAGGACCTGTTTTTAAAGAGATCGCTGACCGTTTGTACAGTACTTATATCAGGCAGGCCAATACTGTTATAGCGCAGGCGAAAAAGGACAGCAGTGTATTCAATTATGCCGGTAATAAGAAAGATATCGCGTACCTGTCACAAAAACTGCGGTTATCCTATTCCGATTCCACAACCAGGACAGATGAGTGGATCGATATGAAAGGAAAAGATGCGGTGGTGGTACTGAATAAAAAGCCGGTTGACAAAAACATCATGCCCCAGTTAAAGGGTATGGGTCTGAAAGATGTGGTATTTCTCTGTGAGAACATGGGCCTGAAAGTGAATGCGAGGGGGAGAGGCAAAGTGGCCGAACAGTCGATCCTGCCCGGTCAGCCAGTTGTGAAAGGGCAGTTGGTGAATGTTGCATTGAATTGATAACGATAAAATGATTGCAGGACACAAATGGTCCGGCATAAAATAATGGCGATACTTAAAGACATATTATACAAAGTGCACCTGAAGCAGGTTCAGGGGGCTACGGGTATTGAAGTGAACGGCATACAGATCGATTCGCGGAAAGTGCTTCCTGGTAATGTGTTTGTGGCGATTCGTGGCGCGCAGTCTGATGGGCATCAGTTCATCGATAAAGCCATATCGCTCGGTGCTGCAGCGATCGTTTGTGAGGAAATACCTGCTTCGGCTGCAGAAGGTGTTACCTACCTGCAGGTGAATAATACCAATGAAGCTGTTGCGTATATGGCACACCAGTTCTATGGAGAACCTTCCGCCAAAATAAAATTGGTGGGCGTTACCGGGACCAATGGTAAAACCACGATTGCAACGGTCTTGTTTAAGTTGTTTACCAAGCTGGGGTATCGTTGTGGATTGGTGAGCACCGTGCAGAACCAGATAGGGGAGACCATCATCCCGGCCACGCATACCACACCAGATGCGGTCAGCCTGAATGCATTGTTGAAGCAGATGCTGGATGAGGGCTGTACCCATGTGTTCATGGAATGCAGCAGTCATGCCATACACCAGCACCGGATTACGGGTTTACAGTTTACCGGGGCGCTGTTCAGCAACATTACCCATGATCATTTGGATTATCACAAAACCTTTGATGAGTATATCCGTGTGAAGAAAAGTTTCTTCGATCATCTGCCTTCCACTGCTTTTGCGATCTCGAATGCGGATGATAAGAGAGGTGAAGTGATGCTGCAGAATACTCATGCAAAAAAATACCTGTACAGTCTGAAAACAGTAGCGGCCTTCAAAGGAAAGATCCTGGAGAATGCGTTGACCGGTCTGGTGATGCTGGTAAATGATAAGGAAGTGCATTTCCGCCTGATCGGCGAATTCAATGCTTATAACCTGCTGGCGGTCTATGGTGCAGCTGTTTGTCTGGGTGAAGAGAGCGAACAGGTGTTAACGGCACTCAGCCTGCTCAGTGGTGCTGAAGGAAGATTTGATTACAGCATCAGCAGTGGATTGATCATCGGTATCGTGGATTATGCACATACGCCTGATGCACTGGAGAATGTGCTGATGACCATCAAAAAATTACGCAAAGGGCATGAGCAGATCATTACGGTTGTGGGCTGTGGAGGTGACAGGGACAAGACAAAACGCCCCATCATGGCCCAAACAGCCTGTGACCTGAGTGACAGGGTGATACTGACCAGCGATAATCCCCGGACAGAAGATCCGGCTCAGATACTGCGCGATATGGAAACAGGATTGAGCAGTTCTGCCAAAAGAAAATATATCTCGATCACAGACAGGAAGGAAGCCATTAAAACGGCGGTGAGTTTTGCCAACCGCGATGATATCATCCTGGTGGCAGGAAAGGGGCACGAGAAATACCAGGATATCAACGGGGTGAAACATCCTTTTGATGACAAGGAGATTTTAAAAGAAATGTTTGAATTATTAGGAAAGTGAAATAGATGACAGATGATGGCTGGCAGGCAATGGGCAGGCAGCCACAGCTAACACTAACAACTTTAACTATGCTATACTACTTATTCAGCTGGCTTAACAAAGAGTTTCACCTTCCGGGTACGGGCATGTTCCAGTTCCTTACATTCCGTATTGCGATGGCGGTGATTTTGTCACTGCTGCTGGCAACAGTGTATGGTAAACGGATCATCCTGCTGCTGAAAAGAAAACAGATCGGCGAAAGTGTACGCGACCTGGGACTGGAAGGGCAGGCACAGAAAAAAGGTACCCCTACCATGGGTGGCATCATCATCCTGCTGAGTATCCTGATACCCACCCTGCTGTTTGCCAACCTGGATAAAGTATACATACGCCTGATGATACTTTGTACCGTATGGCTGGGTGTGATCGGGTTCCTGGATGATCTCTTCAAGATCAGAGCCAGGAAAGCTGCCCAGGAAAGAGGGGAAGCCTATAAAAAGAAAGACAGTGATGGATTGGCCGGTATCTCAAAGATCATCGGGCAGATCGGTCTCGGTGTTATCATTGGTTTGACCCTTTATTTCAGTAATGCCGTGACCGTTGAGCGGGAAGTCATCACCAGTCCGCAGGCACAACTGCAGCAAGGGGAGCGCCTGGCAAAGGATTCCAATATCGTCGTAAGAAAGCTGAATGGCATTGAAAAGAAGTTCGTGAAAGTGAAAACCCCCATTACAACGATCCCCTTTGTGAAGAACCACCAGTTCAACTATAGCAAACTGATCAGCTGGATCGGTCCGGGCGCAGAGAAGTATACCTGGGTGGTGTATATCCTGATCGTAACCTTTATCGTAACGGCCGTATCGAACGGGGCCAATTTGACGGATGGGCTGGATGGACTGGCCGCTGGTGTAAGTGCGATCATTGGTGCAGGTATCGGGGTGTTCGTATATGTGAGCGGTAACTACATTTTTGCCGACTACTTTGATGTGATGTATATCCCTAACCTGGGTGAGCTGTCCATTTTTGTGGGCGCATTTGTTGGAGCCTGCATCGGTTTCCTCTGGTACAATGCCTTTCCGGCCCAGGTTTTCATGGGCGACACGGGTAGCCTGGCTTTGGGTGGTATCATCGCTTCCCTTGCCATCATTGTTCGTAAAGAATTATTGATCCCTATTTTCTGCGGTGTGTTCCTGATAGAGAACCTGAGCGTGATCATCCAGGTGAGCTATTTCAAGTATACCAAGAAAAAATATGGTGAAGGAAAAAGGGTGTTCCTGATGAGTCCCCTGCATCATCACTACCAGAAAAAGGGATTTCACGAAAGTAAAATAGCAGTGCGGTTCTGGATCATTACCATCATCTGTGTGGTACTGTCCATTGTAACACTGAAAATGAGATAAAAGATGGCGCATAAACTGGTGATACTGGGCGGAGGAGAAAGCGGCATCGGTGCAGCTATCCTGGGGAAGAAACAAGGGTACGATGTATTCCTGAGTGATGGTGGCCAGCTGAAAACATCCTACAAACAAGAGCTCTTTGATAACGGAATTGCATTTGAAGAAGGACAGCATACAGCTGAAAAGATCCTGTCGGCAGATGAAGTGATGAAGAGTCCGGGTATCCCTGAGAAGAATGAGATGGTGAAACAGGTCAGGGCCAAAGGTATACCGGTGATCAGTGAGATAGAGCTGGCCTACCGCTTCAAGGGTGATAGCAAAATTGTTGCCATCACGGGTAGTAATGGGAAAAGCACCACTACGGCGCTTACCTACCATATCTGCCGGACTGCGGGGTTGGATTGTGCTATGGTGGGTAATATCGGTATCTCGTTTGCCAAACAGGTGGCACTCGATCCTAAAAAGCTCTATGTGGTGGAAGTAAGCTCTTTTCAGTTGGACGATATCAAGGAATTCCGGGCAGACATCGCAGTGTTGCTGAACATTACCGAAGATCACCTCGACAGGTACGAGTACAAGTTCGAGAATTACGTCAACAGTAAGTTCAGGATCATCAGCAACCAAACAGAAAAAGATTATTTCATCTATTGTCTGGATGATGAAGTGATCATGCAAAAAATCCCATTACTAACCATTCATACTAACCCATTACCATTCTCTATGAAACAAGAAGTAAAAAAAGGCGGCTACATCAAGGGCGACCAGATGATGCTGAGAATCCAGGAAGAAAGAGTAAGCATGAGTATCTATGACTTTGCTCTGAAAGGTAAACACAATAACTACAACACTATGGCAGCAGGAATCGCAGCCGCTACGCTCGGCATCCGCAAAGAGAAGATCCGTGAGGCAGTAAAGAACTTTCACAGCCTCGAGCATCGTATGGAGTTTGTGGCCATGGTACGGGGTGTTGAATTTATTAACGACAGTAAGGCAACCAACGTGAACAGCACCTGGTTTGCCCTGGAGAGTATGAATAAGCCGACCATATTGGTATTGGGTGGTACCGATAAGGGGAATGACTACAGCCTTATCGCCGATCTCGTAAAGGAGAAGGTGAAGGCAATAGTATGTATGGGAGTGGACAATAAGAAGATCATAGAGGCCTTCAAAGATATTGTGCCAACGATCGTTGAGACCGATTCAGCCAAAAAGGCGGTGAATGCTTCCTTTAAATTATCAGCCAAAGGTGATGTGGTTCTGTTAAGCCCGGCTTGTGCCAGTTTTGACCTCTTCAAAAATTATGAGGACAGGGGCCGTCAGTTTAAAGATGCAGTAAAAGAATTGTAATAGGCGAGTCCTTGGTATGAGGCAAGAACCCTGTTCGTGCTTCATGCCACATAATCCAAAACCGAAATGTCAGAGATCAGAGATACCTTGTTTTCACAGATACCCAGCATTGGTGGAATGCGTGGGCAGCTGGTGAACCGTACCCGGGGCGATAAATATATCTGGGGTATCGTGGTATTGTTATCGCTGATCTCTATCCTGGTGGTGTACAGTGCAACGGGCTCGCTGGCATATAAGATGTATAAGGGCAATACCAATGTGTACCTTTTTAAGCAGGTCTCTTTTTCACTGGTGGGGTTATTGGTGATCTATTTCCTGCACCGCATCAACTATACCATCTTTTCCAGGGTGGCCACGATCCTGTTCCTGATCTCAATACCTCTGTTGTTATATACCTTGTTCTTCGGCGCCAAGATCAACGATGGCAGCCGCTGGATCAAGTTACCCATCATCAACATGACCATCCAGACCAGCGACCTGGCCAAGCTGGCATTGTTCATGTACATCTCCCGTTTGCTGAGTAAGAAACAGGAAATGATCAAAGATTTCAAGAAGGGCTTCCTTCCTGTTGTTACACCGGTGCTGATCATCTGTGCGCTGATCATGCCGGCTAACCTCTCGAATGCCTTATTGACCGGTGCCACAGCACTATTGCTGATGTTCATTGGTCGGGTTAGTATCAAACATATTCTGATGACCATCGGCGTGGCGCTGATACCTGTGGCGCTCATCATCACGGTGGCCGTGTTCACGTATGATGGCAAACAGAGCGACGAGACCAAAAAGGCAGGTATTGCTGAAAAAGCCAAATCCTTCGGCCGTATCGGTACCTGGGTACGCCGGGTGCAGGATTTCATGTACGCCAAAGACAATGAAACCCCATACCAGGTGCAGCAGGCCAAGATCGCCATTGCCAACGGCAGTGTGCTGGTGGGATTGGGCCCTGGCAACAGCCGTCAGCGGAACTTTCTGCCGCAGGCGTATAACGACTTTATTTATTCCATCATCATAGAAGAATATGGATTGTTGGGTGGTGCGTTCATGATATTCATCTACCTCGTTTTCCTGTTCCGGTGTATCCGGATATTCCGGAGATGCCCTTATGCGTTTGGCGCATTTCTTGCATTGGGATTGAGTTTTACGCTGGTGATACAGGCTGTTGCGAATATGGCGGTGAATGTGAACCTGGTGCCGGTTACAGGGGTAACGCTTCCGCTGGTAAGTATGGGAGGAAGCTCCTTCCTGTTTACCTGTGGTGCTATTGGAATTATATTAAGTGTGGCAAGAAATGTGGAACAGATGGAAGGAAAGGCAGAACCGGTTGTTGCAACGCAGCCCGTGCCTGAAGAACCCGTTAAACCAGTTGAACAGAAATCATGAACGGGCATACAAATACCATGATGCATTCCGATGCTGCCGCAGGGCAGAGGCCGATCCGTGTGATCATTGCCGGCGGAGGAACGGGTGGACATATCTTCCCAGCGATCGCGATTGCCAACGCTTTAAAGCAGGAGCATAACGCCATCGAGATCCTGTTTGTAGGAGCCAATGGCAAGATGGAGATGGAGAAAGTTCCGCAGGCCGGTTATCCAATCAAAGGACTGGATATTGCCGGACTCGACAGGCAATCTTTATGGAGGAATCTCAGTCTTCCGATCAAACTTGTAAAGAGTTTTTTACAGGTAAGGCTGATCATAGATAAGTTTCGTCCCGATGCGGTCATAGGTGTGGGAGGATATTCCTCGTTTCCGGTATTGCGGTATGCGCAGTCTAAAAGGATCCCCACATTCATCCACGAGAGTAATTCATTTGCAGGCAAGAGTAATATCCTGCTGGGAAAAAAAGCCACAGCCGTTTTTGTGGCAACGGATGGAATGGAGAAGTTCTTCCCCAAAGAAAAGCTTTTTGTGGTAGGCAATCCTGTTCGGAAGACCATTGTCCAGTCAAAGATCGACCACGCAGAAGCGCTCCGGTTCTTTGGTCTGGATCCCAATAAAAAAACGGTGCTCGCTATTGGCGGAAGCCTAGGTGCACGCAGCATCAATGAGTCGCTGGCCCTGCATCTGGATGAGTTTGCGCAGAATGACCTGCAATTGATCTGGCAGACCGGTAAAACCACTGCTGCAGAATACATGATGAAGGGGAGTGGGAGAAAGAATGTGTGGGTGAATGATTTTATCAAAGAAATGGAAATGGCCTATGCGGCTGCCGATGTGGTCATCAGCAGGGCAGGTGCCATGTCGGTAACGGAGATCTGTGTGGTGGGCAAACCAACAGTGTTTGTTCCGTTCCCGCTGGCAGCTGAGGATCACCAGACCTCTAATGCCATGAACCTGGTGAATAAACAGGCCGCATTGATCGTGAATGATAAGGAAGCGAAAACAAAACTGGCAGCTACCGTGATCGCATTGGCAAAAGACGAAGCCTTGCAGCAACAGTTACATGTCAATTGTAAAGCGTTGGCGGTAAACAATGCAGACGAAGTGATCGCCAAAGAAATATTGAAACATATCAGGTGAGTAAATTGAACGACATACGAAAGATCTATTTCATCGGTATCGGTGGAATTGGCATGAGTGCCCTGGCCCGTTATTTCAAGGCCAAGGGGGCTGATGTGAGTGGTTACGACAGGACATCGACGCCGCTTACCCGTGAGCTGGAATCCACTGGTATTGCCATTCATTACGAAGAGCGGGTAGACCTGGTTCCCAAAGATGTGGATGCGGTTGTATATACACCTGCTATTCCGGCACAGCATGCGGAACTGGTATTTTACCAGGAGAAGGGTTATACCGTAGTGAAAAGGAGCGATGTATTGCAGTGGATCACGGAAGGTTCTTTCAATATCTGCGTGGGAGGCACCCATGGAAAGACCACGGTCACTTCCATGACGGCGCACCTGCTTCGCCACACAGGTTATGGATGTAATGCATTTTTAGGAGGCATTGCCGCGAATTATCATACGAATTTCTGGAGCAGCGAGAAGAATGTGGTGGTGGTGGAAGCTGATGAATATGACCGCAGCTTTTTAAAACTGGTTCCTGATGTGGCGGTGATCACAGCCATGGATCCGGATCATCTTGATATTTATGGCACACCGGAGGAAGTGGTGAATGCCTTCATCCAGTTCTCCCAGAAGCTGAAACCCGGCGGTTGCCTGATCGCCAAATATGACCTGGAACGTGGCGAGGAGCTGACCGCTGCCAACCTGTATACCTACAGTTTTGAAGATACCCGGGCCGATGTGTATGCGGCCAACCGAAAAGTGTTGAATGGCAGTTATGTATTTGATGTGGTGAGTCAGAACTGGACCATACCGAATGTGGTACTGCACATGGGGGGCTTGCATAATATAGAAAACTGCGTGGCTGCGATCACGGTTGCCAAACACCTGGGCATCGACGATGATAAGATCAAAGCGGCCGTGGCCGATTTCAAAGGGGTGAGGAGAAGGTTCGAATATGCATTGAAGACAGAAGATCATGTGCTGATCGATGATTATGCGCATCATCCAGAGGAGCTGCGTGCACTGATCACCGGCGTGAAAAGCATTTTTCCCGGGGAGAAGCTGACGCTGGTATTTCAGCCGCACCTGTTCAGTCGCACCAACGACCTGGCCAACGAATTTGCCCTGAGCCTGGACATGGCCGATGAAGTGATACTGTTGCCCATCTACCCCGCCCGTGAACTGCCTATGCGGGGTGTGAGCAGTGAACTGGTGATGAGTAAGATGAATGTGGCCAAACGCCAGGTGCTGGATAAGGAAGAATTGAAGAACTGGGTGGCTGTGAACAAACCCAGCCTGTTGGTCATGGCCGGAGCCGGTGATATTGATGCGCTGGTGCAACCCGTAAAAGAATTGTTGCTGAAAGGATAAACATGCGGAAGTACAACTGGAAAAAAATACTGTTGAATGGTCTCTGGATCCTGGCCGGCATCGGAACGATGGTGCTGCTGGGAGCTGCCATGCAGCAGAAAAGCCAGAAAACCTGTGCCAACATTACCATTGAGATCACCGGGGTTGAGCAGCATATGTTCATTGATGAAAAGGATGTGATGGAAATGTTGCGTTCGGTGGGCCAGGTGGCCGGCAGCCGTATCGGCGCACTGAACCTTCGGCAGATGGAATCGCTGGTAGAACAAGATCCCTGGGTGAAGAACGCTGAAATGTTCATCGATAATAACCAGGTATTGCAGGTGAAGATAGAAGAACGTCAACCCGTAGCCAGGGTGTTTACGCTGGGAGGGAATTCGTTTTACCTAGATAGCAATGCACTTCGGTTACCATTGAGTGATAAGCTGTCTGCAAGAGTGCCTGTTTTTACCGGCTTCCCATCGGATAAATCCATACTGGCCAAGCCGGACAGTGTACTGCTGAATGACATTGTGCGGGTTGGGAAGTATATACTGGCGGATTCTTTCTGGATGGCACAGGTGGCGCAGGTAGATATCACACCGGGAACCGGTTTTGAACTGGTGCCGGTACTGGGCGATCATACGGTAATCCTGGGAGGGGTGGATGACCTTGACAGGAAGTTCCGGAAACTGGGCACTTTCTACCACAAAGCCTGGTTGCAGAACGGGATCAATACCTATGAGAAGCTGGACATACAATACGATAACCAGGTAGTTGCCATCCGTAAAGGAAGCTCCCAGGCCCGTATCGATTCTGCAAAGGCGCATGCCCTGATGCAGGCAATGATGAATCAGCCGGCGCCGGGTTTCCCGGATAGTGGCCGCGTAAGTAATCCGGCACCTGTTATCAAAAAAGATACGGTGGTAAAAAAGGCGTTGGTGACCACAGCGGTAAAACCTGTTGCAAAAGCAAATTCTGCAACGGTTACAAACAATAAAGCGATGAATAAACCGTTAACGAATGTGAAGAAAGCCGCGACTAAAAAAGCAGTGCAAAAAAAGCCTGCTTTCAGGAATAAAAAACCAAGAGCCGTGATGACCAGAAATCAATAACCGTGACCGGCGGTTGTGGATCGGGGGAAGGTTTTCGCCGCTGTTCACGACCTGCCACGAACGATAACATAACAACTACCCATTAAAAACAACTAAAACACAACACATGAATCACAACGAATCACCCATCATTGTTGGCCTGGACATCGGTACAACAAAGATCGCAGCCATTGCCGGCCGTAAGAACGAATATGGCAAGCTGGAGATTTTGGGTTTTGGCCGCGCCAACAGCAATGGCGTGCAGCATGGCCAGGTTTTGAACATTGACCAGACCATCAAAGCCATACAGCAGGCCCTGGAAAATTGTTATGAAAGTAACCCGGATCTGGAGATCAATGAAGTATATGTGGGTATTGCCGGGCATCATATCAAGAGCCTGCAGACCCGCGGCGATATCGTTCGCCAGGACGCGGATATCGAGATCAAACGACCAGAGATCGAACAGCTGATCAACAACCAGCGCAAGACCTTCATTCCTGCCGGCGATCAGATCATCGATGTGATCCCCCAGGATTTCCATGTGGATAATATACAGAACATCAAGGATCCCATCGGGTACAACGGGGTGAAAGTGGGAGCGAACTTCCATATCATCACCGGCGACCGTAACGCGATCCGTAACATCAACCGTGCTGTAGAAAGAAGCGGACTGACCACCAAAGACCTGGTTCTCCAGCCCCTGGCTTCTGCGAGCGCTGTTATGAGCGATATTGATATGGAAGCGGGTGTTGCCATCCTCGATATCGGTGGTGGTACCAGTGACCTGGCCGTATTTTATGAGGGCATCCTGAAACATACTGCCGTAATACCTTTTGGTGGTGAGAACATTACCAATGATATCCGTATGGGCCTGGGCGTATTGAAGAGCCAGGCCGAAGCTATGAAAGTACAGTTCGGCTCAGCCCTGGCTGATGAGGCAAAAGCCAATGCCTATATCACCATACCTGGCCTGAAGGGCATGCCTGCTAAGGAGATCAGCGTAAAGAACCTGGCAGCCATCATCCAGGCAAGAATGAGCGAGATCCTGGATTTTGTGACCTATCACCTGAAACAAGTGGGTCTCGACAGCCGCATGCTGAATGGCGGTATCATCCTGACAGGTGGCGGATCACAACTGAAACACCTGATCCAGCTGACCGAATACACCACAGGCCTGAATGCCCGTATCGGATACCCGAATGAGCACCTGGCGCCGAATCATATTGAAGAACTGAAGAAACCGATGTACTCTACCTGTTTGGGACTGATCCTGAAAGGATACAGCGATTTCGATCACAAGCACAAAGAGTTCACCGAAAAATTCAGAAAGGTGGAAGTGCCTAAGAAACTCACGGTTGAACAGGCAGAGGTTCCGGCTGAACCCGTTGCCCCTGCTGCATCTGTGGATGTGTCTGGAAGAAAAGGGAAGTTCTGGGACAAGTTCAAGAACAACCTGATCGATCTCTTCAAGGAAGAAGAAGACCAGGTGATAAAATAAAACGGTGCTGATCATCGTTAGTACCCAAACACCCTCTAAGAAAACCCGTTAATTCAATTTAAAAAGTACGCTATGATTCATTTCGATCTTCCCAAACAGAAATCATCCATCATCAAAGTGTTGGGTGTGGGCGGAGGTGGAAGCAACGCCGTAAACTTCATGTTTGAACAGAATATCGAAGGTGTAGATTTCATCATCTGTAATACGGATGCGAAAGCCATCGAACAAAGTAATATTCCCAATAAAATTCAGCTCGGGCCACACCTTACTCAAGGACTGGGTGCCGGAGCCAATCCTGAAGTAGGTAAAAAAGCAACAGAAGAGTCGCTGGAAGAGATCAAACGTATCCTGGAAGTGAATACCAAAATGGCATTCATTACCGTGGGTATGGGCGGTGGTACCGGTACCGGTGGTGCCCCTATCATTGCACAGATCTGTAAGGAACTGGGCATTCTTACTGTGGGTATTGTTACCACTCCCTTCGGATTTGAAGGTCCCCGCCGTCACCAACAGGCAGAAGAAGGTATCATGGCATTGAAGCCCTATGTGGATACCCTGCTGGTGATCAGCAACGACAAACTGCGTATGCAGTATGGTAACCTGAAAATGAAGGAAGCATTTGGTAAGGCAGATAATGTTCTGGCCACTGCTGCCAAGTGTATCACGGATATCATCAACAGCCGCGGACATATCATCGTCGATTTCGCCGATGTATGCACCGTAATGAAGAATGGAGGCGTAGCCATCCTTGGTAAAGCGGAACTGGAAGGTGAAGATCGTGCGCAGCGTGCCATTGAAGAAGCTCTGTCATCTCCTTTGCTGAACGATAACGATATCCGCGGAGCCAAATGGATCCTGATCAATATCAACAGCGCTGAAGGTGAACACGAGTGCACCATGGACGAGCTGGAGATCATCAATAACCACCTGCGTATGCAGGCCGGTGAAAATACCGATGTGATCGTGGGTATGGGTTATGACCCTACACTCGATAAGAAGATCGGCATCACTTTGATCGCGACCGGTTTTGAGCATAAAGATCCTTTTGCCAAACCCGTGCAGGCCAAAAAAGTGGAACCACAGCCCGAGAAGATCGTGATGGTACTGGAAACGGAAGCGCCAGCCGCAGTAACTCCTGTAAAGGAAGCGGTAGCACCGGCGCCGGCTCCGGTGGTTGAAGAGCCCCAGGACCAGCTGGCCCCCAGTATGCAGGAGAGAATGCCCCTGGAAGATATGCTGACAGTGTTCAGCAAACCGGAATTCACTTCCAACCCGGTGCAGGTATATGAGGAAGTGGCCGAAGAGAAAGAGACCACCGTACTGCAGTTTGAACTGAGCACTGAGATCACGCAGGAAGTAAAAGTGGAAGAACCTGTTGAAGAAGTGCATGTTCCCAAAACCGTTATGGAAGAGCTGACCACTTTCGAGATAAAAGAGAAAGAAGAACCACAGGCTCCCATTGCTGCCATGAGTTTCCTGAGTAAACCGGTGAATATTTACGCAGAGCCCGAGATGCCGGTACAACAACCGATGTCGGCTCCGGCGATGGAGATCCGACAGCCGGAACCACAGCCCCAGCCAGAACCCGTGAACAAAGCGGAGGAGCCTGATATGGAATTTCAACTGGTGGAGAAAGAACTGACGGTTACGCAGACACCAGTATCGCATCCTGCTATGCAGGCTGCCTTCCAGGAAGATAGTTTTGATGAAACGGAAGAGCAGAAGAAAAGAGCAGCAGAAAGGATCCAGAAACTCCGTAACCTGTCGTTCAATATGAACAATGCAGCCGATGCCAATAATGAGTTTGATGCGGTGCCAGCCTATGTGCGCCGTAATATGGAACTGTTTGGCAATACGCTGACTTCTGTAGAGAATTTCTACAGCAAATACACTGTGGGTAAGGATGAGAACGATCAGACGCAGATCTCAACGATCAACACGTTCCTGGACGGTAAAAAACCAGACTAACCCCTTGCTTGCTATAGTTGTGTTTTAAAATGGTGATTTTAGTTGTGGCCCCCGGTGAATAACCGGGGGTTTTTGTTGAACACCTGTCAAGGGTATTGCCAACAGATCTGCAAACACTGTGTTGATTCTGACCGATAAGTCTGATCTTTACAGCCTGATAACCGCGTCTTTGTGCCTTCGCGAGTGATTCCCCGCCAAAGCAGCAAAAGCGCTGTAAAAATGAACAGAATGGCAACTATACTGATTACAGGTGGTACAGGTATGATCGGTACCCGCTTAACTCAAATGCTGGCTGACAAAGGATATGAAGTGATCATCCTTACAAGGGATACGACCAAACATTCCCCATCGCCAGGTGTCAGTTATGCAAGCTGGGATATAGATGCGCAGGCGATCGACCGGGATGCCATAGGGAAAGCAGATCATATCATTCACCTGGCAGGTGCTGGTGTTGCAGACAAGCGCTGGAGCCAGGCACGTAAGCAAGAGATCCTGCGTAGCCGTACAGAAAGCAGTGCGCTGATCGTAAAAGCGCTGAAGGAATATCCCAATAAGATTCAGTCGGTGATCAGTAGTTCTGCCATTGGTTGGTATGGACCAGATACAGCCAGGAGTCTGAAAGAGGGTTTTACGGAAGATGCGCCAGCCGATGCCGCTTTTCTGGGTGAGACCTGCCGCCAATGGGAAGCCAGCATAGAACCGGTGACCGGCTTAGGTAAACGACTGGTGAAATTAAGAACAGGCATTGTTCTGAGTAACCGGGGCGGAGCACTGGCAGAATTCCGGAAACCGGTCATGGGGGGTGTGGCGGCCATCCTGGGCAACGGTAACCAGGTGGTTAGCTGGATCCATGTAGAGGACCTTTGCAGGATGTTTTTGTTTGCCGTTGAGAACCATTCGCTGGCTGGTGCCTACAATGCGGTGGCGCCCCATCCTGTGACCAATAAGACCCTCACACTGAATATTGCCCGAAAACTTCGGGGTCGTTTTTACATACCGGTGTATGTTCCGGCTTTTGTGCTGAAGATCGTATTGGGCGAAATGAGCATTGAAGTGCTCAAAAGTGCCAATGTAAGCGCCCGGAAAATTCAGCAGGCCGGTTTTGACTTCAGTTACCCGGTTATCGATCAGGCACTCGATCATCTGCTTGCCGGCTAACAGAATAATTACAGGTCCCTTCTTTTGTGTATCGCATAACAGATGATCCAGATGAGTATCGTCAGGACGATCGTATATACCACATGCTCCGGGATCAGATCGATCAAACGGGTATAGGCTTCTTTGGCATCCTTACCCATCCGGCTGAAGAAGGGTGGTGCCGGTATTAAACGGTCCGACATCTCAAAGGGCAGGAACCTGCCGATATCGTTCATCTTAAAACGGGCATAAGTGACCGCAATATTCTCTACAATGAGATAATAAAACAGGAAGATACCCAATGCAATAAATGCTTTTTTGATCAGGTAGCCCAACAGGAATGCGATAGATAACTGCGCAAAGGTTTGTAAGAGGAACAATGGGATGTACTGCAGGCCCTCTGTCCAGCGGTTTACGGAACTGCTGTCTGCATAAATGCCAAACCCTGCTGCCGCTAGGACATATACCAGTGTCACAATAACTGAAATGATCAGTACGTCAAACAATTTACTGGTGATGTACTGCGACCTGCTCCAGCCATCAATGATATTCTGCCGATGGGTGCGGAAAGTATATTCATTGGTCACCATCATGATCACCAGAATCGAAGGCAGCAGGATGAAAAAAGAAGAAAAATACGCAACGGAATGCCAGGCATCCGGGAAGGCAAAGGGGTTGCCCAAAAACATTTTTGCCAGGTTGTTACTAAGTGCTTTCCCGGTAGTGGCTTTCAGGTAGCCTACATAGGCCATGGAATTGGTGCCTGGGTAGGTGAGCGCCACAATACCCAGCATCCACCAGAAAGCGGGGTATTTCTTTATTTTAAGCCATTCAATTTTGATCAGGGCAAACATGAGCAGTGTTTTAGTCGTTGGTTAATTCAAAGAATTTGGTTTCCAAACTTTTCTTCTTGGCAAAAAGCAGGTTCAGTGTGATACCTTTCTCAAAGCAGTAACGGTTGATATCTTCCATGGGCGCGGTGCCGATGGGGAAGAACAGCTGGACCTTGTTACCTTCCAGTTTAATATGGGTATGGCCCGGAAAACCGATCAGCAGATCGTGCAGGTGTATCGGGTTGCTGCAGGAAAGTTCTACGATATCTTCATTGGTCAGTACCTCATCTACCGGTCCTGCAGTTAGCAGGGTCCCTTTTTTGAGGATGGCCACATGGGTACATACTTTTTCTACTTCATCCAGCAGGTGACTGGCCATGATGATGGTCTTGCCCCGTCTTGCCAGTTCCCTGATCAGTTCCCTGATCTCTGCAATGCCTACCGGGTCAAGGCCATTGGTAGGTTCATCAAACACCAATACCTGCGGATCCCCCAGCAATGCTGCAGCGATGGCCAGCCTTTGTTTCATACCCAGGCTATAGGCACTGAAGCGGCTTCGCTTGCGTTCAGACAACTTGACGATCTCCAATACACGCTCTATATCGGCTGCATCGCCTCGTCCGCTGATGGCATGGGTGATGTTGAGGTTATCAACGGCAGACAGGTAGTGGTAAAAATTGGGCGTTTCCAGCAAAGACCCGATCTGTTTGCGTGTCTCAGGGGAACCCGGTTTACCAAACCAGGCAAAACTCCCGGAGTCTGCTTTCAGGATATCGAGTATGATGCTCAACATCGTGGTCTTGCCACTGCCATTGGGTCCGAGAATGCCGAAGACCGCACCTTCCGGTACTTCAAAGGCAACATTTTTCAATGCCTGGATCTTACCATAAGACTTGCAAATGCCATTCAGCGTTAGTACAGGTTGCATATAACCTTGTTTAAGTATGTATTCCGAAGATACTCAGTTGCCGGAATAATGCCAGCAATATTGATAAGCCCTTGTTCTTTGTATACAAGCGGTAAAAAAGATGGATTCCTGCAAGTACATCGCTATTTTGTATCTTACTTTCCATGGATAACCGTTTTTACAGTAAGGATTTAGGTGTGATACTGAACGATCTGAAACAGTCAGACACCTTGCCCTGCGAGGCGGTATTGGTGAACAACATAGAGGAACGGATGGGGAATAACGGTGCTGACGGCAAACGGGTATTCCGTTATGATAGCCAGCCCGTTCTTATGAAACCCTTGCTCGAAGCGTTATTGGTTTCCTTGTTACTTGACAGGGAGTCCGGTTTGATCGTTCAGCTGCATGTGCCTCCCGAAACAACGGCGGTGCAGGCCGATCCTTTTTTCCTGAAAGAGATACTGACGCTCGTCTTTCATTACCTGGCTGACCAGCTTCAGGGGGATCCGGTCAGCATATACCTGACCCGCGGGGAGGAAAAATGCATCATCGAAATAGAAACGGCTGCTGCCATCAGCACAAAATTATCTGCCTCTGTTATTACCCTATGCCAAAAACTACTGCAGGATATGAACAGTGAACTGGTGTATACCGGTGGTGGGGATGCAGGCACCTATTTCAGTTTGAAACTGTCATTGGCGGCATGATATGACATGTGTGTGAACAGAAAGGGCACACCAGGTTGTCTGCTGGTATGCCCTTTTGTAAGAATAAAGAATCTGTTATGTGTTAGTTCCGGATAGGTCTGCCGCTTTTTAAAACGCTTTGGATCCTTTCCAGTGTTTTCTTTTCGCCACAGAGACTCAGGAATGCCTCCCTTTCCAGGTCAAGCAGGTATTGCTCACTTACCAGGCTCTGGCTGCTCAGGTCGCCGCCGCACATCACATAGGCCAGCTTACGTGCTACCACCGCATCGTGATCGGTGGCATAACCACCCCGCCACATACCGTTGATGCCGGCCAGCATGGCGCCCAGGCCCTGGCGGCCCATTACTTTTACGTCTTTCCGTGGTTGCGGCATTGAATAACCCTGGTCATAGATCTCGATCACCGATTTCTTGGCTTCTGCGATCCTGCGACCTGTATTCATCACTACTTCATCATGTCCTTTGCGTAAGATGCCCATATCAAAACCTTCCTGTGCCGATGTGGCTACTTTGGCCGTAGCAATGGCAAAGAACCGGTTTTTCAGGGTCACGGTCTCGGGTTCATCTTCGTGCAGCTCATCACCGGCGCGTAAGGCGAACTCTTTGGTTCCCCCGCCGCCTGGTATCAGTCCAACACCCAGTTCCACCAGTCCGATATAGGTCTCTGCTGCCGCACAGATCTTATCGGCATGCAGGTTGATCTCACAACCGCCACCCAATGATAAACCATGCGGTGCGGTCACCACCGGTACTGAAGAGTAACGTACCCGCATCATGCTGTTCTGGAACATGCGGATGGCCATATCCAGTTCATCGTATTCCTGTTCAATGGCCAGCATGAAGATCATGCCCACATTGGCACCTGCACTGAAATTAGGCCCGTCATTGGCGATCACCAGTCCCTTGAATTTTTCTTCCGCAGTTGTAATGGCTTTGTTCAGTCCCTCCAGTACTTCACCGCCAATGCTGTTCATCTTGGTACTCCATTCAAAACCAGCTACCCCATCGCCAATATCGTACAGGCGGCAGGCGCTGTTTTTCCAGACCAGTTTGTCTGTATGGTGATTGAGTATGATAAAGGCATCGCCACCCGGAAGGGCTTTGTATGTTTTGGACGACAGATCATAATACATCCGTTTGCCGCTTTCCACTTTATAAAAACTGGTGGCACCGCCGGCAAGCATCTCATCTACCCAGGCTGCTACGGAGTAACCGGCAGCTTTCATGGCTTCTACGGTTTTTGCTACGCCAAGCGTATCCCAGCTTTCAAAAGCGCCGATCTCCCAGCCAAAACCGGCCATCATCGCATCGTCGAGGCGATAGATCTCGTTACTGATCTCAGGGATGCGGTGAGAGATATAGGAGAACAGGGAAAAATGGAACTGACGGTAGAACTCGCCTGCCTTATCAGGAGAGGCCGATAACATCTTGATACGCTGTTTCAGGTCCTCCACGGGTTTGGCGGCATCGATGCTGGCAAATTTGGGTTTGCTCCTTGGGCCATATTCCATGGTCTGCAGGTTCAGGGTCAGGATCTCTTTGCCTGCTGCTGATTTGGTCTTTTTGAAGAATCCCTGGCCTGTTTTATCGCCCAGCCAGTTATTGTTCACCACGGTCTCAAGCCATGCGGGGATGGTGAAAATAGCTTTGGCCTCGTCATTGGGACAGTTGTCTGCAACTCCTTTGGCCACTTTCACCAGTGTATCGATACCCACTACATCTGCCGTGCGGAATGTGGCCGATTTGGGGCGGCCGATGATGGGGCCCGTTAAGGCGTCCACTTCATCAATGCTCAGACCCAGTTTGTTCATGATATGAAAGATGCTCATGATGCTGAACACCCCGATCCGGTTGGCAATGAACGCAGGTGTGTCTTTGCACAGTACGGTGGTCTTACCCAGGTACAGATCACCATAATGCATCAGGAAGTCAACAATTTCAGGATCTGTATGCGGGGTGGGAATGATCTCGAGTAACCGCAGGTAACGGGGCGGGTTAAAGAAGTGCGAGCCGCAGAAATGTTTCTTGAAATCTTCACTTCTGCCTTCTGCCATCATATGAATGGGGATACCTGAAGTGTTGGAAGTGACCAGTGTACCCGGCTTGCGGAACTTCTCTACTTTTTCGTAGATCAGTTGTTTGATATCCAGGCGTTCTACCACTACTTCGATGATCCAGTCGCAGCCCGCGATATCTTTCATATTGTCGTCGAAATTGCCCGTAGTGATGCGTTTCACCACATCTTTGGTGAATATAGGGGAGGGATTACTTTTGACTGCCGCCTGCAATGCGTCATTCACCAGCTTGTTACGTTCGGCGGGGCGGGTACTTTCTTCAGCACCTTTGGGTACCATATCGAGCAACAATACCTGCACGCCAATGCCTGCAAAATGACAGGCGATACGAGAGCCCATTACACCACTACCTAAAACAGCAACTTTCCGGATAGAACGTTTCATAAGACAATGCTTTGTGTAAAAATAGTTAGTTATGCAACTAATTTGCGCAAAAGAGCCTACTTTTTTTTCACCGGGGGCGGTAGAGGGGAATCCGGGTAAGAAGATAGGGAGGGCTTAAAATGAAAATAGTTAACTGTGCTACCTGGGGGGCAATACAGTTAACTATGGGGGAGTACTCAACTCTTTCGGTGAATACAGTGGTTGGTCATTCTTCGGCTGTTGCGGCACCTTTATATGCCATATACAGGCACACCAGGTACACAACAACCAGTACAAATACTAACATATGCGGGGGATTTAATGTTAATTTATGTCAATTTACTTAGAAAATATTTTCATCCATCACACTATTTATTAAGACCTGTGGATAGCGATATTGTTCGTTAACATATCGAGAATGTTCTGTTAAAATGCTATTTGCCTCGCTTTCAAGCCTTTTTAACCGGGAATGGCGCTGATTTACCGTCCTTTAAGCCTAATGACCTTTTAAAAATTACGGCATGGTTTTGCCGTTGATTCTGTTATTTTTGTTTATATGACTATTGATGCTAACACGGTCGACAATCTGGCCCACCTGGCCCGGTTGCGTTTTGCAGAGGAAGAGAAGGAAGCCATCCGTACCGATCTGGAGAAGATGGTGGCTTTTGTAGAGAAGCTACAGGCCATTGATACTTCCGGCGTGCCACCCCTGCTGCATATCAGCGATGCTGCCAATGTTTTGCGGGAAGATGTGGTACGGGGTTCTATCCCTCGCGAAGAAGCGCTGTTGAATTCGCCCGTGGCCGACCCGGAGTTTTTTAAAGTGCCCAAAGTGATCAAGAAATAAATCCGACACGATTACCAAAACCCTTTCTATGAGTGATGCGATCATCCGTTTAGAAGATATCCAGAAAAGTTATTTCATGGGTAACCAGGCCATCCCGGTACTGAAAGGGATCACACTGGATATTTTTAAGAATGAATACGTGGCGCTGATGGGCCCTTCGGGTAGCGGTAAAAGCACCCTGATGAATATACTCGGCTGTCTGGATTCTCCAACAGGCGGCAGGTATATCCTCAATGGTAAGGATGTGAGTAAAATGCCGGATGATGACCTGGCCGAAGTCCGTAATACGGAGATCGGGTTCGTGTTCCAGCAATTCAACCTTCTCCCAAGGTTGACCGCTGCAGAGAATGTGGCGCTGCCCCTGATCTATGCAGGTGTCCCGAAAAAGGAAAGACATGAACGTGCGATGGAAGCATTGAAGAAAGTAGGACTGGAAGAAAGAAGCCACCATAAATCGAATGAACTGAGCGGTGGACAGATCCAGCGGGTGGCCATTGCCCGTGCGCTGGTGAACAATCCCTCCCTGTTACTGGCCGATGAACCTACCGGTAACCTCGACTCGCGCACGTCTGTGGAAGTGATGGAGATCTTCGGTAAGATACAGGAAGCCGGTAATACCGTGGTGCTGGTAACACACGAAGAAGATATTGCACACTATGCCCACCGCGTGGTACGTTTGCGGGATGGACTGATCGAAAGCGATAAAGAACAGGCATTCACCACCATACACCATTGACCGTCTCGGCTCGTTTTTGGTGGGTGACCGAACTTTTCCGACCTGATTTTGTTCCATACCTGTTATTCATTTTTTACGACAAGTATACATGGCACTTAAAATATATACCAAAACAGGCGACCTGGGCAAAACCTCTCTGATAGGCGGAACCAAAGTGCCCAAAAGTCATATCCGTATTGAGACTTACGGTACGGTGGATGAACTGAATTCTTATATTGGCTTGGTCAGCGACCATACCTCTGACAATGCTTCCCGGGTAATTCTGAAAGAGATACAGGACCGCCTGTTCACGATCGGTTCTTCCCTGGCCTGCGATCCGGATAAAGAACCCCTGATGAAAATGCCGGATCTGAAAGAGAGTGATATCACCCTCCTGGAAAAACAGATCGATGCCATGAATGAAGTGTTGCCACCCATGAAATCTTTTTTACTTCCCGGAGGCCATGTGGCGGTATCTACCACCCATGTGGCGCGTTGTGTTTGCCGCAGGGCCGAAAGATTGTGTGTGAATATGCAGGAACACGAACTGTTCGTAGACCCCCTGGTGATCAAATACCTGAACCGTTTGAGCGATTATTTATTCGTACTGTCCCGTTACATTGGACACCTGCTGCAGGTGGCTGAAATCCCCTGGAAACCAAGAGTATCTTAATTTGAGAATTGGTGAATTTGAAAATTTGAGAATGGCTTTTTAGAGAGGGTCATTGGCTATTTTCAAATTGCCACATTTTCAAATTACCCTGAACCATTACATGATATATGTAGTAGTACTCCCCCGTTACATTGGTCACCTGCTGCAGGTGTCGGAAATCCCCTGGAAACCAAGAGTATCTTAATTTGAGAATTGGTGAATTTGAAAAT
>CAYWPM010000001.1:0-114278 GCA_964460235.1 uncultured Sediminibacterium sp. | reverse complement strand
TTGAGAATGGCTTTTAGAGAGGATCATTGGCTAATTTTCAAATTGCCACATTTTCAAATTACCCTGAACCATTACATGATCATGTATTCGTACTCTCCCGTTACATTGGTCACCTGCTGCAGGTGTCGGAAACCGAAAGTGGTTTAATTTGCGAATTGGTGAATTTGAAAATCTGAGAATGGCTTTTCGGAAAGCATCATTCACCAATTTTCAAATTAGCGAATTCTCAAATTATCCTTCCGTCTTTCATATGTAATACCCGGTCGCTCATCCCGGCGAGTTCTTCGTTATGGGTCACGATGAGGAAGGTCTGTTGGAAGTCATTACGGAGCCGCACAAACAATTCGTGCAGTTCCTTGGCGTGTATGCTGTCGAGGTTGCCGGTGGGCTCATCGGCAAATACGATGGAGGGATGATTGATCAGTGCCCTGGCCACGGCCACCCGTTGCTGCTCCCCCCCGGAAAGCTCCTGGGGTTTGTTCTCCATGCGGTCGGCCAGTCCTAAAGTTGTTAACAATTCTACAGCCCTGTCGGCTACTTCTTTCTTTTTCCGGCCCGCTATCCAACCGGGGATGGAAACATTCTCCAGGGCGGTGAATTCAGGTAACAGGTGGTGAAACTGGAATACAAAACCGATATGCCGGTTACGGAAAGCGGCCAGTTTTTTGCCCTGTAATAGGTCTACCCGTTGCCCGTCAAGCCAGATCTGCCCTTCATCGGCTCTGTCCAGGGTCCCCAAGATGTGTAAAAGTGTGCTTTTCCCGGCTCCCGAGGAGCCCACAATACTGACGATCTCGCCGGTTTTCACCTCAATATCAACGCCTTTGAGCACCTGTAGACTGCCGTACCTCTTGGTTATATGTTCTGCTTTCAGCATCCGGAATGTGGCCTGTTTTGGTTACAAACCTACAACAGGGGGCGGGTTAACGGGCAATTTTTAAACATTTCTTTGCACAGGCTGAAAAACTCGCATTTGGTGGTTTCGTATATACGGCTACATTTGCAAAAAATTAAAAGGTAAAATATGTTCTGGACATTAGAATTGGCAAGTTACCTGGAAGAGGCTCCCTGGCCTGCAACCAAAGACGAACTGATTGACTATTCTATCCGTAGCGGAGCCCCGCTGGAAGTGGTGGAGAACCTGCAGGAACTGGACGATGAAGGGGAAGTATATGAGAGCATCGAAGACATCTGGCCGGATTACCCAAGCCAGGAGGATTTCATGTTCAACGAAGATGAGTATTGATTGATCCTACCCTGGCAAGGGCCAGGTAGTTAATATGATGAAAAAGCCATCATGCTTAGCAGCGTGATGGCTTTTTTGTTGTCTGAGGCGAACGAAGTCGCTTTCGATGATCAGTTTTGTTTAGGGAAACTGTATTTGAAATAAAGCAGAACCAGGGTCAGCAGCAATACCACGGTATTGGCAACGATCACCGGCCCGCTGTGAATGGCGAAACCATAGATGAGCCAGACGATGGTGCTGGTGACCACGATCAGGATCATCCAGATACTCAGGTCGCCCACACTTTTCGACTGCCAGGATTTATATACCTGCGGAATGAAAGTGATCGCCGTTAGAAAAGAACCGAAATAACCGATATACTCAACCAGGTTGGCGGGGATTTCCAGTAGTGTAGGCATGGATATAGTTTTAAAAAGAAACTCTCTGCGGTGACCGCCCAATCAGGTCCATGCCGGACATTACAGGAGCAGTATGCGCAGAGAGTAAGTAGTATGTTGACTAAGAAATGCCGAGTTTCTGCATGACTTCATTGCTCACACCGGTGGTGGAATAACCGCCGTCGTGGAAGAGGTTCTGCATGGTCACCATCCTGGTCAGGTCGGAGAACAGGGTGATGCAGTAATTGGCACAATCTTCGGCAGAAGCATTGCCCAGCGGGGCGATCGCATTGGCATAATCATAAAAGTCGCCAAAACCTTTGATGCCGGTACCGGCAGTGGTTTTGGTGGGCGATTGTGATACGGTGTTGATACGTACTTTCTTCTCCAGCCCGTAATGGTACCCAAAACTGCGGGCAATGGATTCCAGCATGGCTTTGATATCGGCCATGTCGGTATAGAACGGGAAGGTACGCTGGGCGGCGGCATAGGTAAGGGCCACTACGCTTCCCCATTCATTGATGGCGTCTAATTTCTTGGCTACGGCCAGCATCTTGTGTAACGACATGGCAGAGACATCGATACCCTTCATGAAGAAATCGTAGTTGGATTCCGTATAAGGGATATTCTTACGGATGTTCACGCTCATGCCGATAGAGTGGAGCACAAAATCTATTTTACCACCCAGGATCTCCTGGGATTTTGTGAATAAGGTGGTCAGCTCTTCAACGCTGGTAGCATCCGCAGGAATGATCTCTGAACCGGTCTTCTCAGCCAGTTTCTTGATCTCACCCATTCGCATGGCGATCGGGGCATTGGTCAATACAAAACTGGCACCCTCTTCGTGTGCTTTCTCCGCTACTTTCCATGCAATGGAATTCTCATCCAACGCACCGGTGATGATACCGCGTTTTCCTTTTAATAAGTTGTAAGCCATAGTCTTCGTTTGTTTAGAATGATTACGGGGTAAAAGTATACAATATCTGGAACAATTGACGAAATGGCGGATGGGTGTATGGGAAATCCTAAATCCGAAATTGGCAGGTCCGCCAATTCATTGATCCGCTCAATTCATCATTTCACGGGCATTCTCCAGTGCTGCGGCTGTCGGTTTCTCGCCACTCAGCATACGTGCGATGGCGGTGATCCGTTCGTCTTCATTAAGCAGGCGGATATTGGTCTTGACCGCATCGTTCCTGATCTCTTTGTATACAAAGAAATGCGCATTGGCCTTGCCGGCTATCTGCGGCTGGTGAGTGATGCAGATGATCTGCCTGCTGCCTGCCAACCCTTTCATGATCAATCCTACCTGTTTGGCTGCTTCACCTGAGATACCCGTATCGATCTCGTCGAAGATCAGGGTAGGCAGGTCAATGGATTGAGCTACCAGCGATTTGATGCATAACATCAAACGGCTGAGTTCGCCACCACTGGCTACTTTGCGTATGGGTTCAAAACGGTTGCTCTTGTTGGCGTCGAACAAAAAGTCGATCTGGTCTTTCCCTGAAAGGGTTAAAGCATTGTCCTTCAGTTCCACTTTCATGCGTGCATTGGGCATACCCACCTGTGCCAGTAGCTGGTTCACTTTTTCTTCCAGCGGTCTACTTTGTTTGTGGCGGGCTTCAGAGAGCAGGTCTGCCAGTTGGCGGGCTTCACTCAGCAGTTGACCGGTCTGTTTCTCTTTTGCGGCAAGGGCATCATCCATGTCCAGCACGGCTTTCAGTTTCTCTTCCAGTTGGTTTTGGATCTCAAGCAGTTGGGCGGTGGTCTGTACATTGTGTTTCTTGGCCAGCTTATAACCTTCCATCAGGCGCTGGTTGATCCATTCGATCCTTTTCTCATCGTAGTTCACCGTGTCGTTGATGCGTTCCACTTCATCGGCAATATCCTGCAGTTCTATCTGTGAACTTTGCAGACGTTCTATCACGTTCGGTAAGTTGGTATGATAGGAAGCGTAGCCCTGTAACTGGTTCAGCAGCTGTTTCAGTAACTGCACCACAGGCTGTTCACTTTCTTTCAGGTCGAAATATACTTTTGACAAGGTGGTTTTAATACCTTCTGCATTCGTCAGCAGTTTCAGTTCATTGTCCAGGTCTTCCAGCTCATTTTCCTTCAGGTCAAGGTCGTTCAGCTCATCGAACAGGAACTGGTTATAATCGAGTTCTTTGGTGAAAGCCGCTTTCTGCTGTTGCAGCAGTTCCAGCTCCTTGCAGGCTGCCTGCCACTGACGGAAAACTTTCTGATAACCAAGCAGGGTCTGCTCGTTGCCGGCCAGCGCATCCATTACCTCCCGCTGAAAATCGGCATCGCCCAGTTCCAGTGTGTCGAACTGCTGGTGAAGGTCTACCAGCAGGGATGCCAGCGCCTTTAGCTGTTGCAGAGTGGCTGGTGTATCGTTGATGAACGCCCGTGATTTTCCATTGGCAGCGATCTCGCGGCGCAATACCAGCTCTTCTTCCACATCCAGGTCATTCTCCTCTAAAAAGCGGATCACCGATTTTTTATGGTTCACTGCAAAATAGCCTTCTATGAAACATTTCTTCTCCGTATTCACCAGTACCGAACTGTCGGCACGTTCACCCAGTATGAGGCTCAGCGCACCCATCAGGATACTTTTACCCGCACCTGTTTCGCCGGTGATGATGTTCAGCTGCGATGAGAAATCGATCCCGATCTCATCGATGATGGCGTAGTTCTGTATGATCAGTTTACGTAGCATGGTGGTGAATGGGCAATGGTGAATCGTGAGTCGTGAATCGTGAGTTGTGAGTTGTGAATAGGGAGGAACTCCTTTCCAAAAAAATACCAACCACCACTCACCACTCACCACTGACAATTCACGATTCACGACTGCCGACTATGCCTGCAATTTATGTTACTAAGCCTGTTTTGCAAAGGCCAGTCATGAATACCCGGTGAAAATACGGGTTATTCACCCTTACACCGAGCGATGCCTGATTTGGCTTTTTGGTCGAGGGAATCTTTGTATTCATGGTCATCCATGTCCAGGCATTTCTGGTAATACGTGATGGCAAGCGCTTTCTGTCCTCTTTTTTCATAGATCTGGCCGATCTGTAAGGCAGCACGTGCGGCGTAATATTCCTGCCGGTGTTCACCCAGCCGTATCGCGATCAGGTAATTGCGGATGGCATCCTCCTCACGGTGCAGGTCATCGTAGATGCGGGCCACACGGTAGGCAAATTCCAGTTTCTCTTCTTCCAGCTCAAAATCATCTTCTGTTTTCCCCTGCAGCAGGGCCGCTGCGTCAATGGCATATCCGCCATCGCTCAATAACCTGGCCTTTAACAGGAGCTTATTGGGCCATTTGCCCGACCTGGCATCTTTTAATGCCTGCTTATCGGCATCTGCATCCGTGCCCCCTCTTTTCAGGATGTTCTTCCTCACTTCTTCGGCCTTGGCCTGGTTGCCCTGCAGGTAATAACACCAGCTCAGTTTCAGGTAGGCATCCCTTACGTAGAACTTGCCCTTAAAAACGGCCAGAAAATTTTCGAGGTGCCGGGCTGCTTCCTGGGTCTCCAGGTGGTAGATCTTGGTGAAACCCAGTTCAAAATCCCAGATACCGGTTTTCAGGTATTCGTCCGATCTGTTCCGGTTCAGTATCACATTCTTTGCATATTCCGACTGTTTGTTGTTGATGGCCAGGTTGGCCACCATGTATGCATGCAGGTGGTTATTGACGATATCCAGCTTGCGTTGCTGGGTAAATGCAAGGGCTTCTTCCTTTTTGTTCTCCAGATAGAAGAGGAGGTAGGGGTACATGAAAGCTGCTTCATTAAAGAAGGCTTTGGCCCAAGGGTCGTTGCTGTTGATGAACCCCCGCACGATCCGCATACCCTCCGTTAAAGACCCCCGCATGCCAAACAGGCTGGCGATCCATTTATATCCTTTGGGTATGGTGCCCACCACAGCCTGTAAGGATCCGTAAAAAAGCTCATTAGGCACAAAATGGGGGAACTGTTTCCTGTTTTCCTTGATGAGCTGGTAAGATTTTCGGAAGTCCCAGCCGCCATCCCAGAATCTGCCGAACTTGATGGCGGTGCCGGCCCTGTGCAGTTTGCTCAGGCTCAAACAGTAATTATAAAAGGGTGAGTTCCTGGGGCCCTCCTGTAACTGGGCATAGCGTTCTGCAAAACGTGGATAACGGAGCTCAAATTCTTTGGGGTCTTCGTTCAGGAACAGTACATAAAAGTCGGCATAACTTTCCAGCAGCAGGGGGATCAGGTTATCAGGGTTCTGCTGCCTGGCTTTTTCTATCAGTGCCAGTCCGCTGCTGATCTTCAGTTTGGTGATCTCCTGGTAAGCCTGTAAACAGGTGCTGTTGAAGTCGTACACTTTCTCTGCACTGCACAGTGAGCTGTGCCCCAGGCAGAGAAGAAACATGATCAGCCATTTACCCATACCCCGAAAATAAGACAACTACCCTATACCAGCTTGTTAATATGATGAAGTATCATTAGTACCTACATACAGAAAGGCTGCCATCGGCAGCCTTTCCAACTATCATAAAAATTCATACTTACATCTGCGTGATCAGCGATCTTACTTGGCTTCTACACTGTCATTCAGGTCTGCATCAACCAGGATACGTCCGCAGTTCTCGCAAACGATGATCTTTTTGTGCAGGCGGATCTCGCTCTGGCGCTGTGGCGGGATGGAGTTGAAGCAACCACCGCAGGCATCACGCTCTACCGGTACAACGGCCAGGCCATTGCGGTAGCTTTTGCGGATACGGTCGTAGCTGTACAGTAAACGCTCGTCAATATGGCCGCGGGCTTCTGTGCTCAGCTTGTTGAAAGCGGTCTCTTCTTTCTCTGTATCGGTGATGATCTTCTGTAATTCTCCTTTCTTGTGGTTCAGTACGCCTTCTTTCACGGCTACCTGCTTTTTGGCAGCTTCCAGGTTCTTTACTTTCTCGGCCAGCTCTTCGTTGGCGTCACGGATATGTTTCTCAGACAGCTTGATCTCCAGCTGCTGCATCTCGATCTCTTTGTTGATGGCCTCGAACTCACGGTTGTTCTTCACGTTCTCGCTCTGCTTCTCGTATTTGGCTATCAGGGCTTCGCTTTCCTTGATGGCGTTCTTCTTGCCATCGATAAATTCAGTGATACCGTTGATCTCTTCCTCGATACGGGTCTGGCGGGCGGTCAAACCCTGGATCTCATCTTCCAGGTCGCTTACTTCCATCGGAAGTTCACCTTTCAGGATCTGGATCTCGTCCAGTTTGCTGTCAATCTTCTGTAATCGTAACAGGGTTACCAGCTTTTCTTCAACAGAGAAATCTTTAACTGCGGCCATAACTAGTTTGTTGTTTGTGATTTGTTGTTTGTGGTGATCGTCCGGGCGAGGTACTTTTGGTATCGCCGGTTGTGTCACTCACTTCAGGGTTCCGAACCTTCCTCAGCCCAGAAAGTAGTGAACCGGATTGGTTTTCACTCCTGATTTGAGGACGGCAAAGGTAGGGAATTTCGCCTGTAAAAGCTCAACCAAAAGCTCGGTGGTAAATTGTTCACTCTCCCAGTGACCGATATCGGCCAGCAGTATCCGGTCATTGGCATCGAAAAACTCGTGGTATTTGATATCGGAGGTCACATACACGTCTGCACCCGCAGCCAGCGCTTTTCCGCTTAAAAAGCTGCCCGAACCGCCGCAAACGGCCACTTTTTTGATCTTTTTGCCCAATAATGGGGTATGTTTCACCAATTTCAGTTCAAAAGAGGTCTTCAGCATGTGCAGAAAACCGGTCTCGTCCAGTGCTTCAGGCAATTCTCCCAGTAATCCACTCCCAACTAGTTGATTATCATTTGATAAGCTGACCATGTCATAGGCAACTTCCTCATAAGGATGGGCTTCCCACAGGGCTCTTACAATGGATTGCTGCAGGTAGGCCGGCAGGATCACTTCTATCTTCACTTCCTTCTCCTCATGTCGTTTGCCGGGCTCCCCCACAAAAGGATGGGTGTTGGCAGACCCCTTGAATGTACCGGTACCCTCGCTGTTAAAACTGGTCTCGCTGTATTCGCCGATCTGTCCGGCCCCGGCGGCAAAAAGCGCATCCCGCACCTGGTTCGCCTGGGCATGAGGCACAAAAGTGTACAGTTTCATGAGCTGGCCGGCCTTGGGCGACAGGATCCGGCGGTTGATCAATCCCAATCGGTCGGCTATCCGGTCATTCACTCCGTCCAGCACATTATCCAGGTTGGTATGGATGGCATAAATGGCGATATCGTTCTTGATGGCGGTTATCACGGTCTTCTCCACGTAATTCTTTCCGTTCAGTTTTTTCAGTCCGCCAAAGATGATCGGATGGTGCGCTACCACCAGGTTGCAGCCCCGCTCCCTGGCTTCCAGGATCACGGCTTCCGTGGCATCCAGTGTACATAACACGCCTTTGCATTCCCAATCGGGACTTCCGGTAAGCAAACCGGCGTTGTCATAACTCTCCTGCAGGGTAAGCGGTGCTTTTTTTTCCAGTTCGCGGATGATATCGATGATTTGCATGGGGAGGGATTATGGGGTTAAGAGGGTAAAGTAGTTAAAAGGGTTAAACTGGGTTAAAGTGGTTAAAAAGGGGGTGGGGTAAAAATAGGAGAAAAGCTTAAACAGAGATCGGGAAACTTGTTTTGCAGCCTATCTTTGAGCCTATGGTGGCGGGCAATTTCCTTTTTTACAATGGCCGGATAAGCAAAGCGGGTAAACCCCTGATCTCTCCGGATAACCGCTCGTTCCGGTATGGGGATGGTTTTTTTGAGACGCTGAAACTGATGAATGGGAAGATCATACTGGCCGACCATCATTTCGAAAGATTGTTCGCCTCACTGGATCTCCTGCAATTTCAGAAGCCCACTTATTTTACCCCCGAATACCTGTACGAACATATCAGCCTGCTGGCCAAAAAGAATTACCATCATAAGATGGCGCGGGTGCGGGTCACCATTTTCCGTGGTGATGGCGGATTATATGATGTAGAGAACCATTTTCCACATCACCTCATACAGACCTGGCAACTGAATCCTGCCAACAACCACCTGAATGAGAACGGACTTGTGATCGATATCTATCCAGATGCCAAAAAGGTCTGTGATCATTTTTCCATGGTAAAGAGTAACAATTACCTGGGGTATGCCATGGGCGCATTATGGGCCAAACAGCAAAAATTGAATGATGTGATCCTGCTGAACCCTTACGGGCGGGTAGCAGATGCCACCATTGCCAATGTTTTTGTGGTTAAGGACGGTATGGTAAAGACCCCGGCATTGACAGAAGGTCCCATCAATGGCATCATGCGGCGTTACCTGCTCGAAAGGATGCGTAAAGAGAACATACCCGTTGAAGAAGGCATGCTGACCCTGGAAGAGCTGGAACAGGCATCAGAATTGTTCCTCACCAACTCCATTTATGGCATCCGCTGGGTAAGGCAGTTGGGCAAGAGCGGTTATACGAACCAGCTGGCCTCCCATCTATACAAGACTTTCATTCTTCCGTTGCAGGCCGAAAAGTTGGCCGTGGCCCATAAACAACCTGTTGGCCAATAAACCTTTTCTTCCCAGACTTGTTTCATAGCCGTATGAAACCCCAAGTAAACATCATGTGGTTCAGGCGGGATCTCCGTTTAACGGATAATGCTGCCCTGTATCATGCCCTGCAACAGGGCCTGCCGGTTGTACCTGTCTTTATTTTCGACAGGAATATCCTTGATCAATTGGAAGAAAAGGCGGACAGGCGGGTTGAATTCATACATGCGGCCCTCACGGCAATGCAGCAACAACTGGTATCATTGGGCAGCAGTCTGGAAGTGTACCATGGTTTTCCGGAGCAGGTGTTCGCGATGCTGATGGAGAAATACCAGGTATCGACCGTGTTTGCCAATCACGACTATGAACCCTATGCCCTTGAACGGGAAGCATTGATCGGTGCTTTGCTTGCATCGAAGGAGGTTTCCTTGCAGACATACAAAGACCAGGTGATATTTGAAAAGGACGAAGTGGTGAAAGACGATGAAAAACCATATACAGTGTTCACTCCTTATTCGAATAAATGGAAGGCAAAGCTGACAGATGCTGACCTGGTTGCGTACCCTACCGAAACATATTTCAGTCATTTTTACCGGCAGCCTGTTTTGCCGATACCTGCGCTGGAAAACATAGGTTTCCACAAAACTGGCCAACCGTTTCCTCCAGGTCAATTGGCGGATGAAGTGATGAGGCATTATTCTGAGCGGAGAAATTTCCCGGCATTGGAGAACGGTACTTCCAAAATGGGGGTGCATCTTCGTTTTGGCACCATCAGTATCCGGGAACTGGCCCAACGTGCCAAAGCCATCAATGAGACCTACCTGAACGAACTGATCTGGCGCGATTTCTACCATATGATCCTCTGGCATTTTCCACAGGTGGGCAAGGGCAAAAGTTTTAAACCCGCTTATGAAATGATCGAGTGGCGGAATAATGAGGAGGAGTTTCAGAAATGGTGCGAAGGCAGGACGGGATATCCTATTGTAGATGCCGGCATGCGTGAACTGAACGCCACCGGATTCATGCACAACCGGGTACGCATGATCGTGGCTTCCTTCTTGGTGAAACACCTGCTGATCGACTGGCGTTGGGGAGAAGCTTATTTTGCACAGAAACTGCTTGATTTTGACCTGGCGGCCAATAACGGCGGATGGCAATGGGCCAGCAGCAGTGGCTGCGATGCTGCTCCTTATTTCAGGGTGTTCAACCCCAGTCTGCAGACGGAGAAATTCGATAAGGATCTGAAGTATGTCAAGAAATGGGTGCCCGAGTTTCAGGAGCTGACCTATCCCAGGCCGATTGTCCAGCATGAACTGGCGCGCAAGCGCGTGTTGGATGTTTACGCGAAAGCTTTGAAGCCATGATCGTTATGCAACAAAAATACCCGAAGCATCTATGGCGGGGCTGTTGTTGATCTTTTGATATACGGCTAGTAGTGTGTTCACTGCTTTTTTTCCCTCATCGCCGAGGCTCAATGAATAATGGTTCACATAAAGATCGATATGCTGGCGCATCACCTGTTCGCTCATTTCCTGTGAATGCTGGCGAACGTAGTCGGGCAGCTGCGGGTAGTTGGCAAAAGCATATTCGAGACTTTTACGGATCAGTCTGTCGATGGTGCGCTGTAGCGCAGGATCCATATCTTTCCTGATGATGATGCCGCCCAGCGGTATCGGCACTTTTAGGCTTTCTTCCCAATATTCGCCGAGGTCGCGGATCTTGCTGAGGCCTTTATCCTGGTAGGTGAAACGGTTCTCATGTATGATGACACCAGCATCCACCCGCCCGCTCAGCACTGCTTCCTCGATCTCATGGAAGACCAGGAACTGTTTGTTCCGGGCATCCGGGTAGGCCAGAGAGAACAGCATATGTGCCGTTGTGTTCTCTCCGGGTATGGCGATCAGCATATCTTCTACCGCTTTCTTTGTTTCGCCTTTCGAGATCAGCAAGGGACCCACACCCATTCCCAGGGCACCACCACTGTTCAATACCTTGTACCTGTCCAGTACCAGCGGCAAAACGCCATAGCTGATCTTGGAAATATCCAGTTTACCGGCCTTTGCCCATTCATTCAGGGTCTGCACATCTTCCAGTACCACATCGAAGGAAATGCCTTCCGTATCGATCTTGCCGTTCACCAGCGCATCGAAGATGAATGTGTCATTGGGGCAGGGGGAGAAAGCGAGGGTCATCTGTTTAATGAGTGAATGAGTGGATGAGTGAATGAGTGAATGATTGGGATTATTTGAGTTTGTAGAGTTTGTCGATGTATTTGATCAGGGTCTGGTTGAGGTTTTCAATGGCGTTTTTGAGGTCCCAGTTGGCTTTGTTTCTTTCGCCGATATAATTCGAGATGGCGCGGATCTGCAGGAAGGGAACCCGTGCTTCACGGCATACATAATGTAGTGCGGCACCTTCCATGCTTTCGGTGACCGGATTGTATTTTTTGATGAGTTGTTTGATACGATCGGGGTCGGTACTGATCTCGTTGATGGTGATGGCACTTACCTCGGGTAATTTCAGGAGGTTGTACGCAGAGAGCCAGGGATTGGGCAGTTTTCTTTTTTCAAAAGGATGGTAGCTGCTCTTTTCCAGCTTGAGGTCAAAAATATCCCGCCATTTGCCATCTTCCTGTACGCCCATATCGGCAAGGGATTCGTCTGAAATGACCACCACTTTGCCCAATGGCTGACTCATATCGAAGCTGCCGGCAATGCCTGCCTGTATCACAAGGTCCGGCTTGTCTTCCAGCACCATCCGGCTAAGGGAAACAGCAGAAGCAAGCATACCCACACCGCTCTGGTGAAACTGCACTTTTAAACGTTGACTTTCACCGGCATACAAGGGGTCCAATGACAGAAAACCCGGCATCCATTCGGCCACAGTGGCGGCGGTGATCATTACTCGCATGGGGTAAAGGTAGGCAATTGTGAATTGTCAATTGTGAGTGAGTAGGGAGTAGTGAGTAGGGAGTGAATTTGCCCATTCACAATTGCCCATTGCCCATTCACACTGCCATTCACCATTGCCAACTGCCGACTCACTACTCACCACTCACGATTCCCCCTCATTTCTTACCTTTGCCGAAATTTTTGAGGCGAATGGTGTATTTAACCAGACAGGAACATTTCAATGCAGCACATAAGCTCTTTAATCCCAGATGGAGTCAGGAGCAGAATGAAGCTGTTTTCGGGGTTTGTGCCAATGAGAACTGGCATGGCCATAATTATGACCTTTTTGTGACAATCAAGGGAGAGCCCAACCCTGACACCGGTTTTTTATACGATGTGAAGCAACTGAGTAAGCTGATCAAGACGTATGTGATAGACAAACTGGATCATAAGAACCTGAACCTGGATGTGGATTTCATGAAAGACGAGATGTGCAGTACGGAGAACCTGGCCATCGCCATCTGGCAGCAGCTGGCACCCCATCTGCCGGCCGAGGTGAAACTGCATTGCATCAAATTATACGAGACGCATCGGATCTACGTAGAGTATTTTGGAGAATAGAGAATAATTTTCCGGTTTCGCAAACAAAATAAAGGGTATACGGGTTATTAGTATCCTGTGTAACTTTAGAAGAGATTATCGGAATAGATATTCAAGCTCAGTCATTGATTTCCTGGCCCCTTTGATGTCCGGCCACTTGATCAGCACACTTCTGAAACAGTGCCGGCAGTTGATGACAGAACCACTTGAAAATTGTTTCACATAAAGTTCAGCGGTGTTGTGCTGCCCAAGTGTGCGACGCAACCGGTGTGGATGTATGCACAGGAGCTGGACAATGAATCATGATTTCATGGCAAACAAAGTAGCGGTTTACCGGAAAGAACATTTTAATGCGGCTCACAGGCTGTTCAACCCCTCTTGGACAGAAGCGGAGAACGACCGTGTGTTCGGGCTGTGTAACAATCCCAACTACCATGGTCATAACTATGACCTGGTGGTGAAAGTGACAGGTGAGCCTGATGCGCAAACGGGTTATGTGATTGACCTGAAACTGCTGAGTGACCTGGTTCGGGATGAGGTACTGGTCCGTTTTGACCATAAGAACCTGAACCTGGATACAGTGGAGTTTGCCAAACTGAACCCTACTGCAGAGAACATTGCCATCGTGATCTATGGTTTGCTGCGCCCGAAGATCGACGCGAAGCTGGATCTGCAGATCCGTTTGTATGAGACCGAAAGAAATTTTGTAGAATATCCTGCATAATTCACCAACACAAAAACAGCGCTATGGCGTATACCAAAATTGAGAAGTACGATGAAGACGTTACTTCCGGACTGATCAAGAATTATCACGAAGCATTGTCATTACTGGGAGAGGATCCGGAACGAGAGGGGCTGGTGAAAACACCGGAGCGCGTAGCCAAGGCCATGCAGTACCTGACGCAAGGCTACCACCAGGATCCCATTGCGATCATCAATTCAGCAAAGTTCAAAGAATCTGTCAGCGAGATGGTGATCGTAAAGGATATAGAGCTTTACTCCATGTGCGAGCACCATATGTTGCCGTTCTTCGGAAAAGCCCATATTGCCTATATCCCCAACGGCTGGATCACCGGTCTGAGCAAACTGGCCCGTGTAGTGGATGTATATTCGCGAAGGCTGCAGGTACAGGAACGTCTGACCACACAGATCCTTGATGCCATCAAGGAGTCGCTGAACCCGGTAGGAGTAGCGGTAGTGATCGAGGCAAAACACCTGTGTATGATGATGCGGGGCGTGGGTAAACAAAACTCTGTGACCACCACTTCTGCTTTTGACGGGGAATTCCTGAAAAATACCACGAGAAGTGAATTTCTGAAGCTGATCAGCAAAAACCTTGATTAACAGGCAGAAAACTCTAAAATTCATCATTTTCTATCAAACTCCCTTTTTTAGGGCCGCAGCGTCAAACTGCGGCTTTTTTTTATACAGATCGCCGTATAGGGCAATCGTTGTTTTGTTTTTTGAAATCTGCAACGGGATGGCAGGGTACGGGATGTTGTAACTTAAAGACAAAATCTTGTATATGAAAAAGCCAAACACAGTCTTACTGACACTGCTTTCATGTGTGCTGTCTGTTTCTTTTTCGGTTCAGGCCCAGGATCATACTTATTATAACAAACTTGCCAAGGAAGAGTACAACAACAAAAAATATTATAGCGCGATAGACTATGCCACCCGCTCGCTGAACAGCAAATTGAACGGAGAAGCTTATTGGTGGCGGGGTATGGCAAGGTATAACCTGAACAATTATTCAGACGCGGCAGATGATTTTGGGAATGCCATTCCTTATTATGCTTCAGACCAGGTATCGCTTGGGAACCTGTATTCCTGGCGGGGCGATTGCAGGCTGGCTCAAAAACTGAACGACGATGCCATACGGGATTATGAACAGGCATTGTCGTATGGTTTCGAAAACAAACTGCACCTGTATTGGAGCGAAGCTGAAGCGTATTACCGTAATGGGAATTTTAAACGCTCAGAAGAATACTATACTTCTGCCATTACTGTTGCATCGAAGGCGGAAGATCTATCTAAACTGTATAAATACCGTGGTGACGCCAAAGGGTATCTGTATAAATACGATGAGGCGATTGCCGATTTTTCAAAGGCCCTGGAATACGATCCCCGTTTTGTACGGGCATTCTGGCAAAGGGGGTATTATCGTGCCCAGAAACTGCAGTATGAACTGGCCATTGGTGACTATACGGCGGCTATCAATTTTGTAGACCGCGATAAGGCCGGCGGTACTGCTGACCTGGTGATTTTGTACAATAACCGGGGGGTACACCATTACCAGCTGAAGCATTACACAGAATCGCTGGCTGACCTGGGGGAATCACTCAAACTGAATCCCGGCTACGATTATGCCAACTGGAATATGGGGCGAACGCTGGCTGCCATGCATCGTTATCAGGATGCGACCAGATATTATTTGATGGCGGTATCGCTGATGCAGCAAGATAAAGACCGGGCATCCTGTTACGCAGACCTGTACTGGACCGACCGTGCCCAACTGAATTACCGGCAGGCCGTGGTGCATATTACAGAAGCCGTACGGTTGAATCCCGATAACAGTGCGTATCGCTGGAACAGGGCATATGTACTGTGGGTCACCAAAGAATATACTCTTGCTTTGGTTGACTACGAGAATACGATCACCCGCTACCAGGATGACACCTTTAACCTCCGGAAACTTTATGGGGAACGGGCAGTTGTGAAAATACAGATGAAAGATGCCGGAGGGGCCTTGCAGGATCTGCAGAAAGCGGTACAGCTGAACCAGGATTCTTACCGGCCTCATTATGATCTTGGGCGGTATTATAAAGAAGTAATGAAGCAAAATGACCTGGCTGCCATTCACCTGCAAAAAGCGGCAGACCTGTCTTCCTTACTCGATACAACAGTAAGCTATGCGTATGCCAAAGCGATTAATGGAGATCGTCAGGATGCGATTCGTGTGATGGAAAAAATCCTGAAACAGGAGTCGGCGAACCCCGAAAGACTGAAATCGGAATTGTATAATGCTGCCTGTATCTATATTCTGACCGGTAACAGCAGCAAGGGGCTCCAGTACCTGGACCAGGCGCTGCTGGCAGGATTCGATAATTATGACCATATGCATACCGACAGGGATCTGGATATAGTTCGGCAGACACCTGCGTTTAAAGCTTTGCTGGTGAAATACAAACTGCCCACACCTAAACTTTGACTCCTTCTGTTGCCGGGTATTAGTGGTTTATAGCTATTTTCGCAAAAACGAATTTACTGATGAAACACGCGTATATATTCCCCGGCCAGGGTTCCCAGTTCAGTGGAATGGGTAAGAGTCTTTACGAGACCAATCCAGTTGCGAAAGACCTGTTCGAAAAGGCCAACGATATCCTTGGTTTCCGGATCAGCGATGTGATGTTCGGTGGAACGGATGAAGAGCTGAAGCAGACCAATATCACACAGCCGGCGGTATTTCTTCATTCCGTTATTGCATTTTCAACGCTGGATAAGGTACAACCCGATATGGTTGCCGGCCATTCATTGGGAGAGTTCTCTGCACTGGTGGCCAATGGTGTTCTGCAGTTCGAAGATGCCTTGAAACTGGTGAGTATCCGCGCCAAAGCCATGCAGAAAGCTTGTGAGCTGCAACCTTCTACCATGGCAGCCGTACTGGCGCTGGCCGATGAGAAAGTAGAAGAGATCTGCGCTGAAGTAAGCAAAGAGACCGGAGAAGTGGTGGTAGCTGCCAATTACAACTGTCCCGGACAGTTGGTGATCAGCGGTTCTGTTAAGGGTATTGAGATAGCCTGCGAAAGAATGAAGGCGGCTGGTGCCAAACGTGCACTGGTGTTGCCCGTAGGTGGTGCTTTTCATTCTCCTCTGATGGCCCCGGCCAAAGAGGAACTGGCTGCGGCTATTGAATCCACTGTGTTTCATGCGGCCAGCTGCCCTGTTTACCAGAACGTGGTTGCCAAAGCAGTGACCGATCCCGCTCAAATAAAACAAAACCTGATAGACCAGTTGACCGGCGCTGTTCGCTGGACGCAAAGCGTACAGGCCATGGTAGCCGATGGTGCCACCCATTTTACGGAATCAGGCCCTGGCAAAGTATTGCAGGGACTGGTACAGAAGATCCACAAAGACGCCGTAGTGGCGGGTGTGAACTAAGTAATCAGCGAATTACGGATCAGCTGATCAAGGCATCGACGTATTGGTTGATGCTTCTTGATCCGCTGATTCATTACTCAAAATCAAGGATGCCATTGATCCACTCGGGATCAAGTGTTGCCTGGTATTTTTTGTAGAAGTTGATAGCAGGTTCGTTCCATTCGAGCACCTGCCAAACCATTCGTTTGAATCCCCTGTCTTTCGCTTCCTGGATAATGCGGTCGAATAACAATTTGCCGGCCCCTAATCCACGTAGTTTTTCAGTCACCAGGAAATCTTCCAGGTATAAGCATTGTCCTTTCCAGGTACTGTAGCGGATATAGTAGAGTGCAAAACCTTCCACCCGTCCATTTATTTCGGCCACAAAGGCCCACCAAACAGGGTTGGAACCAAAACCGCTGTCCTCAAAATGTGCCAGTGTCACGGTCACTTCCTGCGGCGCTTTCTCATAGTCTGCCAGTTCCTGTATCAGTTCCAATAAACGCGCACAGTCTTTTCTTTCCGCACGCCTGATCAATATTTCCATATAGCTGTTTTACAATTCCCCATTCACTCATTCTATCATTCACTCATCCACTCATTCTCTCACCCCCGCCCCCTTCACAAATCTTCCCGGTTTCGCTCCCGTATGTTCGCCCTCTTTCAATACCTGTGTGCCGTTCACCCAAACATGCAGTATACCCTCTGCATACTGGTGTGGGTTCTCGTAAGTGGCATTGTCTTTTACTTTGGCGGGATCAAAAATAAGGATGTCGGCATAGTTGCCTGTTTTCAGTTCGCCTCTTTTTTTGATGTTAAGATGCGTGGCAGCTACTTTGGCCAGTTTGTGGATGGCTTGTTCCAGCGGAAGTACTTTTTCGTCTCTCACATAGTGGCCGATCACCCTGGCAAAATTACCGTAGGCACGCGGATGAGAACTTTGTTTGATAAAATTGCCCTCTGTCGACATGGAAGCCGCATCGGATCCAAAACTCAGCCAGGGAAGGGCTACCTGTTTTTTTACATTCTCCTCATTCATCAGGAAATAGGCAACTTCTACCCGGCTGCTGTCCTGGATGATCAGGTCGATGGCAGCGTCTTCCGGTGTGGTATTCCTGATCCTGGCAACTTCGGCCAGCGATTTGCCGGTGTATTTGAACAGGGAATCTCTGCGGAATCCCAGCAGCAATACCTTATCGGCTGAACCGGCACCGTAATAGAGATTCTCCCAGTCGGCAGCGTTGGTCTTCATGGCTTTTTTCATTTGTTCGCGTGTTTTGGGATCCTGTAACCGCTGCCAGAGTTTACCAAAACCGCCATCCTGCAAAGAGGGAGGCAAAGCTGCCGTCATACCGGTGGCGCCTGCCGTATAGGTGTACATGTTGGCAGCGATATCAATGCCTTCCTTACGGGCGCGTTCCACTCTTCTGATCACGCTGTCCATTTTCCCCCAATTGCTCACGCCAGCTGCTTTCAGGTGATAGATCTCTCCATGAACCCCGGCTTCTTTGGCAATAGTGATCAGTTCTTCTACCGCTTCGTACAGTTGATTGCCTTCGCTGCGCATATGCGAGATATAACCACCGCCATAGGGTGCCGCGGCTTTACAGAGTTCGATCAGTTCCTGTGTTTTGGCGAAAAAGGCGGGCGGATAAATGAGGGAACTGCCCACGCCCAGGGCGCCTTCTTCCATGGCCTGTTTTACGAGGGCCTTCATGCGTTGCATTTCTTCTGCCGTAGGATCACGGTTGTCTTCACCGATCACATGGGTGCGGATGGTGGTGGCGCCAACAAAAGAAGCGATATTGGTGCTGATACCTCGTTTCTCCATATACCGCATGTATTCGCCGAGCGTGTTCCAGGTTACGTCGAATTTGATCAGCGACTGGTCTTGCTGCATGTCCGTCTTCATTTTTGCATTCAGCGGCCCCATACTTTCCCCTTCGCCGAATACTTCCAGTGTTACCCCCTGCCTGATATCTCCCTGTGATCTTCCATCTTCGATCAGTGATACCGGCGCCCAACTGAGCATATTGATAAAACCGGGCGATACGGCCAAACCTTTGGCATCCACTTCCTTGTTGGCGGACTCTTTAGACAGGTCGCCAATAAATGCAATGGTGTCATTCTGAATGGCGATATCAGCTGTAAAGGGTTTGCCGCCATTGCCGTCGTATACCAGGCCATTGCGGATGATGGTGTCGTATTTCTTATGACTGCACGATACGATCAATCCGGCGCAGATCAGTAAACAGGTGATTTTTTGCATACGATTTGGTTGAGCGGGTTACAATTGTTTTCTGGTTGCTTTGAAATTCCCATTGGGTTGTATGAAAGTGGCATTCACGGATTCGCCTTTTTCATTTACCTCGAACTGCAGGAAAAAGCCATTGGCCACTTTGAGGGCAAACTTGTGTTTCTCAACGGGCAGCAGTTCATAGTCGGGCTGACCCGGTACCAGCACATACAGCGTTTTATTGTCTTTGATATAGACCTTTACTGTGGCACCTCCCAAGAGGTATTCACCCACATATTTTTCCAGTTCTTCTTTGGTGATGGCTTTGGCTTTGGGTGTTTTGAGGAATTTGAAAGGTTCCAGGCCTGCTTCAAGCTGTTGTGTCACCATGGAGATATCACCGGCTTCATTCATATGAAACTGCAGCCTGAACGGACTTTTTTCAGTAGTATCAATGGCTTCACCGGGTGTTTTGCCGAAGGGCTCGAATATGTCGTAATGATAATGCCGTAACCACATCAGGTCTTTACCCAGCTGTGCGAACAAGGAATCGTTCACGAGGCTGATCTCAAAACTTCCATAACCCGGGTGTTGGTAGATGCCCTCATAATCTTTTAACGGATGGGAAGGTTTTGTATTGACTTTCTGGTTGCCGCTTTTGATTTTTTCTGCTTCCCTGGCTTTTGCTTTTGCACTGTCGGAACTGCGTTTCAGGTCTGTGTTCCAGTCGAAATATGGTAAGTTCAACAACCTGTCCGATACAAGATTTCTTACGATGGATGGTACGGCTGATCCGTTTTGGTTAGCCAGTACCACGATGCCGATACTGTCTGTAGGGTAAAAGCTGGTGCTGGCAGAAAAACCATCGATATTGCCGCCGTGTTCAACGCGGTAATGGCCTTTATAGGAGCTGATCATCCATCCGAAGCCATAGTTGGCCAAATGCATATCCGGTTTTTCTTTGCTGGGCATTCCCCCGCTGATCACCATTTGTGCGCTCATGGCTTCTGTAACATAGGAGGCCGGTAAGATCTCTTTTCCATTGAACTTTCCGCCATTGACCCAGGTACGCAGCCAATTGGCCATTTCCGTTACGCTGCTGTTGATGCTGCCGGCAGGGCCCATGGCATCGATATGGTAATAATCCAGTTTCTTGATGATGCTGTCTTTTTTGAGCCCATACCCGATCGCGGCATCGTCGTTCTTTTCCATTTCTCCAATGGTAAATACAGTTCGGTTCATGCCGAGTGGTCTGAGTAAGTTATCGCGAACGGCATTCTCCCAGCTTTTGTTCATCAGTTTCTCAGCGATCATTCCCTGTAACAGGAACATGAAATTGTTATACTGCCATTTCTCCCGCACATGGAAAGTAGGTTCCATGAACCGGATACGCTTCATCAGGCTGTCGCGTGAGGAACTTGGGAAAGCATACCAGGAAAAATCATGCCGGGGCAGACCAGTGCGGTGGCTCATCATATCGCGAACCGTTACGAGATTGTTCATTTCGTCGTTGTAGAACTTAAGTTCGGGCAGGTAATCGCGCACCGGTTTGTCGTACTGCAGTTTGCCGTCTTTCTGCAACAGGCCGAGTATCGAGGAAGTAAAGGCTTTGGTGCAGCTGCCGATGGCGAATAAAGTGTTGGCTGTTACGGGTAATTTCTTTTCAACATCCCGGTAGCCAAAACCTTTGGCATAGATCAGTTTGTCTTTTTCCACAACCGCTACGGCAAAACCCGCTGCGTGCCAGTCTTTCAACACCCTTTCAAAAGCAGTATCCAAACCTGCGAAACGGTCATTGGTTGTTGTGTTCTTTTTCTTCTGCGCAATGGCGGGTAGGACCAATGCCATCATGCAGATAACGCATATGAATTTTCTCATTTTATCAAGTTTTGGTATGAAAAAGCCCGATAAATGTAAACAGTTACCGGGCTAAAAGCAATACTGTTATGTGAATCCCTATACTTTCTTCAGGGCCTGTTCCATATCGGCCAGGATATCGGCAATGTTTTCGATGCCCACACTCAGGCGGATCAGCCCGTCGGTGATGCCGAACTGGATCCTTTCTTCCTTTTTCAGGCCTGCGTGACTCATGGTGGCCGGATGCGATAGCAGCGTGTCTACGGTTCCCAATGATACGGCCCTGACGCACATCTGCAAAGCGTCGATGAATTTGCGGCCGGCATCCAGTCCGCCTTTAAGCTCAAAGCTCATCAGTGCACCCGGATGTTTCATCTGTTTGGTGGTGATGACATGGTCTGGGTGTGAAGAGAGTCCATTATAATTGACATGCGCGATACCGGGATGCCTGTCCAGAAATGCGGCAACTTCCATGGCATTGGCACAGTGCCGGTCCATCCGGAGCTCAAGCGTTTTCATACCCTGCGTTAACAGGAAAGCATCGAAGGGGTTACTGTTGCCGCCCAATAATACATGCCATTTCCATACTTTGGTACGCATATATTCCAGGTCCCTGCCCAGTAAGACACCACCGATGGCGGTACCGTGACCGTTCAGGAATTTGGTGGTTGAGTGAAAGACAAAATCAACACCATAGCGGAAAGGTTGCTGCAGGTAGGGCGTTGCAAATGTATTGTCGACCGATACCAGTTTGTTGTAGCGTTTGGCGATCCTCGTCACTTCCTCAATATCCACGCACTGGATGGTTGGATTGGCAGGGGTTTCAATATGAACCAGTTTGATCTTAGGGTCTTTTTTCAGGGCGTCTTCCACCAGTTCCAGATTGCGCATGTCAATGATGGTGGCTGTTACGCCTGTATCGGCCAGCAGTTTGTTCAGGATCTCATGTGTGCCGCCATATAAAGAATAATGGGAAAGTACGGAATCACCTGCCTGTAAAGTGCTCAGGAACAGGGTACTCATGGCGGCCTGCCCACTGGCATGCAGCAATGCTTTTACTTCCAGCTGACTGCCATCGGCATTTTTGATCCCGAAGGTCTCCAGCGCCGCAATGGTTTCTTCGGCAACGGTGAAAGTTGGGTTGCCCCAACGGCTGTAGATCTTTGTTTTATCAGCGCCGGCAAAACGGTCGCTGCCCTGCTGGGCAGAATCGAAGGTGAAGGTAGAAGTGGCATAGATCGGCGTAAGGTGCGCATAATCGGCATTCTCCTGTCCGGAAGCATGCATGGCCACGGAACTGATACCGGTGAATGGGAATTTTTTATTCATTATATTTAAATTGGTATAGGGTTGTTTTCAAAACCGGCCAGACCGGCCACCTCAAAAGTAGGATTAAACATGAAGCAATTATTAACCTCTTTTGCCCGTTATGAGAGATGGGCCAATGAAAAACTACTCGACATATCGGTAACGCTTACCGAGGCGCAGCAACAGCAGGAGATCAGCAGCAGTTTTCCCTCCATACAGAAAACCTGGTTGCATCTCTGGGACGCTTCCAGTATCTGGTGGCAGCGGTTACAGCGTCATGAGCAGGTTGTGGTGCCCAGTTTAAGTTTTCACCCTTCCATGAAGGATATTGAGAATGGCATCCTGCACCAGAACGAACAATGGATCGATTGGATAGAAGCCGCCACTGCCAGCCAACTGGAAGCCATATTGCCTTACCGGAACATGAAAGGTGAACCGTATCAGCAGCCGGTAAAAGAGATCCTCCTGCACCTGAATAACCATGGCACCTATCACCGCGGTCAATTGGTCACCATGCTTCGGCAGGTAGGGGTAAGCACCATACCACAAACGGATTATATCTTATTCAGCAGGATGTGATCGTTCGTGACATGCCCTAACAAAACATCCCCCTTAAGAAGGAGGATGTTTTGTTATTTATTCAGTTGATCCGGTTTTGTCAGAAAGGTCAATAGGCCCATTTTACCCAGGTGGCACCCCAGGTAAATCCGCCGCCGAAAGCAGCCAGTACCAGGTTATCTCCCTTTTTCAGTTTGCTTTCCCATTCCCACAGGCAAAGCGGTATGGTAGCAGCGGTGGTGTTACCGTATTTCTGGATATTGATCATCACTTTGTCTTTTGACAGGCCCATCCGGTTGGCGGTGGCATCAATGATGCGCAGGTTGGCCTGGTGGGGTACCAGCCAGGCGATGTCATCGCCGGTAAGATGGTTGCGTTCCAGCAGTTCGGCACTGACATCGGCCATGCCTTTTACGGCGAATTTGAATACAGGCTGCCCTTCCTGGTAGGCATAGTGTTCTTTGGCCAGAACGGTTTCTACGGTAGCGGGTTTTACGGAACCTCCGGCTTTCATATGCAGGTATTGACGGCCGCTTCCGTCGGTACGTAAGATACTGTCGAGGATGCCGTTTTCATCGGTAGACGGTTCCAGGAGCACAGCACCGGCGCCATCACCAAAAATGATACAGGTGGCGCGGTCAGTATAGTCTACAATGGCGCTCATTTTGTCAACACCTACCACCACCACTCTTTTGTAACGGCCACTTTCAATGTACATGGCACCGGTAGTAAGTGCGAACAGGAAACCGCTGCAGGCTGCGCTCATATCGTACCCCCAGGCATTGGTGGTACCGATCTTGTCGCAGATGATGTTTGCTGTTGCAGGGAACACCATATCAGGGGTAACGGTGGCGCAGATCAAACAATCTATATCTGTTGGAGCAAGGCCTTTTTTCCGGAGGAGTTCCTGTACCGCGGGTACAGCCAGGTCGCTACTGCCCATGCCGGGTTCTTTCAAGATCCTCCTTTCTTCAATACCGGTTCGGGTGCGGATCCATTCATCATTGGTGTCCACCATTTTTTCAAGGTCGAAATTGGTGAGTTTGGTTTCAGGTACATACCCCCCTACGCCGGTAATGGCTGCTCTGATTTTATCCATAGATTTTGCTAAGATTGGCGCAAATATCCATAAGATTTCCAAATTATCTTACACATGGGGCTGCCCGCCAGTGAAATTCATCGGATTCTAACAACTGTTAGCCGGCCGGCCGGGTAGGGTAATGAGGCAGGAGAAGGTCTTTCAGGGGCAATAAAGTTAGTTGTAACAAGGTTTTTTAACATATTTTTGAATCAGTTATGATCGCTTTCGTAAGAGGAAATTTTGCAGTGAAAACCCCCGCCCGGGTAGTGGTGGATGTGAATGGGGTAGGTTATGAGTTACAGGTGAGCCTGAATACCTATTCTGCCATCAGTAATAAGGAAAGCGGTCAGCTGTTCACATACCTGCATATTACGGAAAATGCCCAGACCCTGTTTGGTTTTGCTGAATGGGCCGAGAAAGAAATGTTCCTGCACCTGATCAGTGTATCTGGTGTGGGTGCGGCCACCGCCCGTATGATGCTGTCCGGTATGCGTCCCGATGAAATAGCCAGGGCCATCGTTCAAGGCAACACCCGGCAGCTGGAAGGTATCAAGGGTATTGGCAAGAAATCAGCCGAAAGACTGATCGTGGAACTGAGGGATAAACTGGGTAAACTTTCGCTGGACCCTGCCACACCGCAGATGGCCGGTTTCCAGTCGGTGGATGCAGATGCTGTGAATGCACTGGTGGCGCTGGGTATTGGCAAGGCCGTGGCAGAGCAGGCTGTGAAAAAGACCCTGGCAGCAAAAACGGAGGATCTGTCGCTGGAAGATATCATTAAACACGCACTCAAAAATTTATAGTCTATAGTTCCTATTTCTACCTAACCAGTTTTACTATTATCGTTCCAACTGTACCTAACCAAGCGTAACTGTTTGAGAGTTATTCGTCATTTACTGATCGCCCTGTTGCTGTTGCAAGCTGAGACCAGCGTCTTTTCGCAGCAGAAAGATTCTGTGCACTATCCTATCAGTGACAGGAGAGGGGACCCTTTGTCTAACCAGAGCAAAAATCCGTTTGATCTCCGCGAAAGTACACTGATCAAACGGGAGATCGAATACGATCCCAAGACCAGGCAATACTATGTGATCGAAAAGATCGGCAACAAGTATTACCGTACACCTACTTCTCTTAGTTATGATGAGTTCTGGCGTATACAGTCGCGGCAGGCCGAAACGGATTATTTCAAGAAGCGGGCTGCGGCATTGACCACGCTGAACCTGAAATCGCCCAGGCCCAAGATGCAGATCTACGATAAACTGTTCGACCGCATATTCGGAACTTCCGGAAATGGATTGAAGGTGGATATCAGGCCGACCGGGGAAGTGAATATCATGGCGGGTTACCAGGGGCAGAACATCAAGAACCCGACACTGCCTGAAAGGGCAAGAAAGAATGGCGGTTTTGATTTTGACATGAACGCCAAACTTAACGTGAATGCCAATATCGGTGAGAAACTCAAATTCCCCATCAACTATAACACGCTGTCCAATTTTGGTTTTGATAACCAGTTGAAGCTGGACTATAAGGGCATGGATGACGAGATCATCAAGAGCCTGGAAGCGGGTAATATCTCATTCCAGTCCAGAAGCACACTCATGCCCAGTGCACAGAACCTGTTTGGTATCAAAGCGCAGTTGCAGTTCGGTAAATTGTTCGTTACGGGAGCCATTGCCAATCAGCGGTCAACGCGCCAGTCGGTAGGACTGCAAGGCGGGGCAGCCACAACCAATTTCCAGAAGCGGCTGGATGATTACGAGGAGAACCGTCACTTCCTGTTGGGACAATACTTCCGGGATACGTATAACAAAACCATGTCTAACCTGCCGGTGGTCAACTCGCAGGTACAGATCCAGAAGATGGAAGTATGGGTAACCAACCGGACCGGGGCCACTACCGATGCCAGGGATATTGTGGGCTTGATGGACCTGGCGGAATCAAAGCCCTATAATCCTTCGGTACGTTCCTTAACAACCTCTCCCTTGCCTGCCAATGGTGCGAACGACCTGTATGCTTCGCTGGCGGGTAATCCCATGTCGAGAAATCCCGCTGCCATCAATGCTCTTTTGTTGGCAAAGGGATTGCGGCCGGTGGATGATTATGAAAAGACCTTTGCAAGAAAGCTCAATCCTTCAGAATATTATTTTAACCCGCAAGCTGGTTTCCTTTCGGTGAACGTACAGTTACAATCGGATGAGGTGCTGGCAGTGGCCTATCAATACACTTATAACGGACGGGTGTTCCAGGTAGGAGAGCTGTCGCAGGATGTGGCATTGGATTCAACGCGCGGTGTGCAGAAAGTATTGTTCCTGAAATTATTGAAAGCTACTTCGCAGAGGGTTGAACTGCCCACCTGGGGCTGGATGATGAAGAACGTGTATGCGCTGGACCTGTTTGGCGGTATCCAGCGTGACGGTTTTCAATTGAACGTGTTGTATGAAGAACCCAGTGGTGGCTTGAAAAGGTACCTGCCGGAATCTTCACCAGCGGTAGATGGTAAATCATTGTTGCGCATCCTGAACCTTGACCGGTTGAATAACCGGAATGATCCCCAACCCGATGGTGTGTTCGACTATGTGGATGGCTTCACCATTCTGCCACAAATGGGGCGCGTCATCTTCCCTGTCCTGGAGCCTTTTGGCCGCGACCTGGATACCATGGCATTTGCCGGGCAGAGTACGACCATGAAGAAAAAGTATGTGTATTACCAGTTGTACGATTCCATCAAAGCCATCGCTCAGACCTATGCCAACCTGAATCGTTTTGTGATGCAGGGACAGGTAAAAGGCAGTGCCGGAGGATCGGAGATCAATCTGAACGCTTTTAATATCCCGCCAGGATCGGTTACGGTAACTGCCGGCGGACAAATATTACGAGAGGGGCTCGATTATTCGATCGATTATAACCTTGGCGTGGTGAAGATCCTGAATGCAGGCATCCTCAGCTCCAATATACCGGTGAAAGTGTCATACGAGAACAATGCGGGGTTTGGCATACAGCAGCGGAATTTTACCGGGCTCAGGTTGGATTATGTGGCTAATAAGAAACTTACGCTGGGTACCACTTTCATGCGTTTGTCTGAACGGCCCTTTTTCACCAAGATGGGTTATGGAGATGACCCCATCCGGAACAGCATATACGGGTTTGATGTGAGTTACCGTTCGGAATTGCCGGGACTTACCCGTTTGCTGGATAAACTTCCTTTTTATTCCACCAAGGCAAAATCAAGTATCACAGCATACGGAGAAGCGGCGGTATTGAAACCAGGCCACCCCTCGCAGATCGGTAGCGGGGAAAACGGGTTGATCTTTGTGGATGATTTCGAAGGAACGCGCACCAGCATCGATCTTCGGTTTCCGCTGGTGGCCTGGGCATTGGCTTCCACACCGCAGGGCAATCCTAAATTTCCGGAAGCCACCCTGAACGATTCGGTGGATTACAATTATAACCGTGCCAAATTTGCCTGGTACAATATTGAACCCAATCTGCAGGACAAGAACAGTCCGAATAACCCTCTGCGCAGGAACCTGGCGGAGTTGAGTGATCCACGTGTGCGGCAGGTGTTCACCAATGAACTGTTCCCGCAGCGTACCACCAATATTACCGATGTGCAGGCATCCACTTTTGACCTTGCGTATTATCCTTCAGAGAAAGGGCCTTACAATTTTGAAACAAGAAGAACGGAACTGGATGCCAATGGCAACCTGGTAAGGCCCGCCAGCAGGTGGGGTGGTCTCATGCGTTCCATCGACCAGACCGACTTTGAAACAGGAAATATCGAGTACATAGAATTCTGGATGCAGAATCCCTTTATCAAGAATCCCACCAGCAAGGGAGGTAAGATGTTCCTGAATCTGGGTAATATCAGCGAGGATATCTTAAAAGATGGAAAACGGTTCTATGAGAACGGGATGAATACGCCGAATATTCCATCGGCCGTGGATAGCACGAATACCTGGGGTAAAACACCCGTGAATCCCATACAGATCACCCAGGCATTCAGTAATGATCCCAATGACCGTCCGTACCAGGATGTGGGATTGGATGGCCTGGATGACGACGCAGAGAGAAGGAAGAAAGGGTATGTGCTGAATAAGCTCGCTGCTAATTTCGGTACAGCTTCTCCTGTTTACCAGAAGGCACTTATCGACCCCGCAAGTGATAATTACAAATGGTACCGTGATCCCAGCTTTGATCCCTTGGGTACCGGCATTCTTGGCCGTTACAAGAATTTCAACAACCCACAGGGCAACTCGCCCATTGCCACCACCGGAGGACAGTTCACTTCTGCCGCTACCTTATACCCGGATAATGAGGACCTGAACAGGGATAACACGTTGAATGAAACAGAATCCTATTATGAGTATGAGATAGAGCTCAAGCCCGGCATGGCAGTGGGTGCCACACCTTATATTACGGATAAAAGAACGGTGAGTGTGAACTCTGCGGATGGGGTGCGTCGTACGGAAGACTGGTTCCTGTTCCGTATTCCGATCAAGGGGTATGCCCGGAAGATCGGAAGTATACCTGATTTTAAATCGATCCGATTTGCGCGTCTGTACCTGACCGATTTTGAAGATTCGGTGGTGCTGCGTCTGGCACGGCTGGACCTGGTACGTAACCAATGGCGCCAGTTCATTTACAATATTGATACTACGGGATCGTATACGCCGATCAATAACTCAGGAGGTACATCTTTGAATACACTGGCCGTGAACCTGGAAGAGAACAGCAGTCGCCAGCCTGTGAACTACCTGATGCCGCCCGGTGTGGAAAGGGTGCAATTGCTCAGTAACAATGGGGTGAACCTGCAGCAGAACGAGCAGGCCATGAGCCTGAAGATCCGGAACCTCTCATCGGGTGATTCGCGTGGTGTATTCAAGACCATGAATCTGGATATCCGGCAGTTCGGTAAACTTTCCATGTATGTGCATGCCGAATCGGTTCCGGGAGAGCGCCCCTTGAAGGATAATGAGATGAATGCCGTTATCCGGATCGGCCAGGATTTCCTGAACAACTATTATGAGATCAAGATACCGCTCAAGATCACTGCGCCGGGTACTTATACACGCGGACAGGAAGATAAAGTGTGGCCCGCTGCGAATAATCTCGACATCAGCCTGCGGTCACTGATCGATCTGAAACTGAAACGGAACAATTCCGGGGCATCTGTTACCAAAATATTCAGGACCGTTTTGGATAATAAGACCGTCTCCATCATGGGTAATCCTAACCTGGGAGAAGTGCGCGGGATCCTGTTTGCGATAGAGAATCCGCTTCAGCAGGATGGTGCCATTATCAACACGGAAGTATGGGCCAATGAGCTGAGGCTTTCCCAGCTTGACGAAAACGGCGGATGGGCAGCACTCGGCAGGGTGGACCTTACCCTGGCCGACCTGGGTACACTTACCGTATCGGCCAATACACATACACAGGGTTTTGGAACCATCGAACAAAGGGTGAACGAACGTGCTAAAGAAAACCTCCTGCAGTTTGATGCGGCAGCAAGTATTGATGCAGGAAAACTCATGCCCAAACAAGCCAGAATCTCATTGCCAGTATATGCAAGTATCAACCGTACGGTGCTGACCCCGCAGTTCGATCCGTATGATCTGGATGTTCGTTATAAAGACAAACTGAATGCAGCTGCCAAAGATAAACGGGACTCTATCCGGAATGCGGCTCTGGATCAGACAACGATCAAGACCATCAACTTCACCAATGTGCGCATTTTGCCGGGAAAAGCAAAACCAGGCTTACTGAACATCAGCAATTTTGATTTCAGTTATTCTTATTCACAGATCACGCAGACCAACCCGGTGATCCTGCAGAATTCGGTGACCAAACAAAGAGGAGGTTTGGGGTATACCTATGTGGGATCATCTTCTTACATAGAGCCTTTCAGAAAGATCATCCGTACGCAGACCCCGTGGCTGGCCTTGTTCCGCGAGTTCAATTTTAACCTGAAACCTTCTTTCTTGAGTTTCAGGGCCGATATCAACCGCCAGTTCGGAGAGTTCATACCGCGTATCGTTAATACCATTGACAGCAAAGTGGAACGTGTAGATACGACCTACGATAAATATTTTACGTTCGACAGGTATTACGGATTGCGCTGGGACCTTTCCCGTTCGCTGAACCTGGATTTTAATGCCACCAATAATGCCCGTATCGATGAACCTTATGGCAGATTGAATACACAGGCCAAAAAGGATACCGTGCGCAACAACCTGTTTAAGGGAGGAAGGAACACGTTGTACCAGCAGAAGGCTACGCTGGGATATACATTGCCATTGAATAAGTTCCCGCTTACCGACTGGATCAATGCGCGCTATACCTATGCCACTTCCTATAACTGGATAGGTGCCAGCAGGTTGGCCCTGAACCTGGGTAATACGATCGAGAACTCGCAGGAAAACAGCCTTACTGCTCAGTTCAATTTTGCCAGTTTGTACAATAAGTCAAAATGGTTGCGTGCATTGGATAATATTCCGGCACCCAAACCTAGGCCAGACCCTAACCGACCGGCTGATGTGAAAGACACCAGGAAGAATGCACTGGGTACAGAAATACCTACCAAGGCCGAAGTAGTGAAAGGACTGAAAGGTAAACAACGCAGGGAAGCCTTGAAGAAATGGCGTAAGATGAAACGCGATGCCCGGATAGCAGAACGTTTGTTGAAAGCCAATGAATCGATCGAGTTGAATGGCTTTACACGAACTGTAGGTAAATTGATCACCATGGTGCGTAGTGTGAATGTTCAGTATACAGAGAACTACCGCAGCCGCTTACCGGGTTACATGGACAGTACCCGTTTCATGGGGCAGAACTGGGGCTCTATGGCACCCGGACTGGATTATGTATTTGGCAAGCAGCCCGACAGTAACTGGCTTAATAAAAAAGCTGCCCAGGGGTTAATTACACGCGATAGTACATTCAATTTCCTTTTCAGGCAGAGTTTTGAACAACAGTTCAGGATGACGGCACAACTGGAACCTGTCCGTGAACTGGTGATCGATATCAATCTTGACAAAACCTTTACCAAAGAGTATTCAGAGTTATATAAGGACACTACGGGAAGATCCGGTTTGCGTCACCTGAATCCTTTGGCCAGTGGCGGGTTCAGCGTGTCTTATATATCCTTTAATACGCTATTTGGACAACATAATCCCAACGAGATATCGCAGACCTTCCGGACGTTTGAAGACAATCGCCTGATTGTGAGCAAACGGGTGGCCGGGCAGAACCCTTACTGGCAGCAGTTGCCGACGGGCCAGAAATTCACCGCAGATGGTTATGCTACCGGGTATGGCAGGTATGCGCAGGATGTGCTGGTCCCTGCATTCCTGGCAGCGTATACAAAAAAGGATCCCAATACGATCCCATTGATACGCCAGTCCAATGCAAAGATCAGTTCCAACCCCTTTAGCGGGATCCTGCCCAAGCCCAATTGGAAAATGACCTATACGGGATTGAGCAAGTATCCTGCATTGGCATCCGTATTCAGCAACATTGTGATCACACACGGTTACAATGGCAACCTGAGTATGAACAGCTTTAACAGCGCATTGCTGTACCAGGATCCGTTCCGTTTTAATGCGCCAGGTTTTATTGATACGGTCAGCGGTAATTACATTCCTTATTTCCTGGTGCCGAATATCACCATCAAAGAAGGTTTTGAACCGTTGATAGGGGTAGATGTGACCACCGTGGATCAGCTGAATGTGAAATTCGAATACCGCAAGAGCCGGCAGCTGAGCCTGAGCCTGATCGACTATCAGTTAAGTGAAAGCCGAAGTACGGAATGGATATTTGGTGCGGGTCTCAGGAAAAGAGGGGTGAACCTTCCATTCAGGCTGCCGGGAGGGAAAGGTAAAAAACTGCAGAATGACCTGAACATACGGCTAGATGTGTCCATGCGGGATGTGGCCACCAGCAACAGCCGGCTTGACCAGGCCAATGCTTATGGAACCGGCGGACAGAAAGAGATTTCCATACAGCCGTCCATTGATTACGTGTTGAACAACCGGATCAATATCAAGTTCTTCTTCGATCAGCGGAAAGTGATCCCGTATATATCCACTTCTGCACCGATCACCAACACCAAGGCAGGTATCAATGTGAGAATATCATTGGCTCAATAATGAGCACTTAAAAGCCTTAGTTATTCAGGATATTCCTGAATAACTAAGGCTTTATCATATCAGAAGGTTGCTTGGCTTAGTTCTTTCGAAATGCCCACTTGAACATTTCTTTCCAGCTTACTTTTTTTCCGTACATGAGGATGCCCGTGCGGTAGATCTTGGCACTGAGCCAGGTGGTCAGTAAGAATCCGCCGATCAGCGACAGCATGCTTGCGCCCAACTGCCAGTAAGGAACAGTGCCCGGTATGCCGTAGGCGATCCTTGCCATCATTACCATGGGCGAGCTGAACGGGATGATGCTGGCCCAAACGGCCATGGGAGTGCTGGGGTCCTGTACGGCATTCGTCATGATGATGAATGAAAAGATGATGGGCATGGTGATGGGCAGCATCAGGCTCTGAGCATCCTGCGGGTCTTCATTCACCACGCTGCCTACTGCAGCAAACAGCGCCGCATAGAATAAATATCCCCCCAGGAAATAAAAGATAAAGCAGGCAATGATCACCGGCCAGTTAGCGGTGCTGAATGTATGCTGCATCTTATATATCTGCTGTGCCGCTTCGCCGGCCTGGGCCATATTGTTTCCTGCCAATTGACCATTGGCCTGCTGCAGGGTCTTTACCTGCTCCATTACGTCATGCGGAACAAAAGCCTGTGCCGCTGTTGTCAGTCCAACGATCAGCACGATCCACATCAGGAACTGCGTTAAGCCTACGGCTCCGATCCCTATGATCTTTCCCGACATCAGCTGAAAAGGTTTTACGCTGCTGACCATCACTTCTGCAATGCGGTTGGTCTTTTCTTCCATCACCCCCCGCATGACCATGGCACCATAAATGAACATGGTGATATAGATGAGCATGCCGCTGCCGAAACCGATACCGTACGATAAGCCGGCGCTGCTCTCTTTTACGCTGCCTTCGCTTTCTTCTACTGCTTTCAGTTCTGCGTACTGTGATTGCTTGTGGATCGAATCCAGCTGGGCCTTATCAATTCCGGCGGTCTGCAGCATATGGTCTTCAATGGCGGCGTTGATCCTTTCCGAGATCTGCGATTCCGTTGTGATACTGATCCTTTTTTTGGAACGGATGAGATAGGTCGTTTTTTCCGTATCCCCCAGTTTGGGCATCAGTATGATGTCGGTATAGCCTTTCTGCAGATAATTGCTGGTGTCTACATTGTCGGGAAACTCGAAGGTCAGTTGCGGAGAACTTTTGATATTTCCCTTGAAGAAACCATTGTTATCAATGATGGCGATCTTTCGTTCGTCCTTGCCCTTGATGGATAAAAAGGTCGTGCCTGCTATCAGCACCACGATCAGCAGGGGCATCAGGATGGTGGTGAGTACGAACCTTTTGTTCTTGACTCTGGTAAGGTATTCCCGTTGTATAATAAGTAAGGTCTTGTTCATATAAGCAGTTTGAAAAATAGGCGGATATTAGGGTTGAACGGTTTGAAAAGCACGGCTGGTGGCCCGTGTGCCTTCTACCAGGTTGATGAAGATCTCATTCAGTGAGGGTAACACTTCGTGAAAGGCTTCGATGGTCAGGTTTTGCTGCAGTAGGTATTGTAAGACATCGTTGCTCCTGTATCCATCCCGTATTTTCACGGTCAGGCGATTGGCTTTCTGTTCGGTTATTTCAAAGGATGCGGCCGTTAGGCTCGCTGGTATTTCTGCCAACTGGATCGCGAATTTGTTTTCCTTGAATTTCTGTTTGATATCGCTGACAGTGCCGTCCAGTATCTTTTTGCCCAGGTTCACCAGTACAATATGGTCGCAGATCTCTTCTACCTGTTCCATCCGGTGCGTACTGAAAATAATAGTGCTGCCTCTTTGTGCCAGTCCGTAGATCTCATCTTTGATGAGGTTGGCATTGACAGGGTCTAGTCCGCTGAATGGTTCATCCAGAATAATGAGTTTGGGTTCGTGGAGAACCGTGGTCACGAACTGCAGTTTCTGGCTCATACCTTTACTCAGGTCCTCTACCTTTTTGTTCCACCAGGTCTCCATTTCCAGTCTTTTGAACCAGAAACGGATCTTGGCCATTGCTTCAGTTCTGCTAAGGCCTTTCAGCTGGGCCAGGTAAAGGGCCTGTTCACCGATCTTCATTTTCTTATACAGGCCCCGCTCTTCCGGCATATACCCGATCTTGATGATGTCGTTGGCAGGATCAAAATCTTTCCCGTCGAAGCGGATATGACCGCTGTCGGGATAAAAAATGCCTGTGATCATCCGGAGTAAAGTGGTTTTACCGGCGCCGTTAGGTCCCAGTAAGCCAAAAATGCTCCCTTTTTCTATGGAGAAACTGATGTCGTCCACCGCTTTTTGGGTAGCGTAGTGTTTTTTCAGGTTACTGAGTTCAAGTATGGTATTCATAAGCCAAAGGTTGTTCTCAAATGTATGTTTATTTTTCTGGCTGATTAGTAGCGCCATTCACCTAATTCTTACAGTCAGGAGAGAAAAAATAATACATTTGCCCCTTTACCAGTCAACAAATAAGCTATGTTACGGAAGTTGGGTTTTACGGTATTGATCGTAGGAATAGGGGTTATTTCGACCAGTTGGGGTTTTCTGGCGCACAGGACCATTCACCAGTTGGCAGTATATGAATTGCCGGATGAGATGATGCCTGTTTTTTACCCGGGTATGGAAAGCCTGGTAAGCAATGCTACCCGGCCTGATATGCGCCGGAACCAGGATAGTATGGAAGCTACCCGGCACTTTATCGACTTTGAGATGTTTGGGGAACAGGCGGCGACCAAAATGCCCATGGACTGGAACCGGGCGGTAAAAAAATACACAAGAGACAGCCTTTTGAAATATGGATATGTGCCTTATCATATCATGTATATGAAAGACAGGTTAACGCAGGCTTTCCGCAGCGGTAACCGGGATAGTATCCTGTTCTATGCAACGGATATAGGCCATTATATTGCAGATGCGCATGTGCCCTTGCATACCACGGTCAATTATGATGGACAGTTGACCGATCAGAAAGGTATTCATAGTTTGTGGGAGTCCATGATCCCGGAACTGCAGATCGGTAATTATGATCTGTATTCGGCGCATAAAGCTACTTATCTGAAACAACCCGCGCAGGCCATCTGGAAAGCGCTTCGCAGGGCGGCAAACCTGGTTCCGGATATGCTGCAGAAAGAAAAAGAAGTGAGTAAGGGTTTTACAGAACAGGAAAAATTCAGGGTACAGATCAGGAGGGGCAGGGAATCAAAGAGTTATACCACTGCTTTTGCCAAAGCGTATGCTGCAGCGTTGGCACCAAGTATCAATGACCAATTGCGTAATTCTACAGATCTGGTCGCCGATTTCTGGTATACCAGCTGGGTTGATGCCGGGAAACCTGACCTCAATGCCATCGCTAATGGCTGGACAACTGAGGCAAAACAACGGCTGGAGAAAGAATTGAAAGCTTTCAGGGAAAATAAACTGTTGGAAAACAAATGGTTACTTTCTAAAAAGGGAGAAGAGAAAGAGGAGCATACCAATTAGGTATAACTACTTATCAAAATAGGGTGTAAAAACGGTTGTCTGGCGATAACCGTTTTTTTATTTTGGGGTGGTTTTGAAGCAGAGGTCCTTTAAATCTAATTTTCATTGAATGTTTTTCTATTTTTTTCTAGCGGTTGAATTGCTAAGTGTTATTATCGGATTTGTTTATTATCCCTATTTAAAGAGCTCCTTTATGAGGTGGTTGCTGCCATTTCTGATTTTTATTTTTGTTAGTGAAATTATTGCTAGGTTAGTAGGTAACTATACAAACAATAATTTAAGGATCTATTGTTTCATTAGTATTGCTGAGTCACTTTTTTATGGTTATTTCTTTTATAATGCGACAAAGATTATTCAGTTCAGGAAACTTATTTTAATACTGACTTTTTTAAGTGTCCTAGGTTTTATAATCTCGTTGTTGATACTACATAAAAACATTCATTTTCTTTATTTGAATTTTGTGATAACCGGATTCTTCTTGTCATTCATGGCATTAGGATATATCTATGTACGATTTTTAGATGACCAGAACTTTTATCTGATAACAGATTCTGTTTTTTGGGTGGCTTTTGGAGTTTCTCTCTTTTATTCTGGCACAAGTTTAGTGTTTGTTATGCATGATTTAATAAGGATAAAAAAATTATGGTTTATGGGGCTTAGTTTGCATAATGTTGTTCCGCAGTTTTTAAGTATACTATTATATCTCAGTATTTCAATCGCAATAATTCAATGCAAAAAGAGAACCAGGATTTCATTATAGCCATCATTAGCGGGACCCTGTTCATTCTGCTATTTGGATTGATCAGTTTTCTGGTGGTATATAGTTACGTTCGGCACAAACGGAGACTTTTGCAGGAAAAAGAAGCCCGTGAGGCGGCCTATCAAAAAGAATTGTTGCAGGCACAGCTGGAAATGCAGGAACATACTTTCCGAACCATTGCCCAGGAGATACACGATAATGTGGGTCAGATACTCGGACTCGTGAAGCTGAACGTCAACCTGCTGGTCCTGTCAATGAAGGACAACCCGATTGTTGAAAATTTACGAGAGCAAACCAATAAGGCCGTTGCGGAACTCAGGCATTTGGGTAATTCCTATCATGCCGATCGGCTCGCTGAACAGGGGCTGGTCGACGCTGTAAAGCAGCAGTTGGAGCAATTACAGAAAACGGGTATGTTCACCACAACTTTTTGTTCTGAATACGACAGGTTACAAATCAGTAAGAACTCCCTTATATTTCTATACCGGATGCTGCAGGAGGCATTGAACAATATTGTGAAACATGCAAAGGCAGATAAAATAGACCTCAGTATTTCGCAGAAATCCGGGGAGGTTTGTATTACCCTGAAAGATAATGGACATGGCTTTAATATGGCGGATAGTTCTTTTAAGCCGGGTATAGGGCTGGTGAGTATGCGGGAACGGGCTGCTATGATCAACGTACAAATGGAGCTGAACAGTAAGCCTGGATTGGGTACTTCTATTCAATTTAGTTTCAAGCAAACAGAGTTATGATCAGAATTGCATTGGTAGATGATCATGTAGTGCTGAGGAAAAGCCTCTGCATCATGCTGGGCAACATGCCGGGGTTCAAAGTGGTGTTAGAAGCGGATAACGGGCTGCAGCTGATCGAACAGCTGCAGGCAGGCGCTTCGCCAGATCTGGTGCTTCTGGACATCACCATGCCGGGAATGGATGGAACCGAAACAGCCCGCTGGCTGAAACAGGAGCATCCGGACATTAAAATCCTGGTGGTGACCATGCTTCGCAGCGACCCTGTGATATTACAGATGGTGAAAATAGGGGCCAGGGGCTATCTGCTAAAAGATTGTGAACCATCTGAACTAAAGGATGCCATCAACGCGGTATATGAAACCGGATATTATTATAATGAACTGTTTACTCCGGGTATGCGTACCAGCAATATCTCAGATGATAATACTGCCCTGAGTGCACAGGAGATCAGCTTTTTACGCTGGGCCTGCACGGATCTGACACATAAAGAAATAGCCGTAGAGATGCAGGTCAGCCCAAGAACGGTTGATGGTTACCGGGATTCACTGTTCCGGAAGCTGAATGTGACATCCAGGGTGGGTATTGTTATCTATGCTATTCGTAATGGATTCATACAGGTTTAATAGGGTTGAACCGCTTTTTCTTAAAAAAACGGGAATTTTCCCGTATGCCGTTTCAATCAGGCATTGTAGCTTTACAATATAAAGAGAATTAACGGGGCAGGCCGGAAGGTTTGCCTGTTAAGCAGAAGTAGCGGTCCAATACCGGGGGGAATTTGGTCCCGCTATTTCTGCCTCTTTCAATAAGATTTGAAGGGGCAATTCTTCAGTTTGGCAAGTAACTGTTCAATTGTTTTTGGAGGAGAGAGATGATCGTCATCTCTCTTTTTTTATGATCACCTGTGCTACACGCTCCCCATCCATTGCAGCACTGATGATGCCGCCAGCATAACCAGCTCCCTCCCCACAGGGGTATAGATTCCGCACCTGCGGATGTGATAAAAGATCCGGGTCCCGTGGAATACGTACCGGCGAAGAGGTCCGGCTTTCTGTTGCCACAACAATGGCTTCATTGGTCAGGTAACCACGCATTTTCCTGCCAAAAGCCTGAAATCCTTTTTGCAGACGCTGGTGTATGAAACCAGGCAATACCGTTTTCAGATCAGCCGTCACCACCCCGGGTAAATAACTGCAGTCAGGAAGGTTCTGTGATATTGTATGGTTGCAGAAATCTGCCATTCTTTGGGCAGGTGCCTGCAACTGTCCGCCACCGGCCCTGAAAGCAGCCTGCTCGATTTCCTGCTGAAAATAGAAGAGTGCCAGAGGATCTTTCTCCGAAATTTTTTCTTTCCGGGAGGGCCTGTTCAGGTGGGTCAGGGCATCGGCCAGTTCTACCTGAACCACCATACCACTGTTGGCGAAGGGATTGTTTCTTTTACTAGGGCTCCAGCCATTTACCACCAGCTCGCCAGGTGCGGTGGCAGCGGGTGCAATAATGCCTCCCGGGCACATGCAGAAGCTGAAAACCCCTCTCTCGTTCACCTGTTCTACCAATCCGTAGGAAGCAGGTGGCAGGTCTCCATCCCTTACCGTACAATGATATTGTATCGAATCGATCAGCGATTGCGGGTGCTCGATTCGCACGCCCATGGCAAAAGGTTTGGCTTCAATCTGTAGTTTCTTATTTGCTAAGAGATGGAAAATATCCCTCGCCGAATGTCCGGTGGCCAGTATGGCCGCATCGCCCGCTATTTTCTCCCCGTCAGCAGTGATCACCCCTGTCAGCTGGTCACCTGCTATCACCAGGTCGGTCACTTTTTTCTCAAAGTGGAACTGCCCGCCGCACGACCTGATCTGTTCACGGATGGCCGTAATGATATGGGGGAGTTTGTTGGTGCCGATATGCGGGTGAGCCTCATACAGGATCCGTTCGTCTGCTCCAAATCGCCAGAACAGGTGCAGGATCCGGTTGATATCTCCCCGTTTATTGCTTCTTGTATACAATTTGCCATCGCTGTAGGTGCCGGCACCCCCTTCTCCAAAGCAATAATTACTTTCCGGGTTTACCACCCCTTCTTTGTTCAGTGCGGCAAGATCCCTGCGCCGGGCTTTTACATCCTTGCCTCTTTCCAGTACGATGGGCTGTATACCAGCTTCAATGAGCTGGAGTGCGGCAAAGAGTCCGGCTGGACCGGCGCCGATGATGATGACTTTTGTTTTGGCTTTACTGACATCCGGAAAGTGTATCGGCAGAAAATGCCGCTTTTCAAAAGGCTCGTTCACAAAAGCCTTCACAGTAAGGTTGATCCATACCTGGCTCCTGCTCCGGGCATCGATTGATTGTTTCAGTTTCTGGAAACCGGTGATCTCCTGTTCCTTACTGCCGATAGAAGCGGCGATATGCTGGCTGATGGCACTGTCACTGACAGCTTCGGCCGGTTTTAATTTGAGTTGGATGTCTTTTTGCATTCTGTTAGGTGTTTATCCTAAAAAGAAATATAGGTTATTGCCCGGGCGGACCGATTACCTAAAATGGCAGGTCGTCGATATTATCTGATGCGGGTGGCATGTCATGATAATCCACGGAATCGCCGCTATTGCCGTTTTGTCCCAGCTTAACGGTCTCCATGCGCCAGGCATCCAGGTTGGTGATATAGTTCTCCCTGCCATCCTTCACCCATTTGGTTCCCTTGATGTTGAACTGGACTTTTACTTCGTCGCCCAGGTTGAACCTGTCGGGCATGGAAGTCCTGTCCTGCACACATTGGAACTTTACATAATTGGTAATAGTACGCCCTCCAATATCTTCTGTTTTTTCAATCACAAACTCGCGTGTTTTGAATGTTTCCTTGCGCTGTACGGTCTCAAATACAGCCACCAGTTTTCCAACAATTTCGTAAGACATAACTTCTTTGTTTAAAGTGGTCAAAAGTAGGATTAAAATCTGCTCACTCTTCAAAAAAGGGCTTTTAAAGGGTCATTAATATTGTATCTTTCGTATCACAAGTCAGCCTACCCATGAACAGGAGTTTTTTTTCATTCTGGACCCTTATTATCTGTATCAGTTCCTGCACCAGTACTCAGCCTGTTACCAATGTTCAATACAAAGATTACCGTATAGAAAAATCAGGGCGGCCTGATACTGCCATGATCAGCATGCTGGCGCCTTATAGTGCGGCACTGAATGAGTCCATGAACAAAGTCATCGGCTTCTCCAATAACCAGCTTTCAGCCAAACAGCCCGAAAGTGGTCTGGGAAATTTCATGGCCGATTGTATGCGGATCATGGCTGAGAAAAAATTTGGCAGGAAGGTGGATGCCGGATTTATGAACCAGGGTGGTATCCGGTCCTATATACCCAAAGGGAACATTACGGTGGGAAGGATCTTTGAACTGATGCCTTTCGATAACCTGTTGGTGATCCAGGAAGTAAAAGGCGCCGTATTGCAACAGTTCCTGGATAAGATGGCTTCGGATGGAGGATGGCCGGTATCGGCGGGGTTGACCATGGGTATCAAAGATAAAAGGGCCGTGAATGTTCAGATCAATGGTAAACCACTGGATATCGCCGCAGTGTATGTGATCGCCAATTCTGATTATGTGGCCAACGGGGGCAGCGATTGTGAGATGTTGCGCAGGATCCCTCAGCAGAACAAAGGATACCTGATGCGGGATGCATTGATCGATTTTGTGTCGGATCTGACCCGCCAGGGCAAACCATTGGATTATCATATTGAAAATAGGGTGGTACATGTTAATTAATAGAAGAAAATTCCTAGAGCAATCTGCGCTGGCCGGTGGAGCACTGGCCCTGTCCTCGGTTTTGCCCGCTTCCGGATTGGAAGCGGCAGCGGCCGTTAAGCGCATCACGATTTTACATACCAATGATGTACATAGCCGGCTGGACCCCTTCCCGATGGATGGAGGCCGTAACCAGGGCCTGGGAGGTGTAGCCGCCAGGGCTGCCCTGATTGAGGAGATCCGTGCCGAAGGGGGAGAGGTATTATTACTGGATGCAGGTGATATTTTTCAGGGCACTCCCTATTTCAACCTGTACAAAGGAGAACCCGAAATGAAAGCCATGGAAAAAATGGGCTATGATGCCGCTACCATGGGTAACCACGATTTTGATGCCGGGCTGGAGAACTTTGCAGTACAGTTATCGCATGTCAGCTTTCCTATCCTGATCTGTAACTATGATTTTTCAGGAACTGCGATGGAATCAAAGTTCCAACCTTATAAAATTTTCCAGAAAGGCGACCTGAAAATCGGGGTGTTAGGTGTGGGTATTGAACTGCGGGGATTGGTACCAGAGAATCTCTACGGCAAGACCGTGTACCTGAACCCGATAGAATCCGCCAACCGCACCGCGGACCTGTTGCGGAAACAGGGTTGCGATATGGTGATCTGTTTATCACACCTGGGCGATAAGTACGATGATGACAAAGTGAGCGATGAGATACTGGCCAAAGAGAGTTACGATATAGACCTGATCATAGGCGGACATACCCACCGTTTTTTTGAGCAACCCCGCAAATACCCTAATCGTAGGGGGGCAGATACGGTAGTGAATCAGGTGGGCTGGGCGGGGATCCAGCTGGGGCGGCTGGATTACAGTTTTTCGGGCTCAAAAAAGAAAAATCTGGCAAATGCCCATACTGTAGTTATAGGGAAAAAAACAAGGGAATAAAAAATTTTTTTTTCAACATAAAGTCTACATATTCGCAACCCCAATTTATTTTTTTTACTTATCCACATGTGGAAAAAAAACGATAACTTGAAGGCTTGGGATAAGTAATAAAGCAGAATAATATAACTCATTATAAATTCTTTCTTTTTGTATGGCTAAGAACGCTGAATCAGTCTGGAGCAATTGTTTAAAGATCATCAAAGACATTGTAGAATGGCAACATTTTAAAACATGGTTTGAGCCGATTACCCCTGTTGAATTGAAGGGCAATGTTTTAATGATTCAGGTTCCCAGTCAGTTCTTTTACGAATACCTGGAAGAGCATTATGTGAACCTGCTTGCCAAGACACTGAAAAGAGAGCTGGGAAAAGAAGCAAGGTTGGAATACAGGATCATGGTTGACAGTGGCAATACGAATGGACGAAATGGTTCCATGGATGTTCCTGCCAGCAATATGAAGACATACAATAACAACGAGATGAATTTCCCGTTGGTGATCGATAACCCGGTAAAGAATCCTTTCGTCATTCCCGGGCTCAAAAAGATGCAGATTGATCCGCAACTGAACCACATGTATGTTTTCGAATCTTTCATCGAAGGCGATTGCAACCGTGTGGCCCGTCGTGCCGGTAAAACCGTGGCGGAGAAACCCGGAGCCAATTCCTTTAATCCCCTGGTGATCTATGGCGGTGTAGGGCTGGGTAAGACCCACCTGGCACAAGCCATTGGTAATGAGGTAAAAAGACAGCATCCAGGAAAAGTGGTCCTGTATGTGAGCAGTGAAAAATTCATCAACCAGTTCCAGGATCACAGCCGGAACAACGCCATTAATGATTTTATCCATTTCTATCAGCTGATCGACGTACTGATCATTGACGATGTGCAGTTCTTCAGCCGGGCGGAAAAAAGCCAGGATGCTTTTTTTGCCATCTTCAATCACTTACACCAGAGCGGTAAACAACTGGTATTAACTTCCGACAAGCCACCCAAAGACCTGGATGGTATGCAGGAACGTTTGCTGAGCCGTTTCCGTTGGGGATTAAGCGCCGACCTCCAGATCCCGGATTATGAGACCCGTATCGAGATCCTGGAAAAGAAAATGAAGAACGATGGTCTGGATATGCCTAAAGAAGTGGTGAAGTACGTTGCCTATAATATCAATACCAATGTACGTGAACTGGAAGGTGCATTGATCTCACTGCTGGCCCAGTCTTCCCTGAACAAAAAGGACATTGATGTGGAACTGGCCAAGAAAGTGCTCCGCAACTTTGTTAAGACCAGCAGCAAAGAGATCACCATCGATGCGATCCAGAAGATGGTTTGTGAATATTTTGATGTTTCTTACGATAAACTGTTACAGAAAACCCGTAAGCGCGAGATCGTACAGGCAAGGCAGATCACCATGTACCTGGCCAAAGCCTTCACCAAGAACTCGCTGAAGACCATCGGTGAGCATTTCGGGGGACGTGATCACACCACCGTTATCCATTCCTGCCAGACCGTAAAAGACCTGATGGATACAGATTCCATCTTCCGCGAGAATGTGATGGAGCTGACCCAGAAAGTACAGTTAGCTGCCATGTAACCCCTGCCATTACACGAGATTATCAGAACATCCCGGACGCATCCCGTTCGGGATGTTTATTTTTTAGGTTTTTGCGATACATTTTTGGCAGTTAAGCACGGGCATCCTATTTTTGCAGCCCTCTCTGAAAAGAGCAGGAACGGTGAGGTGGGAGAGTGGCTCAATCCAGTAGTTTGCTAAACTGCCGTACGGGTCAAACTGTACCGAGGGTTCGAATCCCTCCCTCACCGCTATCTTTTGGGTTCCTTACCCGTAAGATAGTATCGGCATCCATTCCGATGGAGGTTTCGGGAAGTAGCGCAGGCCGGTAGCGCACCTGGTTTGGGACCAGGGGGTCGCAGGTTCGAATCCTGTCTTCCCGACCACAAAGAGTCTTTCAGCAATGAAAGACTCTTTTTTTGCGGTATATTTATCCTTTTCAACAGCTTAATCTGCAACAATAGCCATGGCTCAGTATTCACCCGAAATAAGAACCGTGACGGTAACCCGTTATGTAGCGCCGCTGCGCGAAGGTGGTTCTTTACCGGCCATTGCTGAAGCCGATGATGGATTCCTGTATGTATTGAAATTCAGAGGAGCGGGCCAGGGAGTAAAAGCCCTGATCGCAGAACTGATCGGAGGGGAACTGGCACGTGCATTGGGATTGAAGGTCCCGGAGATCGTCTTCGCCAACCTGGATACCGTATTCGGCAGAACAGAGCCCGATGAGGAGATCCAGGACCTCTTGAAAGCCAGCGAGGGACTGAACCTGGGTTTACACTATCTCTCAGGCGCCATCACTTATGATCCGAATGTCACACCGATCGATGCAAAACTTGCTTCCAGGATCGTTTGGCTGGATTGCCTGTTGATGAATGTTGACAGGACCGTACGGAATACCAATATGCTGATCTGGAAAAAAGAACTCTGGCTGATAGACCATGGTGCGGCGCTGTATTTTCATCATTCCTGGCAGGATTGGGAATCGTATGCGGAAAGACCTTTTGTACAGGTAAAAGATCATGTACTGTTGCCCTGGGCATCTGCACTGGAGGAAGTACAAAAGGAAGCCAGTACTATATTGACGCCGGAACTGATCAATGCTGTCGTGGCGTTGCTGCCAGATGAATGGCTACAGCCAGGCGAGGAGAACCTGTCGCCTGAAGAACGCAGAAACGTGTATGCCAGCTTCCTGAACACGAGGATACGTCTTGCTGACAATTTTGTAAAAGAAGCAAAATATGCCCGAGAACCACATATTTGAGTATGCCATCATTCGCATTGTGCCGAAAGTGGAGCGTGAAGAGTTCTTCAACGTTGGGGTAGTGCTGTTTTGCAAGCGGCAGAATTTTTTGGAAATGAAATATGTGTTGCCCGAAGAAAAGATCCGCCTGTTTTGTGAGATGTTGAATACGGAAGAACTGAAGCAATACCTGCTGAGTTTCGAAAAGATCTGCAAAGGCAGTTCGGAAGGCGGGCCCATTGCGGCACTGGATAAAGCTTCCCGCTTTCGTTGGTTAACGGCGGCCCGGAGTACGGTATTACAGACCTCCAAAGTGCACCCTGGTTTATGTGGTGATCCGCAAAAAGCATTGGACCACCTGTTTCAACAACTTGTTTTATAAAAACCTGCCTGAAAGGAATGATGAAATACGATATCTGTTGCATAGGACATATTACCCATGATAAGATCGTTACCCCTGCATCGGTGGTGCATATGGCGGGTGGAACCTCTTTTTATTTTTCCAATGCCATCAGGCAGATGCCCCTCAGTTACCAGCTGATAACAGCGGTTGCAGCAACAGAAATGCCCTATGTGCAGGCACTGCGTGAAATGGGAATTGACGCAACGGTATTTCCCAGCAGGCAAACCGTTTATTTTGAGAATATCTATGGAGAAAACCAGGACAATCGCACCCAACGTGTATTGCATAAGTCAGACCCTTTTAAGGTAGTACAGTTACAGGCGGTCACTGCGGGCATTTTTCATCTGGGCCCCCTGTTGGCAGATGATATCCCGGTTGGCTTGATCCGCCACTTGGCTTCCAGGGGTAAAGTTTCGCTTGATGTACAGGGTTTCCTGCGTGAGGTAAGAAATGAACAGGTGTACCCGGTTGACTGGTCTGAAAAAAGGGATGCCCTTCCCTATATCTCGATCCTGAAAGCCAATGAAACGGAAATGGAGCAACTGACCGGTACCGCCGATATCAAGGCTGGTATTCAACAACTGGTTGACTGGGGCGTTCCTGAAGTGATCATTACCCTGGGTAGTAAAGGTTCTGTCATTTACCATGATGGTGTCTTGCATTCGATACCCGCTTTTGTACCGAGGCAGGTGGTTGATGCAACCGGTTGTGGAGATACTTATATGGCCGGTTACCTGTTTCGCCGTCACAAAGGCGATTTTGTAGAAAAAGCCGGCAATTTTGCAGCCGCCATGGCTACCTCTAAAATAGAAGCTTCCGGCCCTTTCTGTGGCAATGAGGCAGATGTAAAACAGATCATGCTGCAAAGGAGTTCCTTTGTATTTCATTGATGGGGATCCTGCCTATTCTTTATTTATAACACTACCTGACTTGTTTCAATAATGAGCGATGTGTGGGAATTATTGAATAAATTGGCAACTCAAACTAATGGTACTATATGAAAAAAATCAGTGGCATTATTGCCCTTTTCTCCCTGCTTGGCCTGTTGCCTGTAGCTGCGCAGGATAAACCTGAATGGCAGCCGGTATTCAGTAAGATCAACCAGGAAGTGTTGAGCCATTCGCAGGCTTACAGCAGTCTTAAAAAAGCTACAGAGACCGTGGGGCATCGCCTTACCGGTTCGGCCAATGGGAAAAAAGCAGAAACATTTGCGTTCGACCTGTTGAGATCCTACGGGTTCACCGATCTGCGTTATCAGCCCTTTGAAGTGGAAAGCTGGAGCCGCGGAACCATCCATGTGCAGATGGGAACTGATGTCAACCACATGCAGGAGGTAAAATCGGTATCATTGGCGCATTCTCCGGTAAAAGCAGATGTGAAACTGGAAGTGGTGGATATGGGAAATGGACTGGAAGAAGATTATGCAACCGATCCGGATAAAGTGAAGGGAAAAATAGCCCTTGTATACCTGGGAGTGTTACCCGGATCCAAACCCGGAACCAAATCATTACATCGTTCTGAAAAAACTGCGATCGCCACAAAATACGGGGCCAAAGGAGTGATCATCATCAATACGGCGGCCGGAGGTATCCTGTTAACAGGTACAGCTTCTGTAACGGGCAAGCTGATCCCGATACCTGCCGTTTGTATCGGTAAGGAAGACGGTATGGCATGGAAAGAAAAATTGAAGGCCGGTAAAGTATACAGCCACATCGCGCTTACCAATTTCTCCGGTATGATCAAAGCCAGGAACGTGATCGCTACGATCAAAGGAAAGAGCCTGCCTAATGAAAAAGTAGTGGTGGGTGGCCACCTCGACAGCTGGGACCTCGCAACCGGTGCCATCGATAATGGTATCGGTTCTTTTTCGGTACTGGATATGGCCCGGACCTTTCAGGCATTACACCTTCGTCCCGAGAGAACTGTGGAATTTGTCCTGTTCATGGGAGAAGAGCAGGGACTGTTGGGCTCCAGGGCCTATGTGGACCAGTCTATCAAAGATAAAAGCATCCATCAGGTTCGTTATATGCTTAACTATGACATGACCAATGACCCCAAAGGCTATTCCAGTTCTTCTGACGAAAGCAAAGAGTTGTTTCAGTCCATCGGCGCTATTGCCCGCTCCATTGACACTACTTTTAAAAATACATTTCGCAGTGGTGCAGGTTTGCATAGCGATCACCAGCCCTTTATGCTGCATGGTGTTCCAACAGGAGGAGCTGCTGGCGGTGCTTTGCCGAATAACTCAGGCCCCTGTTACCATGCCGATTGTGACGGGTTCAACCTGGTGGATGAAATGGGAATGAAAAATACGGTACGCTTCAATGCCATGCTGCTATATGGTATCGCTGATGCGAAAGAGATCAAAGCCAGGCATCTTACGGATGCTGAAACACGGGATTTCCTGATCAAAAACAACCTGAAGGAACCCCTGCAGATCGCGGGTGACTGGAGATGGAAGGATTGATGATACGGATCACTTGAATAAAGAAGCCGCAGGTATGTTACTGCGGCTTCTTTGTTTATGTAGCGGATTCAATGTGCTGTCTTTCTTTTCTCCCATTGTTGTTGAATGGCTATGGATGCCAGCAGTGTTAATAGAGCCGCCATCATACCGCCACCTACATCCTGGGGGAAATGCTGCGCCAGGTAAATGCGCGAGTATCCTACCAGTAATGCACAGGTAAAACCGATAGGAACGAACCACCTGTTCCTGATAAGCAGACAGCCAAGCAGGAAAATAGTGAAAGCTGTAGTGGTATGCCCTGATGGGAAACTGTGAGAGCTGTGCAATTCAACACCGGCCACCGTGTGTATGGAACTCAGGTCAGTGATGATGGCTGTGGGCCTCAGTTCTTCCGGAAAGAGAAATCGCTTGGCTCCTTGGGCGATCAGGGTAGAAAAAATAATGGCAGCCAATAATAAGGGGAATTGTGTTCTTCTGAAAAACCAGAACAGGATCGCCACCAATACCCATATGGACCCATCGCCAAGATTGGTCCAGTAGCTGAAAAAGACATCGCCAGCTGCACCAAGATCTGTATTCAACATCAGGAAAAAAGGAACCCTGCCAATAACAAAGGAGTTAACAAGAAGGAACAGGGAGCCGATCAGTGTGAGCAGGAATCCGATCACAAAATTCCGGTTCGGGAAAGGAGATCTGGTAAACATGTATGGGTCTTTGCACAAATCTACAGATTGCCGGGCGTAAATAAGATGAAAAAGCCCTGCCGGTACTGGCAGGGCGCTCATTAAAAACTCAAACAATGGTATGACTAAGCAATACCAGCCAGTTCGAGACTGCGTTTTTTCAGGTTCACGATATCCAGGTTATCTATGATGGGTTCGTTGGTCAGAATGAGTGAGCTGCCGTTCTCTCTCCACCAGTTGTTCTCTTTCAGGTGTTTCACATGCAGCACGCCTATCAGGTATTTCCTTTCAGCTTCGGCATGCCATTCTTCGATCCACTCGAATTTTTCACGGGGAATGTATTTCCAGTCGTCAAAACTTACATACACTTTCAGGTAATAATCGTGGGTCAGTTCGTTGGGTTGCTGGTGGTACAGTTTTTTGTATTCGTATCGGTAATCATAGCGCAAAGCCCCGATATCGCTCAATACAGCAGATGCCGTTGGAAAACTTCCGGCACCTTTTCCGTAGAAGAACTGTTTGTCGGCAAATCCGCTCTCGATCACCACCCCATTGTACTCGTTCTTGACAAATGAAAGCGGCTCGTTCAGTTTTACAAACTGCGGTAACACGAAAGCAGCCACTTTGCCGTTCTTCAGTTTCTGGGCCTGGGCTATCAGTTTGATATCGAGGTTTTTTTCCTTCGCCACTACCGCATCACTCAGCTGTATATTCTGTATACCATTAAAAAGAAGATTATCCGGGTGTTCCACAATGCCATAGGCGTGATTCAGCAGGATGGTCCACTTGTTCACCGCATCGTAACCTTCGATATCCAGTTTGGGATTGCTTTCTGCAAAACCAAGCTGTTGTGCCAGTAACAGGGCTTCCTGGAAATCCAGTTTGTCTTCGAACATCTTGGTGAGGATGAAATTGGTAGATCCGTTCACAATGGCTTTGATGGAATGCAGGAGGTCATTGTCGTAGTACTCTTCCAGGTTCCTGATGACCGGGATAGAGGCGCAGGCAGCTGCTTCGCAAAGAAAGGGCAGGTTGGTCTCCTGTTGTAATGCGAGTATTTCAGGAAGGTGCTCAGCGATCATTTTTTTACTGGCGCTTACTACGGCTTTACCATTCCTGAGTGCGATCGAAACGATCTCAAAAGCAGCATTGGCATCATCGATCACTTCTACCACTACGTTAATGCTTTTATCTTTCAGGATGTCGTCCCTGTCCGTTGTAAATAAAGAAGCCGGTGCATTTCTTGTTTTGCCCGGGTTTTTGATACATACTTTCTTGATGGTGGCTTTTAAGGAAGGCGTTTGTTGTAAAACCCTGTATAAACCTTCGCCTACTACACCAAATCCAAATAATCCGATCGTCAATTGTTTGTGTGTTTCCATTTCGTACTTGTTATAATATAAGGGGTAAAAAACAGTTGGCTTAACAGCAGGGCAGTAGCAAAACCTGTACAGGCGGCTGACGCAGATACCTGTTTTGGTCTGCAAAATTAACCCGGTTGTTGCTGATCAATGTCATACAATTGTTATGATTTAGCAGGCAGCTGAAACAATTGCCTGTGTTCGCCTGTTGATGAGACCAAATGCCTGTTCGAGGTCGTTGATGAGGTCTTCTGCCTCTTCCAGTCCAATCGAAAGTCGTATCAGGCTGTCCTGTACTCCTGCTGCCCTTCTTTTTTCTGCAGGAATTGATTTATGCGTCATGTTCGCCGGATGTGATACCAGACTTTTGATGCCCCCAAGGCTCTCTGCCAGTTTAAATAATCGGGTTTGTGTAACGAAACGCACCGCGGCCTCTTCGGTATCTTCTTTCAGTGTAAAGGATACGATGCCTCCAAATCCACTGGATTGTTTTCGGGCAACTTCATGATTTGGGTGCGTGGGTAAGCCTGGGTAAAATACTTTGTTTACGGCAGGATGTTGCGCCAGGTATCTTGCAACGCTTAATGCACTGCTACAATGTTGCCTGATGCGGAGGTGGAGGGTTTCAATACCCCGGATCACCAGCCAGCTGTCGAAAGGTGCAAGGATGGCACCGCAGGCATTCTGCAGATATTTGATCCTGGCGCCCAGGTCGGCATCTTTGGTAACCACAAGACCCGCAATAAGGTCGCTGTGACCGCCCAGGTATTTGGTGGCACTGTGGATCACAATATCGGCTCCCAGCGCAAGGGGCTGTTGTAATACAGGAGATGCAAAAGTATTGTCCACACAAAGCAGGCAGTGATGCGTTTTTGCTAGCCTGGCAATAGCTTCGATATCTGCTATTTTTAAAGTGGGATTGGTGGGGGTTTCCAGCCAGATGAGTTTGGTGTTTGGTGTGATGGCATCAACGAGATTGTTCACATCAGAGCAGTCCACATACGTTACTTTGATACCAAACTTCTCGTACACCTGCGTAAAGAGACGGAAAGCACCGCCATATATGTCATCCACAGCGAGTATCTCATCTCCTGTCTTCAATAATTTTACAATGGCATCAATGGCGGCCAGGCCGCTGCTGAAAGCCACACCGACAGTGCCTTTTTCCAGTTGAGCGATCAGTTGCTCCAGTGTGGCACGGGTGGGATTGCCGGTACGGGCATAATCGTATCCCTTGTTCACGCCGGGTGCCTCCTGAACAAAAGTGGAGGTCTGATAGATAGGAACAGAGATCGCTCCGGTTAATGGGTCTACGGGAATGCTGTGGATCAGTTCTGTGGCTGTGCTCATTGTTAATCAGTTTTGTGCTTCGATCCTGCTATGAGAACCGGAAGCGGTTTGGAATTTTGTAAAAATTCTTTTCAAAACTTAACAAGAGAAGCGAGCGGAACTTACCTGATCAGCTTTTGATGCCCGGCAAACCCTTACGGTCTGTTGCATAAAAAAAGCTCATCCGGTAAGTCAGATGAGCTTGAATATGATGTTCCACAGGTGTGGCATTTGCAAACTTTTACTCTGACTTATCTTTTCCTGCCATACGGCGGGATCGGAGTTGGCACCTTCATACAATTGAGTGGTTTGTATGGGTTGCCAAGGCTTCATCGGGCCAAATTCCCTCTGCCTTTCTTGATAAGTGATCTAAAGAACTGACGCAAAGATAAGGGGAGCAGTTTCATATTTCCAAAATAAAAGTCTATTCAAATAGTAGGAATATGTCTGATTCTCTTTGCTGGTAAGGGTTTCGTTGGCTAAAATATTTTTTTTCCGGGAGTAATTGTTTTGTACACCCCCAACCGAAGACCTGTAATTGCAGCATTCAGGTCGATCGAGAATTGCGGTCCGAAATACGCCAATCCGGCCCCCAAACTACCCCTTAGGTCAACAAAACTGTCTTTGGTGCTTTGTGTGGTGCCGTTCTGATAGCTGGTTTTATACACACGCTGCACCGTGGCTAATTCAATGGAAGCCAAACCATAGCCCTTCCATTTTTTGTTTCGGCTGATATCCAGGTACAAACGTGTGAAAGGCGCAATGCCCAGGTCGTAGTAATTATCGGCATTGTAGTTGATGCCTGGCGAATAAGGGGGGATCCTGCGTTCGTGCCAAAAGCCAAGCGTGGCCTGCCCGCCCACGATCCAGTTTCGCTGGACGGCCCATCCCAGGGTTGGTACGAGATTCAGACCGTATCGTTTGATGTTTTGACCGAAATTCAAGTCCGGGTTGGTGGCATAGATATCGCCGAGAATGAGGTTGGTCTGCAATCCTGCCAGTCTTGCGCCCTTTTCCAGCTGTGCGTTTGATTGCAGGGACAATAGCAGCATGCCCAATACAATGAGTTTTTTCATAGGATGTTTTTACATTGTAAATATAGCAAATATGATGCCATGCTCTGTCTTTTTTGATGGGTGGTCGATATAATTTAAACCGGCTGACTTTTTGATTGTTAGTACATTTGATCCTTATCAATCATGGGCATGGCGAAGCAAGCAAGCAGGAAACAACAAACAGGTATTGGTATACCTACCGAAGAGCGGATCGAAGTATTTGGTGCCCGCGAGCATAACCTCAAGAACATCGATATCTCTATTCCCAAGAACAGTCTGGTTGTTTTCACCGGTGTCAGCGGAAGTGGTAAATCATCCCTTGCGTTCGATACCATTTATAATGAAGGTCAGCGCCGATACATGGAAAGTTTCAGCGCGTATGCGCGACAATTCATGGGCGATATGGAACGGCCTGATGTGGATAAGATCACGGGTTTATCTCCGGTGATCTCCATCGAGCAGAAAACCACCAATAAAAATCCCCGCTCAACCGTTGGAACAGTTACGGAAGTATACGATTTTCTGCGCCTGCTGTACGCCCGGATCGGGGAAGCCTATAGCTACAATACCGGGAAAAAAATGATCAAATTCAGCGAGGAAGAGATCGTTGAAAATATTTTCAGCAGGTTCAGAAACAAAAAGATCAGTTTACTGGCGCCATTGATCCGTGGCCGTAAGGGACATTACCGGGAGCTGTTTGAAGATATCCGTAAAAAAGGCTTTTTAAAAGTAAGGGTAGATGGAGAAGTGCTGGACCTTACCCCGAAACTGCAGGTGGATCGTTATAAGATCCACGATATCGAAGTGGTGATAGATCGTCTGCAGGTTACGGACGATATGCGGGTAAGGCTAAGTCAAAGCGTGCAGCAAACCCTGAAAATGGGTAAGGATCTCATGTTCCTGCTGCTGAATGAAAGCAACAAGACCGTGCAGTATTCCAAGCAGCTGATGTGTGAGGATACGGGGATCAGTTACGAGGAACCTTCTCCCAATGCGTTCTCTTTTAACTCGCCTTATGGAGCCTGCCCTACCTGCAAAGGATTGGGTAATGTGTACAGTGTCAGCCTCGAAGCCATCATCCCAGATAAGACCCGCAGTGTAAAAGAGGGAGGCATTGTTCCACTGGGCGAACAGCGCGATGCGCATATGTACCGCAGTGTGGAAGTGTTGGCCAAAAAGAATAAGATAAGCCTGGATAAACCCATCAAAGACCTCTCACCTGCCGCGCTGAATATGCTTTTGTATGGCAATGCAGAGGGGGTTTCTCTTGAGGTCACCGATCTGGATGACGAAACAACAGGACATCCCTACGAAGGTGAGTTTGAAGGGATCGTTCCCATGCTGAAAAGATGGTTCTCCGGGGCCAACAGCAGCGAGTCTCTCCGGGAATGGGTGGAAAAATTCATGGAACTGAAGACCTGCACTACCTGTAATGGTGCGAGGCTGAAGAAAGAAAGTCTCTGGTTTAAAGTAGATGAGAAAAATATTTCTGAACTCAGCAACCTTAATCTGGATAAGTTACATGACTGGTTCGATGATATAGAAAAGAGGCTCAGCAAAAAACAGAATACGATTGCAAAGGATATCCTCAAAGAGATACGCGAAAGGGTCCGGTTTCTGCTGGATGTGGGATTGACCTACCTCTCATTGAACCGCCCTTCCAGGAGCCTGAGCGGTGGTGAATCGCAACGGATACGCCTGGCCACGCAGATAGGTTCACAGTTGCAGGGGATCACCTATATACTGGATGAGCCCTCCATTGGTTTGCACCAGCGCGATAATCACCAGCTGATCCTGGCATTGCAGAACCTGCGTGATATCGGTAACAGCGTATTGGTGGTGGAACACGATAAGGATATCATGATGGCTGCCGATCACCTGGTCGACATTGGCCCCAAAGCGGGCATTCATGGTGGAACCATTGTGGCTGCTGGCACACCCAAAGAGGTATTGCAAAGTAAGTCCGACACAGCAATGTACCTCAGCGGTAAAAAGAGCATTGAAGTGCCCAAGGAACGCCGGCAGGGTAATGGCAAACAGCTGGAGCTGAAAGGAGCAAGCGGAAATAACCTGAAAAAGGTGGATATTGTTTTTCCTTTGGGTAAACTGATCGTAGTAAGTGGTGTCAGCGGCAGTGGTAAATCCACTTTGATCAATGAAACGTTATACCCGATCCTTTCCAAACATTGCTACGACAGCAAAATAACACCGATGCCTTTCAAAAGCATCAAAGGGCTGGAACATATTGATAAAGTGATCGAGATAGACCAGTCGCCCATTGGCCGTACGCCAAGGAGTAACCCTGCCACCTACTGCGGATTTTTCACCGAGATACGTACATTATTTGCTGCCGTACCCGAGGCCAAGATACGAGGGTATAACGCCGGCCGTTTCTCCTTTAACGTAAAAGGTGGCCGTTGCGATGTATGTGAGGGGGGGGGTATGCGCGTGATCGAAATGAATTTTTTGCCGGATGTATATGTGCATTGCGAAAAATGTAATGGGCAGCGCTATAACCGGGAAACACTGGAGATCCGTTACAAAGGGAAATCGATCAGTGACGTGCTGAATATGACCGTGGATGAAGCTTGTGAGTTCTTCCAGCCCATCAATTACCTGTACCGGAAGATCAAAGTCCTGCAGGACGTAGGGTTGGGTTATATCACCTTGGGCCAGTCGGCCGTGACCCTCAGCGGGGGCGAAGCGCAACGCGTGAAGCTGGCAACCGAACTGAGCAAAAAAGATACCGGTAAGACCTTTTACATCCTGGATGAACCCACTACCGGTCTTCATTTCCAGGATATCCAGCATCTATTGGATGTATTGAACAAGCTGGTTGACCGGGGGAATACCGTATTGGTCATCGAACACAACCTTGATGTGGTGAAAGTGGCCGATCATATCATTGACCTGGGACCGGAGGGTGGCGATGGTGGTGGAACGATCCTATTCGAGGGGGTGCCCGAAAAAATGGTGAATCTCACCAAAAGTCATACAGCGAGATTCCTGAAAATGGAACTAGGAGATTAATGAGTGAATGATAGGATGATAGGATGATAGGATGTCTCCATTCACTCATCCTATCATTCTATCAATGTCTTGTCATCTCGATATGTTCGATATCATCCTCCAGGTATACTTCTCCCGTTTGCACAAATCCGAACGATTCATAGAATTTTTTGAGATATAGCTGAGCACCTATGCGTATCGGACCTTCGCCAAAAAGTTCGTGACAGGCTTTGATCGCTTCTTTCATGAGCAAACGACCGGCGCCTTTTCTGCGATAATCCTGTTTGCTGATGACACGTCCAATGGACATATATTCATATGAGATCCCTGGTGGGAGTAAACGGGCATAGGCGATCAGGGTATCCCCATCCTGTATCATCAGGTGATAGGCGGATAGGTCCTTATTGTCGGCATCCTGGTAAATACACTGCTGCTCCAGCACGAACACTTCACTGCGAAGACGCATAATAGCATATAGTTCATGTGCGGAAAGATCATCGAAGAATTTGTATCTGCTGGTGAAGATATGATGGGACATTTTCAGGGATTTATGTTGTAACAGCTTGTTCCGGCCTCAATTGCAGTACAAAAATAGCGGTAGAACCACAATAATTTCACACCTTTGCCACCTAATCGGGAATACATTCCTGTTAACATTCTGATATGTCAAAAAAAGTAGCCATCATCGGTGCAGGTCCGGCAGGGTTAACGGCGGCCTATCTACTGGGTAAGGAAAACCAACAAGTAACGGTTTTTGAGAAAGATCCCCAGTATGTAGGAGGTATTTCCCGTACGGAATCGTATAAAGGATATCACTTCGATATTGGCGGGCACCGTTTCTTCTCCAAATCGAAAGAAGTGGAGGATTTCTGGACCGAGATCCTGGGCGACGAGATGCTGGAGCGTCCGCGCAGTTCACGTATCTACTACAACAAGAAATTCTTTTCTTACCCGCTGGTGGCTTTTGAGGCGCTGAATAAACTGGGTGTGATTGAAAGCGGCTTATGTGTAATGAGTTATCTCAAGGCAAAAGCATTTCCGGTAAAGAACCCGACCAATTTTGAGGATTGGGTGGTGAACCAGTTCGGACAGCGTTTGTTCAATATCTTCTTTAAGACCTATACCGAGAAAGTATGGGGTATACCCTGTAAAGAGATCTCTGCCGACTGGGCCGCACAACGGATCAAGGGACTGTCGTTGAGCAGTGCTATCTGGAATGCACTCTTTAAATCCAAAGCGGGTGGTGGAGATAAGGATAAAGTGATCAAAACACTGATCGATTCTTTCCGTTATCCCAAGTATGGTCCTGGTATGATGTGGGAGACCTGTGCTGCCAAAAGTAAAGCCATGGGTGTTCAGATAGAAATGAATTGCGGGGTTAAGGAGATCAGCACATCGAACGGTAAATGGAGCGTAAGCACGTCCGACGGTAAAACCATTGATGGGTTTGATTATGTATTGTCAACTGCACCTATGCGTGAGCTGGTTGCCTCAGTAACGCCACGATTCCCGGAGAAAGCGTTTGGTTCGGCAAGGGAATTGGGTTACCGGGATTTCTTAACGGTGGTATTGATCTGCAAGGATGAAGATGCTTTTACCGATAACTGGATCTATATTCATGATCCGAGTGTAAAAGTGGGACGTATCCAGAACTTCAAATCCTGGAGCCCCTATATGGTGCCCGATCAGAATATGGCCTGTTATGGGCTGGAATATTTCTGTTTTGAAGGGGATGGCTTGTGGACCAGCAGCGATGAGACCCTTATCAACCTTGCCAAAAAAGAGATCCAGCAGATCGGCCTGACCAAAGATAGTGCAGTGGTGGACAGCTACGTGGTACGTCAGCCCAAAGCATACCCCGTATATGACCATAGTTATAAGGAGCATGTAAATGATATACGGGAGGCGTTGAAACAATACCTTGGCCTGTACCTGATCGGCCGTAACGGTATGCATAAATACAATAACCAGGATCACAGCATGATGACGGCAATGCTGGCAGCCAAGAACATTGTTGCCGGTAAAGAACTCTACGACCTCTGGGAAGTGAATGAGGATGCGGAATACCACGAGGGGGGCGACAGGGGAGCAGAAGAGACCCAGAAAGTGCTGGGCAGACAGGTTCCTGAAAAGATCACTAGTAAATAATCAATAATACAACAAAGGCCGCAGAACAGTTCTGCGGCCTTTGTTTATATAGGCTTCGTCGGGCATGGTTTTTGAAAATGATTTATCTTCCTGTATCTAAAGGGTAATTTTATGCAAAAACCGATCTTCCGTTATATCAGCCTGCTCTGTTTTTTCCTTGTTACGGCTATAATGGTGCAGGCCCAGGATGAAAAACCCGATACGGTGTACACCGGTATCTACATCACCAGTATACACGATATTGATTTTAAAGAGAATGAGTACACGACCAATCTTTGGTTGTGGCTGCGGTATAAAAGAAAAGAGTTCGATTTTGCACAGAACCTGGAGATCCCCCAGGCAAAATCCTTCACCAAACTGTATACCACAGTGGATACCAGTGATGGCGGTGTATATGTATTGATGAAATTGCAGTGTGTGATGAAGGATTCGTGGAAAATAGGGAACTTCCCTTTCGATAAACAGAAGCTTCGGTTGTCGATAGAAAACTCACAGTACGATGCAAAATCACTGGTCTTTGCAGCTGATACGGCTGGTAAGAGTTATGATCCCCGTTTTACGCTGCGCGGATGGAATATCGACAGTTTTATCATTACCCCCGGCATCAAAGCCTATGAAACCAATTTCGGCGACAAGAGTGTGCTGAAGCCGCATATGGACTATGGGGCTTACCGTGTACGCATATCGATCGCCAGAGACGCTTCGGAACTTTTCTGGAAAATGTTCGTGGGTATGTATGTGGCTTTCCTGATCTCCTATATCTGTTTCTACATCCATGCCGATAATATTGATTCCCGCTTTGGGCTGAGTGTCGGTTCTTTGTTCGCGGCTATCGGTAATAAGTATATTATCGATTCTTCCTTACCGGAATCAACCACGTTCACACTGGTCGATATGTTGCATGGCATCACCTTATTTTTCATTTTCCTGGTGGTGGCTTCGTCGGTATATTCACTGCGGTTGGTAAAACAGAATAACCTGGCAAAGGCCAACCGTTTCGACATGGTTGCTGCACAGGTGATATTGGTGATCTATGTGGCCGTCAATGTATATTTCATATCTCAGGCAAAAGCAGGCTGAGGCAATGCTGTTTCACAGGTCTATTCGGAAATGGCTGAATATGAGTGGGATGGGTCAATACCCGTATTTCTCTTTCCAACGTTCACGCAGGAATTTTCGGAGTTCATTCTCCCTGGCATTGTTGCCGGGGTCGTAGAATTTGGTGCCGGCTATCTTTTCGGGAAGGTATTCCTGCTCTATAAAATTGCCCTCGCCCAAATGCGAATATTGATATCCTTTGCCATACTGCATATCCTTCATCAGTTTGGTGGGTGCATTGCGGATATGCAGGGGAACGGGCAGGTCACCGGTTTTATGTACAGTACTTAAAGCTGCCCCGATCGCTACCACTGCCGCATTACTCTTGGCGGAAGATGCCAGGTAAGTAGCGCATTGCGACAGGATGATCTGGCTTTCCGGGTAACCGATCTTGGAAACCGCATCGAATGTGGCATTGGCCAGTAATAAGGCATTGGGATTGGCATTGCCGATATCTTCACTGGCAAAAATGAGCATACGCCGGGCAATGAATTTCACGTCTTCACCACCCTCGATCATACGGGCCAGCCAGTAGAGCGCGCCGTTGGGATCACTGCCCCGCATGCTTTTGATAAAGGCGGAAATGATATCATAATGTTGCTCACCCTGTTTATCGTACAGCGCTATCTTTTTCTGGGCAACTTCCATGACCAGTGCATCCGTGATCACCATTTGGGATGGAGCTGCAGTATTCGCCGATAATTGATGCTGTATCACAAGGTCGAACAGGTTCAACAGTTTCCTGCCGTCGCCACCGCTGATGGTGAGCAGGGCCTCTGTTTCTTTTAGTTGGATACCCAGTGGTTTGATTGCTTCGTCTTTTTCGATGGCTTGCTGCAGGAGTTTTACCAGGTCCTTTTCCTGCAATGCTTTCAATACATATACCTGGCATCTGCTCAGCAAAGCGCTGTTCACCTCAAAAGACGGATTTTCCGTTGTAGCACCGATCAGTGTGATGATCCCTTTCTCTACGGCACCCAGTAAAGCATCCTGCTGGCCTTTGTTGAAGCGATGGATCTCGTCTATGAACAGGATGGTTCCCGGATGTTGTTTGGCCTCTTCGATCACTTCTCGCACTTCTTTCACACCGCTGCTGATGGCGCTCAACTGGAAGTAAGGCAACTGCAGGCTGTGTGCAATGATATTGGCAATGGTGGTCTTACCTACGCCCGGAGGCCCCCAGAGGATCATGGAAGGGATACGACCCTGCTCAATCGATTTCCGTAGAATGCTGTTCCTGCCGGTCAGGTGTTCCTGTCCAACCAGGTCGTCCAGTGTAACCGGACGCATTCTTTCAGCCAATGGGGTACTGTTGTTCACACCGGAAAAGTACAAAAAATCGGGGGTGTGAACGGAATTGGGTAGGATGACTGTCTGAAAAACTTATTCAGGTCTGGGCGCTTCAAAAAGATAGCCGTACTGCTTCATTATCTTAAAATTGAGCAGAATATGGCTTACCAGTACCACGCCTACAAAAAGCATGAAGTAGGCCACGGCTTTCATAATGGTAATGAACAGCTCGGTGGTGAGCATAGCAGGAATATTGGGCTGTGATTCCCGGAACTGGTTCACGAATTGGCGGAGGCTGACATCACCCATGAAAATGATGCTGACCGCATTCAGGAAGAACATGATGCCCATGAACAGCGATACAAAAGCATTCACCCGGATCCAGTCGCGCAGCGATGCTTTGCAGGGTTGTTCCACGTCAATGCTCCTGGTCAGGAATTTCAGACTGGCAAAAGTATAGATCACAAAAGCAGCCAATACGAATACCATCAACAACAATGCGGGATTCACCAGGGCGCTGAACAGGAACAGGAGATCCATAAAACCGAACATGGCCGCTATGGGCAGCAATATAAAAGTGAGTATGCGGAAAATGGTCAGTTGTTTCATATTGCCTGTTATTTGTAAAACCGTACATACCGGTCTACCGGTATGTACGGTTACCGGATTATCCTTTCAGATTCAGTTGTATCTGCAGCTCATCAAACTGCTTGTCGTCAATGCTGCTGGGTGCATCCAGCATGACATCGCGACCGCTGTTGTTTTTGGGGAACGCAATGAAATCACGGATACTTTCACTTCCGCCAAGGATGGAACACAAACGGTCGAATCCGAATGCGATACCTCCATGGGGCGGTGCACCATATTCAAAAGCTCCCAGCAGGAAGCCGAATTTATGCAGTGCCTCTTCTTCGCTCATGCCTAAGGCAGCGAACATTTTTTCCTGCAGTTCACGCTGGTAGATACGGATAGAACCACCGCCGATCTCATTTCCGTTCAACACCATGTCATAGGCATTGGCTTTGATGTTGGAGTAGGGGTGTTCCAGGTATTTATCTGCGTTTTCGATCAGGGGATTGTTATTGATCATTACTTCGATCTGGTCTGGCTTGGGCGATGTGAACGGATGGTGACGGGCAACCCAGCGGTTATCTTCTTCCGCATATTCGAAGAGTGGAAAGTCCAGTACCCACAAGAGTTTGAATTCATCGTCTTTGCGGAAGCCCAGCCTTTTACCCATTTCCAGGCGCAGTTCGCTGGTGGCTTTACGGGTCCTTTCTTCGCGGCCGGCCAATAGTAATACCAGGTCACCTGCTTTGGCACCTGCAGCGTCGGCAATGGCTTTCAGTTTATCCTCTGAATAGAATTTATCTACACTGCTCTTATAGGTGCCGTCTGTGTTGCATTTGATGTATACCAGGCCCTGCATCCCTATCTGTGGACGTTTTACCCACTCGGTCAGCTCATCCGTTTGTTTGCGGGTATACTCACTGCAGCCGGGTGCAGCTATGGCCAGTACGGTCTCGGCATTGTCAAATACCCCAAAACCGGCACCATTGATCAATTCACCAGTTGCTTCTATTTTACCGCCTTTCAGGAAAGCCGATTTCAGGTTGGCGATCTTCATGCCAAAGCGGATGTCGGGTTTGTCGTTGCCAAACTGCCACATGGCATCTTCCCAGCTCATGCGTTCCACTTTCTCAGTATAGTCGATATTCTTTACGTCTTTGAAAATGCGTTTGATCAGGTTCTCAAACATATTCAGGATATCTTCCTGCTCCACAAATGCCATTTCACAATCGATCTGCGTGAATTCGGGTTGCCTGTCGGCACGCAGGTCCTCATCCCTGAAACATTTCACGATCTGGTAATAACGGTCGTAACCGCTTACCATCAATAATTGTTTAAAGGTCTGCGGTGATTGTGGTAAGGCATAGAACTGACCAGGATTCATACGTGAGGGAACCACAAAGTCCCGGGCGCCTTCGGGCGTAGATTTGATCAGGAATGGGGTTTCAATGTCCATGAAATTATTTTCATGGAGATAGTTTCTGGCAGACCGGTTCACCGCATAACGCAGTTCCAGGTTTCTTTTCACCGCGTTGCGGCGGAGGTCCAGGAAACGGTATTTCATACGCAGGTCATCGCCGCCATCCGTATCGTCCTGGATGGTGAACGGGGGTACAGCTGATTTGTTCAGTATTTTGAAAGAGCTGACTGTTATCTCGATCTCGCCTGTTGGTATATTGGCATTTTTGCTGCTTCTTTCCGATACATTACCGGTTGCCTGCAATACGTATTCTCTTCCCAGCGGGTTACTGTCCAGCAAACTGTTCAGTTCCTCTCCAAATAATAGCTGGGTAATGCCATAACGGTCGCGCAGGTCAACGAAAGTGATAGCGCCAAATTTTCTTACGGTTTGTACCCATCCTGCCAGGGTTACTTCTTTATTAACGTCACTGATCCGTAACTCTCCACATGTGTGTGAACGATACATAGAATTGCTGATTTTTCGATTGCTGATTTGTGAGGGGGGTAGTGAGTGGTGAGTAGTGAGTGGTATTTCACTTCCCACTCACTACTCACCACTCGCGATCCCCGCTCGGACCGCAAATATAACCGAAATGGCCCATCCGGGGATTTTGGGGCCAAAAAGCGGGAAATGTTGATTTAGATAGCATCTTTGTATCATGCAACCAGGCGCTGTATCGCGAAAAGCCCATCGTTTGGCGGTGGCGGCTTTCTTTTTTATTGCCGGGCTTAATTTTGCCAGTTGGGCAAGCCGTATACCTGATGTCAGGCTGAAACTGCACCTGAGCGATGCGGCTTTGGGAGGTGTTCTCTTTGCCTTGCCGGTGGGGTCCATGGTCAGTCTGCCCTTTGCCGGCTGGCTGGTGGCCAGGTTCGGCAGTAAACAGGTGATCTCTATAGCTGCGATCGCTTACCCCATTAGCCTGATCCTGATCGGCTGGGCAGGAACCATCTGGCAACTGGTCCCCATGGTATTTGCTTTCGGATTGCTGGGCAATCTCTGCAATATTGCCATCAATACCCAGGCGGTTGGGGTAGAAGCCCTATATGGCCGTTCTATCATGGCTTCCTTTCATGGTATCTGGAGTATGGCCGGTTTTACCGGGGCGGCAATCGGCACATTCGTGGTGTCTAATAATATCACACCATTGCTCCATTTTTGCTTTGTTGCTGCCGCCTGTGTTGTCAGCGTGATCCTTGTACGCAATTATGCTTTGCCCAAAGATGCCGGCCATCCTGATCAACCACTGTTCGTAAAACCCGATGAGCATTTATTAAAATTGGGCCTGATCGCTTTCAGTTGCATGGTCTGTGAAGGAACCATGTTCGACTGGAGTGGTGTCTATTTTCAAAAAGTGGTGGCCGTTCCCAAAGAAATGACCACACTGGGCTATGCCGCTTTCATGAGCACCATGGCAGGAGGCAGATTCCTGGGCGACTGGCTGGTTACCAAAATAGGCAAGAAGCTGGTGTTGGAAAGCAGCGGTATCACCATTGTCACCGGGTTGCTGATCTCGGTGCTGTTTCCTTACATAGTACCGGCAACCATCGGTTTCCTGCTGGTGGGGATCGGTGTTTCATCGGTGGTTCCCCTGGTATACAGTTCTGCAGGGAAATCAAAGACCCTGTCGCCGGGTGTGGCATTGACCGCGGTATCCACCATTGGTTTCCTGGGCTTTCTTCTGGGTCCGCCGGTAGTCGGCTTCATGGCGCAGGCCTTCAGTCTGCGTTGGTCCTTCACGTTGATCGCCGTGTTGGGACTGGGCACTACCATTCTTGCATCCCAGATCAAATGGGATGAATAAGCCTTGTTAAAAAAACGATAAAAGCCTACCTTACTTCCTGGAAATTGTTTTCTGGTAACAGAATTGGATAGGTAACAGAAATAAGATCTGTTACCAAAACCTATGTTATGAAAACAAGTCTACACTACCTGATGCTGATCACTGTGTTGTTCCTGACACAGAGTTGTGTGAAAACAGTTGTTGGCACTGCGCAGCCACCTGTGGCCGGATCCTGGGTACTGAGTGAATCTTCGCGCAACAGTGGTAATGGCTGGTACTATTTTAATACCGGTCTTGAGAACGGGGTATTCCGTTTTTACAACAATGGTGCTGCCGAATATGATGATGGGTACAATTTTATGCGTGGCAGCTGGCGTATCCGCACCATTCAATCCGGTTATTACGATCAGTATGGTAATTATTATAACGACCTGCACGATTCGTTCGAGATCCATGTATACGACCCGGTCACTGCAGGCTCTGCGGATCTGCTGTTTGATGATGTCACTTATACGGGCAGCCGCCTCATTGCCACCAATTATAATGGATATACCATTGCCCGTTATACCTTCCGTAGATATTAATGCCGGGAGGTTTGTTGAAGAATAGGCCGTGAAGCAGTGTGTTGTGCAGCTGCTTTTGTGCCTTTGTCAGACACCTCTGAAGAGGAGAATAACCAAAGCAGGATAGCACCTCCCAGAATCGCGAGAACGATCGGTTTCATTGATAAGAACATAAGTAGTTAAGCTGGTTGTGTGAATACGGTTCCACTACCGCACTGCGGTAACCTGGGATAGGAGGATGGGTAACAGGTATGATACAGCATATACCGGTGGCTGTCACCAACTGCTGTAAAGACGGGTGTTACTTGCTTTCTTTGTCCGGAAAGGTGGGTGGAACGGAGGATTTAGAATCCCGGTGGTTTGATGTGCTGACGAAATCTAAAAAGCAGAGATTCGGGCAAGTGGTTCATATTACATGGGAGCGAGGCTCCATTTACTTTGATGGCGTAAAGATATAGTGAAGCGTGGTACACCATAAAGCGGATCCGGGTTAAACGGGACTTGCGGTTTCACAAGTGGTAAAGTATGTTTGATGAACGGTAAAATGGCTGTTTTTCCGGCATTTTTGCTACATGGTTTCAAGTTCGTTCGGGTGGCGGGGTTTCCAGACGAGATAATAGAATCCCAGTATGAGTATCCCGATGGTAAAAGGGATCAACGCCAGGTGCTTGAAAGTAAGTTCGCCGATCAGCGCATAATGATCGAAACCGAGAAATTCGCTTACCATCCAGTACGAGTTGGCACTGATCCAGATGGTGATGGCCAGGTTATGGCAAAGTTCTGACATGTACTGCCGGGTGCGCCAGGCAATGATGATCGATATTATCAGCGTGGGAATGATCATGACGATACCCAGCGGTTTCCATACCATACACCAGGCCACGTCTTTGAAAAGCCAGAAAACAATATGCAGGTTCTCCATTTTCCGGTAGCGTAGCGGGATGATATAACTGTTGTCAGCGTTACTGATGACAGGGGTTTTCAGCGTATCCATTGAAATGACGTTAGCAGTGATTTGATGGATACAATATTAATTTTTTGTCAGCAATCAACGGCTTAAAATCTTAGTAAACCTGCGTACATCAGCCTGGGGATGTATGGGGCTGTCCTGCACAAGATAATTCGTGAACTCCCTGGAAAAATAGGGTGCCAGTGAACATCCCTTGGTTCCCATTCCGTTGAATACCCCTACGGTAGGTGTAAGCGGATGCAGGCCCACAAAGGGTCTTCTTTCCATATTGGCTGGCCGCTCTGCAGCCAGATGATCTACTGTTTCAAAAGGTTGTTTGAGCCAGTGTTTCAGGTGTGCTTCTGCTTTGTTCCGGAAATCTGCTGATGGATGGGTATCCGTAAAATCCCATTCATAGGTAGAACCCACCCAGAACAGGTCTGGTTCCTGCCAGGGAACCAGCACAAACCCCTGTTTGAAGATATGCGTCCGTGGTAAGCCGGGTATGCGTACGATCAGCGCCTGCCCTTTGTTTCTTGCATAGGGGAGGTTTTTGAAATAGGGATTCTCGAAACCGGCTACTCCATCGCTGAACAGTATTTTTTTTGCATGTATCTGCTGGTAGCGCACTTCATCCTGGCCAATGGTACAATCTTCCAGTTGGAATGAAGTTTCCAGCAGTTGCTGTCGGCCTTGCAGTTTTGATCGCCAGCTGGCCAATAACGCATTCAGGTCTATCAGCCAGCAGGGGTCTATTTCTCCGATAGTGAAATCGAAACGGAAATGTTGTTTCCAGCGATCCGGGTCCTGTGGGTAGTGCAGGTATTCTTTTTCTTCCGGCAGGCGGTCGCGGAACGCCAACACCATTTGCGGTGTTGGATGAAAGTCAAGGATATTACATTGCCTGATCAAAGGGAGAGCCAGTTCCTCACCAAATTCCAGGTATGCCTGAACGGCATAGGGCATCAATTTTTCGATCTCCCAGGTGCGAACCATCCTTCTGCCGGTGATCGGGTTGATGACACCACTGGCCACTTTGCTGGAGGAATTGGGTTTGCTTTCATCGATCACCAGTACGGATTTACCGGTTTTGATCAGTTCATGACTCAGGAACGTACCACAGATACCCTGGCCTACGATGATATAATCCACTTGCATACCTGCAAAGATGAATAAAAGCCCGCACCCGGCAAGAACCGGATGCGGAGATAAAATAATAGGGCCTTCCTGGGAATATGATCTACCCGGTAGCAGAAGTGCCATCAGGCATCAGGGATTGCTTACCCTGATCCTGATACCTTCCGAATGACTGGTGAATTCCGGTGCATACATACACTGGATACTGGCGACCCCGGCAGAGAACTCGCCACTATGTGTGACGAACATCGGATACTCGAATACATAAGTGCCTTTCTGCAGATGGTCGATGAAGAAATGGCTGCTGATGTCCTTGGTGCTTTCGTAATAACCCAGCCCATCCTGCCATCTGTAACCGCTGAGGACATGGGTAGGTTCGGCACCGGAAGCCCGTATGTCTTTCAGGTGCAGGTAGTCCATGTCCCTGTCGCTGCGCAGTTCCAGGCGAACGATCAGCTTATCGCCCACTGCCAATGTCTCTCCTTCAGCTACTGCCTGCAGTGTCTTTCCCTGGTCACTGGTTTTTTCGATGAACAGTTTTTTCGTGAGCGATAAGGGCGTGTTTGCCGGCGTTATCTTGTTCATGTCTTCGAAATATTGCCAGTACACGGTGCCCCAGGAAGGCGACCCTTTCGGTTCTTTCGCTTGTGGGAAACTGTTTTTTGACTGAACGGTCACCGTAATGTTGCCCATGTCGGTGCTGATCTTTTTCCCATCGATCCTCTTTTTGAAATAACCTGTGGCTGTTTCTGAAGGTTGTTGCTCGTTATTGATCTCTGTCTGACCAAGTCGTATGGAGACCTGTTTGTCTGCATTCAGCCAGTCTGAACCATTTGCCAGTAGTGCATAACAGGCATCGGCTGTTGCGATGGTCGTTTTCCAGTGGTTGCTCTGTTTGTTCAGTAGTAACCAGGTCTTCATGTCATAGATCTGCTTGTTCAGCCGCTCATTTTTGGTGTCCTGGTTGATCTCGCTCATAAAACTGATCAGCATACTCTGGTGTTCAATGGGGGATTGGTACCAGCTTCCGGCATAGGCCGATTTCCAATACATACCTTGTTGCGGATCGGTAATGGCATTTTCCAGTAATGCAGGAAGTATTTCCTTAGCGGCAGTTTGCTCATTTCCTGTACGATACAATGCCAGCCCCAGTTTTGCTTTGTAAAAACTGTTCTGTTTTGTCCAGTATTTCCTGGCTTGTGCCAGCAGGAACTGGTAAGCTTCCGGAGATTGTTGTGCAATATCCCGGAAGAAACTGCGCATGTACAGATAATCGGCATGGGTCCCATTGATTTCCGTGTTTTTGCTGAGCCCGTTTTTTTGCAGAAGTCGGTAATCATCCTGGATCTTTGCATCCAGAAAACGGATGGCTCTCACCGTAATATTGCGCATTTTTCCTGCCATTTCGGGGGATAGTGCTCCCAGGCGCTTCAGTTTGCCGATGCCGGTAAGAATGTAATTGGTGATGAACCGGTCTTCGTATCCTCCCCAGAACCAGCTGAAAGCACCATTGGGCAATTGCATTTGTGCCAGTTTATCGATCCATATCGATGCCTGGTTCTCAAGTTTTACCAGGTCGAACAGCAGGGCTATGTTTTTCTTTTGCTCCTCTTCGTTTTCCGCCTGTAATACCCAGGGCGTTTCCTGCAACAGCAACTGTTTCAGTTCCTCGTTTTTCTGAAGATTACTTTGCAGTGAACTGCTGTCTTGCTGCCATTGCGCCAGCACTTTCCTGATCATGCTGCTCCTGTTCACGATCCATGAGGCCAGGAGGTTGGCATACACGCGGTTAAAGCTCTGCTCGGCGCACTCATAGGGATACTCCATCAGGTAGGGTAGCGCCTGCACCGCATTCCATACCGGGTTACTGCTGAATTCAATGGTCAATCCCTGTTGCGACAGGCTTTCGCTGGTGTTGTGGAGCAGCTTGTCGAACCTAAAGTTTTGCGTAGTATCGCCTTTGATGAATAGCGGCAGGCTTTCGGTTACCAGCAGCCGGTTGGTGACCACCGGCAGGGTGTTCTCTTCCCCGTCGCTTAACAGGCCTGTTCCCGCTTTGATGCGCCAGGTAAGCGGGCGGTTGAAATTGAAAGGTACCTGTATCGGGAATTTGACAATACTGCTCTTCCCGGCCTCTACGGTAAAGTATTGAGAAGGGAACACATTCTGGAACCACCCGTCTACAGAAGTGTTGGTACTGGCGTCAAGTAATTCAAGTGTTACCTGTCCGGTCAGTTCCTGCTCGCTCAGGTTCACGATCTTGCTGATGAGTTCGATATTGTCTCCCTCGCGCAGAAAACGTGGCGTGTTGGGTTGTACCATTAACTTCTTTTGCGTAACAATGAGGTCGCTGGTATACCCGAATGCCAGTTCGCGTGTATGCGCCAGGCTCATCCATTTCCACCGGGTTAATGCCTCGGGCATGGTAAAGCTGAAACTGTATTTGCCGGATGAATCTGCAGATAGCTGCGGAAAAAAGAATGCCGTTTCGTTAAAATTCTTTCGTGGACTGATATTCTGTGCATCTATGACCGTGCGGCTGCCGGATCGTTCTGCAGGTGGCGGCGCTTTGGCGAAATTGCTTTCCGGGGCCAGGGTCGACATGCCGGACAGTTTGATTTCCCTGGAGGCATCGCTGCTTTTGTTCTGGTCGGAACTTGCAGCGTAGACAGGCTTTCCGGACCTGGTAACTGCGTGGCTGGGAATTAGGCTCTCGTTCATCTCTTCCAGTTTTTCCCGTAGGGCAGGGGAGAGGGTGATCGTGGTATTTATCAGTAGCCGTCTTAGGTTCTGGTCCCATAATTGGGAAGCATCATCGGCCAATTGGTCAAACACAGCCAAATGTGGAAGTGGCTGGGGTGATGTAAGGTAATTGCCTGTAGATACGGTTCCTGCAAAATTGCTGTTGCCGTTGAACTGATTCTGAAAGTAATGCGTAGGCCAAAGGTAAGGGATGTCCCAGCTGTGTTCTTTGAACTGGTCAAGGGAGGCATCGTACATACCCGTCAGTAATTCTGCAGTGGCTTCATTGCCTTTGGCCCCTTCAACAACCAGGGTCCATTTTTCATTGCTACCAGGTTCGGTCTTGTTGCGGAATGTTTCGTGCCGGACAGTCAGCTCTTTGTTGCGCCAGGGGATAGCTATTTCATAAGAATAGGTGTACAGGCGGTTGTCCCACACAAACGCTTCCGTGATATATACCCCACCTCTGTCTGTTTCTGCAGCCGTATAGCTGATCCCTTCTATTCCTTCTTTTTTATAAATAAATTGGTAGTCATCTTTTCGCTGTTTGTTCCGAAGTGTCTGCCTGATCACAAACAGGTCTTTGGGTTCGCTATGCGTGATGAAATGAGCTGTCTCGCCCGGTTGTACCGATCTTTTTTCTGCATCATGAAAGACAACTGCCTGCTTCCCGAATGCCTGCTCTTTCGTGCTGTATACCTGCAGGTAACTCACGGTTTTCACTTGCTCTCCATAAGGATCGGTAGCTGTGGCTTCGATCCTGTAATATCCAGGGGCCATTGTTCCCGCTGCAATGGTGTAATGATCGGTTTCTTTAGTGTCTGCATGGCCTGTATGCACCAGCTTGCTGGTTGGCCAGTTTCGAGGATCGGATTCTTCTTCGTATTCATCTGTTGGGAATGCCTGAACAAAGAACTCCCTCGACATCACAAACTGGTCTGGCCGCGACCAGTAACGCTTGCGTATCATGCGGCCCGGCTCCTGCAGTGAATAGATCTGAACCTGTACATCGGTCGCCAGTTTCTCGTTGCTGAGATTGGTTGTAGACAGATCGATCTTTTTGAGGCTGTCGGCCTCGATTTTGTCTGGTAAGTTCAACGATAGCTGGAGTGCGGCATACCCTATGCGGATCTCCGTTTCCGAACTTCTCGTCTCACCATTGACGTCTGTTACATCCGCGGTCACGGTATACTCGAAATAGGGATTCTCCGATCGGTCGGTGATATCATCCGCCATGGCTTTGAAAGTGATATTGAAATTTCCGTTGGCGTCTGTAACAGATTCGCCATTGGCTATCTGCCTGCCCTCACTGTCGCCGCGGTAGCCCATCCTGTAGCCCCAGGGCCGGGGGTAGCGTTTGTTCCGGGTAATACTATAGACTACTTTACCTCCGTTGATGGCGTTGCCGGCATAGGCGGCCGCCTGACCATATACGGTAACCGAATCGTTCAGGCGATACGCTTGCTGCACGTTTTTGAAAGAAACATGAAAAGCGGGTCGCTTGTATTCCTCTACAGAGAAATAATTTCCTTCGGCAGGTATAGATCGCAGTGTTATGCTGAAGTTGCCGGTAAGCATCTGCTGCGGAATACGGAAGCTGCCTTTGAATGAACCATAGGTATTCAATGTAACTGCCAGCGAGTCGATCCGTTTGGAGTTGACATCGTTCAGGTATACCCATCTTTTTTCCGGGGATGTGATCAGTTTGCTGTTCTGTGTATGGTAATCCTTTGTGACCGCTATCCCTTTGAAGAACACGGTTTGCCCAGGACGGTAAATACTCCTATCTGTAAAAAAGAAGACCCTGCTGTTATTGGCTTCATAGGTGCTGCTATCTGTATTTTTCGGTGTTGCGTCATGATTGTAATAGATGCGTTCCGTTGTTGTGGGAAGCAACCTGTCTTCTTTCAATGATAATTCGATCCTGATGTAGGCACTGTTTCTGTTGTCTGGATAAGCAAAGTGTCCGTTTTTGTCTGTGGTCAGTTCCGCCACTTTGGTCTGATTCCACTCACCGAGTGAATACTGGTATTGGTAGATCGTGGCCTGCACGCCCGGCATGGCTTTGCCTGTTGCACGGTTCAAGACAAAATAATCGATACCATTCCGGATATAACTCAGTTGCGACACCTGGAAATATTGCAGGCTGATCTTATTCAGGCTATCGTTGAAGTTCCTGCTGTCGGAACAGAGTAAAGCGTATTGACCTGCCGGTAGCTTATCCAGCAGGATCTCGGTTGCATGCGGCTGATAATCACCGGTGATCGGTAGAGCCACCTGGCGCTGGTCGAAAGGAGTATACCCCAGCATTTTCTTCCAGGGACGGTTATTATTTTCCTTTTCATTCGCTTCACGATCCTTCAACCGGATGACACGGACATAAACCGTATCTATGTTCCGGTAACTGACCAAGGCGCGAAAGGCTTTGCCAGGCAGGTTTACAGATTCTGTGCGGGTACTCAGGTCTTTGTATCCGATCTCCGTCAAAAGATCCTGTAGTTGCAAAATTCCCGGGTTTGTTTCTTTTTTGTCATACAGCGCCAAAGCCTTTTCTGCAATTTCTTTGGCTTGCCGATAGCCCCATCTATGGGTGGTATCCTGGAAGGGCTGGTAGCTGGAAGCTTTATCGGCTTCCTTCCTGGCAAGCAGGTACCATGCCCGGGCAGTGGCTGTATACGTTGGGTACTGGTTCGTCATCTCTTTCAGTGCCCCAGTATACAATGTTTCCTTCTCCGGTATCTCTGTTTGTTGATAGACCCATTCAATTCTTTCGGTGTTAAGCTCCAGCAGGGCTTCCTTGTTCGCATCGTTCCTGTGAAAACGCAATAGTTGCTGAAACAGTTGTAAAGCCCGCCAGTTGGAAGAACTGCTATCCTGGGTGATAAAATTCTGTTCGATAAAATCATCCAGGGTAGAGAGTGCCTGATGCCCGGGTATCACAAAAAAATGCGCTGACCTGGTTGGTGTTGCCCCTGCCCGGTAATATTCGCCGGTTGTAAAATATGTCAGTGCTTCGTGTGCCAGCAGGTCGTATAGAGTAGGGCGTAAATGACGGCTGTTTCCTCTTTTGATAATGGCGTCGTACGCGGTAACCGGGACCTTTTGCAGAAGGTGGGCATGTTCCAGCGACTTCAGGTAGTGTTGATCGATGGTCTTTGTGAACTCGGTAAGGCCCCAGCTGCTGATATCGCTGTAAGGTTTGTCTGTAGCTTTTCTTTCCCTGATCCGCCAGAAATTGTCGTCACGGTATTGGCGGTAGAATTTGGCCAGGAGTGAGTGGAGAATGGCACGTTCGGTTTCGTTCACAGTATGGTTCAGTTCTTCCCTGATGTTTTTCAAAAACAGGTTGGGTTCTCTGTCGGTCAGTTTTTGTTGTAAACTGTATTGGTAAATCAGGCATTTGATGGACTGTGCAGGCAGCTTTTGCTGTTTGGCCTTCCTGTAAACAGTGGCTATTTTATCGAGAGCCGTCCTGGTAAGGTCCTTTTGTACGATGAGTGTATCGATCTGGAGCCATTCGTTTTGAAAAACCGTATCGGTATGCTGTGCGTTTGCGGTGATCGACAGGAAAAGAACAGCAAGGGTAAATAATTTTCTGAGCTTCATGTATATGTGTTTCAATGAAACAATTCCTTTCAGGTTAGGATGCAAACATGCTGATTAATTCATACATGTCTGTGCCGATTAACAAAAGATTGTACATCTCCGGAGGGTAACATAAAGGTACTACACACGTGACTGCTATAAAGCGCAAAAAAATCCCGGTCAAAGGTTGACCGGGATTCGGATATAAGCGGGTATTCGTTTATTTTTTCAGGGCAGCTGCCATGGTGATACCGATATCGGCTGGACTGGCTACCACTTCAATGCCACATTCTGCCATGATCTTCATTTTAGCAGCAGCGGTATCATCGGCACCGCCAATGATGGCTCCGGCATGTCCCATACGGCGTCCGGGAGGCGCTGTCTGGCCGGCAATGAAACCAACCACAGGTTTTCTTTTGTTATCCTTGATCCAGCGGGCTGCATCAGCTTCCATGCTACCTCCGATCTCACCGATCATGATGATACCGTCGGTTTCAGGATCGTTCATCAGCAGTTCCACAGCCTCTTTGGTAGGTGTTCCGATGATGGGGTCGCCACCGATACCGATAGCGGTACTGATACCCAGACCGGCTTTCACTACCTGGTCGGCAGCTTCGTAAGTGAGGGTTCCGCTTTTTGAAACGATACCGATACGGCCTGGTTTGAAGATGAAGCCGGGCATGATGCCGACCTTCGCTTCACCGGCAGTGATGACACCCGGGCAGTTAGGTCCAACCAGCCTTGTATTCTTACCCAGCAGATAGTTTTTCACTTTTACCATATCCTGTACCGGGATACCTTCGGTGATACATACCACCAGCGCAATACCTGCGTCTGTGGCTTCCATAATGGCATCAGCTGCAAAAGCCGGCGGTACGAAAATGATACTTACATCTGCACCGGTTTGTTTAACGGCATCGGCCACTGTGTTGAATACGGGCTTGTCGAGGTGCATGGTTCCACCTTTATTTGGGGTAACGCCACCTACTACGTTGGTTCCATATTCAATCATCTGGGTTGCATGGAAGGTTCCTTCTGTACCGGTAAAACCCTGAACAATGATCTTCGAGTTTTTATTTACTAATACTGCCATGGGAAATTATTTCTGTGGTTTTGAAATTCGCGGCAAAAATAGGTTAAAACCGCCAAGGCGACCTTATTTGAAGGCTAAACTTTGTTGATTTTTTACCGGTATGCCCCGAAGAGAAGGTTTTGCCCGGGAAAAAGCAGGGCATCCGGAACCCGGTTCAAGGTGGTATTGCCAGGGGTTGCGCTGAACCGGGGCCTGTTTCCGGAAAAAATAAGCGCCGGATGAAAACCGGCGCTTATGGGATAACTGCTATCTGTGTTTTTAGTGCTTCTTCTCCTTTGGCGTTTCCTTCTCTGCTTTTTTTGTCTCGGCTTTGGTCATCTTCTTTTGTTCCTTGGCCTCTTTCTTTTCGGCATGATTGGCTTTGGCAGTGGTCTTTTCGGCCTCTTTCATTTCCTTGTGGTGATGGCTTTTTTCCTTTCCGGGCGCATTTTTTTCTGTTGCGGCATTTTTAGCGGTAGGGGTTGTTGCCTGGGCCATGGCAGTCACTGCCATCAGTAAGGATGCTACAGAAGCAAACAGGATCTTTTTCATGATGTTTTTTTTATTGGTTGACAATGAATATCAGACCAGATCAGGTACGACGGGTTTACTGGTAAATACCTTTTGTCTTTATCTTAACATATAAAAAGTGGGAACCGGCCCTGATGGCCGGTTCCCACACGCCGATACCTGGATGGAGGTTACAGCTTATAAAACAATTTGCTGTCTTTACCTGTTTGGGTGGTCACTTTCAGGAAATAGGGACCCTGGTACAGTGATTCACAACCTATCTCTACCTGGTTATTGCCCTGTTGCAGTATTTGCCTGAGCCTGAGTTTAGGCACGCCATAAATATCAAAAACGGTGATTTCTGCTGCCACGTTGCTATTGCGGCTGTACAGGGTGGCCATCATCCGCGTAACAACAGGGTTCGGGTTGATCCGGATGATCTTGATATAGTCCACACTCGACTGTGGCATATTCAGGGTATCACCAATCACGATCTGCTTGCAGGCTTTCGCCTCACAACCATTTAGCGTTTTTACCTGCAGGCAGGTGGTATAAGCACCCAGCAAGGGGAACTCTTTCACCGTTGCTATCTCGTTGCCTGAGAGTATGGTGTTGTCTCCGAACTTCCATACCCGCTGGATAATGCTGTCACCGGGCAGTGTTTTGCTCTGGCTGCTGTTGAAAGCTATTTTTTTCAGGCTTACCTGCTCCGAGGTGAATTTCACGTCTATAGCACAGTTGACAGGTTCAATGTTGATCGTGTCCGCATACTTGCTTTCACAGCCACTCCGGGTTTTGATATACAGTTTCACAAGATATTTACCAGGTTTGAGATACCTATGTGATGGATCCAGCCGGTTGCCCTGTAAAGCCGGAGAACTGTCGCCAAAGAACCAGTTGCGGCTGATGATGCTATCGCTGAGGGCTGCGCCATTCGATGATCCGCTGTTGAAATACGCGGTATTGTTCTGCACACTGTATTTGAACAGGGCTTTACAACCTTCGGCGATCACTTGTGGTTTGATCACCACAACGGAAGCGTATTTGCTTTCGCAGCCTGCTTTGGTCTTGATGACAAGATTTACCGTATATGAACCAGGCACAGTATACGGATAGGAGGGATTGACCACATTGCCTCCCAGTGATACGGAAGTGGCGCTGTCTGTATAATACCAGGTGCGGCTGATAATGCTGTCATCGTCCCCGGCGGCTTTGGATCCTGTACTGTTGAACATCACCACCGAGTCCTGTGTGCTCCAGGTAAAATAGGCCTTACAGGTAGCAGGGATGCCTGTGCTGTCTTTGATATCGAACTCCAGGCAGGTCTTGCTTTCACAGCCATTTTTGGTTTTGATATACAGGCAGGCTGTATACCTGGCCGCTTTGTTGTAACTGTGTGATGGGTCTACCCGGTTACCGGTCAGCGGAGCGGAACCGTCACCAAATATCCAGGTACGGCCAATGATACTGTCGCTGGCCCCACCCGGATAAGAATGGGCACTGTTAAACCGGATCGTTCTGCCTTCAATGGCAAGTCCGAATTGTGCCTTACAATTGGAGGTAGGAACTGTTGTACCCGGGGTACTGTCTTTTACCGACAGGTTGAGACAGATCTCTTTTACACAGCCTTTTACTGTACGGATGCTCAGGCAAACAGTATAATTGCCGGTGTCGCGGAATTCTTTTAAAGGGTTTACCAGGTTGCCGTCAAGTGAACTGCCATCACCGAATTTCCAGATGCGCTGGAAAATACTGTCTCCGGGTAACGTGCTGCTCTGGCTGCTGTTAAAACGGAATTTTTTGGGAGCCAGCTTCTCAACTGTTATGGCAGCAACGGCCTGGCAATCGTTGGACGCGGGAGTAAATACTACCTGCTGACAGTAACTGCTCTGGCAGCCCTGTTTGGTGGTAATGGTGAGGCAGGCAGTATAAATACCGGGCTTGGCATACAGATGTGTGGGATCTATCCGGTTGCCTGTAAGGGTGGCACTGCTGTCTCCGAAGGTCCAGGTACGGCCGATGATGCTGTCACCTGCAGATGCCGAAGCGCCCGCTCCGTTGAATTTGATACCGGTTGCAACCGATGTGTACGTGAATGCGGCTTTGCAAACAGGTGCCGGTTTGCTGGCGCAAAGCACAAAATTCACCTCCACAAGATTGCTGATGCCCACAGCAGGATCCCGTTGCAGTGTAGTGCCATCGCAGTTCTCCACCAGTATCAGGAGTTTACGGATATCGCCGTTACAGGTAAGGGTATCGGCATAGTATCCATTGGGATTGCTCACCGTGGTATGTACCAGGGCGCAGCCACCATTGGTGCTGTCGATACTGTAGATCTTCACTTTTTTATTGGCTACGGGAAGGTTGGCGGCATCTTTCAGGGTTCCTTTTACGATCACGGTGTTGGCCAGTAAATGACCTGTGACAAACAGGAGAAAAAGGATCAAAACAAAGCGTAGAGTTGTTTTCATAAGGTGTGGTTATCTGTGTAGGTAGATACCCCCATCTGGCAGATTGCAGCCTATCCGGAAGTGGAATTTTGATCGCCGACGCTCCGGAATGACCCTGAAATGGTGTCGTATACTTAAGAATCATGGGGTTACGGGGGTTAACTTTCCTTAAACAAGCTTGCTTGTTTTTGGCTGCCAATCCCTACTTTTGCGCCTGTCTGACAAGACGAATCATTAAAAAACAAACACAATGGCAACAACATCCGACATCAGCCGTGGTATGATCCTGAAATTAGACGGCAGTTTATATTCTGTAGTGGAATTTGGAGAGAACAAAACAGCCCGTGCCGCTGCGAAAGTGTGGGCCAAATTAAAAGGCGTTGACAACAAACGTTCTATTGAAAAGACATGGAACAGCGGAGAGAACATCTTTCCCGTTCGTGTAGAGAAAAAAGCTTTCCAGTTCTTATATAAAGACGATACCGGCTACAACCTCATGAACAATGAGACTTTTGAGCAGATCGCGTTAGGTGAGGAAATGATCGAGTCTCCGCAGTTCCTGATGGAGGGAGCGGAAGTATTCGTGTTCATCAATACCGAGACAGAACTTCCCATCGGTGCGGAACTGCCGGAGAAGATCGTGGTTAAGATCACTTATTGTGAGCCGGGTCTGCGTGGCGACACCGCTACCCGCGCCCTGAAAGCAGCTACCGTGGAAACAGGTGCAACCGTAATGGTTCCCCTGTTCGTGGAAGATGGAGAACTGATCCGGGTGAATACCAAGGACGGTTCCTATGTGGAGCGTGTAAAAGAGGAAAAATAAGTTGCTGGCGGACCGTTCCGGCCGATCAGACAATTTTCCATACTATCAGGACAGCCCAGGCTGTCCTTTTTTAGCCCTTCGGAGCAGTTCTGAAAGGCGGGAAATAGCCAAAGCCGGAAATAAAGAAAATACCCGATTTTGTCAAAAAAGGGCTATTTTGCCCCTCTATTTGAGTAAAAATCACTGTTTTTACCCCTAAAACTTGCCATTTATGGACTTAAAGCAAATTCACGAATTGATCAAAATCATCAATAAAAGCAATATTGGTGAGATAAGTATAGAAGACAAAGATGGTAAGGTAACCATCAAACAGAAGGAGGAACAGGTGGTGACCGTGGCAGCTGCTCCCCAGCAGGTATTCACTACGGCTCCCCAGCAGGCTCCTGTTGCGGCGCCCGCTGCAGCCCCTGCGGCTCCGGCACCTGCTGCCGCTGCTCCCAAGGCCGATAACCTGGTGACCATCAAAAGCCCGATGATCGGAACTTTCTACCGTCGTTCTGCGCCGGATAAACCCATCCTGGCAGAAGTAGGTGCTGAAATTGCGCCGGGTAAAGTGGTTTGTATCATTGAAGCCATGAAACTCTTTAACGAGATCGAATCAGAGATCAAAGGAACCATTGTAAAAGTGTTGGTGGAAGATGCCAGCCCGGTAGAGTACGATCAGCCTTTGTTCCTTGTGGAGCCGGCTTAGGAAATTTGAAAATGAGGCAATGTGAGAATTTGAAAATGGGGCACCCTCTCATTCGAAAATTTCTCAGCTCAATGCCGGTATTTTCATATTCTCCAATTTTCAAATTCTCAAATTCACAGGATGTTTAAGAAGATATTAATTGCCAACAGGGGGGAGATCGCACTCCGTGTGATCCGCACCTGTCGTGAGATGGGTATCAAAACGGTTGCCGTCTATTCTACAGCCGATAAAGACAGTCTCCACGTAAAATTTGCCGACGAAGCTGTTTGTATCGGTAAACCCGCCAGTTCAGATTCTTACCTCAATATTCCACATATCATGGCCGCTGCAGAGATCACCAATGCAGATGCCGTACACCCCGGTTACGGGTTCCTGGCTGAAAATGCCAAATTCTCCCAGATCTGTGCCGATCATGGTATCAAGTTCATCGGGCCTACGCCTGAGATGATCAATAAGATGGGGGATAAGATCACCGCCAAAGACACCATGATCCGTGCCGGTGTACCCGTTGTGCCAGGTGGGGAAGGATTGCTGGAAAGCGTAGAACAGGCCAAATCACTTGCCAAGGAAGTGGGTTATCCCGTGATCCTGAAAGCGACCGCCGGCGGTGGTGGTAAAGGAATGCGTGTGGTATGGAACGAAGATGATATAGAGAAAGCCTACAGCACGGCCAAACAGGAAGCTGCCGCATCGTTCAAGAACGATGGGATCTATATGGAGAAGTTCGTGGAAGAGCCCCGGCACATTGAGATACAGGTAGCTGGTGACCAGTATGGGAATGTTTGTCATTTGAGCGAGCGCGACTGTTCCATCCAGCGCCGTCACCAGAAACTGGTGGAAGAATCGCCTTCTCCGTTCATGACGCCAGAACTGCGCCAGCGGATGGGAGAAGCGGCCATCAAAGCGGCCAAAGCCATCAATTACGAAAGTGTGGGAACCATCGAGTTCCTGGTAGATAAACACCGCAACTTCTACTTCATGGAAATGAATACCCGTATCCAGGTAGAACACTGCGTTACGGAAGAGGTGGTGAGTTTTGACCTGATCAAAGAGCAGATCAAGATCGCCATGGGCGAAAAGATCTCCGGCAGGAATTACGAACCCCAGATGCATGCCATTGAATGCCGTATCAATGCCGAAGATCCATATAATGATTTCCGTCCATCGCCAGGTAAGATCACGGTATTACATACACCCGGTGGACATGGCGTTCGTGTAGATAGCCATGTATATGCAGGGTATGTGATTCCTCCGTACTACGATTCTATGATCGGTAAACTGATCACCGTGGCGCAAACCCGCGAAGAGGCCATTGATACCATGTATCGTGCCCTGAGCGAATATGTGATCGAAGGTGTGAAAACGACCATTCCTTTCCACCTGCAACTGATGCAGAACGAGGATTTCCGGAAAGGGAACTTCACCACCAAGTTCCTGGAATCATTCAAGATGAAATAAGTAAAAGCCCCATTTTTCAATGGGGCTTTTACTTTTAAAACGATTTGTTTACAAGGTGTTCTGACCAAAGAACTGGGCCATTGGTTCAAATTGTTCCTCACCAATACCCACTACCTTCCATCTCCGTTGCCTCTCAGCATACATGGCCACCGTTTTACGGATCCGGTTGAAATCAGCTTCGGGAATGGTGGCAATGGATGCCGCTTCTTTTTGTTTCCATACCTCTATTTCCAGCAGCATATCGGCCTGCCTGCCATTGACGCCTAATTTATCGATCAGTTGTTTGCGATATTTTGTTTTATACAGTTGTAAAGCTTTTTGCGCGTTCAGGGTATCAAAAACAGGGTTCGCCTGCAGGGTGATCACAGGACAGGCCCGGGTACTGATCTCAAAGATCCGCTTGGGTTCTGATAGCGCTTTTACCTGGTCAGCTGACAGGCCCAGTGCTTTGTATTTTTTCGATACATCCTGCATCAACTCACCCTGGGTAGCATATACTTCATTCGTATTGGCATCGATGGCGGCCTGCTGCTGCCTGGCCCAGTGATCGATATCCCCGATCTTATCGGCCAGTGCTGCGGATAGTTTCCATTCTTTGATGAGTGCCGGTTTATCGCAATACCCGAACAGCTCCCGCATTTCTTCAGAAGAACGTTTGATGTTGTTCTCCTGTGCAGAGAGAGTGCCTGTTAAGAAGATGGATAAGATAACAACGGTTAGATATTGCATTTTCATAAACATAGATTGTATTGTCTAAAATACCAACAATTCAAAACATGGATTCGTTAAAATAAGAAAGGCGTTCCGGTAGTGAAACGCCTTTCTTATTTTGATCCGGAGTGATTACCTGCCTCCGCCACCTCTGCCACCACCTGGGCGCATAGACATGGTTTCGATCACTTTGGTAGCCAGTTCCTCAGATAACCCAGCTTTTACCAGTCTTTTTTTCCTTGCTTCGGCAACCTCTTTCATCTTGGCCTGTCTTTCTTCCGGGGCCATTTCCCTGAAATTACCCATGTTGGCCATAAAAGAACGGTCGGTCATGACCGCTACGGCTGAATCTGTCTGAACCTCGGTAAGTCCCAGGGGTTTCAGTCTTTCTTTCATCATGGCAATTCTTTCCTCGGGTGTCATTTGCTGACCACCGCCTGGTCCCTGCGCCATCACGGTTGTCATGGAACAACCCAGTACAATGGCCATACATACAAATAATTTTTTCATACGGTTCTTTTTAAGTGTTTAGTATAGAAAATTATTGCAAAACTTTTTCAGAACAGCAGGTATTCGGTAAACGGCGGCCGGCAGTCGGCAGCAACAGGCCCTTAACGTTTCTTTAATGCCGCTAAACAAAAAGCCCTGCTCCGGTAAAGGAACAGGGCTGTATAATGCAGGTCAAAAAGTCTTAACGTAAGAACAGCATTTCGCGGTACTTGGGTAAGGTCCAGATATCGTCGTCAACCAGTTGCTCCAGTTTGTCAACGTGGTAGCGGATCTCATCAAAGAAAGCAGATTTCACCTGGCTTTCATAAGCGATGGCTTTGGTGCGGCTGTTTTCGATGTTGTTCGCGATTTTACGGGCTTCCACCATGGCATGTACCTTGGTGTGGATCACCTGGATATGTTCACTTACTTTTTTCAGGATCTCCAGCTGGCTGCTGTAGGCGGTTTCGGGCAGACCGGCTGCCTTTAATCCATTGATGTTGTTCAGCAGTTCGTTCTGGTATTTTACCGCGGCAGGGATGATGTGGTTAATGGCCAGGTCGCCCATCACGCGCGCCTCGATCTGCACTTTCTTGATGTATTTCTCCAGTTCGATCTCGTGTCTGGCTTCCAGCTCGGTATGAGAATAAACGCCGGTGCTTTCGAACAGTTTTTTGGCTTTGTCGGTCAGTAAAGCGTCCAGGGCGATCGGTGTGGTCTTCAGGTTGGGCAGGCCGCGGCGTTCTGCTTCGTGGTGCCATTCGTCGCTGTAACCGTCCCCTTCGAACAATACCTTTTTGCTTTCCACGATGTATTTCTGGATCACGTGCATGATGGCGATCTCTTTCTTGTCGCCCTTCTCGATCAATGCATCCACATCGGTCTTGAATTTGCGCAGGGTATCTGCCACGATCGTGTTCAGAACGGTCATGGAAATACCGCAGTTGGCAGAGGAACCTACCGCACGGAACTCGAACTTGTTACCGGTGAAGGCAAAAGGAGAGGTACGGTTACGGTCGGTGTTGTCCAGCATCAGCTCCGGAATACTGCGGTGCAGGTCCAGTTTCAGGATGGCTTCATCCTGCTCGTCGAACTTGGTATTCACCCGGGCTTCCACATCGGCCAGTACTTTGGCGAGGTATTGTCCTACGAATACGGAGATAATGGCAGGAGGTGCTTCGTTGGCACCCAGGCGGTGGTCGTTCGGTGCAGAGGCAATGGCTGCACGCAGGATATCCGCATAATCATGTACCGCTTTGATGGTGTTCACAAAGAAGGTGAGGAACATCAGGTTGGTCTTGGGCGTTTTTCCCGGGGCCAGCAGGTTCACACCGGTATCGGTAGCCATGCTCCAGTTATTGTGTTTACCACTGCCGTTGATGCCTGCAAATGGTTTTTCGTGCAGTAATACCACCAGTTTATGACGTTTGGCCACGCGGCTCATCACATCCATCAACAGGGTGTTATGGTCAACAGCGATATTCACTTCCTCAAAGATCGGGGCACACTCGAACTGGGCAGGTGCTACCTCGTTGTGGCGGGTACGTAAAGGGATACCCAGTTTGTAGGCTTCCTGCTCGTAGTCGCGCATGAAAGCATATACCCTTTCAGGGATGGAACCGAAGTAGTGGTCTTCCAGCTGCTGCCCTTTGGCAGGAGATGCACCAAATACAGTTCGGCCACACTGGATCAGGTCGGGACGTGCAATGGCAAGCGACTCATCTATCACAAAATATTCCTGTTCCCAACCCAGGGTAGGGGTCACTTTGGTTACGTTCTTGTCAAAATAGTTACAAACATCCACTGCGGCTTTGCTCAATGATTCTACCGCTTTCAGCAATGGCGCTTTGTAGTCGAGTGATTCTCCGGTATAGGAAATGAAGATCGTTGGGATACATAATGTTTTACCATGTCCGATCTCGATGATGAATGCAGGGGAAGATGGGTCCCAGGCCGTATAACCGCGGGCCTCGAAAGTGGCACGGATGCCACCGCTTGGGAAAGAGGAAGCGTCAGGCTCCTGCTGGATCAGTGCGGCACCATCAAATTCTTCGATGGCAGTACCGTCGCTCTTCAGGGTAAAGAAAGAATCGTGTTTTTCAGCAGTGGTCCCGGTCAGTGGCTGAAACCAGTGTGTGTAGTGGGTAACCCCTTTGCTTTCTGCCCAGGCGCGCAGACCATTGGCGATCTGGTTAGCTACGGTGCGGTCGATCTTCTTACCACCACGGATACTGGACGCCAGACTTTTATAAGCTTCATCGCTTAAATATTCGCGGGCGGTTTTCAGGGTGAATACATTTTCATTGAAAATGGCAGTGATCTTGGTACTGGAGGGAGCTGGTGCATCACCTGTTTCTTTGGCGATGCTTTCGATGGCTGAAAAACGTAAAGACATAAGTAGATGTTTTTTTGACTGACCAAAAATAAACGTAATATTCTGAAAAATGCAACTTTTATCTTTCTGTACGGCTTAAAAATGGCTAAAATGTGGAAAAAATAAAACATAGAATTAATTATAATTTGTTTTGCCTTATTGTGAATCTCCAGGATCAGGAGGCTTCAAGGGGGGAGTGTAACTTTTCGGTAGCTATCCCGTTTTACACAGAAATCAACCCATCATATGAAAAAAATAATGACGTTTTTGGCTGTTCTGGCCACGCTGCCTGTTATGGCACAATGGATCCCCTGGCAAAAAATCGAGGGTAACGGTCAGTTGCGCAAAGAGAGCAGGTCGGTCGGGAATTTTACCGCCATCTCCTCCTCTGGCTCCTGGGATGTGATGCTGGCGTACGGCGAAGCAGGTACCATACAGGTCGAGGGTGATGAGAACCTGCTGGAATACATTGAGACCCAGGTAGAGGGAGGTAAATTGGTGATACGGTCAAAAAAATCGGTAAACCTGAGATCCAGGAACAAGATCACGATCTATGTGTCCCTCACCCGGATGACAGGGATCAGCTTGTCCGGCAGTGGTGATATCATGGGGGAAGGTAAGTTCAGCAATGAGGGAGCCACTGAATATAAAGTATCTGGTTCGGGCAGTATCCGCCTGGCCTTACATAAGTTAGGAAAAGCGGAACTGGCCATATCGGGCAGTGGGAATATCCGTCTGAGCGGTTCCGCAGGTTCGGTGAATGTCCGTATCAGTGGAAGCGGGAATGCCGACTGCGGGGAACTCATCTCTGACAATGCCTCCGCTCATATCAGCGGCAGCGGCAATATTAAACTAAACGTCAATAATACCCTGGATGCCAGTGTCAGCGGCAGTGGCAATATTACCTACCGCGGTGCGGCTTCTGATGTCCGGAAGCATATTTCCGGTAGTGGCAGGGTAACCAAGATCTCCTGATCGTAACAGCGATATAGTGGTCCATGGACATGTCGGCAGAGACCATGATCCATGGACCATGTTTGCTGATACCGATTCTGCAAAACTTCATCTTGCCTCTTACGGCTACTTTCTTACCTTCGCGGCATCATGGAAATTACCGCCCAAACCGCCGAACAGCTTCGTCTTACCGCCGAAGAATTTGAACTCATCAAACAGAAATTAGGCCGCACACCCAACTTTACCGAGTTGTGTGCTTTCAGCGGCATGTGGAGTGAGCACTGCAGTTATAAGAACTCCATCAAGTGGTTAAAGACCCTGCCCCGTAACGGTGGCCGTATGCTGGTGGCTGCGGGTGAAGAGAATGCCGGCCTGATGGATATGGGTAACGGCTTTGGCGTAGTATTCAAGATCGAAAGCCATAACCACCCCAGTGCCATTGAACCTTTCCAGGGTGCCGCGACCGGTGTGGGAGGAATTCAGCGTGATATTTTTACAATGGGTGCCCGTCCTATTGCTTCCCTGAACAGCCTGCGTTTTGGTAACCTGAAAGATAAAAAGACACAACGCCTCCTGAGTGGTGTGGTGCATGGCATTGGTCATTATGGTAACTGTTTTGGTGTGCCTACTGTAGGTGGTGAAGTATATTTTGAAGATTGCTATCATACCAACCCATTGGTCAATGCCATGAGTGTGGGTATCATGCAGGCCAATAAAATGGTGAGTGCTACCGCTGCAGGAACCGGTAACCCCGTGTTCTTTGTTGGTAGTGCCACTGGTAAGGACGGTATCGGCGGAGCGTCATTTGCTTCCGCCAATATCACGTCAGACAGTGTGGAAGAGCTTCCTGCGGTGCAGGTGGGCGACCCTTTCCAGGAAAAGAAATTGCTGGAAGCCTGTCTGGAAGTGATCGAGACCGGCGCTGTGATCGGTATGCAGGATATGGGTGCGGCAGGTATCATCTGTTCCACAGCAGAAATGAGCGCCAAAGGCGGCGTGGGTATGCGCATCGACCTGGATAAGGTCCCTACCCGTCAGAAAAATATGAAAGCCTGGGAACTGCTGCTCAGCGAAAGCCAGGAGCGTATGCTGGTGGTGGTGGAAAGAGGCAAGGAAGCTGCCGTGTTGAAAGTGTTTGAGAAATGGGACCTGAGCTGCAGCGAGATCGGCCAGGTGACCGATGATGGCCTGCTGAAATTTTACATGCATGGCACCCTCGAAGCCGAGATACCCGCACATGAACTGGTATTGGGTGGCGGTGCCCCACAATATACCCGCGAATACAAGGAACCGGCTTACTTAGCAAAGGTCAAGGCTTTTGATGTAAACAGTATCCAGGATATCACTGAACTGAAGCCGGTTGCCGAACAACTGGTACAGATCCCGAATATCGCATCCAAACGTTGGGTGTACACACAATACGACAGCATGGTAGGTGCTGCCAATGCCTCTACCAATGCACCCAGCGATGCTTCTGTGGTGCTGGCGAAAGGAACCGGAAAGGCACTGGCCATTACAGTGGATTGTAACAGTAAATATGTGTTTGCAGATCCTTACACGGGCGGTATGATCGCCGTTGCGGAAGCAGCACGCAATATTGTCTGCAGCGGTGGTGAACCCATTGGTGTGACCAACTGTCTGAATTTCGGTAACCCCTATGATCCGGAAGTATATTACCAGTTCGTGAAAGCAGTGACCGGTATGGGCGATGCCTGCCGTAAATTCAATACGCCGGTTACGGGTGGTAATGTAAGTTTCTATAACCAGAATCCCGAAGGCCCTGTATATCCTACCCCTACCATCGGCATGGTAGGTATCCTGGATGATTTCGCTAACCGTATGACACTGGATTTCAAATCTGAAGGTGATGTGATCCTGCTCATCGGTAAACAACAGAACGATATCGGTTCATCAGAATACCTGCACAAACTGAAGCAGGTGGAATATTCACCGGCCCCTTATTTCAACCTGGACGAGGAACTGGCGGTACAGCAACTGGTGACGACACTCATCAAAGAAAAACAGGTGCAGAGCGCACATGATATCAGCGAGGGTGGACTGGCCATTACCTTATTGGAAAGCGGCTTTAACCGGAACCTGGGATTCAGTGTGTCTGCTCAGAGTTCATTACGAAAAGACGCCTATTGGTTTGGTGAAGCGCAGGGCAGGGTAGTGGTATCCTGCACAGCAGCGCAGGCTGACCGTGTAATGCAGTTGGCAAAAGATGCCGGAATAGAGGTCAACAGATTGGGTACAGTTACTTCAGGTAGCATAGAAGTGAATGGTGAGAACTGGGGTACCATCGATGGCTGGAAAGAAAAATATGATACAGCGATAGAAAAAATGCTGCGTTGATCCTTTGCCGCAGCCAAGTTCCTAAAATATAGTTTTGATTCTCATGACAGACCATCATTCAAATAAAAGCCAATCAGATTCTGCAGCCATCATTGTTACGGGGGCTGCCGGTTTTATCGGGTCCTGCATGGTACAGTACCTGAATGAAGCAGGCTACGAGAACCTGATATTGGTGGATGATTTCGGATCTGAAGAGAAAAGAAAGAACTGGGAGTCCAAAAAATATACAGAGATCGTAGAACGGTATAACCTGTTTGATTGGCTTGCTGCCCATCAGCCCAAAGTTGAGATCGTGATACACCTGGGTGCCAGAACCGACACCACCGAATTCAACTATGCCATTCACGAAGAGCTGAACGTGCAGTATTCAAAAGATATCTGGTTGTATTGTACAGAGAACAGGATCCCGCTGATCTACGCTTCTTCTGCAGCTACTTATGGCGCAGGTGAACTGGGGTACAATGATGACCATGCGGTGGTGGAGAAACTGAAACCGCTGAATCCTTATGGCGTCAGCAAGAACGAGTTTGATAAATGGGCACTCACACAAACCAGTACACCTCCCTGTTGGGCAGGTTTGAAATTCTTCAATGTATACGGTCCTAACGAATACCACAAGGGCCGTATGGCAAGTGTCATCTGGCATTCCTTCAATCAGATCAGAAAAGATGGTGTGGTGAAATTGTTCAGGAGTCACAAAGAAGGTTTCAAAGACGGGGAACAGCTGCGCGATTTTGTATATGTAAAGGATGTGACCGCCATGATCGGCTGGATCAGGGAAACCATGCTAAACGGCAACTGGACCGCTGCCCGGAACGGCTTGTACAACCTGGGTACCGGAACGGCCCGTTCTTTCATTGACCTGGTAAAAGCCACTTTTGCCGGCCTAGACCTGGCACCCAATATTATTTTCATTGATATGCCCGAAGATATCCGTGATAAATACCAGTATTTCACGGAAGCCAATATGAAAAAGATCAGGGATGCAGGTTACCACAAGGTTTTTTACACACTGGAGGCAGGCGTTGACGATTATGTCCGCCATTACCTGCGAGCCGGCCAGTACCTGTAGGATAACGTACTTCCATCTGCTGCAATAGGTGTCCATAGCGAGTGTCCACTATTTCTTATCTTCACGCAAAGCAATCGTTATGAGCAAGAAAATAGCCATCATTGGTGGAGGCAACCTGGGTGTTGCCATGGCCGAAGGTCTGATCAGCAGTGGATTTGTGTTGCCTGAGCACCTGATCGTGACCCGCCGTAATATTTCTGCGCTGAAATCCCTCGAAGAGAAAGGTGTGATGATCAGCAATGATAATGTGGAAGCAGTAAAGTATGCCGACTGGATCGTATTGGCTATCAAACCCTTTCAGGTAAAGGAAGTGCTTGCCCAGATCAAACCCCACCTGGATGAAAAGAAACATTCCCTGATCAGTGTGGTCACCGGTGTATGGATCAAAGATATGCAGGAAATGGTGGGTAAGGATTTTGCTTTGTTCCGCGCTATGCCCAATACGGCGATTGCCATTCAGGAAAGTATGACCTGTATCTGCTCGCATGGTGCCAACCAGGATCAGTTGTCTTTTGTAGCCGATTTCTTTGATCAGCTGGGCAAATCGGTCTTCATCGAAGAAAAATTAATGGATGCCGCCACTGTGCTGGGTGCCTGTGGCACAGCCTATGCCATGCGGTATATCCGCGCCAATATACAAGGAGGTATCGAGATCGGCTTCAGCGCCGCTACAGCTTCTTTGATCGCTGCGCAAACGGTAAAAGGTGCTGCAGAACTGTTGTTACAGAAAAATACCCATCCCGAACAGGAGATCGACAAAGTGACCACACCCAAAGGTTGTACGATCGCTGGATTGAACGAAATGGAACACCAGGGTTTCAGTTCTTCATTGATCAAAGGGGTTGTGACCAGCTACCGGAAAATCGTGAACGATATGTAATTCCACTGGAAAGAATAATGAATATTGAACAAGGAATGATGAATGTTGATCGGGTGATACTTCGATATTCATCATTCCTTGTTCAATATCCATTATTTCATATGTTCTTTCAGGAAGGCAATTGCCTTGGTATGCGCATCTTCCGTGGCGGCCTTGTTGAAACTGGGATTGCTGGGATTGGCAAAACCATGGTTGGCCTCGTATTTATAGGCAGTTAGCTTTTTGCCCGCGGCCTGCATGTCTGCTTCAAATTTGGTCACCAGCTCGGGGGAGGGACTGCGGTCCTGGTTGCCAAAGAAACCGATCACGTCACAGTTCAGGTTTTTCAACTTCTCCATGTTATTTTCCGGTCTGCCATAATACATCACGCAACCTGCAGCCTGCTTACCTGCCAGCATGCTGGCCTGTAAACTCCACATGCCGCCAAAACACCAGCCGATGGTATAGATCCGGGCATCTTTTCCAGCGTGGGCGATGGCTCCCTTGATGATATTCTCGATGCGATCGGTCTGGGCGGCCCGCACCAGTTTCATGGCACTGTCGGGTGTGGCAGCTACTTTTCCGTCATACAGGTCCAGGGCGATCACATTTACATGGTCAAGTTCCCTGAAAAGGGTTTCGCTTTCTTTTTTGATATAATCGTTCAGTCCCCACCACTCCTGGATCACAAATACCCATTTGTTGCTTTTGGTCTTGCTTTTGATCTCATACCCCATGGCTGTGGACCCGTCGGCAGCGGTAAAACGGATGTTCTCTCCGGTTGGGTTTTCCAGTTGGTAATACCTGGGTGTTTCGTGCATGGCGGCAAATGCCATGGTGCCGGCTTCCTGTCTGAACTGTTCCCGGATATCACCGTTGAAACAGCTGACATAACATTCCGGACTCAATATGGCAGGTTCGGGTGTTTTGTAGCGGTGACTCAAAAAAGCAGCCGTGCAAAGTGCGGCAAGGCTCAGGAGCAGGATTTTTTTCATATTAGTTTTTTAGGAGATAAAGATGTACACGTCAAATTAACACTTTGGGTTAAAAAATGGTTGTAGTAAGCGCTGCTATTTTTTAGAATAAGTTTTTTGCTGTAGGTTTGTACGACCTCCGAAATTTTCCTCACACAGTTATTTTCCAAGGTCAATATTCTTTGATGTTTTTGGTCGCAAAAAGCAGTTACTGCTTTCTGTCGGCAGGCAGTTTGTGTAGCTATCGGATGGGGGACAGCGGTTACACGATGAGGGTTGGATAATACTATAGAATAGTACTAATTGTAATATATACGTATCAATCAATAACCATATTATGGCCAAGTTTATTTTTGTTACCGGAGGGGTAACCAGTAGTTTAGGAAAAGGGATCATTGCTGCTTCGCTGGCAAAATTGCTGCAGGCAAGAGGATTAAGGGTAACGATCCAGAAATTCGACCCTTATATCAATGTGGACCCCGGAACACTGAATCCTTATGAACATGGGGAGTGTTATGTTACCGAAGATGGAGCCGAAACGGATCTGGACCTTGGCCACTACGAACGTTTTCTGAATATCTATACTTCGCAGGCAAATAATGTAACTACCGGTCGTATCTACCAGACGGTGATCAACAAGGAGCGTGCGGGTGATTTTCTGGGTAAGACCGTACAGGTGGTACCCCATATTACCGATGAGATCAAAAGGAGAATGTTATTGCTGGGCGAAGATGATAAGTACGATATCATCCTGACAGAGATCGGGGGTACCGTGGGTGATATCGAGAGCCTGCCTTTCATTGAAGCGGTTCGTCAGCTGCAGTGGGAACTGCCCGAAGAAGACCTGATGGTGGTGCACCTTACCCTGATCCCGTACCTGAAAGCGGCCAAGGAATTAAAGACAAAACCTACACAGCACAGTGTGAAAATGCTGAGCGAGACAGGAGTGCATCCCGATATCATTGTGTGCCGTACCGAAGAGCCCCTCAATAACGATATCAAGCGAAAGATCGCCCTGTTCTGTAATGTGAAACAGGAAGCGGTGATAGAAGCCATGGACGCCCCCACCATTTATGAAGTGCCGATGGAAATGCTGCGGGAGAAACTGGACCTGATCTGTCTGAAAAAACTGAAGATCACCAACTATGGAGAGCCGCAGCTGGACAAATGGAAAGGTTTCCTGGATAAGCTGAAATACCCCAAAAGCAAGGTGACCGTAGGTTTGATCGGAAAGTACATCGAACTGCAGGATGCCTATAAATCCATTCTCGAAAGTTTTGTGCACGCCGGTGCCATCAATGAGGTAAAAGTGCAGGTGGTGAATGTACACAGTGAATTCATCACTTCCGAAAACGTAGCGGAGAAACTCGACGGCCTGGACGGTCTGCTGGTAGCACCCGGTTTCGGTCACAGGGGTATTGAAGGAAAGATCGTGGCGGTTCAATACGCACGCGAAAAAGGCCTGCCTTTCTTTGGTATCTGCCTGGGTATGCAGATGGCAGTGATCGAGTATGCAAGAAATGTACTGGGACTGAAAGATGCACATTCCACCGAAATGGATACCAATACCCAGCATGCTGTGATCAATATGATGGAAGAGCAGAAAAAGATCAAGATGATGGGAGGTACCATGCGACTGGGCTCATATCCCTGTGAGATCAAGGACAGTAGCCTGGCACACAAGATCTACGGAGAGACACAGATCACCGAACGTCACAGGCATCGCTATGAATTCAATAATGAGTACCTGGACCAGTTCGAAAGCAAAGGCATGATCGCCAGTGGAAGAAATCCGGAAACGGGATTGGTTGAGATCATGGAGATCCCTTCTCACCCATTCTTTATCGGGGTCCAGTACCACCCCGAACTGAAAAGTACGGTAGAAAGGCCTGCGCCGCTGTTCGTGAGTTTTATTGATGCGGTTAAAAAGTATAACGAAAAGAAAAGTACGGTAAAGAGCAGTTCTTTACAGGATGCTTTGATCTGATCACTGATCGCGATAACTGAACAAGGCCCCGGATAACCGTCCGGGGCCTTGTTTTTTCCGGAAGCAGGGAAGGGGGCATACAGGATGCAAAGGCAGATCCGGGTTCGTAATTATAAACCGGATTCAGTACTTTCAAGGTCCTAAAATGACAACTATGAGAAGGTATTGGATGATTTCTGTATGTCTGCTGTTGCTGGCAGCCGTTTCGGTGCCGGCGCGTTCGCAGGCACTTCGATGGACACGCGATGGTAATTCATTTTATACGATCGAACGCGGAGAGATCGTTAAGAACGAACTGCCCTCACTGGCTAAGACAGTGCTGGTGTCCAAAACACTGGTAACACCTAAACAGGATACGGCACCCCTGGCGATCCGTGATTTCAGTTTTTCGGCCGATGATAGACAAGTACTGATCTATACCAACACGAAGAAGGTATGGCGCCAGGATAGCCGCGGCGATTACTGGGTATTGAACCTGGCAGACAAAACGCTGCGCCAGTTGGGAAAGGGACGCCCCGCTTCCTCACTGATGTTTGCCAAATTCTCACCGGACGGTAAGAAAGTGGCCTATGTGAGTGAATTCAATATTTACCTGGAAGATCTCGCCACTGGTAAGATCACCGCACTCACCAAAGGGGGCGACCGGAAGATCATCAATGGTACGTTCGACTGGGCCTATGAAGAGGAGTTTGGTTGCCTGGACGGATTCCGCTGGAGCCCGGACAGCAAAAAGATTGCTTACTGGCAGATCAATGCGTCTACTGTAAAGAATTACCTGATGGTGAACATGACGGATTCCATCTATCCTTTCCCCGTTCCGCTGGAATACCCGGTTGCGGGTGAAGCACCTTCGCCTTACAAGATCGGCGTGGTGGATATCAGTACCGCCAAGACCAATTGGATGCAGATACCTACAGACCCTGTGCTTCAATCGTATGTGCCCCGTATGGAATGGGCCGCCAACAGCAGCCAGCTGATCATGCAGCACCTGAACCGCAAACAGAACCAGAGCAATATCTTACTGAGTGATGTGGTAACGGGCAAATCCACTTCTATCTACCAGGAGACCGATGTGGCCTGGATAGATGCGGTGGCTTCCCTGAGCGATAAGTTCTGGCTGAATGGCGGCAAGGAATTCTTGTGGACCAGCGAAAAAGATGGCTGGCGCCACCTGTACCGCATCAGCAGGGACGGTAAGTCTGAAACACTGATTACACGCGGCGATTATGACATCATGGGTGTTACCGAACTGGATGAAGCAGGAGGATATGTATATTTTTACGCTACACCGGGTAACGCCACTCAGCGTTATCTCTATCGTGCCAGGCTGGATGGATCTGCTGCGGCAGAGCGGATCTCGCCTATGAACCAGAATGGGACACATAGTTACAATGTATCACCGGGTGCCAAATTTGCACAGCATTCTTTCTCCAATTATTATACACAGCCTTCCCGTGAGTGGGTGAGCCTGCCTGATCACAAGGCATTCAATGGCGACCAGGTGAATGCAGCTGTGGCCAAAGCCGACAAATCAAGATCGAATGTTGAGTTCTTCACCGTGAAAACAGTGGATGGGATTGAAATGGATGGCTGGATGGCCAAGCCGGAGAATTTTGATCCGGCCAAAAAATATCCGGTCGTGTTTTATGTGTACACAGAACCTGCCGGACAAAATGCCAAGGACCAGTGGGGTGCCGGTATGAACCGTATGTATACCGGAAATATGGCGAAAGATGGCTACATCTATATTACCATGGATAACCGGGGTACACCGGCACCTAAGGGAAGGGAGTGGCGCAAATCCATCTACCGTAAGATCGGACAGATCAACCTGCGCGACCAGGCCATGGCCGCCAAAGAAGTGATGAAATGGTCTTTTGTGGATACCTCACGTATCGCTGTTTGGGGCTGGAGTGGTGGTGGCTCTGCCACACTGGGACTGATGTTCCTGTATCCGGAGATCTATAAGACAGGCATCTCGATCGCGGCAGTGGGTAACCAGCTGACGTACGATAATATTTACCAGGAAAGGTATATGGGATTACCGCAGGAGAACCGGGAAGACTTTGTGAAAGGTTCGCCGATCACACATGCAAAGAACCTGCGTGGCAACCTCTTGTATATCCATGGAACCGGTGACGATAACGTACATTACAATAATGCGGAACAGCTCATCAATGAGCTGATCGCTCACGGAAAACAATTCCAGATGATGAGTTATCCCAACCGCACCCACAGCATTTCAGAAGGCAAGGGAACCATTCCGCATCTGAACCAGCTGTATACCAATTACCTGAGGACCTATTGCCCTCCGGGAGGAAGATAAGAACATTGAATGATGAATAATGAACAAGGAACGCTGAATGTTGATCGGAGAGTTACTTCAACATTCAGCGTTCCTTGTTCATTATTCATCATTCCTGTCGGGTCAGCATATCCCGTTTCATGTCTTCCCAGAGTGCGTCAAATGATTTGTTATCATTTCCTTTCCATTCCTGCATCCTGGCGCTTAGTTTCTGTTTTCTTTCCTGTTCCGCCTGCCCAAAAAATTCTTTGATAAAACCGCTGTCCTGCTCAAATGCCGTCTGGTTGTACAGCTCCTTTATGGCCAGTTCGCGTTCGTGATTTTTTTGTGCGAGTTCCTTCTCAAGCGCTTCACGTAAGTCCAGTTTTTTGTCGTAACTGCCTTCGGGCAACATGGTTTTGGTGATCACCGGCATCAGTTCTATCAGCAGCAGGATGACCACCAGTAAATAATACCGGAATGCCACAGAAACATTGTTCTGTACCAGGTGGTTCAACGCTTCGATCCGGGTAATGAAACCGTCGTTCAGCAAGGCATCAAAAGCAGCTTGCTCTTTCTGCATAACCGCATCCATCAAGGCGATCAGGCTGTCGCTGGTTTTGATCTGTGGAAGCAGTTGCTGTTCTTTCAAACGGTAATCGGCATCCAGTTTCTGGTACTCTCTTTGTTTGGCCTGTGCAATATCTTTCAGGCCGATCTTTTTACTGCCGCCGGTCCCGTCTGTTTCCCTGATAAAAGCCTCTCTCGCGGCACTTACTTCCGCATACCGAGAATTGAGTTCCTGTTGCAGGCTGTTCTTTTGTTGCTGCAGCCTTGTTTTCTGGGATGCGTATACAGTATCCTGCCTATTCCGTTTATCACGCCTGCGTTGCTCATTGTCCAGTGATATCTGTACATGGATCTCTTTGTCGAACAGGTATAACAAAGCCGGCTGGGCCATGAACAGGCCGATCACCAGGGCAAGGACCGCTCTGAAGGCAAGTGGCAAAACCCTTTTTTTATTTGAACGGCTGATGCCTTTGATCAATGCCCTGTCGATGGTGAGGATGATGCCACCCATGAATGCGCCCAGTAATATGGCCACGAACCAGTTACCCATCACGGTACTGAAAAAATAAGACCAGGCCATTGTGGCAAAGGCCCAGGTGCCCAGAACGGTCATGCCCACTATGGCATACCGGCTCCTGTCTACTGTACAACCAGCCAGTATTTCTGGTTCGGCGGTGGAGAGCCACCAGAGAAAACGGGTCCAGCGATCCGGAACATAGCCCTCCCTTTGGGAAAAAGGCCTGGTATTTTCCTGCATAAAAAAGCTTTAATAATGAGTTGCCGGTAGAAGTTAGGAGTCACCCTGGGTTGAAGTGACCTAAAGAAACGATGAAAAACCGGCATTTTCACCCCTCCCGGCCGATTTATCGCTATTTTAACGGGTTGGCAACTTGGTATACCCAATCTTCGTTCCAAATACTACCTTTGCCGCTCAATAAAATCTAGTATGAAGACGGATAAGAATACGGTCATTGGTTTTGTTTTACTGGGGCTTTTGTTTTTTGCCTATTTCTGGTTCAGCAATAAGCAGCAGAACGAAATGCTGGCTGCCAAGCAAAAACAGGAAGATTCGATCAGGCGCGTGCAGGCTGCCAGTATCAAGGCAACTGATACCCTCGTGGCCAAAATGGATTCCTTACACAGGGATTCTGTGACCCGCGTATCTGCTGCCGGTGATTTCACAACTGCAGGCATCGGGACAGAGCAACTGGTTACGCTTGAGAACAAAGTGATGAAAGTCACTTTCAGCAACAAGGGCGGACAGGTAAGGAAAGTGCAGCTGAAGAATTACCAGTCTTCAGTAGATCAAAAGGAAGTGGTCCTGGGCGAATACAGCCAGTTGGGTTACACCATCAATACCGCGGCCAACCAGTCTGCGCAAACCAGCAACCTGTTCTTTGCCGCATCTGCACCTGTGACCAATGCAGATAAAAGCCAGGCCATCAGTTTTACGCTTACGGGCGCCAACGGGGAGTCGGTTACCCACCAGTACATCCTGAAAGAAGATGACTATATGATCGACTGGAACGTATCGATGAACGGTGCGGATAAATTGTTGAGCCAGGGCCTGCTGAATATGAGCTGGCGCGCAGAGACCTTCCAGGTGGAACATGCGCATGATTATGAAAGGCAGATGTCGAATATCTGTTTTTCGGAAGGGAACGACTTTGATTATATCTCAGCCAAGAACGAATGGAAATTCGAGAAACCTGTGCAGTGGGTGAGTGTGGTGCAGCAGTTCTTTAACAGTACGTTGGTGGCCAAGAATAATTTTACCGGGGGCCAGATCAACTGGGCCCGTAAGACCGATTCCAGTAAGGGGCTGGCTACCGCCGATGTGAGCCTGCAGGCAAAACTGCCGGTAAGCAGTTCGGTGAGTGTGCCGTTGCAACTGTATTATGGTCCCAGCGATTACAATATACTCAAGAAGCAGGCCCCGGAAATGGACAGGATCGTGAACCTGGGCCGTGATATGTACTCTTTTGTGCGCCCCATCAACAAATACATCATCATGAATGTGTTTGACTTCTTCGCGGGTTTTGTGAAGAATTACGGATGGGTGGTATTGCTGCTGACCCTGTTCATCCGCCTGGTAACGGCGCCGCTGACCTACAGCAGCTACCTGAGTGGGGCAAAGATGAAAGTACTGCGTCCGGAACTGGATGAGCTGAAAAAGAAGTTCGGCAGCGACCAACAGGGTTTTGCCATGGAGCAGATGAAACTGTTCCGCGAAGCGGGTGTGAATCCTTTGGGTGGATGTATCCCGGCTTTGCTGCAGATCCCGATCTTCTTTGCCTTGTATAGCTTCTTTAATTCGAATATCAGCCTGAGGGGCAAGGAGTTCCTGTGGAGCCATGACCTGTCATCCTACGACTCCATTGCGCAGTTGCCATTCCATATCCCGGCCTTTGGTGACCATATCAGCCTGTTCACCATCACTGCGGTGGTGACCAGCTTCCTGATCTCGATCTACAACATGAGCATGACACCAACCCAGGATAATCCGGCATTGAAGTATATGCCGTATATCTTCCCGTTCATGCTGTTGTTCATCTTCAACAAACTGCCTTCGGCCCTGACCTGGTACTACACGGTTTCCAACGTGGTGACCCTGGGATTACAGTTCGTGATCCAGAACTATATCATCAATCACGACAAGATACTGGCCAAGATAGAAGAGAAACGTAAGGCCCCGAAAACCAAAAGCAAGTGGCAGGAGCGTTATGAGCAGATGATGGAGAGCCAGAAAAAACTGCAGGACCTGAAAGACAAGACGCAGAAAAAGAAATAAACAAATCGTTTGCAGCATTGGGGAATTCCGGGCGTTACACCTGCTCAGGGATTCCCCAATTTTTTTAACAGTATGCGGCCGTGACCGGCATCATTTTTTGAGTATCTTGGGGAAGAACCTGATAGCAGAAAACAAGAGCACATGAAGTATTTTTTTCTTTCCGTAATGGCAGTTTGCCTGCTGCTTACCGGCGTGCAGGCGCAAAGGGTGATCGCAGATTGTACCATCAGTTATGCCATCAGTGCAGAAGATGGTGCCATGGATAAGGATGTATCTGAATCGCTGAAGGCGAGTACCAAGAATGTTTATATCAAAGGGAACGACAGTCGCGCCGACCTGGTGAGCCCTTCCTTCACACAGTCACTGATCTACAACAAGTCAACCGGCACTGCAGTGATCCTGCGGGAATTCGGGAATAATAAGTTCATGACCAGGCTGGACAGGCCCAAGTGGCTGGAAGAGAATAAAAAATATGAGGGAATGACCGTATCGCTGGTCAGCTCAGATACCAAGACCATCCTGGGGTATGAATGCAAAAAAGCGTTGATACAGCTGAAAGACGGTTCGGTGCTGACCCTGTATTATGCTTCTGCCATTGTTCCATCGGTAAAGGAGTTCGAATACCAGTTCAAGGATATTCCCGGTTTTGTACTGGAATTTGAATCGCAGGAACCCAATGGCAAAAAGATCAGGTATACGGCCACGAAAATCAATCTTAGCCCGGTACAGGCTTCACGTTTTGATATCCCGGTAAGCGGATATCGTATCCTGAATTAGTGTTGTGGAGGAGCTGGCGTTTTGAACTTAGGCGCCTTTACTTTGAACTTGTAAGGATATACATAAGTTGTATTCCCGTTATCGTAACGCAGCATAGAACTTACTTCCGTAACGTTGCTGTTCTCCTTGGAGACAGAGGTTTGCGGTCCTTTGTACTGCAGGCTCGACTTGAGAGAGGAGAAAGACAGGCTTTTGTGCGATAAGGAGCTCAGGTGTTTGAAGGAATATTTGCTGGTCCTGATCTTTTCATCCGCGATTCCTGTAAATGAGAACGCCGCATAAGCCACCTGTATGCCCATAAGCAGCAGGGCACAAAAACCAAGTTTTTTGATGTTTTGGGTACGTTTCATTTTTACAAAGTTATCATTTTTCTTAATACCAACACAATTCTCATTTTATTAACAAACGTTAACAACCCCAAAAAGTTACAAAAAAGCCTGAAAAAGCTGATTTTTTATCCATAAATTGTATCAACCTAATAGCCAATGCGAGAAAATCCGTATCGCGAAGACCGCGAAGAGCTAAAAGAACTACTCAGGCAGTACCAGAATCTCAAGAATGGCAGAACCCATGCTTTCCTGGAAGAGGATGCTTTTGAGCGCATTATCGACTATTTTGACGAAAAAGATGACCTTCCGGAGGCGTTGGAAGCCGCGGAGACAGGTTTGTCGCAATTCCCCTATTCTTCTCAACTGATGATCAAAAAGGCAGACCTGCTGCTGGCCACCCGTAAATACCGGGAAGCCCTTGACGTGCTGGAAATGGCCGAACTCTATGACAGCCGCGACCTGAATCTATATATTTTAAAAACAGATGCGTATCTGGCGCTTGATCAACAAGCTAAGGCGGTGGAACTGCTAGAAGCTGCCTTGGACCTGTTCGAAGGCGAGGAAAAGATCGATCTCCTGTTCGAGCTGGCGGATGTGTACGACGATTATGAGGAGTTCGACAAAGTGTTCGACTGCCTGAAATTGGTACTGGAAGCGGAGCCCAACAACGAAGAAGCTTTGTATAAGATCTGTTTCTGGACGGATTTTACCGGGCGAAACGAGGAAAGTATCCGGTTGCACCAGCAGATCATTGAGGAATATCCTTTCAGCGAGTTGGCCTGGTTCAACCTGGCTGCCGCCTACCAGGGACTGAAACTCTACGAAAAATCGATCGATGCCTACCAGTATGCGGTGGCCATCGACGAAAAATTCGACTATGCCTACCGCAATATGGGCGATGCCTACCTGCGGTTGCGTAAATACAAGGAGGCGATCGAGGTGCTGGAGAAAGTGCTGGAACTTACCCGGCCGGAAGATGTGATCTATGAAGCCATCGGCCACTGTTACCACCGGATGGGTAACTATGCCCAGGCCAGGTTCCATTATAAAAAAGCTGTACACCTGAACCCTGACGACAGCAAACTGCATTATAAGATCGCCGTTACCTATATGCTGGAAGAGCAATGGCAGTCGGCGGTGAAGCAACTGGAGAATGCCATGCGGATCCATCGTTCCATACCAGAGTATAACCTGGCCATGGGAGAATGTAAGATGCACCTGCACCAGTACAAGGATGCGATCCAGTATTTCGGTACGGTGGTGCGTCACAAGACCAAAAATGTGGCGGGTTGGGAAGCGCTGATCCGTTGTCTCATCAAAGCGGAACTGTATGAAGAAGGCATTGAACAGTGCCTTGCAGCGATGAAAGCCACCGATGGCAAAGCGGTATTCCTGTTCTATTACAGTACCATCCTGTTTGCGCAGGGCAAGTCAAAAGATGCTTTGCAGAAACTGGAAATGGCCATGGATAAAGCTCCGCGCCAGTTAAAGAAATTCATCGAACTCAATCCTTCCATCCTCCAGAATAACCTGGTGGTAGATATTGTGGCGCGTTACAAAAAAGGCAGAAAGATCTGATCGTTTTTTGCAGCGATACCGATCCATGAATCCTACACTCATCTGTTTCTTGTATTTTTGCGCCGGAAAAATGTAATGAACTATGAATTTTAACCTCACCCAGATCCCCGAACGTACCTCGCAGCCAAGAACCTCAGGACTGACAATGGTAATGGACAAGGGACTTAGCATTAACGAAGTACATGATTTTGTCAGTGTGGCCGGTCCGCATGTGGATATTGTTAAGCTGGGTTTTGGTACATCGTTCGTAACGCCCAACCTGCGACAGAAGATAGAAGTATATCATTCCTATAACATTCCCATCTATTTCGGGGGCACTTTGTTCGAAGCGTTCCTGATCCGCAACCAGTTCGACGATTATATTTCCGTGTGCAAGGATTACGGCATCAAATATGTGGAAGTGAGTGATGGTTCTGTGAGCATACCCCATGCAGAAAAATGCGGATACATTGAAAAACTGACCAAACATGCAACGGTACTCAGTGAAGTGGGCAGTAAGGATGCCGCACATATCATCCCTCCCTACAAATGGATCGAACTGATGCGTGCAGAACTGGAAGCGGGTTCCTCTTATGTGATCGCAGAGGCCCGGGAAGCGGGTAATGTGGGTATTTACCGGGGCAGTGGTGAAGTGAGGGAAGGACTGGTGCAGGAGATCCTGACACAGATCCCCGCCGAAAAGATCATCTGGGAGGCGCCGCAGAAAGCGCAACAGTTGTACTTCCTCGAACTCATTGGTTGTAATGTGAACCTGGGTAATATCGCTCCCAATGAAGTGATCCCGCTGGAAGCCATGCGTATCGGATTGAGAGGAGATACCTTTGATCTATATCTCACTAAAAAATAAATCATGCGTCGTTTCGGGTTGCTGGGATATCCTTTATCACACTCTTTTTCACAGAAATATTTCACTGAAAAGTTTGCCAGGCTGGGATTGACCGATTGCGTGTATGAGAATTTTTCCCTGCCCGATATCGCTGCGCTTTCCGATGTGCTGCAGTCAAAGAAAGATCTGCGCGGTTTTAATATCACTATCCCTTACAAAAAACAGGTGCTGGCTTTTGTTGATGAGGTCTCTCCCGTGGTAAAAGCCATTGGCGCCTGTAACTGTGTGAACATAAAGGACGGGAAACGCATAGGGCACAACACCGATGTGGTAGGTTTTGAACAGTCGTTGCGGCCTTTTTTGAAAGCCCATCATACCAAGGCATTGGTATTGGGAACCGGTGGCGCTTCCGCTGCGGTGGTGTACGTGCTGCAACAACTGGGCATCGCGGTTCAATATGTTTCGCGTACCGCTTCGGACCAGGCCATTGCCTATGAACAGGTGGATGAAGCGTTGCTCTCTTCCCATCATCTCATAGTGAACACAACACCATTGGGTATGTACCCGAACGTGGAAGAATGTCCGCCGCTGCCATATCAATGCTTAACGCCACTGCATCATCTGTACGACCTGATCTATAATCCGGCAGAAACCAGGTTCCTGGCAAAGGGTAAGGCAAAAGGTGCGAGCGTACAGAACGGGCAGGAAATGCTGGTGCTGCAGGCAGAGGAAAGCTGGCGTATCTGGAACAGTTGATCAGCCGGCAGATAACCTGGTAACCACTTCTTCGGGCACGGATACTTTTTTCCCGGCTTGGTAATCGTAACACATCATGCCCGTCTTCGCTTTTCCGGCAAGTACCCATTCCGCATCCTGCATGACTTCCATTTTGTAAAAAAGATCGAATCCCAGTTTATCGAAATCAGCTGCTTGTACAGAGATCTTCACCTCGTCGCCATAGCTCAGCTCTTTTTTGAATTCGATGGCTGCATCGGCCATGATCAGTCCCACACCACCCACTGATAATTCACGGTAACCGAAGGATAACAGGTATTGTTGCCGGGCTTCCTGTATCAGTGCGAGAAAACTGTCGTTGCCCACATGGCCGCCATAGTTCAGGTCTGTAACCCGTATGCGGAGGGTAATGGCAAAGGAAAATTGATCGGGTAGATCTAGTTTGATGCGGTTCATAACCTGGTATTGCGTAAAAATTTGATCAGTTGGGTAACGGCTTTCTGCCGGTGGCTGTATTGGTTCTTTTCTTCGAGGCTCATTTCGGCAAAACTTTTGGTGGCACCGTCGGGTATGAAGACCGGATCGTAACCAAAACCCTGATTGCCTTTCTGGTCTTCCGCGATCTTTCCGGTACAGATGCCTTCGAACAGGTATTCCTGCTGGTTGAGGATCAGTGATATCACGGTCCTGAACCTGGCTGCCCGGTTGGGATTATTGCCGAGTTTCTGCAACAGTTTATCGATGTTCTGCTGAAAATCCCTGCCGTCACCTGCATAACGGGCACTTTTTACCCCCGGCTCACCCTGCAGGGCTTCCACTTCCAGGCCGGTATCTTCGCTGAAGCAGTCCTGATTGGTCAAACGGTGTATGGTCTGCGATTTTTCAGAAGCGTTGGCTTCCAGCGTATCATGGGGCTCGGGAATATCAATATCGATGCCGGCTTCTTTCAGGGTAATGATATCGAAAGAGGAACCGATCACGGAACGGATCTCGTCTACCTTGTGCTGGTTATTCGTGGCAAAAATGAGTGTTGACATAATGGTTGCTGTTTTCGGCAGGGCCAGGGGCATTTACACGTTGAACATTTTTTTCAGGCAGAGCCAGAGTTTGCTTTTTTCGAGTTTGGCTTCCTGCGATGCGCCCAGCATGGTCTCCAGTGCAGGGGCCAGCAGTATCTGGCAGTTATCGTATTTCTGTACCTGGTAATGTGGTATGGTAAAGGGCAATGCCACATCGCGGGCATTCACGCCGAATAAAAGCAGAAAACCGGGTTGCAGCTTTTCCTGTAACAGAGGGTAGGTGACCGGTTCGGTATAACAGTTCACAATGGCCACATCCCCCAGATTCAGTTTGCAGGCACCCAGGATGGCTGATAGGAAGTTCAGCGACTCATCTTTCAGGTACACAGCGTCTTTTTCGCTTACCAGAAGCGTAATTTTTCGTAAATTGCTGCCCAGATACCACTGACGCTCACTGGCCGGGTTCTCTGGTTGGGGCGTTTTCCTCTCCGCCTTCGGTTCATCTTCGGTTATAACCAGACTGTTCTTGTACAGATCCGCGAGCAGGAAATCGGGTAACCGTGTATTTTCTTCACTCATACCGTTGAAAATATTAACAGTCGTTAGTTTTTGATTTTTTTGTTTATTTGCGTCAAATATAAAACTATGGTAGCAGCAGCAGGCATAAAGATCTCGAAAGTTGAGACGAGTAAGTTAACAGGAACCTCATTGGAGAACCTGCCATTTGGCCGGTATTTTACAGACCACATGCTGGAAGCGGATTATGTGAACGGCGAATGGAAAAATGTGGAGATCAAACCGTACCAACCTCTTCTGATGGAGCCCTCACTGGCAGCTTTGCACTATGGCCAGGCGATCTTTGAAGGTATCAAAGCCTACAAGGAAGCGGATGGACAGGTGGCTATCTTCCGACCCTACGATAATTTCAGGCGTTTCAATATTTCTGCGGAAAGGATGGAAATGCCAACCGTACCCGAAGAGATCTTTATTGAAGGGATGCGTCAGCTGATCGATCTCGACAGGAACTGGGTGCCTTCTTTGCCGGAGCACTCCCTGTATATCCGCCCCTTTATGTTCTCTTCCGATCCGGTGATCGGGGTAAAACCTTCTGAAACGTACAAGTTCATCATCATTCTCAGTCCAACCGGTCCTTACTATGCAGCACCGATGAAGATCTATGTGGAAGAGACCTATACCCGTGCAGCACCCGGTGGGGTTGGATTTGCCAAGAATGCCGGTAACTACGGCGGCAGTATGCATGCAACGGCATTGGCCAAAAAACAGGGATACGACCAGGTTTTATGGACAGATGCTTTTGAACACAAATACCTGCAGGAAGTAGGTACCATGAACGTGTTCTTCATCATCGGCAACCAAGCCATCACACCTTCGCTGGAAGATGGAACGATCCTGGCTGGTGTTACCCGCGACAGCGCCATTACCGTTTTAAAAGAAATGGGACTGGAAGTGGTGGAAAAGAAATTCAGCGTAGACGAACTGATCGCTGCCCATAAAGCAGGTCAGCTGCGCGAAGTGTTCGGTACCGGCACAGCGGCCACCATTTCACTGATCAAGGAATTGAAGTACAAGGATTATATCATGCATTTTGACACCGACACCTGGGAAGTATCCAAAGGCCTGAAAAAACGCCTGGATGCCATCCGCAAGGGAGAAGCTCCCGATACCCACGGCTGGATGTTCAGGATCTGATAGATCACCAGGAATCATTGATCGCCACAGGTTGCAGGTTCACTGTAATACTGTGGCGATTTTTTTATTAGTCTTTGATGAATGCCCTGCTGCAGCGATAATTACCGCAACGCAGCTCAAGCAGGTATATACCTTTGGTCAGGCCTGCCAGTGGTATCCATGTTTGCCCTTCCTTTTGGGTGCTCAGTGACAAGCTTTGTATCGGCCTGCCGGATACACCCAAGATCCGGACAGTGGTATTCCCTTTTTCTTTTGCCCGGTATGTCAGGTAAAGCCGGTCTTTGACCGGCACTGGGTATAAGGTTACTTCTATCGGTTCGGGTAAGAACCATGGCTCTTCCTGTTTTTTGCGGCTGCAGACCTCAAAGCGATCGTTCCCCTGTGTCAGTGTATCCATTCTTACCAGGAAACGGTAGTTGCTGTCCTGGTGTAAAGGTGTCCATTTATCCAATAGTTTATCGTGCAGCATCAGGATGTTGGAAGCAGACAGGTTCACTGCCGACACCCGTATCCGGAAGATCCCGGGTTGCAGGCATTGCAGACCCAGCGGTATCGTTGATTCGTTGGTAAAAGGCCTGGCATCGATCGATAATTGTTTACCGGTATAGGTGAGGCTATAGAAATTGACATCCGGATTCAGCAGTTTCGATGCATCATTCCGGTCGTAACCAAAACGGGCACTGTCCATTTGCAGTAATAACAGGCGGTCCCAGAGGATGCTGTCACTTTCCAGTCTGAGTTCTATATGGTACCAGTCGTCGATGCTGACCGGTGTTAACGGATCGCTGGCGGGTTCTGCAGATTTGCTGTTTTCGGTGAACAGGATCTGCTGCTGGGCGCCTGCCATTGTTTCAACCAGAAAAGCGCCAAAAGCGGGTAGAATATGATTCACTGCGAACGGGTAACTGCTGTACCCACCCTGTTTGCCCAGGCCGGGATGCCATAACCAGTAATGCCTGCTGACGCCACTACTCCTGCTGGTCCTTGACAGGTCGAGATTGGACAGGTAAGGGTTCCCGATCACATGATATGCGCCATCCTGTGAAGCGGGGAGCAGTCGTTCCTGATCTCCGGTATGTATATAGCCTGTGTAGCGCAGGTTCACTGGTAAGGGCAGATAAGTACCCTGTGTGCCGTTACCGGCGGGTCTTCCGTCAAGTCCCTGGCCGGGTTTGCCTCTTACCAGTAACCGGATGCCCTGCATTGGTGCCCAGTTGTTTTCTGCCAGTCCATTGGTATGTGTGAAGGCGGTCCAACCCGTTTCAACTCCGGTGGAATCGTTGCCTTTGAGCGGATCATAATAAAATGCGGAAGGTGCTTGTGTCTGGCTGTTAGTAAAACCATTCTGGCTTCCGTTTTTGCCGGTGATGTCCACACTGTCTGCGATCATGGAGAGGCCGATGCTGTGCGTGAAAGGATGACCGAGTAAGTGAAAGACCCTTCTGCCTGTTGTGATAGGCTGCACAGTGCTGACCTTTCCCGATATGCCAGTGCCGGCTGCCGAAGCGCCGATACGCGCGCCTGGCAGCATCAGTAAACGATCTCCAGTATACAAAACACCTTTCTGCAAACTGAGTTCCCTGCTGATGAACATGCTATCTGTTAGCTGAACACCACCGGGATTATTGATCTGCAACCCTTGTATCCTGTTCTGAAAAAATGAACTTCCGGAGATCGTTTGCTGTGCGCTATCCTGTAAAACAAGTGTTCCGTTGCTGGCATCGATCTGCTGTTCTCCGGCAATGATCCCGCCGCTGATGCTTAATACATGCTCAATGCGGAGCTTGCTGTTCTGGTGCATGAACAAATAGCCACAACTGGCCGTGTCCTGTATCTCCGGCTGATAGCGGGTGCCTGGGTAGATATGTACCGGTGTAGCAGGGCCGGGTATCGCGGCACCACACCAGTTCCCGGGCTGATGCCAGCTGTTGGTTTCTTTTCCCAACCACAGGCCCTTATTGACTGCAATGATCCGGATGGGAGTGGATATGTCCGTACAGGCGCCCGACGCCACGATCCTCCTGAACCAGTTGCTTTCGGTGAATGCAGGTGGTATGACATTTTTTTCAAGACCGTTCATTTTACTGAAGGGCTTCTTGTCCGGCAGCACAGTTGATTCCCATGCAAATGTGAAGATGCCGTTCCCTCCTTCCGGAGCAGATCCCTGCAGCACAGGCGTTGCTTCACTGGTACAGATCATCTCGGGTCCGGCAATGAAGTTGTTACGGATCACAGGGGTGATCTGGACAAGGATATGTTTGACAGACCGGTTGATTCCATCACTGATGATCGCAATGAGGGTGTCGATACCGCTTGCATGTTCCGATGCCTGGTACTGGATATTTTCCGGCCTGGTATTTTTTCCTTTTGTTGTTGTAGTGAAATGATTTCCGGTGATCAATGCTGTGCGGGAGCCGGGCCTGATCTCCCAGGTAAGCGTGTCATTGATCTCCTCGTCTGTAATAGTGAGATAGGATGATAAGGAAACCGGTGTACTGCTACCGCAGACCTGTATCGTATCTATCCCTGCTGAAACAAATTTTGGCGCGATGCCATCCAGCCTGATGCGTGTAGCGGTTTTCGGGAGAGGCAGGTTGAGGGCTAGGGCATTGTCGTTCTCATCTGTAATTGCTGCCTGACCGGGACTGATAACAGCTGGCAGGTCGATGCCTTTTTTATCCGCATCCCCGGCCTGAACCCTGTACGCAAAGAAAAGTTGGTTTGTTCCCGAACCCTTTACGTATATCGCTTTCCGGCTGCCGGAGGCAGTGCTGAGATTGAGATAGGGAAGCGGAATAGCTGGGTTGATCCATACCGTGTCTGTGTAGTTCACCACAAACCATAACGAATCACCCGCTGCGTATATGTGCTCTTCCGGAAATTGGAATCCGCTGATGTTTGTTTTGACAGGATTGATGAAAACACTATCGAGGTTCCCGATGTTGCGAAGTACAGGGTTCACGGGATTGCCGATAGAATCCTGTAAAGAAAATACACTGTCGATAATAGCATTGGCAAGTTTGATGCCATTGGTGTCTGTATCGCCCCGTTGGATGCTGTAGAAAAAAATAAGCGAATTGCTGCCGCTGCCTGATAGGTAGACCGCAGATCTTGTTCTGCTGCCTATAATAAGTTCAAAGGAAGGAATGGCAAGGGACGTGTCCGCCCATACTTTTTTGCTGAAACGGATGCGGAAACGCAGGGTGTCACCAGTCCGGTAGGTGTTGGGTATCGGCGGATCAACAAGTGTAACTGTGGGTAACACTGCATCCACAAGAATGGCTCCTTCGGGTAGTGTGTTGGTAAAGCTGTTGATGACTGTATTGCCTGCCGTGTCTGTCAGTAATGAATTCCCCATGTTGAGGGAAGAAGTTGTTCTGATGCCATCGGCATCGGAATCACCCGGTTGAATGAGATAGCGCAATAACAAGCTGTCGGTGCCCGATCCGCTTACGTAGATGGCAGGCCGGGAGCGGGTACCGATCGTGAGTGTAAGAGAGGGACTTCCGTTGCGCAGCCATACTTTTTCTGAGAACTGTATACAAAAATCCAGTGTGTCCCCTTTTTTGTAGAAACCCCTTGGCGGGTGTTTGACAGAAAGGATACCGGGTTTGCGTGCGTCGATCCTGTCGTTAGACTGGTGGATACCCAATTGGTATGCAGTTGTGTTGCCGGCCTCATCCTGTAAGGAGATCATTGCGGGGATACTGTCTGCTGCGTCGATCTCTTTCCCGGTATTGGTTACAACACTGTACGCAGTATAACTGCTGTCGTTCAGTTTTGTAAGATCCTTCAGCGGAAAACCGGCGATCGTTCCGGATAATAACCGGAACTTTTCTTTATCCGGCATAACGCTGAGGCTGGCCCGAATGGTGTCTGCGATCTTCACCAGCGTATCAGGGATACGGATCTGCCTGATCAGTGGGGGTGTTTTGTCTACCTGGTACGAAGTAGTTGCGGTGTATGGCGTATTGTCGATAGGTACCGAGAGGCCGCTGTCATTCAGGAAGCGGATGGATAAGATACCATCGCCATTACCCGTGGAAACTGTGATCATATATCGTGAGGTATCTCCTGCAAGGGATGTGATGGCTGCTCCCGTGATCGTTTCGCTGACCGGTGCAAAATGGGAAGTATGCAGGCCGCTGATCGTATGGCTGGTCAGTAACAGAAAGCTGACCTGGGCGGCATTGGTTCTTGTGTTGGATGAACTGCCCAGCGACAGGATGGTAACCGGTGTAACGAATGTATAGGCCTTGCCATACGATCTACCACCACTATTGATGGCATAGGCCCTGACCTCGATCTGTTTTCCTGATGGGAGCCCGCGGATGGTCAGAGAGAAGTCGCCTGAGCCCGATCCCATGGGGATATCCTGCGCCTCTGCCGTACTGTTGCCAACGACCTTCCAGGTAAAGCCCTTGTCGGTAACAGGGGCACCCCCTTCATCTGAAACGGATCCTTCCAATACTGCTGTGGATGATGTGATGGCGGAAGGAGCCAGCGTGGTAACAGAAGGGACATCAACCGCAGTGGTGAAACTGTTGATGCTGCTGCTGTCACTTCCATGCAGGTTGGCCGCGGTGAAATAATAGTAATAGGACCTGCCCGGTACAAGGCCGTTTACCCTTGCTGTGATAACCGTGTTCCCGCTGCCTCCTGGCAAGGTATCCGGCACAGGCCGTAACAGGGTTGGGTTGTTAAAAGTCACAGAGGTATCATAATATAAACGGAGAGATGTGTTCTGGAAATGATCATCCGCCAGAACGGATAACAGGGCAGACCTCGAGGTGATGGAATCTGCATTGGCATTACTGAGCAGGGGAGGGCCGCTGTTCAGATCGGCTGAGAAGGCAAAATCGTCCATGGCCATGATGTCGTCGCTGCCATTTTCGTCGGCATCATCCCAACGGAGTAACAATTGTTCCCCTTTTTTCCAGCTGATGCCGGTAAGGGTAACCGAGATCCGCTGCTGGTTATTGGGCAGGTTGCCGTTCAGGCTGCTGGCCGGGCTGGTGGATACCAGGGAGCTGAAATCAAGACCTGGCTCAGCGATCAGCCCGGTATCTGATAACTGGTTCAGTGTACCCGTTTTATACCGGAAGGTCCAGGTGTTTTTATTGGAAGATCCTCCTTTTCGCCACTGTTCTGCTGTGAAACTCACGGTGAACCTGTTGAGGATGGATCCGGTCTGGTTGGTCAGGATCAGTCCAAATGCATAGATGCCGGTACCGGAAGCCAGTGAACCCAGGGCCCTGTCTGTTGAGCCGGCGTTTCCCAGGCTGTACACGCCATTGCCGGTGGAACTGCCTGTGCCGGTGGCAAAACTGGCGTTGGCATTCGATCCTGCCGTCATCAGTAGTTGCCAGCCCCCCAGGTTCAGGGCCCGTATAGGGGTTTCCGAGAGTGTAAAAGATCCCTTCCCCGTAAGGGAGAAGCTGCCGGAAGCCGGCAAACCGTCAAAATTCTGGGTATAGGCAGATCCGGCCGTGGTGTACAGGACCGGTACCAGGCCGGTTTGGGCCAGGCAAAGGGAGGTTCCTCCCAAACAGAGGCTGGCCAGGATCAGGAAAAAACTTCGCATCTGGGTATCTTTGAAAATGGAAGAATGATCCAGTTGGGAAGGGTTACAGGTTGAAATTAGCGGAGGGATGGCCCAAATACAAGACCATTGGTCAAACTGGGTGCTAAAACGGGTGATCGGGCAAGTAGTTATACCCGGGTAGGTGGTCGGGGAGACTTTCTTATCCACAAAAAAGGTTTCCCGGAAGGCTCATTTTGTGCATAGATACCCTTGTTTTGGACATTTGGCAGGAAAACTTTGGAAAACATTTTGGTTTTTCCGATCCAGCCATTACCTTTGCCGTCCGAAATTTTAAACGGTTTAGAATGCCTACAATACAGCAATTAGTAAGAAAAGGTCGCGAAATTATCAGGGCTAAGAGTAAATCCAGGGCTTTGGATGCATGTCCACAACGTCGTGGTGTTTGTACCCGTGTGTACACTACTACGCCTAAAAAGCCAAACTCAGCGCTGCGTAAAGTTGCGAAAGTGCGTTTGACCAATAAGGTAGAGGTGATCGCCTATATCCCGGGTGAAGGCCATAACCTGCAGGAACACTCTATCGTACTGATCCGTGGTGGTCGTGTAAAAGACTTACCGGGTGTACGTTACCACATTGTACGTGGTAGCCTGGATACTGCTGGTGTGAAAGACCGTAAGAAAAGCCGTTCTAAATACGGTACTAAGAAAGAAAAAGTCAAAAAATAATTTCTCAATAAAAGGCTGAGTAAAGTTTTAATACTTGAAGAAATTCAGCCGAAAGTAAAAATTAGAACATGCGTAAAGCACAAGCCAAAAAATTACCTCTCGCACCAGACGGACGTTTTAACGATAAACTGGTTACCCGTTTTATCAATAACCTGATGTGGCAGGGTAAAAAAAGCACCGCGATCAATATATTCTATGATGCGGTGGATAAAGTGACCAAAGCTACTGGTGAAGATGGATATGAGGTTTGGAAAAAGGCGATCGCTAACGTTACCCCTTCTGTAGAAGTACGTAGCCGCCGTATCGGTGGTGCTACCTTCCAGATCCCGGCTGAGGTTCGCGCTGATCGTAAGATATCCCTGAGTATGAAATGGCTGATCCGCTACAGCCGCGAAAGGAATGGCCGTACCATGGCAGATAAGCTGGCCAATGAGATCATGGCTGCCGCCAAAGGCGAAGGCGCTGCTTTCAAGAAAAAAGAAGACACCCACCGTATGGCAGAAGCTAATAAAGCGTTCTCTCACTTCAAGGTATAAATTAAGTAATTCTATATCATTTGCTAAGGCCCTGATTATCAGGGCCTTTTTTATTTTGTAGACTTTTTTTGAAAAAAAACTTGGGAAATCACTACAAATGTGGTTGGTTATCTATACATTTGTAGTGTAATCACTACCGGATACTTCTTAAGTAGTTACAAATCCAATCCAAGTCCTTGTAAAAGCTAGTCTTTACAATCCAATCTATTCGTATTCTTTGATTTTAATGGAAGTTCAACGCTACATCCACCCGAATCGATCGGTTTCCTGCCGAAATCGGGTCCCGGACCGTGTTATTCGCATTATTAAAGAATAGTTCCCTCTGTTAACCTGCTTACATCAGACATTTTCTGAAAAACGGCCCTGGCTGCCTATAAGCTGCCGGATGGTAAGTAAAAGTTTATTAAGACAGCTTTTGATAAGATATTATGAAAACAAGACTAACCACTTTACTCATTCTGCTTGGCATCTTCCTTTTAACGGGGTGTACCAAGAGTTCCGAAGTGCCGGAAACAAGAGAAGAAAAAGTGGTGGGTTATCTCACCGGTGCAGGTAACAAATACTGGCACCTGAAAGAGGTCTATGTGAATGCGGTAAAGCAGGTACTCACAGATGCGCAGCTCCGGTTCACCAAGACCTATACAATCGATCCTACCAATACAGATCCCACCAGGCCCCGTGGTTCTTTCGTGAATTCTGATGGCTATAATGGCACCTGGAAACTGATCGGTGGCGGCGAGACCCTGTATGAGACCTTCCTCAATAACCCTGCGGGTCCTGTAGCGATCACTTTTATCATCAATGATGTTTCGTCGGATAAACTGGACATAGAATATACCCTGAACATGAAAACCCAGCGCGAAGTATATTATGCCTATTAAGAAGATCATATATCTCTTTATAGTGCTGATGCTTACCTACGCAACGGGGATGGCACAGGCAACTTACAGCATCTCATCTTTTGCGATGTCTGCAGGTTCGGTGACCACTGCCGGGGGGAGTCCATTTGTAGGTGATGGTAAAGGGAAGTGTTTGAATATCTCTTCCGGTTTGTCCACGTTATCGCAGTCCACCAATGCCAAAGGGGTATTTGGTGCTTCCTGTACAGAAGTGCCGCCGGTAGCTACGGTGCTGGTGAGCATGACTTCTTTGAATGTATATCCTAACCCTACCCGAAGCACCAGTATCCTGAAATGTGAGGGGCAGTTTGATGCGAACCTGTTTTGCCAGGTAAGGATCGTGAGTATGGAAGGCCGGGTGATGATGAACCAGATGGTACCCATGAAGGAACTGCAGGCGGGTTATACCCTGAATGTGGGCACTTATGCAGCTGGTGTGTACGCGATCGGTGTTGATTTTATGAACCAGCATTATAATTTGAAGTTGATAAAATTATAATCGTAGCGGGGAGAGGGATTAGACCTTAATCGGTACATTTGTAGTAACGTAACTACAGTTAAGGCCTGTCGGGAATTGTGATTTGAACGTGCAACTATTCATTTACTGGGGGGTAAATAGTCCATATATCCTATGAAAAACTATTTCTGATTCCCCATATATCCTATGAAAAACCATTCTTTGGAATTCTTATCCTATGAAAAACTATTTCCTAATGGGATGATATATGTATAATATATTGTCAGTCAAATCCGTTTTATATAGATTTTAGTTCATATAAATTAATTTTATGAAACTCGTTTTAGTCAGGACCTTGCTGATCGCCTCTCTGGTTTTTATGGCCGGAACGATCATTGCACAACCTCCTCCTGCTATGAACTACCAGCTGGTGGCCAAGGATCCTTTGGGAAATGTGGCCAAAAACCGCAAAATCTATACAAAAATCATCATATACCAGTCTTCTCCCACCAATGGACCCAAGGTATGGGAAGAGTCGCACGTGAGTAATTCGAATGACGACGGTGTATTCACGGTTGTGATCGGCCGGGGTACCAAATCAGCTACAACAACTTTGCAGGACATTGGAAAGATCGACTGGGGAAACGGTCCCTTCTTTCTGAATACCAAAGTGGCGGTTGAGCCATCGGTTCCTGCTGCCTGGTGGGTAGCGGCCGATAATTACCTGGATATGGGTACTACGCAGATGCTGAGTGTACCCTATGCCTTATTTGCAGGTAATGCGAGTGTTACGAATGTGAATACGAGCATCCAGCCGGGACCGCCCAATACGTTCCTGATCACGGATAGCCTGGGTAATGTGAACTGGCAAACACCGCAAGCGGCCAATCAGGCCGTAACGACCATTACCAATTTTAACCTGAACCTGAATGTGGTGGGTGGAACCAATGTGAATATCCCTCCCAATACGACTGCGATCGTTACAGTGTCCGTTCCGGGAGTACGGAAGGGAGATCCTATCATTGTTACGCCACAGGATGATTATTTGAACTGGTCGGTATATAGCGCCTGGGTGGCGCAGGATGATATAGTGCGGATCCGGTTTGCCAATTTTACGGACCAGCCGGTGCCGGTATTGGGAAGTCAGTATAAAATAGTAGTAATTAAGTAAACATTGAATATCTCATGGATGATCGTTTTGCCGGACATTATCAGAGCTATTCAATACAGTATAGACTAACGGAGAAATTAAATTGATCGTGATTAAGTTGAGAAGCAATCTAACCAGGCGTGTCATAGTCATCTGTGCCATGCTCTTCTCATTGGTGACAGTAACCAATGCGCAGCGCTTAGGAGATAACCTGGGAACGCATCGTGCTTCCGACACCCTCCGGATGACCAATAACTTCATTGTTAATGCCAAAGGTATTGTGATCGGTAATACTACCGTGTTGAATAACAGTGTAGCCTTACAGATCGACGCATCCAACAAAGCCTTATTGATACCGCGTGTATTTGATACTGCATTGATCCTGCAGCCTGTGAATGGTATGTTGGTATATCAGACCGGGGATGACAAATTCTATGTTCGCCAGGGAGGAGCCTGGGTTACGTTCGGAACTTTCAGCGGTGGTGTAACCACACTGAACGGAGAACTTGGAGATATTACTGTGAACGGCGATAACAACGGAATTTCTGTAACCAAGAATGGTAACACGTTAACGATCGTAGCGGATAACACAGCCGCTATCTGGAATGCGAACCAATTGGTGGGAAGGGCGATATCCGGAACCTTGCCGGCGTCCGGCCAGGTATTGCAATGGAATGCGGCAACCGCCATGTGGGAGCCCAGATCTATTTCGCAGATCAGTTTGTCAGGCACTGGCCTGCGAACAGATTCAGTGGTCACTACACTGAATGGCAATTTACGTAAGGTAGCGTCCAGCAATTTTATTTTTGTAACGGATACGGCCAACATGCTCAGGAACCTGCTGCGTGTGAGTGATACTGCCGCCATGCTTTCAAAAGTTGTCAAGTATTCAGATACAGCTGCCATGTTAAGCGGTTATGTGCGTACGGGCAATGTCCCTGCTACGGGTGTTACTGCGGTATCTGTAGTGGGGGCCAACGGGATATCTGCAACAGTGGCCAATCCCACCACTACGCCTGCCATCACCTTGAATTTAGGGAATATTACACCAACTTCGGTGACAACGAGTGGCGCTATCAGTGCGGCTACGCTGGCGGGCACCCTGACAACCGGGGCGCAACCGAATATTACCTCACTGGGCAGGTTAAATAACTTGTCGGTAACCGGTACGATCGAAGCTGGAATGATCAGTGGAACCTTGTCGCCGGGTACTTTGGCGGGTATTACAGGGATCTCGACTTTTAATAATATTACGGTTACGGGTTTGGCAAATATGTCAACGATCAGCGGTACGTTGACCACGGGTGCACAGCCTAATATTACTAGCATAGGTTCTTTAAATAATCTGACTGTAACTGGTTCAGTGAACTCTGGTAACCTCAGCAGCACGACTGCTACTATCGGTAACTTGACTGTACCAGGCACTATTACCGGAGGCACGTTTA